>NZ_DAINNI010000248.1:0-1565 GCF_036735945.1 Bradyrhizobium sp. | reverse complement strand
GCCAGCGTCCCTTCAAAAGTCGACGTATCACTCAGCTATGATTCCGGGTACTAGCCGGCGCCGCCGTAGAGATAGTTCGGCAGCCACAGCGTCATGCCGGGCCACAGATACATGATCACCATGCACAGGATCACGATCAGCATGTAGGGCATCATGCCCGCAAAGATCTGGTTCAGCGTGACATGCTTCGGCGCGACGCCCTTGAGGTAGAACGCTGACATCGCGACCGGCGGCGACAGGAACGCCGCCTGCAGGTTCACGAACACCAGCACGCCCCACAGCACCGGGTCGATGCCGAAATGCTTCAGCATCGGCAGGAAGATCGGCACGAAGATGATGATGATCTCGGTCCATTCCAGCGGCCAGCCGAGAATGAAGATGATCGCCTGCGACAGGATCATGAACTGCACGGGCGACATGTTGAGCGAGAGCACCCAGCTTTCCAGCAGCGCCTGGCCGCCGAGAATGGCGAACACCGCCGAGAACAGCGCGCTTCCGACGAACAGCCAGCACACCATCGCGGTGGTCTTGGCGGTCAGGAATACCGCTTCCTTGGTGCGCTTCCAGTCGAGCGTGCGGGCGTGGAAGGCGAGGATGAAGGCGCCGGCCGCGCCGACGCCGGCGGATTCGGTCGCGGTCGTGATGCCGAACAGGATCACCGCCAGCACGACAACGGTGAGGATGCCGAGCGGCATCACCGACGACGTCAGGAGCCGGAGCACCTCGAAGCGCTCGCCGTTCATGCGCAAGTAGGAGCGCGCCGTCCACGCCGCCAGCACAACGGCCGAGATCGCGAACCAGATATAGAACTGGGTGGCTGGTCCCTGTTCGGAGGGAGACAGCTCCTTTGCCTCGACCGCGCTGCCGAGCTGTTGCAGGCCTTCGACGGCCTCGCCCGCGGCGCCGGCCTGCTGATGGATGACGACATACCACCACACCGTGGCGAGCGTGATCACGGGCAGCAGGAGCGGCACCAGCGATATGAGGAAGTTCTGCACGATCGCGCCGTAGCCCATCGGCTTGCCGCCGATCGCAAGCGCCTTCGCACCTGACGGCGCGAACAGCGCCTTGGTCAGGCCGACGAACATGTTCGGCGAATAGAGGGACGAGAACTTCGTGATCCATTCCGGCACGGGGACGCGGGTCTGTTCCTCCGACAGGGGCGGGGCGACCTTCGGGTTGAGCATCGCCCAGCCGATGACATAGACGAGGTAGAGGAAGGCCAGGAAGAAGCCGGGAAACATCGCCGCCGCATAGAGCTTCACCACCGACTGGCCCGCAACCGCGGCATAGACGATGATCATCACCGAAGGCGGGATCAGGATGCCGAGCGTGCCGCCGGCGGTGATGACGCCGGAAGCGAGCTTGACGTCATAGCCGGCACGCAGCATCGGGTTGAAGGCGATCACGCCCATCAGCACCACGACGGCGCCGACCAGCCCCGAGGCGATACCCCAGAAGGTGCAGACGATCAGGGTCGCAACCGCGAGCGAGGCGGGCAGGCGGCGGAACGCGAGCTGGATCGAATAGAACATCTTGTCGACCAGCGCGCCGCGCTCCATCAC
>NZ_DAINNI010000247.1:0-1665 GCF_036735945.1 Bradyrhizobium sp. | reverse complement strand
CCCTTCTCGAAGGGATAGTTCAGCGTCGGCTTCGGCTTGAAGAAATAGCGCATGGTGAGAAAGAACGCCGATACGAATTCGGACAGCAGAAGCGAGCGGGCAGTTGCGTTGACGTTGACACTCATGACGGCCTCACTTCGGCGCGATGCCGGCGAATTGCAGCACGGCGGCCACAATCACCACCATTGCCAGCGACAGCGGCAGGAACACCTTCCAGCCGAGCCGCATCAGTTGATCGTAGCGGTAGCGCGGCACGATCGCCTTCGCCATCGCGAACAGGAAGAACATGAAGAACACCTTGAGCACGAACCAGACCACGCCCGGGATCCAGGTGAACGGCGGCAACGCCACCGGCGGCAGCCAGCCGCCGAGGAACAGGATCGCCGCCATCGCACACATCGTGGTGATCGCGACATACTCGCCGAGCATGAACAGCAAATAAGGCGTCGAGCCGTATTCGGTCATGAAGCCCGCGACCAGTTCGGATTCCGCTTCCACCAGATCGAACGGCGGCCGGTTGGTCTCGGCCAGTGCCGAGACGTAGAACACCACGAACATCGGGAACAGCGGCCAGACATACCAGTTAAGGATGGTGAGCTGCGGCAGGCCGATCAGGCTGGCCAGCCCCCGCGTGTTCTGCGCTTCGACCACGGCCGAGAGGTTGAGCGATCCGACGCACAGCAAGACCGTGATGATGACGAAGCCGATCGAAACTTCGTAGGACACCATCTGCGCCGCCGAGCGCAGCGCGGCCAGGAACGGGTATTTCGAGTTCGACGACCAGCCGGCCATGATGATGCCGTAGATCGACAGCGACGAGATCGCGAAGATGTAGAGGATGCCGACATTGATGTCCGAGATCACCCAGCCGAGATCCATCGGAATCACGGCCCAGGCGGCCAGCGCCAGCACACAGGACACCAGCGGCGCCAGCAGGAATACGCCCTTGTTCGAACCGGACGGAATCACCGGCTCCTTCAGCACGAACTTCAGGAGGTCGGCGAAGGATTGCAGAAGGCCCCATGGGCCGACCACGTTGGGGCCGCGCCGGATCTGCACCGCCGCCCAGATCTTGCGGTCGGCGAGCAGGATGTAGGCGATCGCGATCAGGAGCACGACGAGCAGAAGCACGCTCTGCGCGACCATGACGATCAGCGGCCAGAGAAAGCCGGTCCAGAACGAGCTTGCGAAGAAATCAGCCATCAGATCACGCTCACTCCGCTGCCGTCAGCATTCGCCCGGCCGCCAGCCGGGAACATTCCGCCATCACCGCCGAGGCCCGTGCGATCGGGTTGGTCAGGTAAAAATCCTCGACGGACGATTTCAGCGGGCTCTTGTCGGGGCTGCCGCCCTTCCCCGCCAGCGCCTGGACCTGCTCCGCCTTGCCGGGCTCGATCTGGTCGATCCGCATCAGATGCGGCACGGCCTTGAACAGCGCCTGGCGCAACGCCCCGAGGGAATCGTAGGGAAGCTTCTTGCCGAGCACGTCGGACAGGGCGCGGGCGATCGCCCAGTCCTCGCGCGCCTCGCCGGGCGGGAACGCCGCGCGGTTGGCGATCTGCACCCTGCCCTCGGTGTTGACGTAGAGGCCGGACTTTTCGGTGTAGGCCGCGCCCGGCAGGATGACGTCGGCGCGATGCGCGCCGCGGTCGCCATGCGTGCCGA
>NZ_DAINNI010000246.1:0-1751 GCF_036735945.1 Bradyrhizobium sp. | reverse complement strand
GTCATCCTCGGCAAGACCAACGTGCCGCTCGGGCTCGGCGACTGGCAGAGCTACAACGATATCTACGGCACCACCAGCAATCCCTTCGATCTCGGCCGCACGCCGGGCGGCTCGTCCGGCGGCTCCTCGGCCGCGCTCGCCGCCGGCTATGGGCCGCTGTCGCTTGGCTCCGACATCGGCGGTTCCCTGCGCGTGCCCGCCTTTCACTGCGGCGTCTATGCGCACAAGCCGACCTATGGGCTGGTGCCGCCGCGCGGCCATGTCCCGCCGCCATTCCAGCCGCTGCCGATCGATCGCGACCTCGCCGTGATCGGGCCGATGGCCCGCAGCGCCGCCGACCTCGCGCTGCTGCTGGACGTGATCGCCGGTCCCGATCCGCTCGACGCAGGCAATGCCTACAGGCTTGATTTGCCGCCGCCGCGCCACGACGCGCTGAAGGGATTTCGCGTGCTGGTGATCGATACCGATCCTGTCATGCCGACCGACGAGGTGGTGCGCGGAACGATCCACAAGCTCGCCGCCGGCCTCGAAAAGGCCGGCGTCAGGGTCGATCGCAACAGCGCGCTATTGCCGAACTTTGCCGAGACATCCCGCCTCTACATGCGGATGCTGATGTCGTTCCTCGCGGCCTCGTTCCCGCCGGACGTCTATGAAGGCGCGCAGGCCGCCGCCGCGGCGCTGCCGGCGAGCGAGACCAACCTCTCCGCCGAGCGGCTGCGCGGCATTTCGCTCAGCCATCGCGCCTGGTTGATGGACGACGTCGCGCGCGCGCATCTGCGGGCGAAGTGGCGTGAACTATTTAGGAGTTACGACGCCGTGATCTGCCCGATCATGCCGACGCCGGCCTACCCGCACGATCATTCCGACGAGCAGGAGAAGCGCCGCATCAGGATCGACGGCAAGGACCACGTCTACCCCGATCAGCTTGCCTGGCCCGGCATCGCCACCCTGCCCGGCCTGCCCTCCACCGCGCTGCCGACGGGCTTTTCGCCCGAGGGACTGCCGGTCGGCGTGCAGATCGTCGGCCCCTGGCTCGAAGACCGCACACCGCTCAGGCTCGCGGAACTGATCGAGCGCGAGCTCGGCGGCTTCAAACCGCCGCCGATGTTTGATGACTGACAGAGCCGTCATTGCGAGCGTAGCGAAGCAATCCATTGCGCGGCATAACGGATGGATGGATTGCCGCGTCGCTTCGCTCCTCGCAATGACGGGGAGACATGGGAGGAAAACCAATGAGCAACGACCTCGATCAACTCACCGCGCTCAACCGCGACTACATCGCGTCCGTGCAGAATTCCGACGTCAAGCGCTTCGATGAAATCCTCAGCTCGGACTTCTACTGCTCCAATCCCGACAAGTCGCTGGTCGACCGCGCGGCGTTCCTGAAGCAGACGGCGGTGCCA
Source organism: Bradyrhizobium sp. (assembly GCF_036735945.1). Taxonomy (GTDB): domain Bacteria; phylum Pseudomonadota; class Alphaproteobacteria; order Rhizobiales; family Xanthobacteraceae; genus Bradyrhizobium. Next base: position 348 of record NZ_DAINNI010000246.1, on the reverse strand, counting down.
GTGACGATCAAGAACCTGCGCGCGGAAGATGTGAAGATCCGCATCCTCGGCGACTTCGCCATCATCCACGCTGCCACCAGCTACACGACCGCCGATGGCCAGCAGGCGCACGGGCGCTATACCGATTGCTGGGCGAAGCAGAACGGGAAGTGGCTGGCAGTGTCGGCGCATGTGACACGGTAAGCGTCCGTCATTCCGGGGCGCTCACGAAGTGAGCAAACCCGGAATCTCGAGATTCCGGGCTCGATGCTGCGCATCGCCCCGGAATGACGACGATTAACTATCAAACATGATCACGCTGCGCAGCGTCTTGCCGGCTTTCATGTTGGCAAAGCCCTCGTTGATCTC
>NZ_DAINNI010000245.1:0-1909 GCF_036735945.1 Bradyrhizobium sp. | reverse complement strand
CGAACACCTGCGGCACCTTCTCCTGGATCAGATAGTCGACGATGACCTGGGCGCCGTTGAGCATGTTACGCGACATCGATGACTTCTCTCCCTGCAGCCCCATTCGCCCCCGCGTCTTGGCGCGCGGTCCCGATAGGCATCGCGACCCTATTTCTCATAATACTGTACGTCAATTGCTATTGTGGTATGGTCGGATTTGCGCCGCGCACGCTGTGTGGCGCTGTTGCCGGGCGAGGATGGCCTGATAAGATTCGCCTCGCCAGTTGGAGAAGTGATTCTGTGAAACCGCGCAGCAAGTCGAAGACGAGCGAGAAGCAGGCCCCGCCCCGCAGGATCTCGATCGCAAGACTGGTGCCGTCCAACGAGCCGAACATCGACGACGAGGCCGAGGAGCGCGCGCGCGGCGGCGTGCAGTCGCTTGGCCGCGCGTTTTCCATCCTCGAAGAGGTCGCGCGTCACCGCGAAGGCATCGGCCTTGCCGACCTCAGCAAGCTGGTCGGCCTGCATAATTCGACCACCTTCCACCTCGCCAAGACGCTGGTCTCGCTCGGCTATCTCCGGCAGGAGCGCGACTCCAAGCGCTATCGCGTCGGTCGCCCGCTGTTTGCGCTGGCGGCGAGCGCGCTCGACGAAATCGAGATGGTCAATCTGGCGACCCCGATCCTCGAAGACCTGTCGCGGGAAACCGGCGAAAGCGGCCATTTTGCCGTGCGCATGGGCGATGCGGTGGTTGTCATCGCCCGCACCAGCGGGGCCGGCGCGTTTCAACTGACCGACCGCGTCGGCGTGGTGCGGCCGGCGCATTGCACCGCGCTCGGCAAGATCATGCTGGCCTCGTTGCGTCCCGACCAGTTGCAGCGCTATCTCGAACGGGTCGAACTGAAGCCCTCCACCAGCAAGTCGATCACCGATCCTGCGGTGCTGATGCGCGAGATCGCGGAAATCCGCCGCAGCGCGGTCGCCTTCGACGATGGCGAATTCAATGTGGAAGTCCGCTGCGTCGCGGTGCCGGTCTATCACTTCACCGGCGAAATCATCGGCGCGCTCGGCATTTCCGGCCCGATCTGGCGGATGACCGACCAGGCGGTGCAAAGCCGCGCCAAGCTGGTGCAATCGGCCGCCAGCCGGCTGTCGATCGAGTTCGGCGCGCGTGGCCTGACGAAATCTTCCTGATCGCCCGCCCCTCTCTTTAGGTCGCCATCGAACGCGCTTTCCGCGCGTGCGACGCATTTGGCGTTGACAGTTCTCGCGGCGTCCGGAAATATCCTGCAATAATAAAAGAGCGTCTCTCACATTGTCGCATAAGCGACATCGGAGGGAGAACGTCGCGTATCCTCGGGAGGAGATCACAGATGACCCGCTACAGCCGACGTACCCTGTTGAAAGCCGGCGCCGCCCTCACCGGCGCCTCCGCACTCGGATTTCCATCCATCGTCAGCGCGCAGGCCGCGCGCATCAAGATCGGCCACCTGGTGCCGCTGACCGGCTTCCTCGGCGCGATCGGCAGCTACGCGCAGCTCGGCGTGAAGATGGCGGCCGAAGAGATCAACGCCTCCGGCGGCATCATGGGCAGGCAGATCGACCTGATCTCGGAGGACTCGGTCAATCCCGCGACCGCCTCGACCAAGGCGCAGCGCATGATCGAGCAGGACGGCGCGGTGCTGCTGTTCGGCGAAATCTCCTCCGCCTCGTCGCTGACCATCATGCAGGTCGCCGAGCGCAACAAGAAGGTGTTCTTCTCGACCGGCGCGCGATCCGACGCGCTGCGCGGCAAGGATTGCAATCGCTACTCCTTCCATTGCGACATCCCGAACACCGTGATGGTGAACGCCGTCGGCACCGCGCTCAGGCAGAAGGGCATGGTGAAGGGCAAGAAGTTCGTCACGCTGACCGCCGACTACATTTTCGG
>NZ_DAINNI010000244.1:0-2116 GCF_036735945.1 Bradyrhizobium sp. | reverse complement strand
TGCGGCCGTTGATGCCGCCCTCGGCATTGATCTTCCGGAAATAGGCTTCTTCGGTCTTGCCGATCACGCCGTAGGCGGAAGCCGGTCCGCTGTAGGGCATGATGTTGCCGATCTTGATTTCGGTATCGGAGGCGCCGGTGTCGTATTTCTTTTGTGCTAATGCGCCGCTGCTGGTCGCGGCCAGTAATGCGAGGGCAGCCGAAACGGCCCCCAAGCGCAAGTTGATGGCGAGCATTTCCTGATCTCCCTGGGATCGATGATTGTGTCATTGTTTTTGGATTGGGGAGCGCTTTGCGGCTCTTGGCTGCATTGAATACCTTTCGGCGGCATCCAGCAACAGCAAGCCCCTCGCGGCGGCATCGCGGGAGGCGCTACTTAGGATCAATGCCGGCGCACTGCCCGTCTCGCGGAATATTAATGATTGTGTTCGCTGGCGATCACCGGATTTGTCCGGCAGCACTGCTGACAAAAAAGCCCCCGCGACGTTCGTCGCGGAGGCTTCCTGGTCCGGATTAACTATCCGGGATTGATGGAGTTCTAGTCGGCGGCTACGTCGCCGCTGATGATCTCGCCGAACAATTCCCACTTCTCGCCCTTGAACCGCTGCATCTGCAACTGGCTGATCGGGGCGAAGTCGGTTGCGCCGGTGTTGATCTTCACGCCTGGCAGCAGCGTGTCGGGCGTGAAGTCCTTCAGGCTGGCGGCCTGCTTCATCACGTTGGCGCGGCTGAGATCGTCGCCGCACATCTCCAGAACCTTGGCCAGGGTCTGCGCGGCGCCGTAGCCGTAGACGAGCGCGCTGTCGGTCCTGTCGGCGCCCGGCATGTACTTGTCGATGAACTCGCTCCACCGCTTCATGCCGGCATCGTCTTTCCACTGCGCATCGGCGGCGTCCTTTGCGTAGGCTGCCGACAGCACGCCCTGGGCGTTTTCGAATCCGGCAGGGTGCATCACCGCGCCGACCGAGGCCGACACGTTGGTCATGATCTGCAGCGGCTTCCAGCCGAGTTCGGCGGTCTTCTTGATGGTCTGCGCACCGAACTTCGGAGTCGCGTAGATCAGGAGCACGTCGGGATTTGCCGCCTTGATCTTGACGATGTGCGAGTCGATCGTCGGCTCCGAAATCTCATAGCTCTCCTCCATGACGATCATCGAGGAAGCCTTGGCGCCCAGTCCGTCCTTGGTGCCTTTCAGGTAGTCTTTGCCGAAGTCGTCGTTCTGATAGAGGATCGCGATCTTGGCGTTCGGCTTTTCCTTGAGCAGGTATTTCGCATAGATGTGCGCCTCGCTCTGGTAGCTCGGCTGCCAGCCCATGGTCCACGGGAAGCCTTTCGGGTCGTTCCACTTGGTGGCGCCGGTGGCGACGAACAACTGCGGTATCTTCTTGGCGTTGAGATACTTCTGGATCGCCGTGTTGGAGGGCGTGCCGAGCGGATTGAACACGACGAGCACTTCGTCGCTCTCGACCAGCTTGCGAACCTGCTCGACCGCCTTTGGCGGGCTGTAGGCGTCGTCATAGCTGATGAAGTTGACCTTGCGCCCGTTGATGCCGCCCTTCTCGTTGATCATCTTGAAGTAGGCTTCCTCGGTCTTGCCGATCAAACCATAGGCGGACGCAGGTCCGCTGTAGGGAATGATGTTGCCGACCTTGATCTCGGTATCGGTGGCGCCCGTGTCGTATTTCTTCTGTGCGAGCGCCGTGCCGGACGACAAGGCGAAAGCGGTGACCGCCGCCGAGAAGGCGGCAGTCCGTAGTGTTGCAAACATGGTCTCTCCTGAGTTTGTTCGTCGGTTCTTGCTTCTTACTTCTTCAGTTTGCCCAGATACTGCTGGGCGACCATCGCGACCTGCCTGGCGCCATGCGGCACGAGGAAGATCACGAGGAACAGGAGCACGCCGAACACGGCGCCGGAGAGACCCTTTGAGATGCTCTCGGCGATATTCGGCACGAAGATGATGAAGGCGGAACCCACGATCGAGCCCGGCAGCCAGCCGACGCCGCCGACCACCATGCCGAGGAACAGCGAGATCGCGAGCGTGATCGTGTAGCCGTCGGGCGCCACGAACTGCACCGCGATGGCGCCGAGGCCGCCGGCCACGCCGGTGACGGCCGCCG
>NZ_DAINNI010000243.1:0-2204 GCF_036735945.1 Bradyrhizobium sp. | reverse complement strand
GCGCAGGCGATGGGCTTTGGCGGCGGCATGAAGCCGCCGTCGCCGGAAGAGATGAAGGCGATGGCGGAAAAGATGCAGGGCGGCGCCGGCGGCGGCCTGCCGAATTTACCGAAGGATCTTCCCGTCGGCCTGCGCGGGGGCCTGCCGAACGTGCCGGGCCTCACCGGCCTCAGCGGCAAGCCGACGCTGCCGGGTCTCGGCGGCTTCCCGGGGAAGAAGAAATGACCTCTTCCGTCATTGCGAACGCAGCGAAGCAATGACGGCAACGAACGCGTTCAACGATCCAATTCGTACTTAACAGGAGAACTAAATGTCAGTCGTTATCCGCCTCGCTCGCGCAGGCACCAAGAAGCGTCCGGTCTATCACGTCGTCGTTGCCGACTCGCGTTTTCCCCGCGACGGACGCTTCATCGAGCGTCTCGGCCATTTCAATCCGCTGCTGCCGAAGGACAACGAGGCGCGACTGAAGCTCGACATGGACAAGGTGAAGTCCTGGCTCGCCAAGGGCGCGCAGCCGTCGGATCGCGTGACCCGCTTCCTGGATGCCGCCGGCATCGTCAAGCGCGCGGCGCGCAACAACCCGGAAAAGGCCGTGCCGCGCAAGGAGCGCAAGGCCGCCGAAGCCGCCGCGAAGGCGTAAGGCATAGCGGCGCACGACGGTGTCAGCACCGATTTGCGTCGCGCGTATCGGCGCCGCGCATGGCGTGCGCGGCGCGGTGAAGCTGTGGACCTTCACCGAGGATCCGCTGGCCGTAAAAGAGTACGGCCCGCTGATGACAAAGGACGGCGCGCGCCAGTTCGAGGTGACGCAGGTACGCGTAGCCAGGGATCATCTGGTGGCGACGCTGAAGGGCATCGGCACCCGCGAAGACGCCGAACGGCTCAACGGTTTGGAACTCTATGTTCCGCGCGACCGGTTGCCCGAGACCGACGACGACGAATATTACCACGCCGACCTGATCGGGCTAGCGGCCGTCAACGCCGCCGACGAACCGCTCGGACGTGTGATTGCGATCCATAATTTCGGCGCCGGCGATATCATCGAGATCGCGCCAGCGAAGGGCGCCACGATGCTGCTGCCGTTCACCAATGCCGTGGTGCCGACGGTCGATCTGGCCAATGGCCGCGTGGTGATCGAGCTGCCGCAGGAAATCGAAGGCGACGAAGCCCCGACGCTCACGTGATGGGTTTGACATGACCTGCTTGACATGATCTGGCGCGCCACCGTCCTCACCCTGTTCCCCGAGATGTTTCCCGGGCCGCTCGGCGTCAGCCTGGCCGGCAAGGCGCTGGCCTCCGGCCTCTGGGAGCTGGAGGCGCGCGACATCAGAGCATCCGCCACCGACAAGCATCGCAGCGTCGACGACACCCCGGCCGGCGGCGGCCCCGGCATGGTGCTGCGCGCCGACGTTCTCGCGGCGGCCATCGACGCCGCGGATATCGGTCAGGACCGGCCGCGCCTGCTGATGAGCCCGCGGGGTCGGCCATTGACCCAGTCGCTGGCCGCGGAACTCGCGAGCGGGCCGGGCCCCCTGATCGTCTGCGGAAGGTTCGAGGGGGTCGATCAACGGGTGATCGAGGCTCGGAACCTCGAGGAGGTCAGCATCGGAGACTATGTGCTGTCCGGCGGCGAGATCGCCGCGATGGCGCTGGTCGATGCCTGCGTGCGGCTGCTCCCGGGCGTGATGGGCAAGCAGGCCTCGGGCGAGGACGAAAGCTTCTCGGAAGGGCTACTGGAATACCCCCAATATACCCGCCCGCAGGCGTTCGAGGGCCGAACCATCCCGGAAATCCTGATCTCCGGCGACCACGCCAAGGTAGCGGCCTGGCGGAAGGCGGAGGCCGAGGCCCTGACCCGGGCGCGGCGGCCGGATTTGTGGTCGGCACGGGACGGCCAAAAAGGCACAAAAAGAACGACAGACGGGTGACAAGCGCGGCCTGATGCCTTATACGGGCGCCAAATCCGCACACGCGCAGGATAGATGGACGTTTGCGCAGCCCCCGAAAGGCTGGGCGCGCCGCCGATGGAGATTTCAATGAACCTCATTCAGCAGCTCGAAAAAGAGCAATTCGACAAACTGTCGGCGACCAAGTCGATCCCGGAATTCGGCCCCGGCGACACCGTGATCGTCAACGTCAAGGTGGTCGAAGGCGAGCGCACCCGCGTGCAGGCCTATGAAGGCGTCTGCATCGGCCGTTCCGGC
>NZ_DAINNI010000242.1:0-2562 GCF_036735945.1 Bradyrhizobium sp. | reverse complement strand
TCGAACGTAAAACCTTCGACGACGAAATTGTCGATCATGTAGTGGCGCAGCGCCGCCGGCCCGTCCATCAGCCTGGCGGCGATGGCGGTGAGGATCTTGTTCCTGGTGTTGACCACGCCGATCTTGCGCACGCGGTCGGAATAGGCAGCCGGGAACGGCTTGTCGGTCACCGCCTTGAGCGGCGCGCTCATCTGCAGGCCCGCCATCTTGCGGAAGCCGCTCATCAGCCGGTCGAGGTCGCGCCTGTCCGACAGCAGGTTGAACTCGACGATCGGCTCTTCACGCGGGTCGCGCGACGCAAGCTTGACCTGACCGGTTTCCGAATAGGTCTTGTTGACGAAGGTGAGCAGCGAGCCGATCTGTTCGCCGACCGAATGCCAGGCCGATTTGGTGATGACGACGACGAACATGTCGCCGGCGGGAATGCCCGGGAGACCCGATGAGTAACGCAGCCCCATCTGCATGTGGCGTCGGGTGTGCTCGTTCATGCGCGCGCCGCGGCGGACATAGGAGGACAGCGAGATCGAGGGATGGTCCATCAGTCGCTGGCCGACGCCGGCGAGGCCCGCCAGCACCGGAATGCCCATGTCTTTGAGATGCCCGACCGGCCCGATGCCGGCGCGCAGCAGATGCGCCGGTGAATGTATAGCGCCGCAGGAGAGGATGATTTCGCGGCCGCGGAACTCCTGTTCCTGGCCATGGACCAGCGCCTTGACGCCGACGCATTGCGTGCCTTCGAACACCAGCTCCTTCACTTGCGTGTTGGTCGATATCGTCAGGTTGGCGCGCTTGCGCGTCTCGCGATCGAGATAGCCCATGGCGGCCGAGACGCGTTGCTCATCCTGGTTGGAATGCGTCACCGGGAAGTAGCCGTCGACGAACTCGCCGTTCTGGTCGGGCAGGAACTTGAAGCCGGCCTGCCTGCAGGCCTCCGCCATCGCCTGCGAATGCTTGGTCCAGTGCGCTTGCGGAATGCGGCGGACCGGGATGCGGCCGTCCTTGCCGTGGTACGGACCGTCGAAATCGAGGTCGTGCTCGACCTTCCTGAAAAAAGGCAGCACGTCGTTCCAGCTCCAGCCGGTGGCGCCGCGCGCATCCCACTCATTGTAATCGGTCGGCGCGCCGCGATTGGCCATCTGGCCGTTGATCGAGGACCCGCCGCCCAGCACGCGCGCCTGCTCGTATTTGCGCAGCGGCGGCCGGCTTTCATCGGGATTGTTGTGACTGACGACCTGGGTGGTGACCTTGAGTTCGGTCCAGTGGAAGCGCGGATCGAAATACGCCGTTCCCGGATAGCTGTCGCGGATCTCTTTCGGTTCGTTGCCTGGCGGCGTGTCCTGGCCTGCTTCGCAGAGCAGGACCTTGTTGGCGCTTCTGGCGGAGAGGCGGTGGGCCATGACCGAGCCTGCCGACCCGCCGCCGACGATGATGTAGTCGTACACTTTGACGTTTCCTTTTTGTTTTTGCCCCGCAAGGCTAGCGCAGCTCCGTCGCCGGGTCACGCCACCTGTCGTGGTGGCGCGCGCTTGACGTTTCGGGGAGTTGCGCGGCAAATACCCGCGCCATGAATGCCGCAGAGCTGCAGAATCTGAACGACTGGCTGATCGACGGCGGGCGCTCGGCGACCAGCCCGACCGGATTCATGGCCGAGTGCTGCGAGCAAATGGTCGCGGCGGGCCTGCCGCTGTGGCGCGTCGGCGTCTTCGTCCGCACGCTGCATCCCGAAATCTACGGCCGCAGTTTCATCTGGAAGCCGGGCGCCGAAGTCGAACTCGGCTCGGTCGATTACCACATCCTGGAGTCACCGGATTTTCACACCAGCCCGCTGATCATCGTGTTCCGGCAGGGACTCGAGGTTCGGGCCCGCGTTGACGATCCCGCCAGCAGGCGTTTTCCGATCATCGAGGAACTGCGCGCCGAAGGCGTCACCGATTATGTCGCGCTGCCGCTGCCGTTCATCGGCGGCACGGTGAACGCATCGAGCTGGACCACCAGACAGCCGGGCGGTTTCACGGAGGAGCAACTGGCCGCGCTGCGGAGCCTCGCGAAGCCGCTGGCGCGGGTCGTCGAGATTCTCAGTCTGAGCCGCATGGCTGCGAGCCTGCTCGACACCTATGTCGGCAACAGCGCCGGCGAGCGGATCATGGGCGGACAGATCAGGCGCGGCCACACCGAGACGATGAATGCCGCGATCTGGCTCTCCGACCTGCGCGGCTTCACGGCGCTGTCGGACCGGCTGCCGGCCGAAACCGTCGTCGACATCCTGAACCGGTATTTCGATTGCCAGGTCAGCGCGATCAAGAACCATGGCGGCGAGGTGTTGAAGTACATGGGCGACGGGCTGCTCGCGGTGTTCCCGATCGACGAATATGTCGGCGACGAGCAGCAGGTCTGCTCGCGCGTGCTGGAGGCCGCCCACGAATCCCGCGCCAGCGTCGCCAATCTGAACTATCCGGTCGGCGACGCCGTCGAGCGTTTTCGTTTCGGCGTCGCGCTGCATGTCGGGCGTATCCTCTACGGCAATATCGGCGGCGGCAACCGGCTCGACTTCACCTGCATCGG
>NZ_DAINNI010000241.1:0-2608 GCF_036735945.1 Bradyrhizobium sp. | reverse complement strand
TTACGCCACGCTCGCCAGCCTCTCAACAATCCGCTGATGAATAAGACGGGCTAGGACGAGTTCTGCGACTTGACTGGGAAGTTTTGCTCACTTCTGCGCGACTGTATCTGACGGCTCGGCAGCCGCGGCAGACGCTCTTGGTCTTGCCGGAACAATTCCGCTCCGCGTTCATTTCATTCACATCCGCTCGACGTCCGGAACAGTCACGCGTGCGCAAATTGATCGCCTTTGACGATGACACGCTCGACAAGCTCACCCAGCTTGCGCGAGACCGGATGGCGACATTCCAGGAATTGGCCGACGAAGCCTTTGCCGACCTTCTCAAGAAGCACGGCATTCCCATCGACCTGAAGGATGCACTGAGAAAGAGTGCGCGGCTTTCGAAGGACGCGACGCCGAAGAAGACAAGGTCGAGAACCGCGAGGACGCCATGATGAACGCCGACCCGGACCCCTTCGAGCAGGGCCAGCGCGCTGCGCGCCAGAACATTCCGGCTGAAGCAAATCCCTATCGGGATGGCAGCGAGCAACATGCGCTCTGGTCCGCCGGCCATGAGAAGGTGGCCGGGGCCCGCGAGGCCAATGAGAGCGAAGGTACTTGAGCCGCGCCTGAATATCGGATGGAGACCTGCGGTCCTCAGCCGATCCTCTTCAGCCCGTTTTTGAATCGCGGGCCGTTGATCGCGTAGAACTTCGCGGCACTGCCCATCGCCGTCACCTGCTCGGGCGTTAGAGTGCGGACCACGCGCGCGGGCGAGCCGATGATCAGCGAATATTCCGGATATTCCTTGCCCTCGGTGATAACAGATCCCGCGCCGACAATGCTGCCGCGGCGGATCCGCGCGCCGTTCATCACGATGGAGCCCATGCCGACCAGCGCGCCCTCTTCCAGCGTGCAGCCGTGCAGGATGACGTTGTGGCCGACGGTGCAGTTCCTGCCGATGGTGAGGGGAAAGCCGCGGTCGGTGTGGCAGGTGGAATTGTCCTGCACGTTGGAGCCTTCGCCGATCTCGATCCACTCATTGTCGCCGCGCAGCACCGCACCGAACCAGACGCTGGCCTGGTCCAGAAGGCGCACCTTGCCGATCACCTGGGCGGTATCTGCGATGAAATAATTCCCGTTTGCGGGGAGTTCAGGCCCCTGCCCGTCGAGTTCGTAGATCGCCATAACAAAAAGGTCTCCATTGGCGGAGACCTTGGCACAGCCCTTGGTGCTGGATCAAGCGAACAGGCCGGCCGCGCGCAGCGTCATCAGGAAGAACGTCCCCGACATCATGCTCCAGAAACCCGACAGCACGGTTGCCATCATCACGAATTCGAAGCGCCGGCGCTCGATCTTCGCGCCGCGCAGGGTGTTGCGCATGATGATGAAGGGTGCGGCGAAGACCAGGAACGGCACCGCCGCAAACGTCTTCGGCGCAACGCCCTCTCCGAGCAGGCCGAAACCCGCCGGCCGTTCCACCATCGCCTGATAGCCGCTGGCGAGCGCTCCCGCGAACGCAAAACCGATGCAAAGGGCGAACAGGGAATTCAACGCCTCGGGCGACATGACAACTTCCACAACTCGACGAACCGCGCGCCCTGCTTTGGCAAAATTGGCCGGCGGCCGCCACAGCATCCTTAAGGAAGGGTTAACGGGCGAGCGTGGAAACCTCGTTTACGCATGGCTCGCGGAACTGGAAACCCCGCGAAATCATGCGGAAAAGAGCCGCATCGTGGCATATTCGCCAGGTGATTCGCCCGCCGACCGATCGATGTTCCGTTCATGACCCTGCTTTCAACGGCCCAACACCTCGCCCGCGACACCCGCAGCGACCCCCGCTCGCACATGATGCTGATCATGGCCGCGGTGAGCATCGCTGCGGGCGCGGTTGCACTGGTTGCCTACCTGCTGTGGCCGACCTGGGTTGCGCGCCCCGCCGGCGGTCCGGACCGATTGCCGGTCAGCGTCGGCGCCACGCTCTTCAACGTGCCGACATCAGCGATCCGTCGCAAGATCCAGCGGCACTCCGGCCCGCAGGAGCGGGTCGATCTGAATTTCCTGTTTCCCTCGCTTGACGCACCGGAAGCACCAAAGCATGTCAGCGCCGATACGATCGAGGACAAGGCGCAGCCGATCGACCGCATCTTCGTTTCGATCTCGGCCCACCATGATGCGCTCGCGCCGGACATGCGCCTGCGCACGATCTATCCGCGCTATCTCGATCAGGCTGCAACGCCGATCAATGACGGATTGACGCTGCGCGCCTTCCGCGACGGCTCGCCCTACGCCAACGAGGATCTGTTCGTGGCCACGACGCCCACCTTCCACGCGCGCTGCACGCGCGACGGCCTGACGCCCGGCATGTGCCTGACCGAGCGCCGCGTCGACGGCGCCGACCTGACGTTCCGCTTTCCGCGAAGCTGGCTGTCGCAATGGCGCGACGTTGCTGTTGCGATGGATCGGCTGACGGCGCAGATGCGCGGAGCGCGGGGGTAGCGGACGGCCGTCCCATGAATGCTAACCCTCATGGTGAGGAGGCGCAAAGCGCCGTCTCGAACCATGTGGCCCCGCTGGTGCCGTTCATCCTTCGAGACGCCGCTTCGCGGCTCCTCAGAGTGTGAGAATC
>NZ_DAINNI010000240.1:0-2724 GCF_036735945.1 Bradyrhizobium sp. | reverse complement strand
CGGCGTGCCGGCGTCCGACACCAGCGCGATCGCGGCGCCCTGCGCCAGCCGTTCCAGGATTTTCGGCCGCGCCATAACGGCATTGTGCTCGTGATATGGCTTGAGTTCCGCCGAAATCGCGTAGCGCTCGGTCAGGCGGCGGGTGATGCGGGTATCTTCGCAGGCGATGATGTCGACGCCGGCCAGGGTCTCGAGCGCGCGCAGGGTGATGTCGCCGAGATTGCCGATCGGGGTTGCCACCAGATAGAGGCCCGGTTTCGGCTTTGGGGCTGTGATGAGGTGGCCACCAATCAAAAATGTTCTGTTGGCCGAACCCGGTTCGGTATCAGGGCCGTAGTTTGAACTGGGCTTGGGGCGCATGCGACCAATCTAGAGGGCTCTCAGGTCGAGCGCCATATCTGCCGGGACGGCGGTTAAACCTGAAGTTCCCCGAAGGTCGGCGACGCCCGCCGGGGTGTAATCCTTTTGTTTTGGTTAACTAATCCTAGACAATATGCAGAATTGCGATTGGGTTCAGTAGCGGTTCAGGTGGCTCGGCGCAGAATGCCCGGAATCCTGGTCGACGGCGGTCGGTCACGAGAAGAGACAGAATGGAAGGCCCGTTCAATCGCAAGCCCGGATTCCCGGATCGGTCCACCTGGCCGACCCGGCGAACCGCAGTCGGCATCATTCTGGGCGCGCCGCTGCTTGGCGCCTGCTCCGGTGGTGGCGGCCAGATATTCGGCCCGTCTGGATCTGATGGGCCCCCGGGGCCGCAACAGCAGCCGCTGGCCGTGGGCGCGGGGAACGTCAAGGTTGGCCTGATCCTGCCGCTCTCGGCGGCCGGAAATGCCGGCGTCGCCGCGCAGTCGATGAAGAACGCGGCCGAGATGGCGCTGGCGGAATTCCAGAGCCCGAACATCCAGCTTCTGATCAAGGATGACGGCGGCACCCCGCAGGGCGCCCAGCAGGCGGCGCAAGCGGCGCTCGGCGAAGGTGTCGAAATCATTCTGGGCCCGCTGTTCGCAGGCTCAGTGCCCGCCGCCGCCCAGCTCGCCCGCGCCCGCGGCGTTCCGGTGATTGCCTTCTCGACCGACTCCAGCATCGCCGGGCGCGGCGTTTATCTGCTGAGCTTCCTGCCCGAATCCGACGTCAACCGGATCGTCGACTATTCCGCCGGAATCGGGAAGCGGTCGTTTGCGGCGCTGTTGCCCGACAACGCCTATGGCAATGTGGTGGAAGCCGCCTTCAAGCAGGCGGCCGGCCGCAAGGGACGCATCGTCGCCTTCGAGAAATACACCGCCGACCGGGCCGGGGCGGCGCGCACGGTCGCGCAATCGCTGGGCTCGGCGGACGCCCTGTTCATTGCGGATGATGGCGAATCCGTCGTGGCGGTGGCCGACGCGCTGACTGCGGCCGGCGCCAATCTGCGCAACATCCAGATGCTCGGCACGGGACTCTGGGACAACTCGCGGGTCTATGCCAGCCCGGTGCTGCAGGGCGGGCTCTATGCCGCGCCGGATCCGTCGGGCTTCCGCGCCTTCTCCGGCCGCTATCGCGCCAAGTTCGGCGCTGACCCCGTGCGCACCGCGACGCTCGTCTATGACGCCGTGGCGCTGGTCGCCGCGCTGTCGAAGCAGGGCAGCAATCGCTTTGCACCGGAGACGCTGACCAATGCATCAGGCTTTTCCGGCATCGACGGGCTGTTTCGCTTCCGCTCCGACGGCACCAATGAGCGGGGCCTCGCGGTGATGAAGGTCGCCAGCGGCGGCAGCGCGCTGGTCGCCGGCTCGCCGAAAAGTTTCGGGGCTTGAATTTTTCGTAGCCCGGGTGAAGCAAAAAGCGAAACCCGGGGCCGTTGCGCAAGCTGATAGACCTTCCCCGGATTGCGCTGCGCTTCATCCGGGCTACGGGACACCGCTACGCGGCGAGATCGGCCACGACGGCGTCGAGCACGGGAAATCCGTCCTTGGTGACGCGCAGGCGTCCGTCGGCTTCGACGGTGATCGCGCCTTCGTCGCGCAGGTTGGCGATCCGGCCCGGATCGAGCGCGCGGCCTGAAAGGGCGGCGTAGCGCCTGGGGTCGATCCCTTCCGTGAGGCGCAATCCCATCAGCAGGAATTCATCGGCGCGTTCTTCGCTGTTGAGGCGCTCGTCCGTGACGACGCCGTGGCCCCTGGCCTCAACCCGCATCAGCCAGGCCTCGGGTCGCTTCTCTGTCGCGGTCGCGTAGCGCCCGCCGTCGATATCAAGACGGCCATGCGCGCCGGGGCCGATGCCGGCATATTCGTCGCCGCGCCAGTAGACCAGATTGTGCTGGCACTCCGCGCCTGGTCGGGCGTGGTTGGAAATCTCGTAGGCCGGAAGGCCGTGCGCGCCGCATACTTCCTGCGTCACGTCGTAGAGCGCGCGCGCCAGCGTCTCGTTAGGCGTTTTCAATTTGCCCGCCGCATGCAGGCCGAAGAACGGCGTGCCTTCCTCGATCGTGAGCTGATAGAGCGACAGATGCTCGGCGGCTTCCGAGATCGCGAGCTTCAATTCGTCCGCCCACATCCGTGGCGTCTGGTCGGGGCGGGCATAGATCAGGTCGAACGAGTAGCGGTCGAACGCGGTGCGCGCGATTGCGACCGCATGCAGCGCCTCGCGCGCGCTGTGCAGACGTCCGAGCGCCTTCAGCGAAACGTCGTCGAGCGCCTGCACGCCGAGCGAGACGCGGTTGACGCCGGCGGCGCGATAGCCGCGAAA
>NZ_DAINNI010000239.1:0-3044 GCF_036735945.1 Bradyrhizobium sp. | reverse complement strand
GCTCAGAGCGGAACGAACAGCAGCAGCAGCGCGATCAGCAGCGAGAAAATGCCGAGCGCTTCGGTCACGGCGAAGCCGAAGATCAGGTTGCCGAACTGGCCCTGGGCTGCAGAAGGATTGCGCACCGCAGCGGCGAGGTAGTTGCCGAAGATGATGCCCACGCCGACGCCCGCGCCGCCCATGCCGATGCATGCGATGCCCGCGCCGATAAGTTTTGCTGCTGCCGGTTCCATTTTCTAGAGCTCCTTGAGAGGTAAGACGAAGTGTGGGTGGAAATTCCCCGGACCGCTTAGTGTCCCGGATGAATGGCGTCGTTGAGATAGATGCAGGTCAGGATCGCGAACACGTAGGCCTGCAGGAATGCGACCAGCAGTTCGAGCGCGGTCAGCGCCACGGTGAGCGCCAGCGGCAGCATGCCGCCTAACCAGCCGAGCGCGCCGAGCGAGACGCCGAGCATGGCGACGAAGCCCGCGAACACCTTCAGCGCGATGTGGCCGGCCAGCATGTTGGCGAACAGACGCACGCTGTGCGAGACCGGGCGCAGGAAGAACGACAGGATTTCGATGAACATCACCAGCGGCAGGATGTAGATCGGGACACCGTGGGGAACGAAGATGCTGAAGAACTTGAGGCCGTTCTTGTAGACGCCGTAGATCAGCACCGTGAAGAACACCAGCAGGGCAAGGGCCGCGGTGACGATGAGGTGGCTCGAAACCGTGAACGTGTAGGGGATGATGCCGATCAGGTTCGAGATGCAGATGAACATGAACAGCGAGAAGATCAGCGGGAAGAACTTCATGCCTTCCGCGCCGGCGGTGGAGCGGATCGTCGAAGCCACGAACTCGTAGGAGATTTCGGCGATCGACTGCAGCCGTCCGGGGACCAGTTGCCCTCTCGACATGCCGCCGATCATCAGCAGCGAGATCGCCGCCACCGCGATGAACATGTAGAGCGTCGAGTTGGTGAAGGCGATCGTGTGGTTGCCGATATGGCCGATCGTGAAGATGGGTTCGATATTGAATTGGTGGATCGGGTCGATTTTCATCCGCGCGGCTCTTTATCCACCGGCCTTGCCGGCTATCCAATTTCAAATGTCGTGACTTCCCGTCGACGCCTTAGCGCTTGCCCGAGGCCACGCCGGCTGATCTCACCACGTTGACCACGCCGGCGACGAAGCCGAGCAGAAGAAACACGATGAAACCGAACGGCGATGTCGACAATAACCGGTCGAATCCCCAGCCAATCGCCGCCCCGACGGCAACGCCCGCGACCAATTCGGAGGAAAGACGGAAACCCAGCGCCATTGCCGATGCTCTGGCGGCCGTATCCCCGCTTTCAGTTCCGGTTTGATCAGTCCTGAGTTTCCGGCCGTCGCGAATTTCGGACAACCGTTGATCCAGACTTCCGAGCCTTGCGGAAAGCGCAGCTTCGTCGGAGGACGGCTGATCGCGATTTCCACTTGCGTTGTTGTTCTTGTCTTCGGCCATGCCCAAGACACTAAACGATGCCAACGGTAGATGGAAATTGCGCCCGTCACCCTTGAAAGCCGCGCGGACCATACTTATCGCGTTTAATCAAGTCAAGATAAGCTCGTAACCAGTTACTTCGTTGATTTAATTGAATTTATCCGTGAGATGCCTGCGACACTGTGGACTGCCATCGCAGTGCAGCAGCTATTGTTGCCTGGATCGATCTTGCGCCGCTTCAGCCGCTCTGTTGGGATGCGCCGCGTGAAGCGAAAATCAGGGTTCCCGGAGCACGCATGCCGCGGCAGGTCGATTATTATTTCTCGATCCTATCGCCCTGGGCCTATGTCGGGCACCGGACCTTTCGTAGCCTTGTAAGTGCCTACGATCTCAAGGTAATTCATAAACCCGTGGTGTTGATCGACCTGTTCTCGGACACCGGCGGCCTGCCGTTGGCCAAGCGCCACCCGGTCCGGCAGCGCTACCGCATGGTCGAGCTGCAGCGCTGGCGCGACAAGCGCGGGCTGAATTTTCACCTGCAGCCCGCGCACTGGCCGTTCAACGCCCGCCTGGCCGACGGCGTGGTGATCGCCGCGCTGGAGGAAGAACTCGACCCCGACAAATTTCTGAGCCGGGCGTTCGCCGGTGTCTGGGAGGATCAGCTCAACCTCGCCGACCCCGCAACGATCGCGAAACTCGCCGACGAATCGGGGCTGCCCGGCCACCAGATGGTGGCGCGGTCCGCCTCGGCGGACATCACCACAGCGTATGAGCAGAACCGGCAGGACGCGCTTGCCGTCGACGTGTTCGGCTCGCCGGCCTATGTGCTTGATGGCGAGGTGTTCTGGGGACAGGACCGGCTCGAACTGCTGGAGGATGCGTTGAAGTCCGGCCGCACGCCCTATAGCTCAAGCGTATAGGCCGCCTTGAAAGCGCCCCGGCGGTCGAGGAAACCGAGACTGTCCTGAGGCGGGAGCCAAGCCGATGCGCACAGCAACATCGTCCTCGAAATTCCTGAAGTCCGTTGTCCTGGTGACTTGCCTTGCCGGCGCCGGATACGCGATGGCAGGCGCGCCGGAGGCCGAGAACGGCCGCTATACGCTGTCGACGACGGCCGATGGCGTGCTCCGCCTCGACACCCGCAGCGGCGCGGTCTCGACCTGCGGCAATTCGGGTTCGGGCTGGGCCTGTTACGCCGTGCCCGACGAGCGCGCAGCGATGGATTCGGAGATCGGCCGGCTGCAGGCCGAGAACGAGCGACTCAAGGCGGAACTCGCCTCGCGCGAACCCACCGTGAGCGGCAAGACCGAAGAGGCGCTGCCGAAATCGGACTCGCTGAAAAGGAGCGAGCCGAAGGCGACCGAGAACGAGCGCAAGATCGAAATCCCGCTGCCGAGCGATCGCGACGTGGATCGCATGATGTCGTTCCTGGAGCAGGCCTGGCGGCGCCTGGTCGAGATGGCCACCCGCGTGCAGCGCGACGTCAACGGCAAGATTTGAGAAGGCCTGCGCTCCTTCCTCGGGTCGTCCCTGCGAACGCACTAGCTGATGCACACTTCTTGGCTGCGGCGGAATGAC
>NZ_DAINNI010000238.1:0-3231 GCF_036735945.1 Bradyrhizobium sp. | reverse complement strand
GCGAGGTCGAGCTGGCGCGCCCGGTGCGGCTGATCCATCCGCGCTGGCCGCTTTACGTGATCCCGCGCGGCGACGGCCGCTTCATGCTGGGCGCGACCTCGATCGAGGCGGAGGATACCGGCGTCAGCGTCCGTTCCGCGCTGGAGCTGCTCGGCGCCGCCTATGCCGTGCATCCGGCCTTTGCCGAGGCGCGCATCGTCGAGTTCGGCTCGGGCCTGCGTCCCGCCTTTCCCGACAACCTGCCGCGGATCACGATCCAGAAGGACAGGATCTCGGTGAACGGCCTCTACCGCCACGGTTTCCTGCTGGCGCCCGCGCTGGCCGAACTGACGCTGGCCTACGTGCAGCGCGGCGCGATCGACAATGAGGTGATGCGATGCAGGTGACCGTCAACGGCGAAGCGCGCGAGATCGCGGCGACCCGCGTCGACGCGCTGCTCGCCGAACTCGACTATGAGGGCACGCATTTCGCGATCGCGCTGAATTACGACGTGGTGCCGAAGAGCCGCTGGTCGGAGACGGCGCTCAAGGCCGGCGACGAGATCGAGATCATCACGCCGCGGCAGGGAGGGTGATGGATGACATCTTGCACGACGTCGTCCCTGCGAACGCAGGGACCCACAGCCACCGGCCTTCGTTTCGACGAACGACGTCTGCGAGAGTGCCCACAACAGAGATCACGCGGTATGGGTCCCTGCGTTCGCAGGGACGACAGGAAAGTTTCGACGCAATGCTGAACTTCTACGGCAAGACCTTCTCCTCCCGCCTCCTGATCGGCACGGCGCTATATCCGTCGCCGGCGATCATGCAGGACGCGATCCGCGCGTCGGGGGCCGGCATCGTCACGGTGTCGCTGCGGCGCGAAGCCGCCGGCGGCAAGACCGGGGATGCGTTCTGGTCGCTGATCCGCGAGCTTGGCGTCACGGTGCTGCCGAACACCGCCGGCTGCCGCAGCGTGCGCGAGGCGGTGACGACGGCGAAGCTCGCGCGCGAACTGTTCTCGACGCCATGGATCAAGCTGGAAGTGATCGCCGACAACGACACGCTGCAGCCTGATGTCGTCGGTCTGGTCGAAGCCGCCGGCATCCTGATCAAGGACGGTTTTGAAGTTTTCCCCTATTGCACCGAGGATCTCTCGGTCGCGATGCGGCTGGTCGATGCCGGCTGCAAGGTGGTGATGCCGTGGGCAGCTCCGATCGGCAGCGCCAAAGGCATCACCAACCGCGACGCGCTGAAACTGATGCGCGAGCGACTGCCCGATATCGCGCTGGTGGTCGATGCCGGCCTCGGCGCGCCGTCGCACGCCGCCCACGCCCTCGAACTCGGCTACGACGCCGTGCTGCTCAACACTGCGGTCGCCAAGGCCGCCGACCCCGTCGCGATGGCCAGGGCCTTCCGCCTCGGCGTCGAGGCCGGCCGCGCCGCTTACGAGGCCGGCCTGATGGAAGCCCGCGACTTCGCCTCGCCCTCAACCCCTGTGATCGGGACCCCGTTCTGGCATGCCGTATCCTGACCGATTTTATCCCGTCGTCGACAGCGTCGCCTGGGTGGCGCGGCTCGCGCTGCTCGGCGCCGGCACCATCCAGTTGCGCGCCAAGGACCTCAACGATGCCGAGGCGCTGCAGATCGTGAGCGACGCGCTCGAAGCCATCAAGGGCACCGGCG
The DNA here is from genome assembly GCF_036735945.1 of Bradyrhizobium sp. Taxonomy (GTDB): domain Bacteria; phylum Pseudomonadota; class Alphaproteobacteria; order Rhizobiales; family Xanthobacteraceae; genus Bradyrhizobium. Next base: position 1,567 of record NZ_DAINNI010000238.1, on the reverse strand, counting down.
CCAAACTCGTGGTCAACGATTACTGGCGCGCGGCGATCGTCGCCGGCGCAAAGCATCTGCATCTCGGCCAGGAAGACCTCGTCGACGCCGACCTCGGCGAAATCCGAAAAGCGGGCCTGACGCTCGGCATCTCCACCCATGACGATAAGGAACTCGCGACCGCACTTGCCGCCAAGCCCGATTATGTCGCGCTCGGCCCGATCTTCTTCACCACGCTGAAATCGATGCGCTTCGAGCCGCAGGGCATTCCGAAAATCACGGAGTGGAAGAAGCGCATCGGCAACATCCCGCTGGTCGCGATCGGCGGCATCAAGTTCGAGCACGCAGCCGAAATCTACGCCGCCGGCGCCGATTCCATCGCCGTCGTCAGCGACGTCACCGGGAACGCCGATCCCGACGCCCGGGTGCGGCAATGGCTCGGCCAGACCGCGGAGGCGGCGTGATGCGCACTCTCTCCCCGTCATTGCGAGCGAAGCGAAGCAATCCAGTGGCACCGCAACTCGGTGACAATGGATTGCTTCGTCGCTTCGCTCCTCGCAATGACGAAAACAACGAACAGAATTTAACGGAGGATACGGTATGAACATTCGCTCCAATCCCGACACCACGCTGCCCGCCGTCACCACCGGCCCGCTCGCCTCCTCGCGAAAGATCTTCGCGACCCCCGACGCCGCGCCCGACCTGCGCGTGCCCTTGCGCGAGATCATCCTCTCGGAAGGTGCGGGCGAGCCGAACCTGCCGGTCTACGACACGTCCGGCCCCTACACCGATCCCTCCGTCACTATCGACGTCAACGCCGGCCTGCCGCGCAACCGCATGGCCTGGGTCAAGGAGCGCGGCGGCGTCGAGGAATATGCGGGACGCGAGATCAAGCCGGAGGACAACGGCAATGTCGGCGCCTCGCACGCCGCAAAGGCCTTCACCGCACATCACAGGCCGATCCGCGGCACAGGCGACCACAAGATCACCCAGCTCGAATTCGCCCGCGCCGGCATCATCACGAAAGAGATGATCTACGTCGCCGAGCGCGAGAACCTCGGCCGCAAGCAGCAGCTCGAGCGCGCGGAAGCAGCCCTCGCCGACGGCGAAAGTTTTGGCGCCGCGGTGCCGGCCTTCATCACCCCGGAGTTCGTGCGCTCCGAGATCGCGCGCGGCCGCGCCATCATCCCCTCCAACATCAACCACGCCGAACTCGAGCCGATGATCATCGGCCGCAACTTCCTGACCAAGATCAACGCCAATATCGGCAACTCCGCCGTCACCTCCTCGGTCGAAGAGGAAGTCGACAAGATGGTGTGGGCGATCCGCTGGGGCGCCGACACCGTGATGGACCTCTCGACCGGCCGCAACATCCACACCACGCGGGAATGGATCTTGCGCAACTCGCCGGTGCCGATCGGCACCGTGCCGATCTACCAGGCGCTGGAGAAGGTCAAAGGCGATCCGGTGAAACTCGATTGGGAGGTCTACAAGGACACGCTGATCGAGCAGTGCGAACAGGGCGTCGACTATTTCACCATCCACGCCGGCGTGCGCCTGCCCTACATCCACCTCACCGCCAACCGCG
>NZ_DAINNI010000237.1:0-3233 GCF_036735945.1 Bradyrhizobium sp. | reverse complement strand
TAGGGCGTGTCGGTGGTGCATTCGATGAAATTGCCGGCGGTGTAGACCATGAACAGCCGCATCCGCGAGCCCTGGATCTGGCCGCCGAACAGGAAGGAGACGTCAAAGGAGACGTCCTCGGACCGCAGTGCCGGGCCTTCGGTGGCGTGGACCAGGCGGATGGCGCGCCCGATGCGCTGCGCGGCCTGGAACATGGTCGGCGCGTTCATCAGCGTCTCGACATCGCCGGTGTCGGGATCTTCGATACCCTCGGTCAACGTCGACAGCACCGACTGGCTGATCGCAAGGTTGCCGGCGCTGGCGATCGCCATGATGCGCTCGCCGGGTTTCGAGAAGATATGCAGCTTGCGGAAGGTCGAGACGTTGTCGAGGCCGGCATTGGTCCGGGTATCCGCGATCATCACCAGACCGTCCCGCACCAGAATTCCGCAGCAATAGGTCATTCCAACTCCCCGCGCGCGTCCATTTTCCGCGGCCAAACTAGTAGCCAATTTCGAGGGGGCATCCAACCCCAATTCCCGTGGCGCGGCATGTATCCGGCAGCTTGATCAGGTCGCGGGGAGGTGGGGGAAGGCATGCGGAAATCAGCTTTGGCAGACGCGGCCGCTTGCCGAACAGGACAATCCGAAGGCACAAACCCGGATCGGAACCATGCACCGCAGGGGCGAGGCCATGGCAGATGCGTATGCCGCATCGGGCTATCGCGCCTGCGAATATTGATTAAGTCCGCCGTCTCCGGCACGCTGGCCTTCGAAGAACAAGAAGCATTGGGAGGCTTATCATGCGCGCCAGCCGGCTATCGCGCGAACTCACCGTCACTGTGGCGGCGCTCTGTATCACGCTGCTCACGGCAATTCCGGCCATGGCGCAGAAGAAGGGCGGCACGCTCAGGCTCTACCACAACGACAATCCACCTTCGACTTCGCTGCTGGAAGAATCGACCATTGCCTCGGTGATGCCGTTCGCGGCTGTGTTCAACAATCTCGTGACGTTCGATCCGGCCAAGGTCCACGAAAGCATTGAGACCGTCGTTCCCGATCTCGCCGAAAGCTGGGCGTGGGACCCAACCAACACCAGGCTGACGTTCAAGCTGCGACAGGGCGTCAAATGGCACGATGGCCAGCCATTCACCGCAAAAGACGTGCAGTGCACCTGGCGGATGCTGATCGGCAAGGCCGAGACGCAGGATTTCAAGCGCAATCCGCGCAAGGTCTGGTACACCAAGCTGAAGGACGTCAGCGTCAACGGCGATTTCGAGGCAACCTTCGAACTGAGCGAGCCGCAGCCGAGCCTGCCTGTGCTGCTCGCCAGCGCCTTCTCGGCCGTGTATCCCTGTCATGTGCCGCAGCAGGTGATGCGCACCAGGCCGATCGGCACCGGCCCCTTCAAATTCGTCGAGTTCAAGCGCGGCGAATCGATCCGCCTCGTGCGCAACCCCGATTATTTCAAGAAGGACCGGCCCTATCTCGACGAGATCACGGTGCGCACCATCGACAGCCGCGCCACGCGCATGCTGGCGTTCTCGACCGGCGATTACGACATCACCTTTCCCTCCGACGTCAGCATTCCCCTGATGAAGGACGTGAAGGCGCGGGCGCCGAACGCCATCTGCGAGGTCATCACGACAGGCACCCTGATCAATCTGATGGTCAACCGCGTCAATCCGCCGTTCGACAATCCGGAGATCCGCCGCGCGATGTCGCTGGCGCTGGACCGCAAGCCGTTCAACAGCATCCTGATGGAGGGAACCGCGCGGCTGGGCGGCGCGATGCTGCCGAAGCCGGAGGGCGAGTGGGGCATGCCGGCGGAGATGCAGGCCTCGCTGACCGGCTACGGCTCCGAAGCGGAGAAGAACCTCACTGAGGCCCAGGCCATCATGCAGAAGCTCGGCTATAGCGACGCCAAGCCGCTGCAGATCAAGATCCAGACGCGCAACCTGCCGACCTACCGCGATCCGGCCGTCATCCTGTCCGACCAGCTCAAGAAGATCCACATCGTCGCCGAACTGGACATTCTGGATACGCCGCGCTGGTACTCCAAGCTGCAGCGCAAGGACTACACGATCGGCCTCAACGTCACAGGCGTGAGCGTCGACGACCCCGACGGCAACATCGTCGAGAATTATTCGTGCAACTCCGAACGCAACTATACCCAGTATTGCAACGCCGAGGTCGACAAGCTGCTGGCGGCGCAGTCACGCGAGCTCGACAAGGAAAAGCGGCGCAAGATGGTATGGGATATCGAACGGATCCTGGTGGAGGATGCCGCGCGCCCCGTCATCCTGCATAGTTCCGCCGGCAACTGCTGGCAGCCGCACGTGAAGAACTTCAAGCCGCACGACAACAGCCAGTACAACAATCTGCGCTTCGAGGACGTCTGGCTGGATAAGTGACGGCGATCAAACTGTCATTGCGAGGAACAACGCGACGCAACAATCCATCTGTCCCCGTGTTGAGGCGTGGATTTCTTCGCTTCACTCGCAGTGATGGGCGCTATTGCGACTGGCTCTGCCACTGGCCGGGCCGTCCGGCCTGTTCGACCTTGACCGCGACCGTCAGCGTCTCGTTGCCGCCGCCATAGCGGGTGCCGCGCACGGGGGCTGCGCCGAGGTAATCGAGCCCGATCGCGACACGGGCGTGCGCATCCGTGGTGCAGATTCCATTGGCGGTGTCGAATCCGACCCAGCCGAGATCAGGCACATGGGCTTCCGCCCAGGCGTGGCCGGCCTGCTGATGAACGGTGCCGTCGGCGCGCAGGAGATGACCGGAGACGAATCGCGCCGGCACGCCGCCGGCACGCGCGCAGGCAATGAAGATGTGGGCGTAGTCCTGGCAGACGCCGCGCTTCAGCCCGAACGCTTCCGCCGCCGACGTGCCGGAATGGGTCGGGTCCTCGTCGAAGGTCATGTGCTCGTTGATCTGCACCATCAGCGCGTGCAGGAAGCCGAGCACGTCGCCGTCGGATTCCGCGCGCATCTCGCGGACAAACGTCGCCATCGCCGGATTGACCGAGGTCAGCGCGGTCGGGCGCAGGAACAGGCTCGGCGGAAATCGCTCGTCGGTGCCGCGCAGCACGCCGCCGGTGTCATGGGTCTCGATCAGGCCCTCGACATGGATGGTGAGGTCGGCGATCGGCCCATAGGTGAGCACATGGGTAACGTTGCCGAAGGCGTCCTGATGGGTGTCGAGGCGGGAATCGGTCGAGACGTCGATCTGCCATTCGGCGACATATTG
>NZ_DAINNI010000236.1:0-3302 GCF_036735945.1 Bradyrhizobium sp. | reverse complement strand
CCGGATCTTGAACGATGGCCTATAGCGAAGACCATATCGCGCTCGCCGCGGAATATGCACTCGGCACCCTCGATGCCGAGGAACGCGCGCAGGTCGAGACCATGATGGCTGTCGACAGCGAATTCGGCGCGATCGTGCAGGCCTGGGAATATCGGCTCGGCACGCTGAACCAGATGGTCGGCTCGATCGAGCCGCGACCGATCGTATGGGAGAACATCAAGGCTGCGATCGGACATTCGGCCGAACAACAGGCGCCGCTGGTGCTGCCCGAGACGCCGTCGCTCGAGCCGGCGGCCGAGCCCGTGGTCGCCGAGGCGCCGCCGATCGTCGAAGCGCCCACCGCGACTGATTCCAGCATCATCCGCTTGTCGGACGCGCGGGCGAAGCGCTGGCGCAATATCGCATCCATCACGAGCGCAATGGCGGCGGCACTGGTCGCGATGCTGGCGGTGCAGGTCTATCAGCCGGATCTGTTGCCGGAGGCGCTGCGGCCGGCGCCGCGCATCCAGACCGTCGAGGTGAAGACGCCGGCGCTGCCGTCAGCGCAATATGTCGCGTTGCTGCAGCGCGACGCCGCGTCGCCCGCCTTCATCCTGACGGTCGATGCCGCGACCAGGAATTTTACCATCCGCAAGGTCGGAGCGGAGGGCCAGCCGGGCAAGAGCTTCGAGCTCTGGCTGGTTTCCGACAATCTGCCGCAGCCGCGCTCGCTCGGCGTGATCGGCGGCAGCGATTTCACCGCGCGGCCGGTGCTGTCCGACTTCGACTCCGGCACCATCAACAACGCCACCTTCGCGGTTACCGTCGAGCCGGCCGGCGGCTCCCCGACCGGCCAGCCGACCTCGACGCCGATCTTTACCGGCAAGCTGATCGAGACGGTGCCGGCGCGCTAAGACCCTCATGGTGAGGAACGCGCCCTTGCGCGCGTCTCGAACCACGTGGCCCCATCTCGCCTGCGGCCATCCTTCGAGACGCCTGCTTGCGCAGGCTCCTCAGGATAAGGTCGGCGGATGTGGTGCACAAAAAAAGAAAACGCCCGTGGGGAGCGGGCGTTTTCGCAGTCAACTTGGGGGTAGTTGGGGTCTTAATATCCACGTGGCGACTTTGGGGGGCTGTAAAGAGCCGCGTGAATTCCGAAAATTCGTCTCCTCTAGCGAACGACTGAGTTGCCTGAGCTGGTGACGACGACCGGCTTGCCGGCCTTCATCACGCGCGTGCTCGCGGTCTGAGTGAGACCTTCGTCCGAGCTGGTGCGCGCCGAGATGCTGAAACCGGCGACCACGATACCTGCCACGAGTGCCACAACCACGATCTTGAGATGGGTCGTGCGATCTGCGCTGTAGATCGAGTGGTTCATGGAAGTCTCCTGCCGCCTTCCCGTATGTGGATTTGTCGTATGCCTCCACGGCGGGTTCAACGTCTCGTCCTCCGAAAACGTAGTAATTCGGGAATTCGTTCCAAAGGGTCGATCACAAGGCAGTGAAAAGACTTGAACGACCGCGACCGGCAGCGCGCCTCACGCGGCTGAAAATGAATAATTGTTTATGCATTACAGTATTTTATGGAAGTGGCCGCGCCGCGTGCGGATTGCGGCGCCGATTTACCCAGTTCTAACAAACCATTTGCATGTGACGAAAACGTCTCGGGATTTTTTGGTGATTTGCACCGGGCCGCTACACGCTTCCCACCGTTTTCAGCCGCGCGCGCGGATGGATTTCGGCCTGCGACAATACCGTCGTCTGCGCGCGGAAGCGCTCCACAAGCGAGCGGACGAACGGGCGGATCGCCGCTGAGGTAACCAGTGCCGGCGCCTCGCCCTCGCGCGCGGCCTGCTCGAAGGCGTTGCGAACAGCGGTCATGAACTCCGAGAGTTTTGAGGGCTGCATGGCGAGGCTGCGTTCTTCGCCCTGGCCCAGGATCGATTCCGCAAACGCCTGCTCCCAGCGCGCCGATAGCGCAATCAGCGGCAGGTAGCCGTTGAAGGAGGTGTTCTGCGCGCAGATCTGGCGGGCGAGGCGGGCGCGGACGTGCTCGACCATGATCGCTGGGTTGCGCGAGAAGGCGAGCGCGTCGGCGATGCCTTCGAGAATGGTCGAGAGGTCGCGGATCGAGATGCGCTCGGACAACAGAAGCTGCAGCACGCGCTGGATGCCCGATACCGTGACCTGGCTCGGCACGATGTCCTTGACCAGTTCGCCCTGTTCCTTCGGCAGATCCTTCAGGAGCTTCTGAACCTCGCCATAGGACAGCAGGTCGCTCATGTTGTTCTTGAGCAGCTCGGTCAGATGCGTCGACAGCACGGTGGCGGCGTCGACCACGGTATAGCCCTTCAGCGAAGCCTCTTCCTTCAGCGCGGCATCGACCCAGGTCGCCGGAAGACCAAAGGTCGGCTCGACGGTATGAATGCCGGGCACGCCGACCTGGTTACCGGCGGGATCCATCACCATGAACTGGTTCGGCCAGATCTTGCCGGAGCCGGCGTCGACTTCCTTGATCTTGATGACATAGGTGTTGGCCTCGAGCTGCACGTTGTCGAGGATGCGCACCGCCGGCATCACAAAGCCCATTTCGATCGCGAGCGAACGGCGCAGCGCCTTGATCTGCTCGGTCAGGCGGTCGGTGCCGTCGGGGCCGTTGACCAGCGGCAGCAGCGCGTAGCCGAGTTCGATCTTGAGGTCGTCGATCTTGAGCGCGGAGGCGATCGGCTCTTCCGCGGCGGCCGCCGCGGCGGCGGCAGCGGCATCGGGCGCGGCGGCAGCGGCCGCTTCCTGGGCCCTGGCGATCTGCTTCTGGTTGCGCGCCTTCCAGGCCAGCGCGGCGGCACCGCCGCCGAGCGCGAGGAACGGGAGCATCGGAATACCCGGCAGGAGCGCCAGCACCAGCATCACGCCGGCCGACATGCCGAGCGCCTGCGGATAGCCCGAGAGCTGCTTCATCAGCGCCTTGTCGGCGGCGCCGGTGATGCCGGCCTTGGAGACCAGCAGGCCCGCCGCGGTCGAGACGATCAGCGCCGGTACCTGCGTGACGAGGCCGTCACCGACCGTCAGCACGGTATAGGTGCGGGCGGCGTCGCCGAAACTCATGCCCTGCTGGGCCACGCCGATGATGATGCCGCCGACGATGTTGATGAAGACGATGAGCAGGCCCGCGATGGCGTCGCCGCGGACGAATTTCGAGGCACCGTCCATGGCGCCGAAGAAGCCGCTTTCGTCCTCCAGCGCCTTGCGCCGTTCCTTGGCGGTCTTCTCGTCGATCAGGCCGGCGGAGAGGTCGGCGTCGATCGCCATCTGCTTGCCGGGCAT
>NZ_DAINNI010000235.1:0-3341 GCF_036735945.1 Bradyrhizobium sp. | reverse complement strand
TCAGCGCGCTGCTGTTGTTCTCGGTGCAGCCGCTGTTCACCAAGATGGTGCTGCCACGGCTCGGCGGCTCTCCGGCGGTCTGGTCGGTGGCGATGGTGTTCTTCCAGTCGCTGCTGCTGGGCGGTTATGCCTATGCGCATTTTCTGATGCAACTCCGCAACCGCACGCTTCCCGTGGCGGTGCATCTGGTGCTGCTGGCGGTGGCGATGCTGACGCTGCCGCTTTCGATCGCGAGCGGGTGGGGCGAGCCGCCGAATTCGGGCTACGCGCTCTGGCTGCTCGGCCTGTTCGCGATATCGATCGGGCTGCCGTTCTTTGCCCTCGCGGCCAACAACCCGCTGCTGCAGGCCTGGTTCGTCCGCACCGGCCACCCCAACGGCCCCGACCCGTATTTCCTCTACGCCTCCTCGAACATCGGCAGCTTCCTGGCGCTTTTGTCCTATCCGGTGCTGCTGGAACCGATGTTCACGCTGCGCACGCAGAACCTGATCTGGACCGGCGGCTACGGGCTGTTGATCGTGCTGATCGCGACCTGCGGCGTCCTGCTGTTGCGCTCGCCGGCCAAGGCGGCGGAGTTGAACATGCCGGCCGACGACAGCGACGCACCCGCGCCGTCATGGCTGTTGCGGGCGCGCTGGATCTTCCTCGCAGCCGTGCCGTCGGGGCTGTTGATCGCGGTGACCGCGCACATCTCCACCGACGTCGCCGCCGCGCCGCTGCTGTGGGTGCTGCCGCTGTCGCTCTATCTCTTGACCTGGGTGCTGGTGTTCCAGTCGCGCCCGCTGCTGCCGCACAAATGGATGCTGCTGGCGCAGCCGCTGGCGATCGCCGGCACCGTGATTTTGCTCGCGGTCGGCGGCGAGCAGAACCTGCTGCTGACGCTCGGCGGCCACCAGCTCTGCTTCTTCGTCATCGCGATGGCCTGCCATGGCGAACTGGCGCGCACACGTCCGGCGGCCAAATATCTCACCGGCTTCTATGTCGCGCTGTCGTTCGGCGGCATGGTCGGCGGTCTGTTCGCCGGGCTGATCGCACCGTTCACCTTCTCCTGGGTCGCGGAATATCCGATCCTGCTGACGCTCGCGGCGCTGTGCCGTCCCGCCGGCAACGAGCGGCTGCCGCGCTGGAGCCGATGGTACTGGCCGTTCCTCGCCGCGCTGGCGGTGGCGCTGATCGTGCCGACCTATACTACCGGCAAGTTCTTCGTCTGGCTCGACACCTGGAGGGTCTGGGTGATCGGCGGCGTCGGCGTGCTTTCGGCGCTGCTCGCGCTGGCGCTCAACGCCGACCGCTGGAAGATCTTTGCCACCGTCGCGGTCGCGCTGGTGTTGCTGCGCGCTTACCCTGCCGACGAAGGGCGGGTCGAGACCGTGCGCAGCTTCTTCGGCGTGCACAAGATCGTGGTGACGCCGAACGGCCAGTATCACGTGCTGATGCACGGCACCACGATCCACGGCGCCGAGAAATTCAAGAACGACGACGGCACGCCGGTCACCGGGCAGCCGGAGCCGATCACCTACTATCACAGGGATGGCGGCATCGGTCAGGCGATCACCGCGATCCGTGCGCGCAAGGGCGCGCCGCTGCGGGTCGCCGTGATCGGCTTGGGCTCCGGCACGCTGACCTGCGCCGCGGAGCCCGGCGAGGACTGGAAGTTCTTCGAGATTGACCAGACCATGGTCGATACCGCGCGCGACCCGAAATATTTCACCTACATCCAGGTCTGCGAGCCGAACATCGAGCCCGTGATCGGTGATGCGCGGTTGACCTTCGCACGCGAGCCCGACGGGATCTACGATCTGATCATCGTCGACGCCTATTCGTCGGACGCGATTCCGATTCATCTCGCGACCGAAGAGGCGATGGAGATCTACAAGTCCAAGCTGGCGCCGCAGGGCGCGGTGGCGATGCACGTCTCCAACCGGCATCTGGAACTTTCGAGCGTCGTCGTCGGCATCGCCGACGCCAACGACATGAAGAGCTGGGTCTACAGCGAGGATACCAACCGCGACAATGAATACATCTTCTCGACCTCGGTCGTGGTCTCGGCGCGGGAAGAGGCCGATGTCGGCAAACTGGCGTCGTCGGACCAGTGGGCGCTAACCGAAGCCGAAGATAACCAGCGGGTCTGGACCGACGACTATTCCAACGTGCTGGGCGCGGTGTGGCGGCGGCTGCGGCGCGGCGAGGAATAGGGGACGTTCGGGCGCCGGGCATCAGGCCGCCACCTCGTCACTCGATGCGGATTTCTTCCTCTTCGCGGACGGCTTCCGGCTTGACGGATGGTTTGGCTGCGGCTTCGAATTGCGTGAACGCCTCCAGCGCGTGGCTCGCATACATGACCGACGGCCCTGCGCCCATGTAGATCGCCATTCCCAGCGTCTCGCTGACTTCATCTCTGGTCGCGCCATGCTCGACGGCGGCCTTGGCGTGGAAGGCAATGCAGTCGTCGCATCGCACGGCGACGGCAATGCCGAGCGCAATCAGCTCCTTGGTTTTGACGTCGAGCGCCTTCGAGACGGTGGCCGCCTTTGCAATGCCGGCGAACGCCTTCATGACGTCGGGAGCTGTTCCCCGAAGCTCGCGGAGCAGGGTGCTTAACTCAGTGGTTTGTTGCGGCCAATTGTTCATGGGATTCTGCCCTGTGATAGGCTTATACCCATAACCGGCACGGCGAAGTCCGGCTTTGCGATGGATCAAGCGGGCGCAATTGCGACCGTGGACGACACGCCCTAGCAATGGCCGCCGGAATGATCGCGCACGACATCGGGCAGCAGGCGCGGCGCGGCTGACGAGTCCGCCAGCTAGTTCTGAGAGCTGAACAGCCCGCGCGGCTGATAATATTGCTGCCGCGGCTGGTAGTAGTAGCCCTGCGGCGCCGGCGCATAGCCGCGGTTGTCGTAATATTGCTGCTGCTGAGACGCCTGCGTGTCGTAGCCGCGGCGGCTGGGCGGCGCCGGATAGCGCGCCTCGCTGGATGACCCGTCGGCCGGATAGATGTAGCCGTCATCGGCGCGCGCCAGCGGCGCCACGCGCTGCTGCTGCGGGGTGATCACGACGGGATCGCCGGCCGCGGAGCCGTATTGCTGTTCATATTGCGACTGCGGCGCGCGGCGCGCGACGGCGGGATTGCCGCGACGCGGATTGCGCGCCAGCGCCACCTGGGAGGAGCCAGTCAGCGTTACCGTGGTGTTGAGAACGCCTTCCTGCTTCACCAGATCCCAGAGCCTCGAAGCGTTCTCGCGCGACAGCCGCACGCAACCATGTGAGGCCGGCGAGCCGAGGCGGTTGACGGAGTCGGTGCCGTGGATGGCGTGGCCGATCTTGGTGAAGAAGATCGA
>NZ_DAINNI010000234.1:0-3454 GCF_036735945.1 Bradyrhizobium sp. | reverse complement strand
TTGGCGAGCGCCTTGATCTTGCCGGCGCGGATCTGCGGCAGCGCCACCGCGCCCTGCACCACCAGCAGGTCGACCGTGCCGGAGACGAGGTCGGTCATCGCAGGCCCTGCGCCGCGATAGGGAATGAACTGCACCTTCTGCCTGGTCAGGCTCTCGAACAACACGCCGGTGACGTTCGCCGCCGCGTTCTGGTTGACGAAATTGATCTTGCCGGGATTATCCTTCATCCACGCCACCAGCTCGCCGAGCGTGTTCGCCGGCAGGTCCCTCTTCGCGACCATCAGCTGCGGATTGTTCGAGACCAGCGCGATCGGCTCGAAATCCTTTTCGAGGTCGTAGTCGAGCTTGTAGATGATGCTGCCGACATGGGTGTCCCACTGCCCGATGTCGAAGGTGTATCCGTCAGGCGCGGCGCGCGCGACGCGCCCGACACCGATGCTGCCGCCGGCGCCGCCGACATTTTCGATCACGACGGACTGACCGAGCGTCGCACGCATCCGCTCGCCCATGATGCGCGCGGCGGTGTCGGTCGATCCGCCCGGCGGGAACGGCACGACCAGCGTGAGCGGCCGCGAGGGAAAGGTTTGCGCCTCGGCAACTCCGATGCCTGCGAGGATCAACAACGACAGCGCCGCCCAAAATCCCCTCATGGCATCTCCCCCTCGCCCTGGCCTTTTTTTGAATTCAGCCTCTCGTCAGTGGATCTCCGCCGAGCGCTTCAGCGCTTCTTTCAGCTTCTCGAGCGAGAAGTCCGGGCTGCGCGCGATCTCCAGGATCGGCGTCTCGCGCCGGCCGCACAGCTCGGCGGCATCCGGAATCTTCGCGGCGATGTCGTGCGGGATGACGATGGCGCCGTGCTGGTCGGCGTGGATGAGATCGTCGGAATGCACGGTCATGCCGGCGATGCGCACCTCGCCGCCCCAGCTTTCGGCGTGAACCCATGCATGCGACGGACCGATCGAGCCGGCCAGCGCCTGGAAGCCCGGCGCCCATTGCGGGATGTCGCGGATCGAGCCGTCGGTGATGACGCCGAGGCAGCCGAGCGCCTTGTGCACGTTGCTCTGCACCTCGCCCCAGAACGCGCCGTAGCCGACGTCGGCGCCGTCGATATCCTGGATCACGGTGATGCGCGGACCGAAGCCGGTGCCGACATATTCGTAGTAGTCGATGCGGCGCCTGGCCTGCTCGGCGGCCGGCAGGGTGGATTTGAGCACCGAGCGGATCGCCACGGTGCGGGCATAGCCGACGATCGGCGGCAGATCGGGGAACGGGCAGACCAGCGGCTTGGTGGTGTAGCCGATCAGGCGGCGTTCGGGCGCCACGACCTCCATCGCATTGCAGATGGTCGGGGTGTCATAGCGCGCCAGCGCCTCGAGGACGGAAGCAGGCAGCGGGGCGGTAACGGCTTTGTTCACGGCGTTCTCTCCTGATTGTTCTTGTTGCCGGCTGGCTTCGAAAGCCGCGCGTCATCAGGCCGTATAGCCGAGATTGGGCGCGAACCCAACTCGGCAGCCGCTCACGGCAGATATTTCGAAAGTCGCGCGGGGTGCGCTTAGTTCAGCCGCACCGGCCGCTCGTCCTCGGCATCGCCGGACGGCGGTGCAAACGACGCGGACGCCGGCGGCGGAGTGCCGGCGCCGGCCGCGGCTGTCGCCTGCGCGGCGGCGGCGCTGCGCTCATGGTCGCGGTAGGACTTCCAGCCCCAGGGCAGGCAGAGGAGATAGATCGCCGAGCCGATCGACAGGATGTACCAGGGATAGCCGATCAGCAGCGCGACGAAGAACACGACCGAGACGAAGACCGGCAGCACCAGTTCCGGCGGCACCCGCATCTTCACCGTCTTGCCGGAGAACACCGGCAGCCGCGACACCATCAGGAACGCGATCAACAGCGTGTAGGCGGCCGTCAGCGCGGCCGGCGGCCTGGAGATGCCGAGAAACGCCAGATAGAACGGCAGCATCGCCAGGATCGCGCCGGCCGGCGCCGGCACGCCGGTGAAATAATTCGCCGCAAAGGCCGGCTTGTTCGGATCGTCGATGGAGGCGTTGAAGCGCGCCAGGCGCAGGCCGCCTGCGATCGCAAACACCATGGCCGCGATCCAGCCGCCATTGTTCAATTCATGGAGCTGCCAGAAATACAGCATCAGGCCCGGCGCGACGCCGAAATTGACGAAGTCCGCCAGGCTGTCCAGCTCGGCGCCGAATTTCGACTGGCCCTTGATCATGCGCGCGACGCGCCCGTCCACGCCGTCGAGCACGGCTGCGAACACAATGGCCGCGACCGCAAGCTCCATCCGCCCTTCGATCGACAGGCGGATCGCCGTCAGGCCGGCACAGATCGCCAGCAGCGTGATGACGTTGGGCACCAGCATCCGCACCGGGATCGGACGAAACCGGCGGCGGCGCAGCTCAGGGTATCTGGGATCCGGGGTCAGCATGGCCAGTGATTATATAGCAACCACGGGCCGGTTCGCCATCGGCGACCGCCGTCCCTTTGGTAGCCCCAAACGGGGTTAATCGGCCCGGAACGTCCTTCCGTGCTCGGTCGACCCGAAATCGGCCAAAATCGTCTCGCCGGCGATCGCGGTCTGGCCCTCGGACACCAGTGCGCGCGTGCCTTCGGGCAAATAGACGTCCAGCCGCGAGCCAAAGCGGATCAAGCCGAACCGCTCACCGGCGCCGATCGACTGTCCCTCGCGCACGAATGAGACAATACGCCGCGCCACGAGGCCTGCGATCTGGACCACGCCGATCCGCCCGTTGGTGGTCGAGATCACGAGCGAGTTGCGTTCATTGTCCTCGCTCGCCTTGTCGAGCTCGGCATTGATGAAGGCGCCGGGACGGTAGGCGATGCGGTCGATGCGGCCCGCCACCGGGCTGCGGTTCACGTGACAGTTGAACACGCTCATGAAGATCGACACGCGCGGCAACGGCCGGTCGCCGAGGCCGAGTTCGGCCGGCGGCAGCACCTGCGCGATCATCGAGACGCGGCCATCGGCTGGCGCCACCACGATGCCGTCGCGCACCGGCGTGACGCGCACCGGATCACGGAAGAACAGCGCGCACCAGACGGTCAGGATGGTGCCGATCCAGCCGAGCGGCGTCCAGATCCAGAACAGGACCAGGCTGACCAGCGCAAAGCCGCCGATGAACGGATAGCCCTCGGGATGAACAGGCGGGACCTGCGCACGGATGGAATTCGCAATCGACATCGAGACTCACTGCTGGCTGGCTGCTTCCTTCTTTCAGGAAGTGGCGCTGGTTTTGGATTATTCCGCGGCGGTTGCCAAGGAATCTTTGGGTCCGTCCTTCGACGGCGGTCCCTTCGGCCCATCATCCAGCGGATCGTCGACCGGCGGCGGGACGCGGTTCGGCGCCACATTGTCGTCGTCGATCTGCGCGAGCTTCTCGCGCGCCGCCTCGGCCTCGCGCTGCCTGTTCCACATGCTGGCATA
>NZ_DAINNI010000233.1:0-3479 GCF_036735945.1 Bradyrhizobium sp. | reverse complement strand
CCGCCAACCAGGGCCAGGTCTACGAGAGCTTCAACATGGCGGAGCTGTGGAAGCTCCCTGTCGTCTACGTCATCGAGAACAACCGCTACGCCATGGGCACGTCGGTCAGCCGCGCCTCCGCGCAGGCGGATTTCTCCAAGCGCGGGGCGTCCTTCAACATTCCGGGCAAGCAGGTCGACGGCATGGACGTGCGCGCGGTGAAGGCCGCCGCCGATGAGGCGGTCGCCTGGTGCCGCGCCGGCAACGGCCCCTTCATCCTGGAAATGCAGACCTACCGCTACCGCGGCCACTCGATGTCGGATCCGGCGAAGTACCGCACCCGCGAGGAGGTCGAGAAGGTCCGCCACGACTCCGATCCGATCGAGCAGGTGCGCAATCGCCTGCTGGCCGCCAAGGTCAGCGAGGACGAGTTGAAGAAGATCGACGCCGAGGTCCGCGAGATCGTCAACGCCTCGGCCGATTTCGCCCAGCACGATCCCGAACCCGATCCGTCCGAACTCTGGACCGACGTCTACCGCTAAGCGCGCGCCGGAGCATGATCCCGAAAAGTGGAGACCGGTTTTCGGACAAGATCATGCTCAAACAAAAGACTTAAGTTCTGGAGCCCCCATGCCCATTCAAGTTCTGATGCCTGCGCTGTCGCCCACGATGGAGAAGGGCAATCTCGCCAAGTGGCTGAAAAAGGAAGGCGAGACGATCAAGTCCGGCGACGTCATCGCCGAGATCGAGACCGACAAGGCGACGATGGAGGTCGAGGCGACCGACGAGGGTACGCTCGGCAAGATTTTGATTCCGGAAGGCACCGCCGACGTCGCCGTCAATACGCCGATCGCGATGATCCTCTCCGACGGCGAGAACGCCGCCGATCTGGCGAAGGCGCCGGCGCCCGCCGCCAGGGCCGCGGAGTCAGCGCCGCCGGCCGAGGCCAAAACGGACGCGCCGCAACCCAAGGCCTCGCATCATCCGACCGCGCCCGTTTCCGTCAGCGAGCCGGAGCCCGATGTCCCTGCAGGCACCGAGTTCATCACCCAGACCATCCGCGAAGCGCTGCGTGACGCCATGGCCGAAGAGATGCGCCGCGACGGCGACGTCTTCATCATGGGCGAAGAGGTCGCCGAATATCAGGGCGCCTACAAGGTGACGCAGGGCCTGCTGCAGGAATTCGGCGCGCGGCGCGTGATCGACACGCCGATCACCGAGCACGGCTTTGCCGGCGTCGGCGTCGGCGCGGCGATGGCCGGGCTGAAGCCGATCGTCGAGTTCATGACCTTCAACTTCGCGATGCAGGCGATCGACCAGATCATCAATTCGGCGGCGAAGACGCTGTACATGTCCGGCGGCCAGATGGGCTGCTCGATCGTGTTCCGCGGCCCGAACGGCGCCGCCGCCCGCGTCGCCGCCCAGCACAGCCAGGATTATTCGGCCTGGTACTCGCAAGTCCCCGGCCTGAAGGTGGTCGCGCCGTTTTCGGCCGCCGACTACAAGGGCCTGCTCAAGGCCGCGATCCGCGATCCCAACCCGGTCATCTTCCTCGAGAACGAGGTGCTCTACGGCCATACCGGCGAGGTGCCGAAGCTCGACGACTATGTCGTGCCGATCGGCAAGGCGCGCGTGGTGCGAAAGGGCAAGGACGTCACCATCGTCGCCTGGTCGATGGGCATGAGCTATGCGCTGAAGGCCGCTGATGAGCTTGCCAAGGAAGGCATCGAGGCCGAGGTGATCGACCTGCGCACGCTGCGCCCGATGGATACCGAAACCGTCATCGCCTCCGTGCAGAAGACCGGCCGCGCCGTGACGGTCGAGGAGGGCTGGCAGCAGTCCGGCGTCGGCGCCGAAGTCGCCGCCCGTATCATGGAGAACGCCTTCGACTATCTCGACGCGCCGGTGGCGCGGGTCTCCGGCAAGGACGTGCCGATGCCCTATGCGGCCAATCTCGAGAAGCTCGCATTGCCGTCGGTGGCCGACGTGGTCGCCGCGGCCAAGGCCGTTTCATACCGGTAGGTTGGCACAGATGGCCGGTCCCAACGAACAGCCGCTGCCGCCCGACGTGATCGGCCGCGAGGACGCCACTGAAGTCCTGCGTGCCTTCGTCGTTGACGGCGGCCTCTCGATCGCGTTCCAGCGTGCCTTCGAGGAGCCCGACATGTGGGGCCTGCTGCTGGTCGACATCGCCCGCCACGCCGCGCGCGCCTATTCGCGCGAGAGCGAGTACACCGAGGACGAGGCGCTTTCGCGCATCGTCGATATGTTCGAAGCCGAAATCAACCGGCCGACTGACATGGGCACCACCACGCCGCGGTCACAACAAGGTCACTGACGATGCCGATCAACATTCTGATGCCCGCGCTGTCGCCGACGATGGAAAAGGGCAACCTTGCCAAGTGGCTCAAGAAGGAGGGCGACAAGGTCAAGTCCGGCGACGTCATCGCGGAGATCGAGACCGACAAGGCGACGATGGAAGTCGAGGCGGTGGACGAGGGCACCCTTGCCAGGATCCTGGTGCCCGAAGGCACCCAGGACGTCCCGGTCAATGACGTGATCGCGGTGCTCGCCGGCGACGGCGAGGACGTGAAGGCGGCGAGCGCCGGAGCGGGGGCTGCGCCTGCGCCGAAGCCTGCCGAGACTGCCAAGGAGGCACCGAAGCCTGCTGCCGCCGCTCCCGCGCCCGTGGCTGCACCCGCCGCGCCGGCACCTCAGGCCGCGCCAGCCGCCAAGGGCAACGGCCGCGCCCGCATCTTCTCGTCACCTCTGGCGCGCCGTCTCGCCAAGGACGCCGGCATCGAGCTAGCGCGTATCACCGGCTCCGGTCCGCATGGACGCGTCATTGCGCGCGACGTCGAGGACGCAAAATCCGGCAAGGGCCTGAAGGCTCCGGCCGCTGCGCCGGGTGCCGCGCCAAGCATCGCGCCGGCGATGAGCGACCAGCAGATTCTCGCGCTGTTCGAGCCCGGCTCCTACGATATCGTGCCGCACGACGGCATGCGCCGCACCATCGCGCAGCGCCTGACCGCGGCGACGCAGAGCATTCCGACCTTCTACCTGACCATCGACTGCGACATCGGCCGGCTGCTCGACGCGCGCGAGCAGATCAATGCGGCCGCTCCGAAGGACAAGGAGAAGAAGCCGCTCTACAAGCTGTCGGTCAACGACTTCGTGATCAAGGCGCTCGCCGTCGCGCTGCAGCAGGTTCCCGACTGCAATGTGAGCTGGACCGAGGCCGGCATGGTCAAGCACAAGCATTCCGACGTCGGCGTCGCCGTGGCGATGCCCGGCGGCCTGATCACGCCGATCATCCGCAATGCCGAAAGCAAGTCGCTGTCGACCATTTCCAACGAGATGAAGGATCTCGCCGCCCGCGCGCGGACACGAAAACTCAAGCCGCAGGAATATCAGGGCGGCACCTCGTCGGTTTCCAACCTCGGCATGTTCGGCATCAGCCACTTCACCGCCGTCATCAACCCGCCGCAGTCGACCATCCT
>NZ_DAINNI010000232.1:0-3506 GCF_036735945.1 Bradyrhizobium sp. | reverse complement strand
TCACGCTGCGCAGCGTCTTGCCGGCTTTCATGTTGGCAAAGCCCTCGTTGATCTCCGACAGCTTCAGCTTGGCCGAGATCCAGTCCTCCAGGTGCAGCTTGCCGCGCATGTAGAACTCGACGAGGCGGGGCATATCGACGCGGAAATGGTTGGAGCCCATCGACGAGCCCTGGATCCTGCGCTCGCGCAGGAAATCGAAACCGTGCAGCTCGATCTTCTGGCCGAACGGGATCATGCCGACGATGGTCGCGGTGCCGCCGGGCGCGAGCATGCCGAACGACTGTTCCGCGGTGTCCTTGCGGCCCAGCACCTCGAAGGAATAATGCACGCCGCCGCCGGTCAGTTCGCGCACCTGCTGCACGACGTCGCCGTTGGCGGGATCGACGATGTCGGTGGCGCCCAGCTTGGTGGCAAGCTGCAGTTTGACGGGATTGGTGTCGATCGCGATGATGCGGCCGGCGCCGGCGATCGCGGCACCATTGATCGCGGCCATGCCGACGCCGCCGCAGCCGATCACCGCAACCGTCTCGCCGGCCTGGACCCTGGCCGTGTTCACCACAGCGCCATAGCCGGTGATGACGCCGCAGCCGATCAAGGCCGCCAGTTCCAGCGGCATGTCCTTGCGGATTTTGACGATGGCGTTCTCGTGCACCAGCATCTGCTCGGCGAAGGAAGAGAGGTTGAGGAACTGGTGCAGCTTTTCAGTGCGGCCCCAGGACAGCCGGTTGGACTGGCCGGGCAGCATCTTCACGGTCGTGTCGGTGCACAGCACGGTGCGGCCGGTGGTGCAATTGTCGCAGGTGCCGCAGAACACCGACAGGCAGGTCACGACATGATCGCCGGGCTTTACGTAGGTCACGTCGGAGCCGACCTTCTCGACCACGCCGGCGGATTCATGCCCGAGCACGGCGGGCAGCGGGTGCGGATACAGGCCTTCCATGAAGTGCAGGTCGGAGTGGCAAAGGCCGGCGACGCGCGTGCGGATCAGGACTTCGCGCGGGCCGGGATTCGGCACACTGACATCCTCGATCACCAGCGGCTGGTTGACTTCATGCAGAACGGCGGCCTTCATTGGTGCTTCCCCATCTTGTTCTGGTTTTTATGATTTGGACCGACCGCAGCCTACGCTGCGGCGAGCAATTCGCCAACCTCGGCCATGCCGACGTCGCGCTCGCCGAGCAGATGGCCGGTGATGGCGTGCCGGGTGGCATTTTCCGCAAGCCGGAACGGATCGCCCGCCGCGACACGGTGGTCGATCACCATGCGCGAAAGCAGCAGCCGTCTCGCGTCGCCGCGCATCTCGTGGATGCGGCCGCCCTCCCAGGTCAGCGCAACGGCGCTGGCGACATGATAGAGCAGGCTGGTGGCGCGCCGCGCATCGCCCTCGTTGTCGCTGCGGCTGGCGACTTCGCGGGCGAAGCCGACGGCGCGGTCGGTCAATTCGCGCAAGGTGCTGCGCCAGGCCTGCGGCACATTGGCGCTGTCGTCGAGCCTTGCATGCAGATCTGCCGCGAGCGCGGCATCGGCGCCGTGACGGCCGACCGCGCGCGTCAGCGCATCGATCGCGACGATGTTGCCGGTGCCTTCCCAGATCGAGCCGAGATGGGCGTCGCGCAGCAGGCGGGCGGTGGCGAATTCCTCGATATAGCCGATGCCGCCGCGCATCTCCAACGCGTCGCCGCAGACCTTGCGGGCATCGCGGGTCGAACGGAATTTCAGGGTCGGCGTCAGGATGCGCAGCAGCGCCGCGGCGTCCTGGCTGCCGGCCTCGGCGCGATCGAGCGCATCAGCGGTGAGGAAACTCATCGACAGCGCCTGCTCGGTCGGCAGCATGATCTTCATCAATTGCCGCCGCGCCAGCGGCAGATCGATGATCCGCCGGCCGAACACCACGCGGTTGTTCGCCACCGTCATCGCATCATGATGGGCGCGTCGCATCAGCGCGGTCGATTTGACGCCGTTGGAGAGCCTGGACGAATTCACCATCTCGGCCATCTGCACGAATCCGCGATCGAGCTTGCCGACAGCGTAGGCGATCGCGCCCTCGAACTTGATTTCGCCCGACGCCATCGAACGGGTGCCGAGCTTGTCCTTCAGGCGAACGATCCGGTAGTGGTTCTGCGAGCCGTCGTCGAGAAAACGCGGCATCAGGAACAGGCCTACGCCGCGCGTGCCGGGGCCTGCGCCTTCCGGGCGCGCCAGCAGCATCACCACCCTGGCGTCGGCATTGGAGCAGAACCATTTCTCGCCATGGAGCCGCCAGTGATCGCCTTCCTGCACGGCTCGCGTCGTCAGCGTGCCGACATCGGAGCCGCCCTCCTTCTCGGTCATGAACTGGCCGCCCTGCGTCAGCCTGCCCATGTCGGTCTGCGTCAGGCCGTCGAGATATTTTGCCTTCAGCGCCTCGCTGCCGAAATTGTTGAGCAGCTTTGCGCAGCCGTCGGTGACGTTGATCGGACAACCCATGCCGAATTCGGTCTGGTTGAACAGGAAGGTAAAGGCGTGCTTGGCGACGACGGGATACTTGTCCGGCCAGCCCATGATGCCCTTGCGGATCGACAACGCGTGAATGCCGAACTCGCCGAACGCGGCTTTCTCCAGTTCACGATAGGACGGGTGATATTCGATATACTGTGTATCGCGGCCGAACTTGTCGCGCTGGTGCAGGATGGGCGTGTGACGATCGGCGAGCCGCGCACATTCGTCGAGATAGCCGCCTGCCAGTCCGCCGAGGCGATCGAGATGCGGCTCGATATGGCGAAACAGCGCATCCGGCAGATGCAGCCGCAACAGATCGGTCAGTGCCGGATCGGCCCGGTAGAAATTCATCCCCGTCGTATCCGGCGCGAGCAGGCCCGGCTGATCCGCCGACACCGTCGCACGATCATGCATGAGTGGTTGCATTTTTTGGCCCTTGTTCGTTCCGCCCGATCTTGCTCATCTATCGATAACGCAGGCGGACATGCCGTCAACGGCATAAATTGGAGGGCGACCCCATGGCGAATGATTGCCAGGCGCAATTGGGTTCCTAGATACAGGTACCACCATCCGAGGACCCCGCCCATGGAAATGCCAGAATACAAGATTGCCCTGATCGTCGGCGCCGGCGAGGGATTGAGCGCATCGCTGGCGCGGTTGCTCGCGCGCGAAGGCATCAAGGTTGCGCTCGCCGCGCGCAAGATCGAGAAACTCGGTGCGCTCTGTACCGAAACCGGCGCCCGCGCCTTTGCCTGCAACGCGACCGAGCCCGAGGAAGTCGAGCGCCTGTTCGGGATGGTCGAGCGCGAGATCGGAACGCCAGACCTCGTGGTCTATAATGCCAGCGCCCGGGCCCGCGGCGCGTTTGTCGATCTGGTGCCGGCCGAAGTCGCCAATGCGATCGCGGTTTCGGCCTTTGGCGGTTTCCTGGTGGCGCAACAGGCGGCGCAGCGCATGCTGCCGAACAAGCACGGCGCGATCCTGTTCACCGGGGCTTCCGCCAGCGTCAAGGGCTATCCGCAGTCGGC
>NZ_DAINNI010000231.1:0-3587 GCF_036735945.1 Bradyrhizobium sp. | reverse complement strand
GTCTTGACCTGGATCGAGCAGCCGGTGGAGGTGAACCACGAAATAGCGCATGTGGGCGTTGTCCACGGTCTGCTGCGCCTTCGCCTTCCAGGCCGCGAGAGCGGATGCGTAATTGGGATACACGCCGACGATGTCGACCTGGTCGAGGTCCTTGAAGGTGACGTGTTCGAGATTGGTCAACTCGCCGCCGATGACAAGATGCAGCAATTGCTGCGGGGCACTATCTGGCATGATGGTCTTTCCTAACGAAATGCCCGGCAAGCATGAGCGATACGATCAATCGCGAGACAAGCGGGATATGTGACACGGATTTCGGCCTAATCAGGGCAACCGGTGATCCCGGAAATGCTCGACAATACGCGCATGCCGATCGTACCCCGCCGCCACCAGAATCCCGTGCACCACGTCCCGGCGATTATACTCGATCGCGTCCCCCGAGAGCGCGGTCATTCTACCATTCGCTTCCTGCACGATCAAATTCGCGGCGGCAAGATCCCAATCGCGGCTCTGGCCGCCTGCAAAAGCGGCATCCAGGCTGCCGTCGGCGACCCGGCACAGCCGCAGCGCCAGAGACCCGATTCGCGGATGCAGCGTGATGTCGTCCACCGAGGTGCTCAGCCGCTGCACCAGCGGCTTCGGCCCGGCCATGCGGGAAAAATCCAGCTCCGCGCCTGCGCTCGCGCGCACCGGCCTTTCGTTGTGGGTGGTGCCCTTGCCACGAATCGCGAAGAAGAATTCGTCGCTGACGGGCGCGAATACCGCCGCCAGCACCGGCGATGAGCCCGCAACCAGCGCCACACTGACGCACCAGTCTTCGCGGCCGGCGAGATAGGCGCGGGTACCGTCGATCGGATCGACGATCCAGACCAGCTCCTTGCCCAGGCGGGAATCGTCGTCGACGCTCTCTTCCGAGAGCCAGCCATAATCCGGCGTCGCCGCGCGCAGCCGCCGCTCGACGAGGTCGTTGACGGCAATGTCGGCTTCGGAGACCGGCGACGAGGCGCCCTTGGTCCAGTTCTTCAGGTCGGTGCGAAACAGCGACAGCGCCAGCGCGCCGGCCTCGCGCACGGTGTCGCGCAACAGCGCGGCATCGCGCGTCCAGATCATCTCGGCGGTATCAACGTCCGCCAAGCGTCAGGCCCTCGATGCGCAGCGTCGGCGCATTGACGCCGTAGCGGAATTCCAGGTCGTTGGCGGGAACGAGCGACTTGAACATCGGCAGCAGATGGCCTGCGATGGTCACCTCGCTGACGGGATAGGTGATCTCGCCGTTCTCGATCCAGAAGCCGGAGGCGCCGCGGCTGTAATCGCCGGTCACGCCGTTGACGCCGGAGCCGATCAGGTCGGTGACGTAAAAGCCCTGCTTGATGTCGGAGATCAGCTCTTTCGGGGTCATCGCGCCGCCTTCGAGATGCAGATTGTACGATCCCGGCGATGGCGAGGACGAGACGCCGCGATGGGCGTGCCCCGTCGTCACCAGCCCGAGCTCGCGCGCAGTGGCGCAATCGAGCAGCCATGTGGTCAGCACGCCTTCGTCGATCAGCGCCTGCTTCTTTACCTTGACGCCCTCGGCATCGAAGGTCTGCGAGCGCAGGCCGCGCACCCGAAGCGGATCGTCGATGATGCGGATGTTGCTGGCGAACAATTGCTCGCCCATCCGGTCTTTCAAAAAGCTGGTCTTGCGCGCGATCGAGGCGCCGTTGATGGCGCCGACGAGATGGCCGACCAGCGATGCCGACACCCGGGGGTCATACACCACCGGCACCTTGCAGGTTTCGACCTTGCGCGGATTGGCGCGCGCCACCGTGCGCTCCCCTGCCCGGCGGCCGACGGCTTCGGGTGATTCGAGATCGGACGCATGCGGCGCCGAGGTGAAATCGTAGTCGCGCTCCATGCCGGTGCCCTCACCGGAGATCGCGGTCATCGAGATGCCGTGGCTGGAACGCAGATAGCAGCCGTGGAAGCCGGTCGAGGTCACCAGCACCATGCCACCGATGCCGCTCGAGGCCGACGCGCCGCCCGATTTGGTCACGCCCTTGACCGCGAGCCCGGCGGCTTCCGCCGCGCAGGCGCGGCGCTCCAGTTCGGCGGTAGCGGGAACGGTGCGATCGAGCAGGTCGAGATCGGCGAACTCTCGCGCCAGCAGCGAGGGATCGGCGAGGCCGACATATTTGTCGTCGGGCGCGACGCGGGCCATCGCCACCGCCCGTTCGGCGAGCTTGGCGATGCCATCGCCGGAGATGTCGTTGGTCGAGACCACCGCCTGGCGCTGCCCGACAAGCACCCGCAACCCGACGTCGTCGCCTTCCGAGCGCTCGGACTCCTCGACCTTGCCGTCGCGCACCTCGACACCCTGCGAGACGCCGCGCACCGCGACCGCATCGGCGGCATCCGCGCCGGCGCGCCGGGCCGCCTCGACCAGGCGTTGCGCCAATGTCGAGAGCGCCGATTGATCGAACAGGTCGGAGGTCTCAGGCGATTTCGAAAGCGGTGACGTCGTGGATGGTGAAGAGTTCACAAACAAAATCCCTGACATTGAAGGGAGCGGGAACGCAAATCGACAAGGCCATCAGATGTGCCTGATTCACAGGGAGTTCAAGCATTTTGCGGCGCCAAATGCCAAACAATTTCGGCATTTATGCAAGGTCTCGTCAATCATGCGCGCCAAGGTCTTGTCAATCATGCGGGGAGATCCAGGGCGGGTGAGGTCTCCTTAACCAGGCTTTTTAAGGCGAAACGGAAATTGCTCGGCTAAGGTCTCACGCATCGACCGGGAACATAATCCCGGCGGGGAGATGAGAGCCGTGGGGCGTCAAACAGCAACAAGCGGGATCCATCCCGCCGGGTCGAGCCGCGCTATGCGGCTCGACCCTCTTTCTCTGCCGCTCAGCTTTCATGCGCACGACACCCGCGCCGACGGCGGCGTGCGCAGGGTAGAACTTCACCGCGAACGCGTCATCCTGCACCGTGCCGTCCTCGGCATGCGGATGGCGATCAATGTCCGCGTCAGCGACTTTCTCGGCGTCGCACTGCGCGGCCTCGACGACGCGGCGCAGATGCTGGTAATGGCGCATCGCGATCCCTCGCTCAATATTCCGTTGTGCGTGAGCTCCGACCACGAGGAGATCGCCACCGCCTGGCAGATGTGGAGCGAGATCCTCGCGCTGCCGCTGCTGACCGAAGACGACGATCGCGAACCGGCCGCCCGCCGCCGCCGCCACAACGCGGTCCGCGCCCGCCGCCCGAAATTTTTGATGCGCCGCCGGCCCGGCAATCTCGACAACACCGAGACCGTACATCGCGACGAACGCGAGATCATCGCGCGGGACTGAGTTGGGCGCGTCGCTCCTCCACACCGAGTTCGCGTCATTGCGAGCGCAGCGAAGCAATCCATCTCTCGGCGTATGAGGTGACAATGGATTGCTTCGCTGCGCTCGCAATGACGCTGAAATAGCGCCGCACACACCACTGTCATCCTCCGCGCATGCGGAGGATCCAGTACGCCGCGGCTTATCGGTTCGATCACTGCTGCCTCTGGAATACTTGTATGGGGAGAGATCAAGAGTGATCGTTGTCAGATCATTTCA
>NZ_DAINNI010000230.1:0-3695 GCF_036735945.1 Bradyrhizobium sp. | reverse complement strand
GTGGCTGCCCATCCTTGACACACACATTCCCCATGTGAGCAATCCATACCTCAACCCGGGGATCGATGGATTGCTTCGATGCGCTCGCAATGACGGGTATAGGCTGCAGTATACCGCATAATATTGCCTACGCGGACGCGCTTCGATCAGCTACTCCGGCGCCGCCCCGACCGGCGGGCCGCCGGGTGGGCGGTGCAGGAAGGTGATGGTGGCGTACGCGCCGACCCACGAGCCGATGGCTGCAAAGGCCACATAGATCCAGTTCTCGGTGTAGCTGATGACCGCAAAGGAGGACAGCATGTACCAGATGCTGCTCCAGGTCGCCGCCGGCACGCGCTTGCGCGCCACCACCGCCGAGGTGAACATGACATAGACCGCGTCGGTAGCGGCGGTCGCAAGCAAAACGGCTCCCGCCGTCAGTGGATCGATGGCAGCCATTGCAACTCCTTCCGTGGGGGCGGGGGCGTAGCCCGGATGGAGCGAAGCGCAATCCGGGAAAACAAAGTCTGGCAAAAGTGCCCCGGATTTCGCTCGCGCTGCATCCGGGCTACGCTCGATCAGATGTTGAAAGAAACGTTAGGGAAGCGACACGCCGATGCAAAGCCCCCGCGAAATCCTGGCCGGGATCTGGACCTCCGTCGGCGGCGAGGAACGCGCGCTCGACGCGCTCACGCTGACCGGCGCAGAGCCGCAACTGCCGTCCTCGTTTCGGGTTGCGGCTGCCGCGCAGGTCAGCATCGCGGCAAGCGGGCTCGCCGCGGCCGGGATCTGGAAAATGCGAACGGGGCAGGCGCAGCAGGTCGCGGTCGATATGCGCCATGCCGCGATCGAATGCCGAAGCGAGCGCTATCTGAGGGTCGACGACAAGCCGCCGCCGCCGGCCTGGGACGCGATCGCCGGTGTCTATGAGGTCAGCGACGGCTTCGTGCGGCTGCACACCAATTTTCCTCACCACCGCGACGCCGTCTGCCGCGTGCTGAACTGCCCGCCGGAGCGCGAGGCGGTTCAGGCCGCGCTGTTGCAGTGGCAGGGCGCAGCGTTCGAGACCGCGGCCTATGCGGACGGCGGTGTGGTCGCCTTCATGCGCTCGCATGACGAATGGTCGGCAACGCCGCATGCAAAGGCATTGGCCGGGCTGCCGCTGATCTCGATCACGAAGATCGGCGAGGCCGCGCCAAAGCCGTGGCTGGCGGGTGACCGGCCGCTCGCCGGCATCCGCGTGCTCGATCTGTCGCGGGTGATCGCGGGGCCGGTGGCGGGGCGCACGCTCGCCGCGCACGGCGCCGACGTGCTGCTGATCTCGGGCCCAAAACTGCCGGCGATCCCGTGGCTCACCATCGATACCGGTCGCGGCAAGCTGACGAGCTTCGTCGAACTCGGGAGCGAGGAAGGACGGGCGATCTTGCTCGGCCTGCTGGCGGAAGCGGATATTTTTTCGCAGGGCTATCGGCCGCGTGCGCTCGCGGCCCTCGGCTTCGCGCCGGAAGATGCCGCGCGCATCAATCCCGGTATCGTTTACGTCACGTTATCGGCTTACGGCCACGCCGGACCGTGGGCGGAACGGCGCGGCTTCGACTCCTTGGTGCAGACGACGACCGGATTCAACCATGCCGAGGGCAAGGCCGCCGGCATCGACGGGCCGAAGGAATTGCCGGCCCAGATGCTCGATCACGCCACCGGCTACTTCATGGCGTTCGGCGCCATGATGGCGAAGGCGCGTCAGGCGCGCGAAGGCGGAAGCTGGCATGTCCAGGTGTCGCTGGCGCAGACCGGACGCTGGCTCTGGAATCTCGGGCGGGTCGCCGGTGGGCTGGATACCCGGGATATTACGGGGGAGGCGGTAATGCCCTTCATGGAACAGGTCGATTCAGGTTTTGGTGCACTGCGGTCGGTCCGGCATTCCGCGGTTTTGTCAAAAACGCCGGCATTTTGGGCCCGTCCCGCGATGCCGCTCGGCAGCCATCCACCGCAATGGCCGTCCCGCTGACGCGCCAGTCATCCGCCGTTCATCTGGACTTCTCCAAACTTTAACCTCACCGCCATGGCGATTTTCGATTTTTAGGTTGTTTAAATCGCCATTTGGGCACTATTAGCGGATCGGTGAGGCAAAACGTCGCTAGGTGGCTCGGGCCGGCATGCGGAACGAAAATACAAAGCAAAAGCAGCCGCTTGGACGGAAGCGTTGGGCTATGGCCCTGGCGCTGGTCGCGCTTGCCGGCGCGGGCTTTTACGGTTTCACGAAGGCCAATGGCACCAAGGGCGGCCATTCCGAAGTCTCGAGCCAGTCGCGCAAGGGACTGCAGCGCTACACCCCAAGCCCGACCGAATGGGCCAGCCTGACCATTCAGCCCGTCACCGAACGCGGCTTCCGCGCCGAGCACGTCACCGAAGGCAAGATCGCGATCGACGAGGATCGCTCGACGCCGGTGTTCTCGCCCTATGCCGGCCGCGTCACCAGACTGCTCGCCAGGCCGGGCGACAGCGTCGTCAAGGGCCAGCCGCTGTTCGTGATCGAGGCTGCCGACAACGTTCAGGCGCAGAACGACTACATCGCGGCGATGACCGCCATGAACAAGGCGAAGTCCGCGCTCGAGCTGGCGCAGTTGCAGGGACAGCGCGCCAAGGATCTGTACGAAGGCAAGGCCGTTCCGCTCAAGGATTATCAGCAGAGCCAGGCGACCCTGATCCAGGCGCAAAACGACATGCGCTCCTCGGAAACGGCGCTGCAGGCGGCGCGCAACAAATTGCGCCTGCTCGGCCTTACCGATGAGGACATCGCGACCTTCCAGGAGAAGGGCCGCATCAATCCTGAAATCACCATCTTCGCGCCGATCGCAGGCACCGTGGTCCAGCGCAAGATCGGTCCCGGCCAGTACGTCAACGCCGGCGCCAGCGACCCGGTCTTCGTGATCGGCGACCTCTCGACCGTCTGGCTGACCGCCTTCGTCCGCGAAAGCGACTGCGCCAATGTCGCGATCGGGCAGGATGTAACCTTCAGCGTGCTGGCGCTGCCCGGCCGCTTGCTGACGGCGCGGATCAACTACGTCTCCACTGCCATTGATCCCGCAACGCGCCGGCTAATGGTGCGCGCCACCATCGACAACAAGAACGGCACGCTGAAACCCGAGATGTTCGCCAACGTCACGATCTATTCGGCGAGCGACCGCCCGGCGGTGGGCGTGCCGAAGCAGGCGCTGATCTATGAAGGCGATCAGGTCCGGATCTGGGTCGCGCATCCCGACAAGTCGATCGAACTGCGTCAGATCACGCCCGGCCTCACCAATGGCGATCTCGTCGAGGTGGTCGGCAATCTGAAGCCCGGCGAGCAGATCGTCACCAAGGGTGCGCTCTTCATCGACCGTGCCGCGTCCGGCAGCTGACCCCTCATTGAAAGCTTCGATCTGAATGGATCGCCTGGTTGCCCTCGCTGTCAGCCGCCGTTATCTGATGGTCGGCATGTTCGTCGCCGTGCTGATCGGCGGCGTGCTCGCCTTCAAGCAGCTCAACATCGAGGCCTATCCCGATCCGACGCCGCCGATGGTCGACATCGTGACGCAGAGCCCCGGCCTGTCGTCGGAAGAGATCGAGCGCTACATCACGATCCCGATCGAGACCCAGGTCGCCGGCATCAAGAACCTGCGCACGATCCGCACCATCTCGCTGTACGGCCTGTCCGACGTCAAGCTGCAGTTCTC
>NZ_DAINNI010000229.1:0-3759 GCF_036735945.1 Bradyrhizobium sp. | reverse complement strand
GCCATGGTGCCGAGGCCGCCGATCATGATGCCGAGGCTGGCGAAGTTGGCGAAGCCGCACATCGCGTACAGCATGATCAGCCGCGAGCGCGGATCGAGCGCATCGGCGCCGAGTTTCGACAGTTCGAGATAGGCGATCAGTTCGTTCAGCACGGTCTTGGTGCCCATCAGGCTGCCCGCCGTGACCGCCTGCGGCCAGGGCAGGCCGATCAGCCAGCACACCGGGGCCATCAGATAGCCGAGCAGCCGCTGCAGCGAGATTTTCGCAGCCCCGATCTCGGGCAGCAAACCGAGAACGGCGTTGGCGAGATAGACCAGCGCGACCAGCACCAGCAGCATCGCGACGATGTTGAGCAGCAATTCAAGCCCGGCGGTGGTCCCCTTGACGATCGCGTCCATGGTCGAGGACGCGTGCATGTCGGGGTCTTCCAGCGATCCGCCGGTGCGCCTGTCCGATGTCTCCGGCACCATGATCAGGCTGACGAGGATCGCCGCCGGTGCGCCCAGCACGGATGCGATGACGAAATGCGCGGCGGCGTCCGGGATCAGCGGCACGAGGAAAGTGGCGTAGAGCACCAGCACGGTGCCGGCGATGCCGGCCATGCCGCCGGTCATCACCAGGAACAGTTCGCTGCGGGTGAGCTGCACCAGGTAGGGTCGGATGAACAGCGGCGCCTCGACCATGCCGAGAAAGATATTGGCTGCCGTCGAGAGCCCCACCGCGCCGCCGACGCCGAGCGTGCGCTCCAAGAGCCACGCCATGCCACGCACGATCGGCGGCAGCACGCGCCAATAGAACAGCAGCGTGGTCAGGACGCTCATGACCAGCACGATCGGCAGCGCCTGGAACGCCAGCACGAAATCCGCGCCCGGCGCCTTGAGATCGAACGGCGGCGCACCGCCGCCGATGTAACCGAACACGAAGGAGGTGCCGGCGCGCGTCGCAGCCGAGATGGTGTTGACGGCGTCGTTGATGGCGCCGAACGCCTTTGCGACCGGCGGCAGCTTGAGCAGCACCAGCGCGGTGACGACGGTGGCAGCAAGGCCGATCGCCATCTGCCGGAGCGAAACCGCGCGGCGGTTTTCACTGAGCGCCCACGCGATCGCCAGTAGCGCCAGCACGCCGAACGCCGATTGCAGTTGCAGCATGAATCCCCCGAATGCCCCGGCGCGCGATTATGCCAGCGTCGCGTCGCCGTGCAATGCCGTGTTGCGGAGCGGCCCGTTGACAACGGCTTCCTGCTCGGCCACGCGTCTAAACCATGTCCTCGACACCCCCGGTGAGCGCCCGCGACCTGCTCAGGCACGGGCCGTTCCTGTTCTTCCTGCTGTCCCGCAGCCTGTCGCGCTTCGCCAGCCAGATCGCGGCGGTGGCGATCGGCTGGCAGATCTACGACATCACCGGCAGCGCCTTCCAGCTCGGCATGGTCGGACTGGTGCAGTTCCTGCCGACGGCGCTGCTGGTGTTCGTCGCCGGCCACGCCGCCGACCGGTTCGAGCGCAAGCGCGTGGTGCAGCTCTGCCAGATCGCGGAAGCGGCGACCGCGCTGTTCCTGGCGGTCTCGACCTTCGCCGGCTGGCTCAACGAGGTGCAGATCTTCATCGCGACCTTCGTGATCGGCATCGCCGGTGCCTTCGAAAGTCCCGCCACGGCGGCGCTGCTGCCGCTGGTCGCGCCGCGGGGCCTGGTGCAGCGGGCGACCGCGATCTCCTCCGGAGCGGCGCAGGTCGCCACCATCACCGGGCCGGCGCTCGGCGGTTTTGCCTACGTACTGGCGCCGAGCCTGCCTTATTTCGTGATCGTCGTGTTCTGGCTGGTCGGTGCCGTCCTGACCGGCTTCATTCATCCCATGAAGCAGGAAGTGTCGAAGCCGGATGCGACCGCCGCCGATGTGTTCGCGGGCGTTCGCTTCATCCGCAATAACCCCGCGATCCTCGGCACCATCTCGCTCGACCTGTTCGCCGTGCTGCTGGGCGGCGTAACGGCGCTGCTGCCGATCTATGCGCGCGATATTCTTGAAGCCGGCCCGCTCGGCCTCGGCATCCTGCGTGCCGCGCCCGCGGTCGGCGCGCTGTTGATGACGATCGTGCTGGCGCGCCACACCATCAACCGCCATGTCGGGTTGCGGATGTTCCAGGCCGTGATCGTGTTTGGCGCGGCGACGGTGATATTCGCGCTGTCGCAGTGGATGTGGCTGTCGGTGCTGGCGCTGGCGCTGCTCGGGGCCGCCGACACGATCAGCGTCGTGATCCGCTTCTCGCTGGTGCAGCTTGCGACGCCCGACGAGATGCGCGGCCGGGTCGGCGCGGTCAATTTCCTGTTCATCAATGCCAGCAACCAGCTCGGCCAGTTCGAAAGCGGCGTCACGGCCGCACTGTTCGGCGCGGTGCCGGCCGCCGTCCTCGGCGGCGTCGGCACGATTGCCATTGCTTTACTCTGGATGAAGCTGTTCCCGACGCTGCGGAAGGTGGAGCGGCTGGAGTAGCTCCCGGACGCGACGCAGCGTGAAACGCTGCGTCGCAGAGCCGGGATCCATCGTGCCGCAAGTGTAGGCCCCGGCTCAGCCGCGCAGCACTTCGCGCCGCGCTGCGTCCGGGGCACGTTGGTGCCTTACCCCCGTCCCACGAACGGCATCTTGGTCGCCATGACCGTCATGAACAGCACGTTGGCGTCGAGCGGCAGGCTGGCCATGTAGGCGACGGCATCGCCGACCGCTTTCGCGTCCATGCGCGGCTCGTGCTTCATGGTGCCGTCGGGCTGCATCACGCCGGGGCCGGCGACCATGCGGTCGGTCATCGGGGTCGCGGCGTTACCGATATCGACCTGGCCGACGGCGATGTCATACATGCGGCCGTCGAGATTGGACGCCTTGGTGAGACCCGTGATCGCGTGCTTGGTCGAGGTATAGGCCGACGAGAACGGGCGCGGGGCGTGCGCCGAGATCGAGCCGTTGTTGATGATGCGGCCGCCGCGCGGGTTCTGGTCCTTCATGATGCGGAAGGCGTGCTGGGTGCACAGGAACGGGCCGGTGAGGTTGGTGTTCACCACCGCCTGCCACTGTTCGAGGGTGAGGTCCTCGAAATTGACCGGCGGCGCGCCCATGCCGGCGTTGTTGAAGAGAACGTCGAGCCGTCCATAGGTGTCCTTTACCTTGGCGAACAATGCCGCGATCGACTCCGGCTTGGTCATGTCGGCGGAAACGCAGAGGCTCTTGCCGACATTGTCGCCGAGCTTCTTGGTTTCCTCCAGCATCTCCATGCGGCGGCCGGCCAGCACCACGGTGTAGCCGGCATTCATCAGCGCCAGCGATGCGGCGCGTCCGACGCCGGTGCCTGCGCCGGTCACGAGTGCGATCTTGTTGGTTGCGTCGGCCATTGTTTCCTCGCCTTTACTTCTTTGCTTCAGTTTCTGATTTGTAGGGTGGTCTTGGAATATTCTGATGCGCCGCGCGCAGCGCTGCCGACCAGCGCGAGCGCAGGTCGTGGAAATAGGGCTCGCCCGCCTCGATGCGGTGGTTGAGGTCGGCCTCGCAGGCGTCCGCGCGCACCACCAGGACATCGATCGGCAGGCCGACGCCGAGGTTGGAGCGCATGGTCGAATCCATCGAGATCAGGCCGGTCTTCAGCGCCTCGTACAATTCGACATCGTAGTGCATCGCGCGGTCCAGCACCGGCTTGCCGTATTTGTGCTCGCCGATCTGCAGGTAGGGCGTGTCGGTGGTGCATTCGATGAAATTGCCGGCGGTGTAGACCATGAACA
>NZ_DAINNI010000228.1:0-3782 GCF_036735945.1 Bradyrhizobium sp. | reverse complement strand
GTTGATAACAGGGAGGCGTCAAACAGAGTGGACAGGAGCCACTCGGTGTCCAAACAAGGACAATGACAGTCATAATCGAGAAAGCTTAATCCTTCGTAAACGAGCGGATTTCTTCAGGCTTTGTTTGCCATGTCGGCCATTGGCCGAGATTGATTCGCATTTCAAATGAAGCCGCGAACAGCCCATCCCTGTAGAGGGAAAGTAGGCCAGCGGCCCTGCCATAACATGGGGCCTCGGCTTGCGAGCACCTGCGTTCGCGACGACGACACGGCAATTGCTCGCGTCTACGACTTGAAGAAGCTGTTCGCCGCATCTTTTGACGCTCGCTTCTTCGTGATCGCCTCCTGCAACCGCGCGACTTCGGAATTCAGCAGCGCGATGCGCTCGGTCAATTCCTCGACCGATAGCAGCGACAGGTCCTGGCCGATCTCGTGGGTGATTTTCTTCCGCGGCTTGTCGTCGTCCTCGATTGCCATGCGTTTCTCCTTGCGCCGAGCGGACCCGGAGCGGTTGCCAGCCGGAGCCGGGCTGGCTAATCAGGGGCCGCCTGCAATAAAATTCCCAGCCTTTCGCAAGGACAAATCATGGAAAAGCTGCCCGCGCAAATGACCGTCGTCGGTATCAGCAAGCCCGGCGGCCCCGAGGTGTTGCTGCCGGAAACCCGCAGCGTGCCGAAGCCCGGTCCGGGCGAAATCCTGGTCAAGGTGATGGCGGCCGGCGTCAACCGTCCTGATGTCGCGCAGCGCTCCGGCGCCTACCCGCCGCCGCCTGGTGCCAGCGACCTGCCCGGCCTCGAAATCGCCGGCGAAGTGGTCGCGCTCGGCGAAGGCGCCACCAAGCACAAGCTCGGCGACAAGGTGATGTCGCTGGTGGCAGGCGGCGGCTACGCTCAATATTGCATTGCGCAAGACGCGCAGGCGATGCCGGTGCCGCCGTCGCTCTCGATCCAGGAAGCCGGCGCGATCCCGGAAACGCTGATGACGGTCTGGCACAATATGTTCGAACGTGGCGCGCTGAAGGCAGGCGAAACCCTGCTGATCCACGGCGGCTCGTCCGGCATCGGAACCATGGCGATCCAGCTTGCGAAAGCGTTCGGCGCTAAAGTTATCGTGACCGTCGGCTCGCAGGACAAGATCGACGCCTGCCTGAAACTCGGCGCCGACCGCGCCATCAACTACAAGAACGAGGACTTCGTCGCCGTGGTCAAGGCGGAGACCAACAATGCGGGCGCCAACCTGATCCTCGACATGGTTGCCGGCGACTATGTCGATCGCAATTACGACGCCGCCGCGGTCGACGGCCGTATCGTGCAGATCGCGACCCTCAACGGACCCAAGGTCAGCGTCAACATTGCCAAGGTGATGGTGAAGCGGCTGACCCATACCGGTTCCACACTGCGCCCCCGTACTAATGCGGATAAGGCCGCGATGGTCGCCGCAATCGAAGCCAAGGTGATGCCGCTATTGCGCGAAGGACGCGTAAAACCGCTGATGGACAGTTCGTTCCCACTGGAAAAAGCCGCCGACGCACACCGACGCATGGAGACCTCAGCACATATTGGCAAAATTGTGTTGGCGGTTTAATGATCCACGGCGGAGCAGAGGCGGAAACCCTTTGATTTACTTCGCTTTCATGTCATTTATCGCGGAAACGCCGGCCTGTTCGCCAGGCCGGAAGGATCGTTGGTCGCGGAGTACTGACATTGCGTCTGATCAGGTGCCTTGCGCTATTCGCGCTGGGCTTCATGATTGTTGCGGCCGCGCCAGCGGCACACGCGATTGACGCGGTCAGCGTCCGCGGTGACGCGCCTGCGATCGACCTCACAGCCGTCCTCGACCATCAGCGCAGCGAGACCGATCGCATCCAGGTTTCAACGGCCCCCGGCACCGACGGCATTGTCCGCCGCATCGAGGTCCGCGCCCGTGAAGGCGGCCAGAACTGGGTGGTGTTCGCGCTGGCCAACAACACCGACGACCAGCTCGACCGCCTGATCGTCGCTCCGCACTACCGCATCGTGTCGTCGGGCCTGCTGTGGCCCGACCTCGGCCTGTCGCGTATCGCAACGATCACGCCATCGACCGGTGACCGCCCCGAGCGCCAGGAAAGCGCGACCGCCGACATCTTCCGCATCACGCTCGACCCCGGCGCCGTCGTCACCTTCGTCGCGGAACTGCGCACCGATAAATTGCCGCAGCTCTATCTGTGGGAACCCGACGCCTACAAGGACAAGGTCAACTCGTTCACGCTCTACCAGGGCATCGTGATCGGCATCTCCGGACTCTTGGCCCTCGTGCTCACCATTCTGTTCGTGGTCAAGGGCAGCATCATGTTCCCGGCCGCCGCCGCGCTGGCCTGGGCGGTGCTGGTCTATATCGGCGTCGATTTCGGCTTCTGGGGCAAGGTGCTCGACATGTCGAACAACGCCGAGCGCGTCTGGCGCGCGGCGGGCGAAGCGATCCTCGCCGCGACGCTGCTGGTGTTCCTGTTCGCCTATCTCAATCTCAGCCGCTGGCATGTGCGATATTCCCACATCACGGTCGGCTGGCTCGCCTTTCTCGGCTCGCTGGTGGCGCTGGCGCTGTTCGATCCAGCGGTTGCCTCGGGCATCGCGCGCATCTC
This sequence comes from Bradyrhizobium sp., assembly GCF_036735945.1. Taxonomy (GTDB): domain Bacteria; phylum Pseudomonadota; class Alphaproteobacteria; order Rhizobiales; family Xanthobacteraceae; genus Bradyrhizobium. Next base: position 1,163 of record NZ_DAINNI010000228.1, on the reverse strand, counting down.
GCTGGTGCTGATCGCCTTCGCCGGCTTTGCGCTGATCGTCTATCTCTCGACGCATGGCTTCGACCGCGCCGTGCTGCTGATCCCGACCTGGTTCCTGCTGGTGGTCTGGGTGATCGCGGCCGGCATGACGGTTGGGGGAAGCGTCACCAACGACATCGTCGGCCCGGCGCTGCTCGGCGGCCTCGTGCTGATCGTGATGCTGATCGGATTTACTGTCATGCAGCATGCCTTCGCCGGCGGCGGCGCCACCACCGGCATCGTTTCCGACGTCGAGCGCCGCGCGCTGGCGCTGACCGGCTCGGGCGATCTGATCTGGGACTGGGACGTCTCCGCCGACAAGGTGTTCACGAGTCCGGAGACCGAAAGCCTGCTCGGCCTGAAGCGTGGCACGCTGGAAGGTCCCGCCGCCAAATGGCTCGAGGTGCTGCACCCGCTCGACCAGGATCGCTTCCGCGCCGCGCTCGACAGCGTGCTCGACCAGCGCCGCGGCCGCCTGATGCAGGATTTCCGCCTCCGCACGCCGGACGGCCATTTCATGTGGTTCGCGCTGAAGGCGCGCCCGGTGGTCGGCTCCGACGGCGAGGTCTCGCGCGTCGTCGGCACGCTCACCGACGTCACCGAGTTCAAGAACGCCGAAGAGCGCATGCTGCACGACTCCGTGCATGACAACCTCACCGGCCTGCCGAACCGCAAATTGTTCATGGACCGCCTCGGCGCGGTGGCCAATTTCACCAAGGCGATGCCGAACCTGCGGCCGACGCTGATGGTGATCGATCTCGACCGCTTCAAGCAGGTCAACGATTCCGTCGGCATCGCGGTCGGCGACTCCATCCTGCTGACGCTGGCGCGGCGGCTGACGCGCATCCTCAAACCGCAGGACACGCTGGCGCGGCTCGCCGGCGACCAGTTCGGCCTGATCCTGTTGTCGGAGCAGGACCCGGCGCGCATCACCAATTTCGCCGAGACGATCCGCAAGACGATCCGCGCGCCGATCGCTTTCAACGACCGCGAGATATTCCTGACCGCCTCGATCGGGCTCGCGCTCTCCGATCCGCAGACGCAATTGTCCGAGGAGATCATCAAGGACGCCGAGCTTGCGATGTATCACTCCAAGCGCATCGGCGGCGACCGCATCGACGTCTACAAGCCGGCGATGCGCGCGC
>NZ_DAINNI010000227.1:0-3842 GCF_036735945.1 Bradyrhizobium sp. | reverse complement strand
AACTTCGCCAACGGCAATACCCGCGACCGCCAGGGACGGCTCGTCACCTGCGAGCATGGCGGCCGGCGCGTCACGCGCACCGAATATGACGGGTCGATCACGGTGCTGATGGATTGCTTCGACGGCAAGCGGCTGAACTCGCCGAACGACGTCGTCGTGAAGTCCGACGGCTCGATCTGGTTCACCGATCCGGTGTTCGGCCTGCTCGGCAATTACGAGGGCTACAAGGCGGAGCCGGAGCTCGAGCAGAATGTCTACCGGATCGACGGGCAGACCGGCAAGGCCATGATCGTCGCCGAGGGCGTGCTGGGACCGAACGGGCTCGCCTTCTCGCCGAATGAAAAAATCCTCTATGTCATCGAGTCCCGCGGGGTGCCGAACCGCAAGATCCTCGCCTATGACGTTTCGCCATCCGGCGACAAGCTTTCCAACAAGCGCGTGTTCGTCGATGCCGGACCGGGCACGCCCGACGGCTTCCGGGTCGACATCGACGGCAATCTCTGGTGCGGCTGGGGCATGGGCGATCCCGAGCTCGACGGCGTCGTGGTGTTCGCGCCCGACGGCGTCATGATCGGCCGCATTGCGCTACCCGAGCGTTGCGCCAACCTCTGCTTCGGCGGGGTGAAGCGCAACCGCCTGTTCATGGCCGCCAGCCAGTCGATCTACGCGCTCTACGTGAACACGCAAGGCGCGGCCGGCGGCTGACGCAATCCATACGGTTGCCGACGAGCTAACGTTCCTCGGTAGAGGCCTGCATCTTCTTGCCGGACTTGAGCTTCGCCAGTTTCTCGGAAATCACAGCGCCGAAATGGCCCTGCGGCGACGACGGCGGCAGCGCGTCGCGGGCCTCCCATTCCGAGATCTTCACCTTTGCATCCTCGAAGGCCTGTTGCAGCGACACGCTCTCGCCGAAGCTTTGATTGAAGAAGGCATCGCCGAAATAGGTCCATTCGCGCTCGTTGGAGCAGCCGAACGACGTGCTGTTTTCGTCCGCGGCCGTCAGCACGATGCTGTCCGGCGACGCGAGAGCCTTGACGAAGACGCCGGAATAGCAGGCCGAAACGATGATCACGCGATTGCGGATACCTTCGCGATCGAGGACGGAAGCGACATGATCCGGACTGAGTACGGCAGTCAGGGCGCTCCCCAGGAAGAGGCCGACGCCCGTCGGCCCACCGTGCGACGTAATGAAGATGACCATGACGTCTTCGTCCTTGTTCATGGTCCGAGCTACGGCACGCACCGCAGCGGCAAAGTTCGTGCGGGTGGCGACCGGGGTGGTCGCAAGCGTATCGCGATGGTTCACAAGCCGCACCGTGCCGCGATCCATGCCGAGCGACCTGCTCAGGATCGACAAACCGCCGTTCAATTCCCTGGTAAACACGTCCTGATCGGACCATCCGGCAATTCCGATGGCGTAGATGTCCGTCGTCCCCTTTCGCTCCGGCAACAGCTTCCCGATCTCGGCTTCGAGCAGCGACGGCTGCGAAAGCTCGATTGCCGCTGTGTCGACTTCAGCGGTCGTTTCCTCGACGCCTTTGCGGAATTTGGCGGATGCGATTTCCCAGAAATTGTAGGTCGACAGCTCGAAATCGCGGCCCGCGAAAGTCGGGAACGACGGCATGGCCGTAACCGCGAGCAGCGATACGACCGCAAGCCCGAACCCTCTGATCGTCGCGCTCTGATACGGGCCGACGCCGGCCCCTCTCAGGACGGCGACCGCCGAGCCTATCCACCACGTCACGAGCAGCAGGATGACAACGGGACATGCTCCCGGCGGAAAATCCTGCGGCTTGAACGGCAAATAATGGACGACGACCGCCGCCAGCCAGCTCACCAGCGCGCTCATCGCAAGGAACCGGGCCAGCACGACCGTGCGGTGGCGCGAAGCGAACAGCAAGGTCACCACGGCGCCGACCGCGATCCCCGCGATGATCGAGTTGATGCCATACGGGCTGAAGCCGGCTGCGCCTTCGGCCGTGAGATACTGGTTGGCGGCCTCGGACGCCGCCGCCAGCACGGCGAAGAGGAGCACCATGCCGATGCCGACCGGGCGACCGGCAGCAGTGCTTTTCCAGAACGTCGCGCGTAGCGCCGCCCATATGACCCAAAGGAAAGTCTTCATTCCATCCGTCCGACCGCAGGCTCTACTGGAGCGGCATAGTCGGGGTGGAATACCAACGATTGATTGATGCAATCGGTGAAATTCGCTCGAATTGCGTGTTTTTTCACGTTCAGCTTGGGGTTGCGCACAGTAGACCATCGCTTCGGCAGCTTTGCATTAACCACCTTGCGTGGCCCACGCGGGCAGATCTTCTCCTGCGTGGCGGCGGTCTGAAGCAACGAAGCAATCCATTCCTGTCCGGCAATGGATTGCTTCGCGGAGCCTGTCATCGGGCGGGCATTCGCCCGACCCGGTGGCTCGCAATGACGGTTGCGACTTACGCCGCGTTGTAGCCGGCGACCGCCTTCACCTCGAGATACTCCTCGAGGCCGTACTTGCCCCACTCGCGGCCGTTGCCGGACTGCTTGTAGCCGCCGAACGGCGCGGTGCGGTCGTTCGGCACGCCCTGCAGGTTGACGTTGCCGGCGCGGATCTGGCGGGCGACGCGGCGCGCGCTTTCCACGGTATCGCCGGTGACGTAACCGGCGAGACCATAGGGCGTGTCATTGGCGATCTTGACCGCCTCGGCTTCGTCCTTGGCACCGATGATGGTCAGCACCGGTCCGAAGATTTCCTCCTTCGCGATCGTCATCTCGTTGGTGACGTCGGCGAAGATGGTCGGACGGACATAGAAGCCCTTGTTGACGCCTTCCGGCAGGCCGGGGCCGCCGGCAACCAGCGTTGCGCCCTCGTCGATGCCCTTCTTGATCAGCGCCTGGATCTTGTCCCACTGGCCGCGGTTGACGACGGGGCCGATGGTGGTGCCCTCGCCGCGCGGATCGCCGGCCTTGGTCTTGTCGGCGACGCCCTTCGCGATGGCGGCAACTTCCTTCATCTTCGACAGCGGCACGATCATCCGCGACGGCGCGTTGCACGACTGTCCGGAATTGTTGAACATGTGCATGACGCCGCCGGTCACCGCCTTGGCGAGGTCGGCGCCTTCGAGGATGACGTTCGGCGACTTGCCGCCGAGTTCCTGGCTGACGCGCTTCACGGTCGGCGCGGCGCGCTTGGCGACGTCGACGCCGGCGCGGGTCGAGCCGGTGAACGAGATCATGTCGATGTCGGGGTGCTCGCTCATCGCGGCGCCGACCTCCGGGCCGAGGCCGTTGATCAGGTTGAACACGCCCTTCGGCACGCCCGCTTCATGGAGGATTTCCGCGAAGATCAAGGCCGAGGTCGGGGTGAATTCCGAGGGTTTCAGGATCATGGTGCAGCCGGCGGCGAGCGCAGGTGCGACCTTGCAGGCGATCTGGTTCAGCGGCCAGTTCCACGGCGTGATCATGCCGATGACGCCGACCGGCTCGCGCACCACGACGGCGGTTCCGACCGTCTCTTCGAAGGGATAGTTCTTCAGCACTTCCAGCGTGGAGGCGATGTGGCCAAGGCCGGCGCCGGCCTGCAGGCGCTCGGCCATCGGCAGCGGTGCGCCCATCTCGTCGGAAACGGCCGCGCCGATCTCCTTCATGCGGCCCTTGTAGATCTCGATGATCTTTTCCAAGAGCGCAATACGCTCCTCGCGGCTGGTCTGCGAATAGGTGACGAAAGCGCGCTTGGCGGCGGCAACGGCCTTGTCGAGGTCGGCCTTCGAGCCGAGCGCAACTTCGTACATCGGCTCTTCGCTCGCCGGATTGACGACGGGGGTGGATTTCTTGACGGCCGGATCGACCCAGGCGCC
>NZ_DAINNI010000226.1:0-3873 GCF_036735945.1 Bradyrhizobium sp. | reverse complement strand
AGCGTGATCGAGCGCTTGTTGTGGTTCAGCATGGTGAAATACAGGCTGTCCACGTTCGGGATGTCCTGCAACTGGCCGCGGGTGATGTCGCCGACGCCCGGGCGCTCGACCTTGATCACGTCTGCGCCGAACCAGGCCAGCAGTTGCGTGCAGGTCGGACCCGACTGGACGTGGGTGAAATCGAGAATGCGAACGCCCGTAAGCGCCTTTGTCATCGTGTTTGCTCCGTACTGTGTCTGTCTGCCCTGCGTGTGCAGGATGAAATGGGTTGAAGTCAGCTATTTCTTTTTCAGAACGCTTTGCGGGTTGAGGTTGCCGATGCGGCCGCTTTCCGAACCGGCGGCCGGGTCGATCACGGCATTGATCAGCGTCGGCTTACCGGAATCCATCGCCTCGTTGACGGCGCGCTTGAGTTCGTCCGGTGAGGTGGCGTTGACGCCGACGCCGCCGAAAGCCTCCATCATCTTGTCGTAGCGCGCGCCCTTCACGAACACGGTCGTTGCCGGATCGGAGTTCGCCTTGTTGACGTCGGTGCCGCGATAGATGCCGTCATTGTTGAAGATGACGACGCAGATCGGCAGATTGTAGCGGCAGATCGTCTCGATCTCCATGCCGGAGAAGCCGAACGCGCTGTCGCCCTCGACCGCGAGCACGGGATGGCCGGTCTCGAGCGCGGCGCCAATCGCCTGACCCATGCCGATGCCCATCACGCCCCAGGTGCCGACGTCGAGGCGCTTGCGCGGCTTGTACATGTCGATGACGCCGCGGGCGAGGTCGAGCGTGTTGGCGCCTTCGTTGACGAGGATGGCGTCGGGACGCTCCTTGATGACATTCTTCAGAACGCCGAGCGCGCCGTGATAATCCATCGGCGACTTGTTGTTCATCAGCTTCGGCGCCATCTTGGCGACGTTCTCTTCGCGCTTCGATGATACCGCCTTGGTCCAGTCGGCGGACGGGGCGGTCCAGCCAGCGCCCATCGCCTGCACGAAGGCGGAGACGCAGGAGCCGATATCGCCGACCACGGGCGCTGATATCTCGACGTTGGAATCCATTTCCTTCGGCTCGATGTCGACCTGGATGAACTTCTTCGGCGCGTCACCCCAGGTCTTGCCCTTGCCGTGCGAGAGCAGCCAGTTGAGCCGGGCGCCAATCAGCATCACGACGTCGGACTCTTTCAGCACCGTGGAGCGGGCAGCGCCTGCGCATTGCGGATGGGTGTCGGGCAACAGGCCCTTGGCCATGCTCATCGGCAGGAACGGCACGCCGCTCTTCTCGACGAAATTCTTTATTTCCTCATCGGCCTGCGCATAGGCCGCGCCCTTGCCGAGAATGATCAGCGGGCGCTTGGCAGCCTTGAGCACGTCGAGCGCGCGCTTGACGGAGGCGGGGGCGGGAATCTGCGACGGAGCCGCATCGATCACCTTGACCAGCGACCGCTCGCCGGCGGCCGCATCCATCACCTGGCCGAACAGTTTTGCCGGCAAGTCGAGATAGACGCCGCCCGGACGTCCGGAGACGGCGGCGCGGATCGCGCGTGCGAGACCGATGCCGATGTCCTGGGCGTGCAGCACGCGATAGGCCGCCTTGCACAGCGGCTTTGCGATCGCGAGTTGGTCCATCTCTTCATAGTCACCCTGCTGCAGGTCGACGATCTCGCGCTCGGAGGAGCCCGAGATCAGGATCATCGGGTAGCAGTTGGTGGTGGCGTGGGCCAGCGCGGTCAGGCCGTTGAGAAAACCCGGCGCCGAAACGGTGAGACACACGCCGGGCTTCCTGGTCAGGAAGCCGGCGATGCCCGCGGCGTAGCCGGCGTTCTGCTCGTGACGGAAGGAGATGACGCGGATGCCGGCGGCCTGCGCCATGCGGCCCAAATCCGTGATCGGGATACCCGGCACATTATAGATGGTGTTGATGCCGTTGAGCTTGAGCGCATCGATGACGAGATGAAAGCCATCGGTCAGCTCTTGCTCGGTGCCCGGTGCTTCGGACTTGGTCGCGGTATTCAGCATGGGCTTCATCTCCCTGATCGTGTGGTTTTGGACGATTTTTGGTCGTCTTCTGGTGCGAAGTTGCGTGCCTTAAGTGAACAGTTCCTGCCCGTGCGTCTCGACGTAGGTGGCAAGTCCGAGCGTGTGGTCGCGCGCGAGCTTTTCGGCAAGTTCGGTGTCGCGTGCTTCCAGCGCTTCGATGATGCCGAGATGCTCGGGCAGCGAGGTCGCGGTGCGGTCCTTCCGCCCGATGGTCAATTGGCGGTAGCCGCGCACGTGCAAAAGGATATCGTTGGTCATATCCACCAGCACCTGCGACTCCGAAAGCGAGATCAGCGCCTGGTGGAAGGCGATATTGGCCTTGGAGTACTCTTCGACATGGTCCTGCGGCAGGCGGTCCTTGCCAAAATCCTTGAAGAAGTCGCGCAGCGCCGTGATGTCCTTCTTGCGCGCGGTGGTGGTGATCAGGCGCGCGGCCATGCTCTCGAGCGCGGCCCAGGCGCGGATCATGTCGACGATCTCGGCCTTGGTGCGGCGGACCACGACGATGCCACGGCGCGGCACGGTTTTGACGAAGCCGTCCTGCTCCAGCATCGCGATGGCTTCGCGAATGGGGGTGCGGCTGACGCCGAGACGTTCGGACAACGCGCGCTCGTCGAGCATCACCGGCTCGGGCGTCGCATAGATATCCATCTTGAGAATGGCTTCCTTCAAGGCCTCATAGGCCTTGTTCTTGAAGCTCGTCTCAGGGGCAATCCGGACGATTGCAATATCTGCTTCGGCCATGACAGGCGGCGCCTTGGTTTGTTTACGTGCGGGCACGACTCGTCTCCTCCCTGTTTTGGAGAGGTCTTCTTAGCAGAAGAAATGCCCGAATATTTTTGGCATACCAAATACCAGAATGTCAAGATGCTCGAGTTTTCGCTGTTTCTGCGCGATAGTTTGTCTTGACAATCCAATCTCTGGCATACCAAATGCCATAAAATTAGCCCCAGGAGGAAGCCAATGTCAAATTCTGCAGATGCGGCCCGCAAGATCGCCGAGCCGGGTGCCCACGAGGCTGTCCGCCGGGTGCTCGACACGGTGAAGGCCGAGAAGCGCACCAGCCTCACCGCGCCGGAAGGCAAGCTGGTGTGCGATGCCTATGGCATCCCGGTTCCGAAGGAAGGCGTGGCCAAATCTGCCGCTGATGCGTCCAAACTCGCAACGGGCATGGGCTTTCCGGTCGTGATGAAGATCGTCTCGCCCGACATTCTCCACAAGACGGAGGCGGGCGGCGTTGTGGTCGGCCTCAAGACCGCGGCCGATGCCGAAAAGGCTTACGAGACCATTCTCGCCAATGCCAAGAAGTACAAGGCCGATGCCAGGATCGAGGGTGTGCAGGTGCAGCAGATGCTGGCCGGCGGCACCGAGGTCATCGTCGGTTCCATCACCGACGGCTCGTTCGGCAAGCTGGTGGCGTTCGGCCTCGGCGGCGTGCTGGTCGAAGTATTGAAGGACATCACCTTCCGTCTCGCGCCCGCGACGAAGGAAGACGCGCTGTCGATGCTCGACGGCGTCCAGGCCCACGACATGCTGAAGGGCGTGCGCGGCGGCGATCCGGTCAACCGCGATGCGCTGGCCGACGTCATCGTCAAGGTCTCGCAGCTCGTCAGCGATTTCCCCGAAATCGTCGAGCTCGACCTCAACCCGGTATTCGCCACCAAGAAGGACGCGATTGCCGCCGACGTGCGCATCGTCGTCCACTTCGACTACAAGCCGCGCCCGGCGCCGCGTCCGACCGAAGAAATCGTAGCGGCGATGAACCGCATCATGCAGCCGAAAGCCGTTGCCGTGATCGGCGCCTCCGCCGAGGACGGCAAGATCGGCAACTCCGTGATGAAGA
>NZ_DAINNI010000225.1:0-3931 GCF_036735945.1 Bradyrhizobium sp. | reverse complement strand
CGCCATCCGCGCATGACGATCGACGCCTGGACGCAGCGTCACGGCATTGTCGATGACGCCGGTCGACCGCTATTCCTGCGCCTCTCGCAGCTACGCAAGACACACAAGGCCTTGTGGTACCTCAAGACCGAAGGGCACATGGCCCGCTTCGCCGTCGGCCATACCGTCCAGATCGCGGCACGGCACTACGCCGATATTCCGGCCCTCAGACCGCTGCACGAGCAGACCGTGGCGGATGCCCTTGAAGAAGCGCTGGCCGGGCCAAGGATCCTTCTTCCTCCAGAGGAAGAGCGACTGCGCGGCGAGTTGGCGAGCCCCACTCCGGATGATGAAGGCGTCTCGCGCGCACTTCTCGACGGCGAACAGGACGTCTGGCTTGCCAGCTGCGGCAACTTCTATTCCAGTCCCTTTACATCTGCCGGTACCGCGTGTCCCACGCCGTTCTGGGGGTGCCTAGATTGTCGCAACGCGGTCATCACCGCGCGCAAGCTTCCCGCCATCCTCGCGTTCCTCTCCTTCGTCGATGATCAGCGAGCCGGCCTGAGCGCGGCCGATTGGGCAGCCAAGTTCGGCCATGCCCGTGACCGCATCGTTCAGCAGATACTGCCCGCCTTCGGCGACGACGTGGTGGCAAGGGCCCGGGCGCAGGTCACGGCCGAGCCTCCCACGGTTTATCTGCCGCCCGAGGCCCGCGCATGACCGCCCTCCAGGTTCTGGCGGAGGGCTGCGATGAACGTGATGCCCTCCCGGTGCTCCTGTCCGCACCGCTGCGCCCCGGCTTCGATCGCGCGCATATCTCGCGATACGGCGATCCGGTCTGGGATCTGGCTCCCGGCGTGTTTCGCGACAATGCCCGGCGCTGCCATGTCACGGTACATTTTGACGGCATCGACGACCCATCCATCGCCGATGCCCTGCGCCAGATTCTCCATGCGCGGCTCAATGTCGATTTGCCCGGGCACCGTTCTCGGCTTGAGCCGGCGGGAGTGCGCGGCGAGGCCAACCGGACCTTGCGCTTTTTCGACTTCGTAAAGGCTCAGCTGGGTCGTTTCGATCTCGGCCGGGTCGATCAGGCCTTGGCCGATCGCTACGCCTGCTCTTTGCGCCTTGCCGGACAGCGTCCGGTTGCGGCGGCAGCGCTGCTGCGGATAATCTTCGACCTGCATGAGTTGCGGCACCATCTGCCGACTGCGTGCCTGTCCTTTGAGCCATGGCCCGGGCGCAGCCCGTTTTCGGTGGCGGGAGCAAAGCATATCGCCGGAGAGAACCGGACGCCGCGCATTCCGGAACCGATCATCACCCCGCTGCTCGCCTGGTCGCTGCGCTACGTGACCTGCTATGCAGATGACATCCTCGCCGCGCGGGCGGAACTCGATCGCCTCGAAGCAACGCGAGACCGTTTGGTTGCCGCTGAGGCGGGTCTTGATCATGCTGATCGACGGTCGCGGCAACGCAAACGCCTCAACACCTATATTGCCGCCTTGCGGCGACAACGGCGCGGGGTTCCGATCTGGACCACCCCACACAACGGCACAACGCGGACAGATCCGCAAAGCGGCGAAGTCACGCCGCCGATCAACTACCACCTGATTCACCTCCATGCCGGCATCGATGCGCAGGCCGAACCTGCCATGCACCTTGGCCTCACCACCGGCGCGCCGGACCTCATCGCCGCCGCCATTGCAGAACTCGGCACCGAGATCGGCGGGATGGATACGCCCATTTCGGCCGATCCCGATACCGGCCTGCCCTGGCGCACCCGCTTCGACGCCAAGGTCCTGGCTCTCGAAGAGGTCATGCTGCAGTCGGCAGCCTACGTCGTTTGTGCCTATCTCTCAGGCATGCGAGATAGCGAGATCCAGGCGATGAAGCGGGGATGCCTGTCCATCACCAGAGCAGAAGACGGTGCGATCTTGCGGCATCGCATCAAGTCCACCGCCTACAAGGGCAAGCGCGGGGGCGGCGAGGAGACCGAGTGGGTCACGATCGCGCCGGTCGCCGAAGCCATCGCCGTCCTCGAACGGCTTTCCGCGCGGGCGGGGCAAGCGCGCGGAACAACGACCTTGTGGCCGGTCCTCGCGCTTCGGGCCAACACCAAGACGCACATTTCTGCCGAGATCGTCCGGCAACTCAACCGGTATCGCGATCATCTCAACGACCGGTTCGGAACGGCGCAGGCACCGATCATCCCTGTCGGACCCAATGGCGCGCCCTGGCGCCTGACCACTCGCCAGTTTCGCCGGACCATCGCCTGGCACATCGCCAACCGGCCCTTTGGGACGATTGCCGGCATGATCCAGTACAAGCACGCCAGCGTTGCGGCGTTCGAAGGCTATGCCGGCAGCAGCCGGTCCGGATTTCGGGGAGAAATCGAAGCCCAACGCGCGCTTGGGCAGATCGACGATATCCTCGTCTACTTCGACGAGCGGCAGGGTGGTGCGCGTCTTGGCGGACCTGCCGCGAACAGGATCGGAGCCGCACTCGATACTGTTGGCCACGAGTTGGCGCCGCTACCCGCCATGATTGCCGACCGGCCACGCCTGCGCACGATGCTCGGCAGTCTCGCGCGGACATTGCATGTCGGCCCGCTGGCCGATTGCTTCTTTGATCCGGCAACGGCCCTTTGCCTCAACCGGATTTCGGAACCGGGTGCCACCGGACCAATGATCGCCATGTGCGAGCCGGTCCGCTGCCCCAACGCCTGTATTGTCGAACGGCATCGCCCGGCCTGGCAGCGCGGAGCTGACGAGGCGCGGCTTTTGCTGCGCGAGAAGCGGCTTCCAGAACCGCAGCGGGTAACGCTTCAGGCCGAGGTGGCAAGGATCGAGCGTCTCCTCGAGCAGATCGCGCCCGGTGCCGCCACACCTCATAGCGGCATGGCGGGAGAGGAAGAGGAGGCTGGTTTTCGGGTGACGGGCTGAAGGAGCGGAAGAGAGTTTCCCTCCGCCCGACGTGGAGACCGCCATGTTCCGATCCCACCCTGCGACGCCGCGAGCTGACGTCTATTCGCGCATCACCACCGAGATTGTCTCCGCCATCGAAGCAGGCGCAGGCGACTGGCGCATGCCCTGGCACCATGATGGCGCTGCCACGACGAGGCCGCAGAACGTCACCTCCCGCCGTCGCTATCGCGGTGTCAATGTGCTGGCGCTCTGGATTGCCGCTGAAGCTAGCAGCTATTCCAGTGGTCTTTGGGGGACCTATCGCCAGTGGGCAGCGCTCGGCGCACAGGTCCGCAAGGGGGAACGCGGAACCACCGTCGTGTTCTGGAAGCAGACCGCATCACGCGCCGACGATGATCATGACGACGGCGAAGCCGGCCCCGGCCGCATGTTCGCCCGGGCCTTCACCGTGTTCAACCTCGCACAGGTCGAGGGCTATGAACCCGCTCCTGTCGCGGTATTGCCCGAGAGCGAGCGGTTCGAGCACGCCGAAGCTTTCGTCGCGGCCCTCAAGATCCCGATCACCGAGGGCGCCTATGATGCGCACTACCGGATCGATCTCGATCACATCTTCATGCCAGCCTTTTCGACGTTCCGGGATGCATCGGCGCAGATGGGCACCCTTCTGCACGAAGCCGGCCACGCTACGGGCGCAAAGCACAGGCTCGACCGCAATTTTGCCGAGAGGTTCAAGCGCGACAGCTTGGCGATCGAGGAGATCTGCGCCGAACTGACAGCTTCGTTCGTGCTCGCTGACCTCGGGATCGCCCACCATCCGCGCGCCGATCATGCCGCATACGTGGCATCGTGGTTGCGCGTGCTGAAGGACGACCCTCGCGCCATCTTCACCGCCGCCAGCAAGGCACAAGCCGCAGCCGACTGGATGCACGCCCAGCAACCTCAACCCGAGGAATTGGCGGCGTGACGCGCGTCCGGAAAATTGACGTCGGAAGTCAGATTGGGGCTGGACTGTCAGGATATATCGCCGA
>NZ_DAINNI010000224.1:0-4054 GCF_036735945.1 Bradyrhizobium sp. | reverse complement strand
GTCATCCTGCACAGCCCGCGGTCGGGACGAAGAGGTGGCCGCAGTCGAACAAAAAAGTGGCTGCCCATCCTTGACACACACATTCCCCATGTGAGCAATCCATCTGTCCCGCGCCGAGACGTGGTGTCATAGTCCTGCCCAAATGGCGCAATTTGCCATCTTTTCGATCGATTGCGGGGTCATCCAGCGAGGACGCGCTTCGCGCTTTTGCCCGATCGTGACGAAAAACCGAAGGAACCGAGCATGCGCCGCAATCTGCCACTCGCGCTTGTCCTGATCGCCCCGCTGCTGTCCGGCTGCCTCGAACGTGGCCAGCCGACCATGGTCGATTCCAGCGCTGACGATGACGCATTCTGCCGCGCCAACAATGTCGCGGTCGGTTCGAACGAATACGTCAATTGCCGCAAGAACCGCGACGTGCAGCGCGGTAACGCCAATGCCCGCGCCGACCGCGCCCAGCGCAATCTGGCCGAGCAGATGCTGAACAACCCGGTCAGGCCGTGATCAGGAGGACCCCATGAACGAAGACGTCTTCAATGCCAGCCTGCGCAAATTTCTCAAGCAAGTCGGCGTCACCTCACAGCGCGAGATCGAAAAGGCGGTGCGCGACGCGATCGATTCCGGCAAGCTCAAGGGTCATGAAAAGCTGCCGGCAAAGATGGTGCTGACCGTCGGCGGCCTCACGCTTTCGCACGAAGTGAACGAGGAGATCGAGCTGGGATAGCTCGCCACCGCTCCCGCGGCAATCTGGCACGAATTGGCCTTGTCAGCCCATTGTCGGCACTAAATACTGGATGGGCGATTATCTCCTCGCGGATATTCGGCTGACCCGATATGGCGATCAGTAGTTTGGTGGCGTATGCCGATGCGGGTGTGAGCGATGAGCCTGGAGTTGGCCACGACTGAAGCGCCCGGTTCGCGGCCGTCCGTGGCATGGCCGGCGTGGGCTATTTCAATCGCCGTCGCGGCCGCGTTTTTCCTGGCAGCGTATCTTGGTCTCGGTCTGCTCGACAAGGCTGGCGTTGCAGTGTTCTGGCCGGCGGCGGGTGTCGCTTCCGGTGTCATGGTCGCGTTTGGCCCGGCCGTGCGGTGGCCGGTCATCATCGGCGTGGTCGCCGCCACTGTCGCAGCCAATCTGATCGGCGACCGCAATGCTGCCAGCACGGCATTCTTCGCGGTAGCCAATGCCGTTGGTCCCCTGATCGTCGCAGGGCTGATCCAGAGATGGAGCAAGCCCCCATTCGAATTGAACGAGTTGCGTCGTGTCCTTGAATTGTTCGGCGCCACGATAGCTGCAGCCTTCATCAGCGGTGCCGTCGGTACGCTTGGATTTGTCCTCTTCCACACGTCGAACGCATCCATCATCAAGATCTGGTATCAGTGGGTCGTCTCGGAGTCGCTCGGCACCATCACCGTCGCACCGCTCATGCTGGGACTGGCCTCATTCCTGCGCGACGCTCCGCCCCGGCGCGAAACAGCGGAAGGGGCCTTCGCGCTCGCGCTCGTGGCTGCCATCTGCGTATTGCGGGTCAATTGGCCGAGTGAACCCTGGACGCTCAAACTGGCGCTTGCCGCGCTCTGTCCGCTGTTCGTGTGGATTGCCGCGCGTGTTCGTCCTGCCTTCACCGCTGTCGCAACGTTCCTGTGCGCGTTCACGATCGTGTGGACGACGATATTCGGCATCGGCCTCTTCGGTGATACGCGGTTGCCGTTCGATGAGCGTATCCTGTCGGCCCAGGCGGGCGTCCTGGCGATTTCGTTCGGCGCGCTCGTGCTGGCGGCGCTGTTCAGCGAACGACGGATGCACGAACGCGCCATTCTCGAACGCGAGCTTCGGCTTGAGGAAGCGCTTCGTGCCGGCGGCGTGATCACCTTCGATTGGAATCTCGGGAACGGGCTGATCGATTTGAGCCCGAACGCGGCGGATATCCTCGGTCTGGATCCGCAGCGACCGCTTGGCAGCGCGGAATGGATGAAATGCATCGCCGCCGAGGATCGTCCGTCGCTTGCGGCCTGGCTGGACGCCCCTCCGCTCGGCGAACCCTCGCATTCGATGACGTTTCGGTTTCTGCGCCCGGATGGGCGCGGCGAGGTCTGGCTGCAGCAGGTTGCCATCACGCACGTTGATGCGGCCGGGAAGCCCGCCCGCATCAACGGCCTGATGACCGACATCACGGAAAGGAAGAAGTTTGAGGGACAGATTTCCCTGGCCTGGAAGTCAGCCGCGATGGCGGACCGGGCGAAATCCAGCTTCCTGTCCGCTGCGAGCCATGATTTGCGGCAGCCCCTGCAGACGCTGAGGTTTCTGCAGGGGTCGCTTGGGCTGCATCTTCCACGCGGCGAGGGACGCGAGCTTGTCGACGGAATGGGGCGATCCCTCGACACCATGTCCAGCATTCTGTCGAGCCTGCTCGATGTGAACCGTCTTGAGGCGGGCAATCTTCGCCCGGCGGAGCGCGACTTCGCGATCTCCGAGCTTTTTGATTCCCTGGCGGCCGATTTCTCCGACGCCATCGCGGACCGGGGCCTGGAGTGGCGCATGGTGCCGAGCCGGCTGCTGGTCCGCAGCGACAGGCACATGCTCGAAACGATGGTGCGCAACTTGCTCTCGAACGCGCTGCGATACACCGATCGGGGAAAGATACTACTGGGCTGCCGGCGGACCGGCGGCAAGGTCCGGATCGAAGTCTGGGACAGCGGCATCGGCATCACGCAGGATCAGCTCCCGCATATCTTCGATGAGTACTTTCAGGGCTCGACTGTCGCGGAGCGTGGCGGTTTCGGATTGGGGCTGGCCATCGTCAGGCGGCTGGGGGTGATGCTGGATCACCCGATCGGTGCACATTCCACGCCCGGCAAGGGCACGGTCATTACCATCGAAGTTCCACGTGGCCAGCACAGCAGCAACAATCCCGAACGAGCGCGCAGCCCGCAATATCAGAGGGGTGACTTTCACGGCACCGTCCTCGTCATTGAAGACGAGGCCAGTGTGCGCGCCTCGATCAGCCGTCTGCTGAAGGCAAGCGGCATCCGCGCGATCGTGCTCGCAACGGCGGATGATGCGCTGGCCCGGATACGGCGGCGGGAGATCCGTCCCGACCTGCTGCTTTGCGATTATAATCTTCAGGGATCGGCCAATGGGGTGGCGACGATCGGGGAATTGCGGGCGGTGCTCGGCCAGAACACGCCGGCCATTATCATGACAGGAGACATCAGGTCGAAGACCGTGGTGCCGATTTCGGCGCAGGGCATGTCGGTCCTGCTCAAGCCGTTCCTGTTGGACGACCTCTTGCAGCACATTGCGCTGGCCTCACGCGAATCCGCGGCGAGTTCAGCCGGCCCGAGCGCGCCGGGGAAATGCTGAGCGTACGCTCAAGCAAAAAGCGCGGCAGGTTGCTCCGCCGCGCCTGGCATCAGCCGTGCCGAGAACCTTATTCCTCGTCGTCCTGCTTCTTGCCGCCGATCGTCTTGAGTTTGGCGAACACGGCGTCGACATTGAGGTCGTCCTCGCTCTTCTCGCTGGGCTCGAACTCCGGCTCCTTGCGCGTGGTCTCGGAGGCCGGCAGGAGCGTGGCGCCGCCATAGGCCGCGGGCACCGGCTTTTCCTTGGCCGCGCGCTGCACCTCGAAATCGAGCTCGATCTGCGAGCACAGGCCGAGCGTCACCGGGTCCATCGGGGTCAGCGTCGAGGCATTCCAGTGGGTGCGATCGCGGACGCTCGCGATCGTCGTCTTGGTGGTGCCGACCAGGCGCATGATCTGCGCGTCCTTCAGCTCGGGGTGGTTGCGGACCAGCCAGAGGATCGCGCTCGGCCGCTCGTGGCGGCGCGACACCGGGGTATAGCGTGGGCCCTTCTTCTTGGCGGCCGGCGGCAGCACGACCTTGCTCTCGCCGAGCCTGAGGCGGTAGGCCGGGTCCTTCTCGCCCTTTTCGATCTCGTCGCGCGTCAATTGTCCCGTCGAAATCGGGTCCATGCCCTTGATGCCCTGGGCGGCGTCACCGTCGGCGATGGCGCGGACCTCGAGGGGGTGCATTTTGGTGAAATCGGCCACCT
>NZ_DAINNI010000223.1:0-4068 GCF_036735945.1 Bradyrhizobium sp. | reverse complement strand
CGGTGCGCGAGTTGCGCACGATGTTGGTGAGCACGCCGCCGGGATGCACCACCGACAGTCTTATCGGGCTGTTCGCCATCGCCAGTTCATGGCGCAGGCTTTCGGAGAAGCCGCGCACCGCGAACTTGGCGGCGCAGTAGGCGGTCTGGCCGGGCGGGGCGACGATGCCGAAGATCGAGGACAGGTTGACGATATGCGCCTCCGGCCGCGTCGCGAGATGCGGCAGGAAGGCGCGCGTGCCGTGCACCACGCCCCAGAAATTGATGTTGATCAGCCATTCCATCTGCGCCTGGTCGACCTCGCTGAAGGCGCCGAGCAGGGCGACGCCGGCATTGTTGATGACGATGTTCAGATCCGGATGCGCGGCGATGGCGGCTTGCGCGAATGCTCCGATCTCGGCGGGGACGCCGACGTCGACGCGGTGCGTGGTGATCTTGCGCTTGTGCGACTTGCCGATCTCGGCGGCCACCTCGAGCAGCCCGGCCTCGTCGCGGTCGGCCAGCGCGAGGTCGCAGCCGCGCGCGGCGAGCTCCAGCGCGAGCGCGCGGCCGATGCCGCTCGCGGCGCCGGTCACGGCGGCGGCGCTTCCGGATATCGCAGTCATGTGGTGAGGGCTCCCTGAAGATTGAGACGGCAGGTTCCCGCGAACTTTCGCAAATTGGAACCGAACCGAAAAGCGGTTTCCGCGACGTGATCCACGAGGCGGAGCGGATATGCCGGCATGCTTTCGCAACCGCTGCCGGCATGATAAAGGCAGCAAATGACGCTGTCGTTTCTGTTGACCTCCCTGATCGTGGTCGCGTCCCCCGGCACCGGCGTGCTCTACACGCTGGCGGTGGCGCTGACGCATGGCGCGCGGCCGAGTGTGGTCGCGGCCTTCGGCTGCACGCTCGGCATCGTGCCGCACATGGCGGCGGCGATGCTCGGGCTCGCCGCGGTGCTGCATACCAGCGCGCTGGCCTTTGCCGCGCTGAAATGGTGCGGCGTGGTCTACCTGCTCTATATGGCCTGGCAGGCGCTGCGCGAGACCGGCGCGCTGTCGGTCGATACGCGCCCCGCCGCCAGCGCCCGCTCCAGCCGCCGCGTGATCGTGACGGCGATCCTGATCAACATCCTCAATCCAAAACTCTCGATCTTCTTCCTCGCCTTCCTGCCGCAATTCGTCGCGGTCGACGAGCCGCATCCGCTGGCCCGCATGCTGGAATTGAGCGCGGCCTTCATGGCGATGACGTTTGCGGTGTTCGCGGTCTACGGCCTGTTCGCCGCCGCGCTGCGCGACCGCGTCATCACCAGGCCCAGGGCGATGGCCTGGCTGCGCCGCAGTTTTGCCGCCGGGTTTGCCGCGCTGGGTGCGAAGCTCGCGCTTTCGGAGCGGTGAAACGATCCTTCATCCCAAAAATAAAAGGCGGACCCACGGCCCGCCATTCTCCAAAAACTGTCCCGGAGGTTGGGGGCCCGGGCGGAGCTGAGCACCCCACCCGGGCCGAAATTCACTTCTTCTTCGCGGCCTTCTTGGTCTTTTTGGCCTTCGCCTTCTTCGCCTTCTTCGCTTTCTTAGCCATAGTATCCTCTCAAGGTTTCATGGATTGAACGCGACACCGAGGCATGCTTGGCGGAGGGCCAGCCTCGCAACATCCTCGTCCATGATCCCAGCAGATTCGCAGGCCGCTGCCGCGGGCCGTCATGGCGTTGTCATCGCGTTATCCACAGTTGATGTGCGTTTTGACGCGATTTTCCACCGAACCCGCGCGTCACCCGCCACGGTTCATGCCGCGTGCGTCATGCTTAACGAAGCCCCAACGCGCGCGCCGTTCATCAATTCAAAACCAAGGTTTGCATTGGAGTGCGGCGCTCAGAGTCCGTTAAGCAGCGCGGATGCAACTTATTCCCACAAGACGACGGTATCGTCGCGGGGATTCCGGGGCGCAACGCCTCGCAGGGTCGTTAGACAAGAGGGGAGACGGGACGTCCGCGTCCTGATTTCGCGATGCTGAGCGTTCCGACGCTGTGGACGGTGTTCGTCATCAACTTTCTGGCGCTGGGCCTGATCTGGGCCTACGTGATGCGCTGCTATCCTTCGTTCGATGCCGCGCGGTTCTGGACCGGTTCGGCATCGGTCGCAGCGGCCGGTGCGGGCATGGCGACGCTGCGCGTCGAGTTTCCGGATTCGCTGCTGCCGCTGCTGTCCGGCGGCACCGCGCTGATCCTGGCGATCTGCCTCGCCGCGATGGGTATAAGGAAATTCTTCGGCCAGCCGGTGTCGTGGCGAAACACCTTTCTGATCACGGCGCTCAGCGCCGCCGGACTCTGCTTCTTCACATTCGTTCATGACAGCGTACCTGGCAGGATGACCGTCTTCACGGCGGCCCAGGCGATGCCGATGGTGCTGAGCCTCAAACTGCTGCTGACCTCGCACGAGGGCCGCGTCAATCCCGGCGCGCGGCTGGCCGGCATCGTCACCATCCTCATCATGGCCATTTTCCTCGCCAGGTGGATCGGCGCCGTGGCCACCATGGGCGACAGCTTCTCCTACCTGCAGTTCAGCCCGACGCAGTCGGTCGTCATCCTGGTGCTGGTGTTCCTGTCGATGTCGCTGAATTTCGGCTTCCTGTTGATGGCGATGGACCGCCTGCGCAACGAGGTCGCGGATCTGGCGCTGCTCGACGATCTCACCGGGGTCGGCAACCGACGCTACCTGCTGCAGCGCCTGACGGAAGAATGCGCGCGGTCCGAGCGCAGCGGCCGGCCGTTCGCGCTGCTGGTGATCGATCTCGACGGCTTCAAGGGCATCAACGACACCTACGGCCACGCCGCGGGCGATGCCTGCCTGCAGCATTTCACGCTGATGGCGCAGACGCGGCTGCGGCCCGGCGACATGCTGGCGCGCACCGGCGGCGACGAATTCTGCATCGTGCTGCCGTCCTCGATGCTGCGCGAAGGCGCCATGATCGCGCGCCGCGTGCTGGAGGTATGCCGCGCCGACGCCGAGCAATGCGCCGGCAACGACATTCCGATCGCGGCATCGATCGGCGTCGCGCAATGGACGGCCGAGATCGGGCTGTACCCCGACCGCCTGATCGCAGCCGCCGACCACGCGCTCTACGCCGCCAAGAAGGCCGGCCGCAACGGCTTTGCGACCCATGACCCGTCGTCGCCGCCGCTCGCGCCGGAAGCCGCAAGCGCGGAAATGCCGGATGCGGCCGTGCGCAAGCTGGCCTGATGCGTGCTACTGAGGTCCGTCACTGGACCTCGATCATGAACCTTCGCGTCGTCGCCGCCGCACTGTTCGCCCTCGCATCACCCGTATGTGCCGTCGCACAAACCTCCGACCTTGCCGCGATCGCGCGCTCGTCGGGAATGCCGGATATTCCCGGCCTTAAGATGGTCTGGCTGGCGCCGTGGGGCGATCCGGCGAAGGCCCGGCCGTGGCGCAACATCATCGTGCACCAGACCGAAGGGCCGGCCGGCTCGGCGCGCGGCGGCGCGATGGCGCAGTCGAAGAACCCGACACGGCGCGGCGTCATGGTCTGGGTGGAAACCGACGGCACCGTGTACTGGGCGGTCGGCGATCATCTGGTCCCGACCCACGGCGACGGCGCCAACCGCAACGACAACAAGTACATCGACAACGGCGCGACCTATCGCCAGGTGGTCGGCAGCAATTCGGTCGGCGTCGAGTTCGCCGGCAACTATCCCGACGTCACGCGCGGGCCGACCGACGCGCAGATCGCGGCGTGGAAGATTTTGGTGAAGGTGCTGCGCGCGCGCTACGGCATTCCGCTCGATCGCGTCTATGCGCACAACTGGATCGACTACAAGGACGCGCGCTATTGCGAAGGCTGCGCGCTGGCGAAGATGGCGCGGGAGTGGGGCGGGTAGGGGCGAACTCCATTCCCACGTCGTCCCTGCGAACGCAGGGACCCATAACCACCAATGTTTGTGGGGCCACGCGATCGAGCGACATCGACTATCGTGCTTCTCATGACCGCTGCGGCGTATGGGTCCCTGCGAAAGCACTAGCTGATGCACACTTCTTGGCTGCGGCGGAATGACTCGCCCCTTGGTTAG
>NZ_DAINNI010000222.1:0-4187 GCF_036735945.1 Bradyrhizobium sp. | reverse complement strand
AAGCCGTCGTCGCGGAATTCGGCCTTGGTCTTCTCCGGCATCCGCCAATAGCCCTTGAACACGTTCGGGCCCTTCACCTCGATCATGCCGATCTCGTCGCGCGCGATCTCCTGGCCGGTCTCGGGATCGGTGACGCGCACGGAGACGCCGGGCAGGGGATGGCCGACCGCGCCGGGCACGCGCTCGCCGTCATAGGGGTTCGACGTGTTCATGTTGGTTTCGGTCATGCCGTAGCGTTCCAGCACGGCGTGGCCGGTGCGCGCGGACCATTCGCGGTGGGTATCGGCGAGCAGCGGGGCGGAGCCGGAAATGAACAGCCGCATATGGCCAGTCGATTCCTTCGACAGCGCCGGGCTCTGCAGCAGCCGCGTGTAGAAGGTCGGCACGCCCATCAACACTGTTGCGCGCGCCATCAGCTTGATGATCATTTCCGGATCGAACTTCGGCAGGAAGATCATCGACGCGCGCGCGAACAGCGTGACGTTGCTCGCCACGAACAGGCCATGGGTGTGATAGATCGGCAGCGCGTGGATCAGCACGTCCTTGTCGGTGAAGCGCCAGTAATCGACCAGGCTGTAGGAGTTCGACGCGAGATTATCGTGCGTCAGCATCGCTCCCTTGGAACGGCCGGTGGTGCCCGACGTGTAGAGGATCGCTGCGAGGTCGTCATCGGCGCGCGAGACGGTCGCGAATGTGCTATCTGCCTTGGCGGCGGCGTCCGTCAGCGATCCCTTGCCGTCGGCGCCGAGCGTCTCGACCTTGGCCTTCACCTTGGCGGCGATCGCGCCGATGCCCTCCGCCTTGGAGGGGTCGCAGACCACGAGCGCCGGCTCGGCATCGGAGATGAAGTAGTCGAGTTCGTTGAGCGTATAGGCGGTGTTGAGCGGCAGATAGACGCCGCCGGCGCGTACGGTCGCGAGATAGAGCACCAGCGCCGGCACGGATTTTTCGGTCTGCGCCGCGACACGGTCGCCGGGCTTGACGCCGCGCGATACCAGCACGTTCGCCATCTGGCCGGCGCGGGCGATCAGGTCGCCATAGCTGATGCGCGTGCCGTCGAGCATTTCGATTGCGAGCCGGTTCGGATCGTCGAGCGTATCGAACAGGCGGGAAAACAGGTTGGCGTTGGCGGTCGTGTTCATGCAACATTCCCTGAGAGGGCGCTGGCCAGCGGAATTTTCGTTGGCTGGAATAGCAAGAACGCCCTTCAAAAAGCAACGGAGACAGTTTGCATGACAAATAGCGGGAAACGCGTGGCCTGGGTAACCGGCGGCGGCACCGGAATTGGCGCATCAGGGGCGGAATTCCTGGCGGCGGACGGCTGGACCGTGGTGGTCTCGGGGCGGCGGAAAGACGCCCTCGACAAGGTGGTGGCCGATATCACCAAAAAGGGCGGCAAGGCCGAGGCGATCGCGCTCGACGTCAGCAACAAGGACGACGTCAACAAGGCCGCCGGGCAGATTCTGGCCAAACACGGCCGGATCGACCTGCTGGTCAACAGCGCCGGTCTCAACGTGCCCAAGCGAAGCTGGGCCGACATGGAACTGGAAGGCTGGGACAAGGTCGTCGATGTCAACCTGAACGGCGTGCTCTACTGCATGCGCGCGGTGCTGCCGGCGATGCGCAAGCAGCAGGACGGCTGCATCATCAACGTGGCGTCCTGGGCCGGACGCCACGTCTCGAAGATGCCGGGCCCGGCCTACACCACGACCAAGCATGCGGTGCTGGCGCTGACCCATTCCTTCAACATGGACGAATGCGCCAACGGCCTGCGTGCCTGCTGCCTGTCGCCCGGCGAGGTCGCGACCCCGATCCTCAAGCTGCGTCCCGTGGTGCCGTCGGAAGCGGAGCAGGCAAAGATGCTGCAGCCGGAAGATTGCGGCCGCACCATCGCTTTCGTCGCCAGCCTGCCGCCGCGCGTCTGCGTCAACGAGATCCTGATCAGCCCGACGCATAATCGCGGCTTTCTGCAGACGCCGGCGAACAGGGATTGAATTCCCGTAGCCCGGGTGGAGCGAAAGCGTAACCCGGGATTTTTCTCCGCCGAGAAGAGTCCCGGATTGCGCTGCGCTCCATCCGGGCTACCATCATCACCGCACGATCCGCCCCCGCAAAAGTTTCAACCATCACGATAAATTATTCATCGAAACCGGCCCGAAAACCTCCCGTAGCTCGGGCCAACGACGACGCAATCAGCGCCGTTGTTTTCACCCCCGGCGGATAACCCGCCGGCCATCGCAATCCTCGGGAGAAGATTCCATGTCCAAACGTATTGCACTTCTGTCGGCCGCCATGTTCAGCGCGCTCGCTCTCACCGCCACCATCACCGCGCCCGCGAGCGCGGAAGAGAAGACCGTGATGGTCGGCGGCGCCGCCATGTTCCCCTCCAAGAACATCATCCAGAACGCCGTCAACTCGAAGGACCACACCACGCTGGTTGCCGCGGTGAAGGCCGCCGGCCTGGTCGAGACGCTGGAAGGCAAGGGCCCGTTCACGGTGTTCGCGCCGACCAACACCGCCTTCGGCAAGCTGCCGGCCGGCACGGTCGAGACGCTGGTGAAGCCTGAGAACAAGGCGACCCTGACCAAGATCCTCACCTACCATGTCGTGCCCGGCAAGCTCACCGCGGCCGACCTGAAGGACGGCATGAAGCTCAAGACCGCCGAGGGCGAGCAACTCTCGGTCAAGCATCAGGACGGCAAGGTCTGGATCGTCGATGCCAAGGGTGGAACCTCGATGGTCACGATCTCGAACGTCAATCAGTCCAACGGCGTGATCCACGTGGTCGACACCGTGCTGCTGCCGGCGTCCTGATCTCCCGCGCGCCCCTGATCTGGTCCCAACAGGGGTGTGTGGATGGGCGAGCCGGGGCGACCCGGCTCGCTCTTTTGTGAAAACGATACCCGCCAAGCATCGATCTGATAGCGTCTTGGCAGTAACGAAATGCCGGTTCCCGGCGTATACATGACATCGAATTTCAAGCAGGGGATGAGCCCATGTCGGCCGTCACAGTCAGCGACGAGCAAGCGACCTCAACCAAGGCCAAGGTCATCCAGCCGGCCTGGGTGAGGGCGCTGCACTGGACCAATGCCTTCGCGATGGTCCTGATGATCATGTCGGGATGGCAGATCTATAACGCCTCCCCGCTGTTCGGTTTCAGCTTTTCCTCGAGCATCACGCTCGGCGGCTGGCTCGGCGGTGCCTTGCTTTGGCATTTTGCCGCGATGTGGCTGTTGATGGTCAACGGCCTGATCTATCTGGCGATGGGCCTTGTCACCGGCCGCTTCCGCAAGAAGCTGCTGCCGATCACGCCGGAGGGCGTGATCTCGGATACCAAGGCGGCGTTCACCGGCAGGCTGTCGCACGAGGATCTCAGCAAGTACAACCAGGTGCAGAAGCTGCTGTACGCCGGCGTCATCGTCGTCGGCATCCTCATCGTGCTGTCGGGTCTCGCGATCTGGAAGCCGGTACAGTTTCAATACCTGACGGCGCTGTTCGGCGGCTATGACGCCGCCCGTTACGTCCATTTCTTCTGCATGGCTGGTATCGTCGCCTTCATGGTGATCCACGTCGTGCTCGCGCTGCTGGTGCCGAAGAGCCTGCGCGCGATGATCATTGGACGGTAGCGCATGTTCCGGAAAAGTGGGTACCGGTTTTCCGACAAGATCATGCGCAAGGAATAGAGGAGTAATAAACATGGGCCGCATGCGCAAACTCCTGATCCCCGGCGTCGACAAGACGCTTCTGGTTCGTGACGCCGTCAAGACCATGCCGGACCTGACGCGCCGGCGCTTCATCACGGGCGGCGCGAGCCTCGGCGCGCTGACGCTCTTGACCGGTTGTGACGTCAAGGACAGTTTCTCGGCCGAGGAGATGCTGAAGCAGGTCTCCAAGTTCAATGACGGCGTACAGTCATTGATCTTCAATCCCAACGCGATGGCGCCGACCTTTCCGGAAAGCGCTGTTACAAAGCCGTTCCCGTTCAACGCCTATTACGACCTCGACGACGCGCCAACGATCGACGGCAAGGCCTGGAAGCTGGAAGTGCGCGGCCTCGTCGAGAACAAGAAGTCCTGGACGCTGGACGAACTCCACCAATTGCCGCAGGTCAAGCAGATCACGCGCCACATCTGCGTCGAGGGCTGGAGCGCGATCGGAAGCTGGACCGGCACGCCGCTGCGCGATTT
>NZ_DAINNI010000221.1:0-4216 GCF_036735945.1 Bradyrhizobium sp. | reverse complement strand
CTGGAGATGACCGGGCAGGACGTCACCGAATGCATCGGCGGCGCCCGCGCCATCACCGACGAGGACCTCAACGACCGCTATCACACGGTCTGCGATCCCCGTCTCAACGCCGAACAATCGATCGACCTGGCGTTCCTGATCGCCGAACTGCTGAAGCAGGAACGCGCGGGTAAGGAAAAGCCGACGCCGGCCGCAGCAGCGGGACTTTGACTTGCTGCGACTCTGGCGAGCCACCATCAACACCCGTAACGGCCTCGCTTTTGCGATCCGATCGGAGCAGGCCGTCCGCGAGGAGCTTCTTGCACTGGCGCTTTCGGTGCCGCTGGCCTGGCTGGTCGGCGCGAGCGTGATGCGCCGTGTGGAACTTGTCGCGGCCGTGGCGTTTGTGCTGGTGGTCGAGATACTCAATACCGCGATCGAGAAGCTGGCCGATCGGCTCACCACCGACCACGACCCGCAGATCGGCCGGGTCAAGGACATGGGTTCGGCGGCCGTCGGCGTCGCGCTGCTGATGGTCGGGATGTTCTGGCTATTTGCCATCGCCGAACGCATAGGCGCGTTCTAAAGCGAGCAATTGCAGTTTGCTCTTGTGCAAGGCACCATCGCTCCCATGACCGAACCTGGATTCAAAATCACGCTGGCGCAGTTGAACCCGACCGTCGGCGACGTCACGGGAAATGCCGCCAAGGCGCGCACCGCGCGCGAGAAGGCTGCGGCGGATGGCGCCGATCTGCTGCTGCTGCCGGAATTGTTCATCTGCGGCTATCCGCCGGAAGACCTGGTTCTCAAGCCCGCTTTCCAGGCGGCCTGCCGTGCGGCGATCGAAGAACTCGCGCGCGAGACCGCGGACGGCGGTCCGGCCGTGCTGATCGGCACGCCGTGGGTCGAGGACGGCAAGCTCTATAACGCCTGCGCGCTGCTCGACCAGGGCCGCATTGCCGCGCTTCGGTACAAGGCCAATCTGCCGAACTACGGCGTGTTCGACGAGAAGCGGCTGTTCGCGCGTGGCCCCGCCGCGGGACCGGTGACGGTCAAGGGCATCCGGGTCGGCGTTCCCATCTGCGAGGACATCTGGCTCGAGGAGTCGGAGGAATACGAGAACATCGTCGAATGCCTCGCTGAAACCGGCGCGGAAATCCTCGTGGTGCCGAACGGCTCGCCCTATGCGCGCGACAAGAACGATTTGCGGCTGTCGATCGCGGTCGCCCGCGTCACCGAAAGCGGCCTGCCGCTGGTCTATCTCAACCAGATCGGCGGGCAGGACGAACTGGTGTTCGACGGCGCCTCGTTCGCGCTCAACGCCGACCTTTCGGTCGCGACACAACTGCCCGCCTTCGAGGAGCATGTCACCACGCTGCACTGGACCAGGGGGGCGGACGGCTGGCGCTGTTCGGGACCGGTCGCGCCGCTGATCGAGGGCGACAAGGCCGACTACGCGGCCTGTGTGCTGGGCTTGCGCGACTATGTCCGCAAGAACGGCTTTCCGGGCGTGCTGCTCGGCGTCTCCGGCGGCATCGATTCGGCGCTGTGCGCGGCGATCGCGGTGGATGCGCTCGGCGCCGACAAGGTGCGCGGCGTGATGCTGCCGTTCCGCTTCACCGCGCAGGTCTCGCTCGACGACGCCGCCAGGCTCGCGAAGGCGCTCGGCTTCGGTTACGAGGTGCTGCCGATCGCCGATGCCGTGAACGGCTTCGAAAAGATTCTTTCCGTTCCGTTTGCCGGCCTGCCGCGCGACATCACCGAGGAGAATCTGCAGGCGCGCACCCGCGGCACGCTGTTGATGGCGATCTCCAACAAGACCGGCGCGATGGTGGTGACGACCGGCAACAAGTCGGAAATGTCGGTCGGCTACGCCACCATCTATGGCGACATGAATGGCGGCTTCAATCCGATCAAGGACATCTACAAGACCGAAGTGTTCCGCCTCTCCAGCCTGCGCAACGAGTGGAAGCCGGATGGCGCGCTCGGGCCGTCGGGCGAGGTGATCCCGGTGAACATCATCATCCGGCCGCCGACCGCGGAGCTGCGCGAAAACCAGACCGACCAGGATTCGCTGCCGCCCTACGAGGTGCTCGACGCCATTCTGGAGCGGCTGGTCGAGCGCGAAGAGCCGCTCGCCACCATCATCGCCGCCGGTTTCCCGGCCGAAATCGTGACGCGGATCGACCGGCTACTCAACATTGCCGAATACAAGCGGCGGCAGGCAGCGCCGGGCGTCAAGGTGACGGAAAAGAACTTTGGCCGTGACCGCCGCTATCCCATCACCAACCGCTTCCGCGACAACGGCAAGGCGCTGCCCGCGCCCGACGAGAAGCTGGTCGCACGCGCCGGCCGCGCCTCGGCGGACGTGTTCGAGGGTTAGCCGGGGCGGCTCCCGCGTTCACCGCAGGAGCCAAGACTCGAAATCGCGAAAACAACCCCATGCAAAGTACAATGGGCTGGGGCTCGTCGCGCTTGCGCGGCTTTGGTTCTACTGCTTTGGCGCAATGAACGCCGGCCCGATCGTGCGGATCGGCCGGTCCTTGTCGGCGGCCGCTGCTGCCGTGCCGGGCGGCGGGGCTGCGGCAGGGGTCGCGACGGCGGTGCCGGCGGGCGCTGCGCCCTTCCTGGCGGGCGGCGGGGGAGTTGCTCCCTTCTGCCCGCGCTGCTGCATCCGCTTCGCGCTCTCCTCGGTGACGATGATATCGCCCTGTTCGACGCCGGCGCGGTCGTCGACCGACTTCAAGGCTTCCGACCAGGTCTGGCCCGCGGCCTTGCAGGCGCAGGAAGGATTGAACTCGGTGCGGAACTTGAACGCGTTCGGCAGCGACGTATAGGGCTGGCCGCTGATCGAGACCGCCTGGTTGATGTCTTCGCCGGGGTTGCGATAGGCGAACAGCGAGGCTTCGGTCGCGGGGCAGAGCGCCTTGCAGGTCCGCTCGTCGTCCTGGAACCGCGCCTGATAGGTGGCGAACGACACCGGGAAGTAACCGCCGTCGCAGGTGCGGACACAGACGGTACGGAAGGTGCCGGACGGCGCGCCGAGATCGGCGCTCGGCGGCGGCAGCGGATTGTTGTTATTGTTGCCGAACAGGCTGTCGATGAAGTTGCCGGGACCGCGCGCGGCAGCGGCATATTGCGGGCCGCAATTGTTCTGTGCCAGCGCCATCAATACCGAGCGGCGCTGGTTTTCGCGCTCATTGCCACCGATGCCGCCGCTGCGCAGCCGCTCCAGGCTGGTGGTGATCTGCTCCAGATTGGCGCGCATCTGCTGGATCTGGTTGTTCACCGGACCGCATTCGGCGGAGCGGCCGTTGAACAGCGAGAAGAATCCCGAGCTTTCGCAGCCCATGCGCTTGGCCTGCAGCGACACGCGGTCGAGTTCGGACTGCTGCTTGCCCTGGGCTTCCTGGTAGCGGCGGATCTGCTCGTCCCTGGCTGGATCGCCGGTTCCGGCGCCGCGGTCGATGGTCGCCAATTGGCCTTCGAGCCGGATGCACATCGGGTTGGACGACTGCCCGCCTTGAGGCGAGGCCTCCTGGCTCATCTGCGCCATGGCGTCCTGGGGCGTCTGCGCCAGCGCTGATGTGCCCATGGCGCCCAGCAACAGGGCGCAGGTCAACATTCGGAGGGGAAGGGAAGCGTTACGAATTCTGGACATATCCCGCCATTGAGGGCTGATCCGCGCGACTATCGAGCCAAATGGCGCGGCCAAGACAGCATATATTGCGGCCAAGGCTGCATCCAATAGCCGCTTCTCGGGGCAGCGTCACGTCGTTTCCGCGGCGCGGATGTGGCAAACGGACCGTTGATTCTACGGGGTATTCAGCTCCCTAGCGCTGGCAGGTGATGGCGACATATTCGCCGCATGACGGCCCCGTGCAGCGCTCGCTGCCGTCGGCTGGAACCGTGGCGGTAAGCTCATCGGGCTCGACGCGGCGGTAGGCGCTGGCCTGCGCAAATTCCCGTGACTGACAAAAGGATCGGGCGGCATGAGCGCCGCATTTGTGGCCTTGGGCGAGGCATTCGTCGACGCCGTAGCCGTCGGCCTGGTTGGCGACGATGAAGACGCGGCTGTCGGCGGAAGCGGTCGAGAGGGCGGCAACAAGGAGGCCGCAGGCAAGGAGCGCGGAGGAGAGTCGCATGAATGACACCGGCAGTGGAAAGTGACTGCGTCCAGAACTAGCCCGTCTTATTCATCAGCGGATTGTTGAGAGGCTGGCGAGCGTGGCGTAAG
>NZ_DAINNI010000220.1:0-4296 GCF_036735945.1 Bradyrhizobium sp. | reverse complement strand
GTTGCCGAAAGATTCTCACACTCTGAGGAGCCGCGTAGCGGCGTCTCGAAGGATGTGCCACGGGCCTCGTGGTTCGAGACGCGCTTCGCGCTCCTCACCATGAGGAACTGGCCTACGCCGCCTTCGCTTCCACACTGTCGCAGAACTCGGCGAGACGGTCCGCCAGCCGCAATGTCGCCGGGCTGGCGTCGGGCGACGCCATCAATGCGATCTCCGTCTTCTCGATCGGCGCGAAGCCATCCTTCGCTGTCAGCATGCGATGACCGGGCTGGATCGCGATGTCAGACAGAATGCTCAGGCCCAGTCCCGCAGCCACCGCAGCCTGGATGCCGGCGAGGCCTGAACTCGTATAGGCCATGTGCCAGGAGCGCCCGGCGGTCTCCAGCGCATGGATGGCGCGCGCGCGATAAAGACAGCCGGCGGGAAAGCCGATCAGCGGCACGGATCCCGTGCTGATATCGAGCGGATGGCTCTTGCTGGTGACCCAATGCACCTTCTCGGGCCACACGGCGATCGCGCCCTTGTCGCCGGCGTCGCGCTTGAGCAGCGCGAGGTCGAGATCGCCGCGCTCGATGTCGCGCCTGAGATACGTGCTCTGGTCGGCGCGTACATCGAGCCGCAGGCCGGGCCGCGAGCGCGCAAAGGTCGCCAGCAATTTGGCGAGCCGATAGGCGGCAAAGTCCTCGGGGATGCCCAGCCTGACCGCACCCTCGCTTTCGGGGCGCGCCACCACGTCGCGCGCCTCTTCGGCAAGCGCCAACAGCCGCCGCGCATAGGACAGCAGCCGTTCGCCGGCCTCCGTCGGCGTCACGTCCTTGCCGTTGCGGTTGAGCAGCGGCTGGCCAACATCGTCTTCCAGCCGCTTGATCTGCTGACTCACCGTCGATTGCGTGCGGTGGACGCGCTCGCCGGCCCGGGTGAAGCCGCCGGCATCGACGACGGAGACGAAGCTGCGCAGCAGCTCCAGATCGAGCATGTGAATGCTCCATTTATAAATCCACTGGATATAATTTTATCATTTAATTTCCAAATATCAAGGTGCGGCCTTACATCGTGGCAGAGGAGATTTCCCATGTCGCTCGCGCCCTCGGTCGCGGTTTCCCGTACGACCTTCAACACGCTCCCGCTCACAATCGCGCTGTTCTGCCTGCTCTGGAGCTTTGCCTTCGTCGCCGGCAAGATCGGCGTCACCGATTGTCCGCCGCTGATCCTGCTCGCCGCGCGCTTCTCGCTGGCCGGCATCCTGATCCTCGGCATTTCCGCGCTGCGCAGCGAACAATGGGATTTGTCCTGGCGCGACGCCGCCGTGTTCGCCGTGCTCGGCGTCGCCAACAATGCGCTCTATCTCGGCCTCGGCTACACCGGGCTGAAGACGGTCTCCGCCGGTCTCGGCGGCCTGATCGTGTCGGCAAATCCGGTTTTCACCGCGATGCTGGCGGCGCTGTTCCTCGGCGAAGCCATGACCTTGCGCAAGGTGACGGGGCTGCTGCTCGGCATCGCCGGTGTGACCTTCATCGTCTGGCATCGCCTGGCGGTCGGCACGGATGACTGGCACGGCATCCTGTTCACGCTGGCCTCATTGGCGTCGATCGTCGTTGGCACCATCCTGTTCAAGGTGCTGGCGCCAAAGGGCTCGCTGTGGATCGGCAACGGTGTCCAGAACATCGCGGGTGGTCTCGCCGTCATGCCGTTTGCGTTCACGCTGTCCAGCGTCAGCGACATCGTGCCGAGCGCCCGGCTCGCCGGCGCCTTCGCGTTCCTGGTGCTCGGCGGCTCGATCCTGGCTTACCTGCTCTGGTTTCATCTCCTGAAAGTGTGTGGTGCGACGGCCGCGAGCGCCTATCATTTCCTGATGCCGCCGCTTGGCATGTTGTTCGCGTTTCTCGTACTTGGCGAACAGGTCGAGTTTCGCGATCTGCTCGGCATCGTCCCGGTGGCTCTCGGCATTTACCTGGTGACCCGTCCCGCGGCGGCAGCGTCGATCAAGAGGAGCGCGACATGAGCCTATCCATCACCCTGATCGGCGGCCCGACGGCGCTGATTGAGATCGACGGCTTCCGTCTCCTCACCGACCCGACCTTCGACGGCCCCGGCGACTATCAGCTACCGCATGTCAAGCTGGAGAAGTTGACCGGACCGGCGATGAGCGTGCGCGATGTCGGCGCAATCGATGCGGTGCTGCTGAGCCACGACCAGCACTCGGACAATCTCGACCATTCGGGCCGCGACTTTCTGAAGGAGGCGAAGCGGGTGCTGACAACGGAGGCAGGAGCCAAACGGCTCGGCGGCAACACCGAGGGCTTTGCGCCCTGGGGATCGACCGATTTGAAGAAGGACGGCCAATCGCTGACCATCACCGCAACGCCCGCCCGTCACGGGCCGGCCGGCATCGAGCCGCTGTCAGGCGATGTCATCGGCTTCGTCGTGCAATCGAGCAAGGCGGGCAGCCGCCCGGTCTACATCAGTGGCGACACCACCTGGTTCGATGGCGTCGCGGAAGTGGCAAGACGTTTCAAATGCGGCGTAGTGCTTCCTTTCGCCGGTGCCGCGCAAACCCGCGGACCGTTTCATCTCACGATGGATACCAACGACACGATCGAGACTGCGCGTGCATTTCCGGACGCCGTGATCGTGCCGGTGCACACCGACGGATGGAAACATTTTCGCCAGAACGCGAACGACCTGCGCGCCACCTTCGACACGCTGGGCTTCGGATCGCGATTGCGGATTCTGGAGCCGGGCGTTGCGACCGTCATCTCGGCGCTGCATCCCGCGTGAGCGCCTGCTATATCCGGCGCATCGTCCGTCAGGTAGGTTCCAGTCCAGGAACCGAATCCCTTTGGGGTCGTTGCCGGTGCGGCTGGATCGGGCATGACAAATCGCGCTAAATCAAATTCCAAACATCTTGCTGACAGGGCCTCCAATCATCCGAAACAGGCCGCCAGGAGCCAACCGCAGCGGGCGTTCAGCTTCCGCGATACGCTCAAGGCGCTCGGCCCCGGCCTGATCACCGGCGCGGCTGACGACGATCCGTCGGGGATCGGCACCTACAGCCAGGCCGGCGCGCAGTTCGGTTATGGCATCGGCTGGACGATGCTGCTCACGTTTCCCCTGATGGCGGCAATCCAGGAAATCTCGGCGCGGGTCGGCCGCGTCACCGGCCACGGCATTTCAGGCAATGTGTGCCGGCACTACCCGACCTGGTTGCTGAACGTCGTGGTGGGGCTGCTGTTCGTCGCCAATACGATCAACATCGGCGCCGATCTCGGCGCCATGGCTGACGCGGCCAGGCTCCTGATCGGCGGCCACAGCATCATCTATGTCTTGCTGTTCGGCCTCATTTCGGTCGGCGCGCAGATCTTCCTTGATTACAAGCGCTACGTAGCGGTGCTGAAATGGCTGACGCTCAGCCTGTTTGCCTATGTCGCGGCGCTCGCCTTTGCCAAGGTGTCATGGGGTGACGCGCTCACCGGCATCCTGTTGCCGCGCGTGAACTGGAGCGCGGACTATTTCACCACCATCGTCGCGATTTTCGGCACCACGATCTCGCCCTATCTGTTCTTCTGGCAGGCTTCGCAGGAGGCCGAGGACCAGCGCGTCGATGCGACCAAGCGTCCCTTGGTCGAGAAGCACTACGGCGCGCGCAGGGAATTTCATCGCATCCGGGCCGATACCATCGTCGGCATGGCGTTCTCCAACCTGATCGCGCTGTCGATCATCGTCACCGCGGCTGCGACGCTGCACGCCGCCGGCAAGACCGACATCCAGAACTCGGCCGAAGCCGCCGAAGCGCTGCGTCCGATTGCCGGCGCGCTCGCCGAAGCGATCTTCGCGCTCGGCATCGTCGGCACCGGATTGTTGGCGATCCCGGTTCTGGCCGGCGCCACCGCCTATGCGGTCGGCGAGGGGCGGCGCTGGCCGGTCGGCCTTGCCCGCAAGCCGAAGGAAGCAGCCGCCTTCTACGCCGTGCTGGCGCTGTCGGCGGGCATCGGCATTGCGCTGAATTTCACGCCGATCAACCCGATCTCGGCGCTGTACTGGAGCGCCGTCATCAACGGCGTGCTCGCCGTTCCCGTGATGGTGCTGTTGATGTTCATGGCCCGTCGGAAAGACGTGATGGGACGCTTTGTCGTCGGCGGCGCGCTCTATTGGCTGGGCTGGCTGTCGACGATCGCGATGCTGCTCAGCGTCGTCGCGATGGGTGTGGGGTTTTTCGCCGGGAAATAGCGCGCGACACATACTGACCTCATCCTGAGAGGGGGAGAATGTTTCGCTCTCGCCCGGAGAATTTTACAT
>NZ_DAINNI010000219.1:0-4303 GCF_036735945.1 Bradyrhizobium sp. | reverse complement strand
GTCGAGGAACACCTCGACTTCGTCGCCGACCTTGAGATCGCTTTCGCGGCCGGGGCCGGCGAATTCGCGCAGCGCCACGCGGCCTTCGGTCTTCAGGCCGACGTCGATGACGGCCATGTCCTTTTCAATTGCAACCACCTTGCCCTTGATGACGGAGCTTTCCTGCAGATTGCCGCCGGCAAAGGACTCGTCCAGCATCGCAGCAAAATCGTCACGGGTAGGATTATAGGAAGCAGCAGTACTCGAAGCCATTTGTTCTCCAATGCGGGATATTGCCGGCCGTTCGGGTTAAAGGGCGCATCGCGCGTGAAGTGTCAGGGTCCGCAAATCCTGACGACCGCGTTTGCGGGAGGCGCAAAAGCGGACCGGCAGATGCCTGCACGTTCGATACGTCTTGATTTTATCCGGAGCCTGAAACGAGATTTTCGACTTCAGCAGCCTGGAGCGGGCTTTCCTCCAATGACGGCGGAAGCTGAA
Organism: Bradyrhizobium sp.; assembly: GCF_036735945.1. Lineage (GTDB taxonomy): Bacteria > Pseudomonadota > Alphaproteobacteria > Rhizobiales > Xanthobacteraceae > Bradyrhizobium. The sequence goes on along the minus strand of NZ_DAINNI010000219.1, from coordinate 3,826 downwards.
ACTCCCGGCCGGCCCGCTCGGACAGCCCTGATCTTGTCGATGGGCGGCCCGGATGGGCGTGGATATAGACCCAAGGGTCATTTTCAGCAAGCGAAAACGCCCCGATTTACGGACCCTTAACGCTGACGGACGCTGCGCCGGCCTCGCCGTCAACCTCCTGTTGACTGCATGGCGCGAAAGCTCCGCCAGTCCCGGCGGGATGGAACCCGGCCTTAAGCATGCCCCCCTTACACGAACCCACTGCTCAAACCAGGGGCCATTCCATGAAGAGCCTGATCGCTCTGACTGCCATCGCCGTTTTTACCGTCGCCACGGCTGTCGCCGGCAAGCCCTCGGCCTTTGCCACCGACAAGGCGGTTGCCGCGGCAAGGGCGAAGCCCGTCGTGATGGCCGAACAGCAATTGCCGTTCGACCGCGCGCGCTTGAGGAACTGAGCCAGGACCTCACCGCCCCGCGCGAACCGCCTCGACGATCGCAATGGCGGCGCGCACGCCGGCTTCGATATCCAGATTGGAATTATCCAGAATATGGGCGTCCGCCGCCGCCTTGAGCGGCGCGGCGGCCCTGTTCTTGTCCCGTTCATCGCGCCTGAGGATGTCGGCCAGCACCGCCGCCTCGTCGGCGTCCTCGCCGCGGGCGCGGGCTTCCAGCGTGCGGCGACGGGCCCGCACCTGCGGGTCGGCCATCACGAAGATCTTCACATCGGCATTCGGGCAGATGATGGTGCCGATATCGCGCCCGTCGAGCACGGCCCCGGGCGGATCGGCCGCGAACTGGCGCTGGAAACTCACCAGGGCTTCACGCACCCTGGGAATTGCCGAGACCACGGATGCCGCCTCCCCGATACGCTGGGTCTTCAGCTCGGGATGGCCGAATTTTTCCGGATCGAGCTCCATGGCGACGGCCACCGCCTGCGCCTCGTCGGTGAGGTCGAAACCCTGGTCCAATAGCGCCTTCGCCACCGCGCGGTAGATCACGCCGGTGTCGAGATGGCGGTAGCCGTAATGATGGGCAAGGCGTTTGCCGAGCGTCCCCTTGCCGGATGCCGCCGGCCCGTCGATGGCGATGATCATGATGTCCTGTTGCTCAGATGGAAGCGGCCCCGCGCGCGGCGCAGCGGCCGCTCTTCGGTGAAAATGTTGCGGGAGGCAAATTCGGCCGGGCTGCTGAAGGTCAAGAACTCGCGCATGGCGTCCGAAGGGTCCGCCGTAGTGAACCAGGGATGGTCCAGACGGCGCGCAGAATCACAAACCCAATGCGGGACCCGGCCCAACCGACGCTGCTTTGCCAAATATTCGGCGATGGCTCCGACGAGAGCATCAATCCGGCCATCGCCCGTCAATTTCGGCTCGCGCTCGATCGCCGCGTAGCGGTCATGGTCGGTTTTTGCGAGATCAAATGCATCGATGAATTCGGCCAGGACGACATCGTGCGCAGACCCGGCCTGGATGCGTTCGACAGCCTCAGCGAGGGTATTTGGGCGCATCGGCCGCTCCTGCACGATTCATATGTTTCAAAAGGAACCGCTGCTTCTCGGAAGAAGCGGCACTCTGGGGAAAATATCGCCCCAGCAGCGCGATGGCCTCGGCGGCAGTCGAGATGCCAACAACCTGCATCAGATTCAGGATGTCCAACCGCTCGGCTTCGCCGCGAACAGGGTCCATGATCCGGAATGCCTTCAATTTCAACGCCAGCAGATATTTTGCCGACGGAACCGATACGACAAGCCCGGCTGCTTCGCCGTCACGTGGGAACGTGCCGAACTCAAGATGGTCGCCGGCAGAACTGGCAAGGGGACTTAGATGAAATGCAACCCCGTCGTTGAACCAGCCCTCTTGCCAGCCATTCTGCACTGCGATTTCGCGGACGACGGTCGCCAGCCAGTCAGGCAGCGGGTGCTCGAGCCTCGACACATCGACATCTTCCGTTGCGAACCGGAAATTGCTTGCCAGCATCAGCGCCGATCCGCCGTACACGGCGATGTGCAGCTTCGTCCCCGCCTCTGCCGCTGCGTGGCCAATCCTGTCGAATGCGTCGAGGAGCGCCTCGCGATCAAAGGCTGCACTCATCGCGCCTGCCTCATGAAAACTCCGCGCCCAGCGAACGCATCATCGGGATGAAATCCGGAAAGCTGGTCGCGATGAAGCTGGTGTCGTCGACCCTGACCGGCTTGTCGGCGGCGAGCCCCATCACCAGCGCCGACATCGCGATGCGGTGATCCATGTGGGTCGCGACGAGGCCGCCGCCGGGCACATGCCCGCGGCCCTCGACGATCAGATCGTCGCCCATAATCTCGACCCTGACGCCGTTGACGCGCAGCATGTCGGCGGTCGCTTCGAGGCGATCGGATTCCTTGACGCGCAGCTCCTGCAGGCCGCGCATGATGGTGGTGCCCTCGGCAAAGGAGGCGGCGACCGCGAGCACCAGATATTCGTCGATCATCGACGGCGCGCGTTCCGGCGGCACCTCGACGCCGCGCAGCTTCGAGGCGCGCACGCGCAAGGCGGCCATCGGCTCGCCGGCATCGCCGCGGACATCGCTCTCCTCGATCGAAGCGCCCATCTCGCGCAGCGTCGTGAACAGGCCGGTGCGCAACGGATTGGTCATGACGTCGGAGAAGGTGACGTCAGAGCCTTCGACGATCAGCGCCGCCACGATCGGGAAGGCGGCCGACGACGGATCGGCCGGCACCACGACCTCGGCGCCGTGCAGTTCGGGCTGGCCGGTCAGCGCGATTCTGCGGCCGTGGGCGCCTTCATGGACCGAGGCGATCTCGGCGCCGAAATGTTTCAGCATCAGCTCGGTGTGGTCGCGGCTGGCTTCCTGCTCGATCACAGTGGTGACGCCGGGCGCGGCCAAGCCTGCCAGCAGCACCGCCGACTTGATCTGGGCCGAGGCCACCGGGGTCCGGTAGAGAATCGGCACCGGCTCGCGGGCACCGTGCAGCGTCAGCGGCAGGCGGCCGCCCTCCTTCGCCTCGCCGGTCCTGGCCCCCATCAATTCGAGGGGGTCGAGGATTCGCCGCATCGGGCGGGACCGCAGCGAGGCATCGCCGTCGAACACGGCCGTGATCGGGCACCCGGCGACCGCTCCCATCACCAGGCGGCACCCGGTGCCGGAATTGCCGAAATCGAGCGGGGCGGACGGCTCGGCGAAGCCCGCGACCCCCACGCCACGGACCTGCCAGGCGAACGGGCCGGTACGCTCGACCCTGGCGCCGAGCGCCTGCATGGATTTGGCGGTGTTGAGGACGTCCTCACCCTCCAGAAGGCCGGAAATCCGGGTTTCGCCGACCGAAAGCGCCCCCAGAATGAGCGCGCGGTGCGAAATCGACTTGTCGCCGGGAACGCGGACTTTTCCGGCCAGGGGGCCGCTGGCGCGGGATTCCAGCTCGGTGGGCGTAGCGGAGTGGGTCAAGGTCGGGGTCCTCTGCGGAGGCGGCAGTATCACATGGGCCCCACGGCGTCACGCGGCGGTCAAATGCGGAAAGCGCTATTGACACCGGCCCCTCAACTAGCCAAGTGAAGCACCGTTTTTCAGAATTTCCCAGGATCCACACGTGGCCAAATCCGACCTCGGAACCAAGCGCATTTGCCCGACCACGGGTAAGAAATTCTACGATCTGAACAAGAACCCCGTGATCTCGCCCTATACCGGCGAGGTGGTGCCGATCGCGCCGGTCGCGCCGCCGCGCGGCGGACGCGGCGAGGCCGCACGCGCCGCTGCCGCGACCACCGCCGCCGACACGCCGGAGCCCGCAGAGGCCGAAGAGTTGGTCTCGCTCGAGGAGGCCGACGCCGAGGAGAATACCGGCAAGGTCAAGGCC
>NZ_DAINNI010000218.1:0-4370 GCF_036735945.1 Bradyrhizobium sp. | reverse complement strand
CCCTTGGTGTAGGTCTCGATCGAACCGGTGTGGCGGTTGGCCCAGCGATTGCCGATCCCGAGCACGAAGTCGGATTGCAGCATGGTCGCGTTGCCGTAGCGGTGGCTGGTCTGCAGCCCGACCATGCCGGCCATCAGCACGTGGTCGTCGGGGATGGCGCCCCACCCCATCAGCGTCGGGACAACCGGCACGTTGACCGTCTCGGCGAACTGCACCAGCAGCGCGGATGCGTCGGCATTGATGACGCCGCCTCCCGCCACGATCAACGGCCGCTCCGCCGCGTTCAGCATCTCCAGCGCCTTCTCGACCTGCTTGCGGGTTGCCGCGGGCTTGTAGACCGGCAGCGGCTCATAGGTCTCGTCGTCGAACTCGATCTCGGCGAGTTGCACGTCGAGCGGCAGGTCGATCAGCACCGGCCCCGGCCGGCCCGAGCGCATGACGTGAAACGCCTGGCTGAAGACGCGCGGCACCAGCGCCGGCTCGCGCACCGTGACAGCCCACTTCGTCACCGGCTTTGCGATCGACTCGATGTCGATCGCCTGAAAATCCTCCTTGTAGAGCCGCGCGCGCGGCGCCTGCCCGGTGATGCAGAGGATCGGGATCGAATCCGCGATCGCCGAATAGAGCCCGGTGATCATGTCGGTGCCGGCCGGCCCCGAGGTGCCGATGCAGACGCCGATATTGCCGGCCCTGGCGCGGGTGTAGCCCTCGGCCATGTGGGAAGCGCCCTCGACATGCCGCGCCAGGATATGGCCGATCGAGCCGCGCTTCTTCAACGCGGAATAAAGCGGATTGATCGCGGCGCCGGGGACGCCGAAGGCGATGCTGACGCCCTCCTTTTCCAGGATTCGAACGGCTGCATCGATCGCCCGCATCTTTGCCATGTCGCGCCTCGCTCACCAGGGTTGGCTGTGGGTGCAATCTTCAGGGCGGCGAGAGCCGATCTCAACGCGGCGGATTTTATTTCCCGCGGAGTGGGAGGCGATTGAAAAACACGCGACTAATCAGGCCCTTGGAGATATTTCAGGATGGAAGAGAACGGCGGCGCGATGCCGATGCGCAGCCCGTGTCACCGCCCCCTTCGGTATCGCGATCCGTGCTGCTATGATGCACTCGGGAGGGCGAGCATGAATCACCGCGGGTTCTCTTGTGTTCTCGGCAGCATCGCTTCGGGATTTTGGCCTCGCCGCCGCACCATCGTCGCTGCGATGGCTGCAATGGTGCTTCTGCCGGTCCAGGCCAGCGATGCCGGCTGGCTTTCGGACGTCTTCAAGGGCTCGTCAAAGCAAGCCAAACCTTCAAAGCAAGCCAGATCGTCAAGGCACGTCGTTCCGCGCAAGTCGGCCACGTTGACGAAGCCTGACGCCACGCCAAAGCGCCGCACCGTAAAGCTTGCCGCCCTGGGGCCGGTCGACCTGAGCCCTGCCGCTCTGAAATCGGTCGCGCCCCGTTGCAATCCCGCGAAGTTTCGGATCGTTCTCGATGTCGGACACACCGCCGAATCAGAAGGCGCGATCAGCGCCCGCAACGTTTCCGAGTTCGTCTTCAACCTGCGCCTTGCGAGGCGGATCGAAGAGAAGTTGAAGGCTGAAGGTTTTGCCGAGACAAGATTGCTCCTGACCGAGGGCAAGGCAAGGCGCAGCCTCGTCAAACGCGTCGCCGCTGCCAACAATCTGGCCGCGCATCTCTTCCTGTCAATCCACCATGACTCCGTGCCCGACAAATTCCTGGAGGATTGGGAGTTCGAGGGGAAGAAGGGCCACTTCAGCGACCGCTTCAGCGGATACTCCGTCTTCGTCTCGCGCAGAAATCCGGACTTCAACACAAGCTTCGCCTTTGCCGAACTGATCGGCAAGGAGATGAAGGCCCAGGGCCTTGATTATGCCAGGCAGTACACACAGCCGATCATGGGTCGCTACCAGCGTCCGCTGCTGAACAAGGAAACCGGCGTCTACCGCTACGATGAACTCATCGTGCTGAGAAAGACCCGGATGCCCGCCGTCCTGCTGGAAGCAGGCTCGATCATCAACCGGGATGAAGAACTCAAGATGAGTTCGTCCGAACGCCGGGACATCATCAGCAGCGGTGTCACGGCGGCCGTGAAGGAATTCTGCGAGCCTCGATGGGCCATGCTCGGTCCACTCTGAGGGCGCAATCAGTTCGCAATCCGCTTCCGGCCTGCCGGCGTCACCTCTTCGATCCCGCCTTGATCTCCTCGAATTTGGCAAGCGCCCGTTCAAATTTTTCGTTGAACAGCCACATCGCATCGAGAATTTCGCGGAAGGTCGCGGATGTCCTGGCCCTGTCGGCTTCCCCAAAGGTGAAGATGCTGTTGTTTCGCAGATACGCCATGATCTTCGGATCGGAAATCCGATAGTCGACCAGGTTGCGCGACCCAAGCGCAGACCTGGTTGGGCTGGGAATGATCTGGATGAGTTCAAAGAGCTTCATCTGATCGATCGGGTCCGGCAGTGTTTTCACGATCGCCGGCACTCGCGGAAAGATATCCGCATGCGCGTTCATCAGGCCGTCGCGTACGGCGGTCCAGTGGTTGTACCGATGGTCCAGATCGCCGACCCGCGCCTCTTCCCTGTCGTCGCGATCATTCAACGCAGGATCAAAGGCTGCTATCGACTTTTTTATCGCCGCCCATCTCTTTCGGCCATTTTGATCTTCGGATACGCCCGTCTGCAAACTGCCCTTGTATTTGTTCGAGCGCGCATTCCCTATATTTTGATTGCCATTCGTCTCGGCAAAGAACAGCCCCAGGCTGATGCGGCCCGCCGCCTCGGCATTGGGGGCATCCAGGCCCCTGGCCCGCGCAATGGCCGTGCCCAGACCGACGATATCCTTGAACGGAGTATCTGATTTTTGCGCGTTGACCGGCGGCGCCTGCATCAGGTCGAAGAGCCTCCGGTACTCGTCGAGCAGCGGCTCATTGCCGGCATCAAAGTACGCCGGTGGGATTCCAAATTTGTTGGGTCCGCCTATTCTGGCCGGAAGAGCGTCGGTGAGATCCTTGTACGCGCTCATCATGTTGTTGCGTGCAAGGTACAGTGCCTGTCCCGGCAAGTTCGGCAGCCGTTGACCCGAATTGATCTGAGCGCGCCGCTGGCGCAGGATCGACTCAAAGCCGGCCCGCGAACTATCGTACGTCCTGAGCGCATCCGACGGCTTTTTACCGAGTACCGCCGGCTCACCCATTGCACGCGACATGAAGCCGAGATTGCCGACCAGCGACGCGACGGTGATGGCAGCCGGCGGTGTCAAGAGGACTCCAAGGGCAAGCGCCGCCGTGGGAGCACGAACATAGCGTCTTGTCCCCATGGCGATTCCCCGTGCGCGCACCGGCGTAAAGCGCCTCAATTCAACCGCAGCTCCATGATGTGCCGCGGATCCGCTTTCAGCTCACCCCGTTCGACGCGCTTGACGATGTCGGTCAGCGCGGCATTGGCCGCGCATGGCAGGCCGATCTTCTCGCCCTCCCGCACCACAAAGCCGTTGAGGAATTCGATCTCGGTGCGGCGGCCCTTCTGCATGTCCTGCCCCATCGAGGGACGCTGCGCCGACGAGGTGCGCTTGGCGTCCTTGAAGCGCTGCTCTTCGCAGGCGCGCGTCGCCGCCTCGTCGCCCTCGCCAGCGCGTGCGATCGTCTCCGGCTCGAGGTGCAGTATCTCTTCGAGCTGATAGCCGAGCGCCTGTCCGACGCGGATCGCCTCGCTGCCGAGCCGCGTGGAGAACCGGCGCAGCGGCTCGCTTTGCAGGACCTCGCCGCCCGGCAGGCCGGTGCAGGCGGAGAGCCCGTTGCCCATGACATTGGCGACCAGTTTGGACCAGCGCTCGCCCCAGAGATTGTCGGTGACCTTGGCGCTGTCGGAATAGGCGACCAGGCGGCAGACTTCCTCCGCCCGCGGCGTGATGCGGCCGTGCACCTCGCCGGCGCGGAACACGGTGTGCGCCGCGCCGCCCTTGCCAGCGCCGCGATGGATGTGGCCCGGCTCCGGCAGGTTGACCGTGATGCTGCTGGCGATGCAGCCCAGCGTCTTGCCCCAGCCGACGACGCCGGCAATGGTCTCCTCGTTCATGCAGTTCTGCAGCGACACCACATAGCCGCCTGCCGCCAGATATTGCTGGATCAGCATGGTGGCCCAGGCCGTGTCGTAGGATTTCATGCAGACGAAAGCGATGTCGACCGGCTTCTCCTTGGCAAGCTGCTGCGCATCCGTGACATGAAGCGCGCGCACCGGAACGGAAAACTCCGCGACGTCCATCGCGTGCGTGACCCGCAGCCCGTGCTTGCGCATATGTTCGACATGCTCGGGCCAGGGATCGATGAAGGTGACGTCCTCGCCCGCCTGCACCATATGCGC
>NZ_DAINNI010000217.1:0-4453 GCF_036735945.1 Bradyrhizobium sp. | reverse complement strand
TCGGCACCGCGGCCGAATTCGAGGCGCCGGAGGGCGGCATCTTCCTGTGGGTGAAACTACCCGACAATGTCGACACGCTGAAACTTTACCAGGCAGCACTCGCCGCCGGCGTCTCCATCAATCCGGGGCCGGAATGGTCGACCGACAAGGCCTATGCCGGCAGCCGCCTGCGGCTGTGTTTCGCAAGCCCCACGACCGAGCAGATCCGCGAGGGCGTCAAGGTGCTCGCCGAAGTCTGCCGCAAGGAGTTCGGCGTGCCGGCGCGGATCGCCAATGTGGAGAAGCGGAAAGCCTGAGAGGCTGCAATCCAGCTCTTCTCACCGTGGACGCAATCATCGCGACAGGTCAGCCGCCGAGGTGAAACTCGACGTTGACCTGGCCGCTGCCGCTCGAAGGGAAATACTCGCAGAGCTGCTCGGCTTCGCCGGCAAAGCTGTCCCAGCCGAGCGCCGCGAACAGCATGATGGTGTCGGCCATGCCGCCTTCGCCGTTGCACTTCACGGCGTAGTCCGGAAGCATGTCGATGAATTCGCGGTAGCGGCGCTGTTGCCAGAGCTCCAGCACGCGCAGATCGACCTGGCGGTTGAACTCGCTCGCGATCGAGGTCCAGGCCTCCGGGCCGAGCTTCCTGTTCGGCCACAGCCGGTGTGACAGCGATCCGCTGGCGAGGATCGCCACCCGCTCGGCGGAGCGCGCGATGGCGCGCCGCGTCGCCTCACCCAGAATCCGGCTCTCCTCCAAGTACGTGAACAGCGGGGTCGCGACCGACACCACCTTGGCCCAGCCATCTCCGTTCATGTAGTGCATCGGAACGATGGTGCCGTATTCGAGCCCGAGGCTCGCAACCCGGTGTGCGATGACGTTGAGGCCGGCGCCGGCGGCTTCGCCCGCGATCGTCTCGGCGAGCGCCGTATCGCCCGGCAGATCGTAAGCCAGGTCCTGGATCATCTGCGGCGCTTCGTGGCTGGTGAAGGCGCCGCGATGATGCGGATTGGCGTTGATGTGGTAGCCGAAATTGGACAGCCAGTGCGTGTCGAACACCACGAAGGTCGAGACGCCGCGCTCCCGCGCCCGCCGGCCAAGCTCGCGCAGCGCGTCCACCGCGCCCTTGCGCGCATTCCCCAATGGACTGCCCGGAACTTCCGACAGCATCAGGGACGGCACATGGCTGACCTTGGCCGCGAGAACAAGCTCTCCCATTGGCTTCGCCTCCCCCCGCGCCGCCGGTCAGGCGACCGTCCCGTCGCCGCGAAACACCAGCGAGATCCGCAGCAGCCGCACGATCGAAACGTTGCCCTTGCCGGCCTCGATCTGGGCCACATAGCGCTCGGACAGGCCGGCGAGCCGCGCGAGTTCCCGGCGCGACATGCCGCGCACCGCGCGCATCTCGCGGACCCTGCTGCCGAGCTGGGCCAGAAACTCGCTTTCGAACGGCAGGCGTCCGTCCTCGTCATAGCCACGCGCGCCGGCGCGCGGTCCGGCGGATGTTTCGATGTCGGATAGGCTCTCGCTGCGTGCCACGCTCGACCCTTTCGTTTGCCAATGATGGCGAAGCGAACGGGCTGAGCGCATTGATCAGGATCAAATCGCCTGCAAGCTGCCCCGCCGCGTGCGAGGCGCCTTCCGCGTGAGCGGACCGCTCATCGCACCGCGAACGGCGCCTGGTAGGGCCGGCCGAACGGCACGCCGTTGATCACGGTCTGCACCGGCTTGAGCAGCATCTTGCCCTCGCGCTTGTTGTTGCGGGTGTCGACGAACGTGGTCTGGGCCTCCACCAGATCCATGATCGCGACGTCGCCGGGCGCGCCGATCTGCAGCGTGCCGATCTTCGGTGCGCGGTTGATGATCCTGGCCGGCGCCGACGTAGCCATCGCCACCACCTGCTCCAGCGTGTATCCGAGCAGGATGAACTTGCTCATGACATTCGGCAGATAAGGCATGCCTGGCGAATTGCCGGAGAAGACATGGATGTCGGAGGAAATCGTATCCGGCGTGCAGCCGCCGGGAATCGCCACCTCCGCCACGGTGAAATCGAAACTGCCGCCGCCATGGCCGACATCGAACATCACGCCGCGCTGCTTGGCCGCAAGCGCAGCCGGCAGCAGCTTGCCGTCCTGCACGATGTTGGTGAAGGCGCCCGCAATGTTCGGTGCACCGGAATAGGCATGGGTCAGCACGTCGCCGGGCCGCAGCAGGTCGAGAATCTCGGACATCAACTCCCTGGTCTCGACGCCGCCGATATGCACCATCATCTTGGCCGGCCAGCCGCACATTTCGCAGGCCTTGATCGAACGCTTCAGCGGCTCGGTACCGTGCCTGGCGATGACGTTCTCCGACATCCGGACCTTCACGCCGAGCAGGAAATCCGGATTCTCCGCCAGCGCCATCGCGCAGGCTTCGACCTGGGCGTAATCGATGTTGTAGAGCTCGGCGACCGGGAAGCCTGACAGGCCGTTATTGGCGATGTGCACGAAGGCATAAATCCGCGCCCGCGATTGCGCCACGATGTAGCGCCGCAGCGCCGCGAGATTGTTGACGCCGGCATCGCCTGCCGACACCACCGTGGTGGTGGCCTGCGCCTGCACCAGTTCGTCGGCGGGAATGCCGATCGCGGAGCCGTAGGGGTAGACGTGGGAATGCAGATCGATCAGGCCGGGCGTCACCAGCTTGCCTGACGCGTCGATGGTCCTCGCGGCCCGCGCCGCCGGAATATCGTTCTCGATCGCCTCGATCATGCCCCAGCGAATGCCGATATCGCGCTTGCCGCGCAGCGACTGGCTGGGATCGAGCACGTCGCCGCCCTTGATCACGAGGTCGAACTTGTCGTTCGGCCCCATCGCGGCATCGGCGCGGCCGGACATGGCGGCAATCGCGGCCGTACCCGTCAGGCCCAGAAAATTGCGGCGTGAAAACTCCGTCATCGCAGCGCTCCCCCTGATGTTATTTTGTCCGACAATGATGCGCCGCGCCCCCGCATTCCGCAAGCAGCGCGCGCATCGCCCACGCAGGTGCGGCAAGGCCGGCAATGATCGGCGGGTGGGCAGGCGCGCGCCGTACCCCGCGCTCGACGAGGCCGCACGCTGGTGGCGAGCAGCATCCAAAAATTCGACCGCGCAAGCGCTGCACTCGCATCTGAACAAGCATTCAGAATTCTCTTGCAGTTCCGCGGGAACGTTCCTCGCGATGTGATGTTTTATGTCGGATCAATCGGAGGAGAAATTGGAATGAAGAGGCTTGGATACATTGTCGCGGCGCTCGGCGCGCTCGTCATCGCGGCGCCGTCGATTGCAAGTGCCGAGACCATCGTAATCAAGAAGCGCGGCTACCACCATGGCTACCATCATCCGCACTACGGCGCGCGGGCCCAATATCGGCACGACCGCGGCTGGCATCGCGGATGGCGACACGGCCACGGCGAGAGAACCGTGATCATCAAGAAGCATCGCTACTGAGGCCGACACCTGAAATGGAAAATGGCTCCTCGCGGAGCCATTTTCTTTGTTTGCTTTTTCTACCGCGCGAGCTTCAGCACCTCAGCTATAGATCTCGAACAGGCCGGCGCCGCCCTGGCCGCCGCCGATGCACATCGTCACCACGCCCCACTTGGCCTTGCGCCGGCGGCCTTCCTGCAGGATGTGACCGGTGAGACGCGCGCCGGTCATGCCGAAGGGATGGCCGATCGCGATCGAACCGCCGTTGACGTTGTACTTCTCGGGGTCGATGCCGAGCTTGTCGCGGGAATACAGGCACTGGCTGGCGAAGGCTTCGTTGAGCTCCCAGAGATCGATGTCGTCGATCTTCAGGCCATGGCGCTTCAAGAGCTTCGGCACGGCGTAGATCGGGCCGATGCCCATCTCGTCCGGCTCGCAGCCCGCCGACGCCCAGGCGACGAAGCGGCCCATCGGGTTGAGGCCGCGCTTCTCGGCATCCTTGGCTTCCATCAGCACCACGGCGGCCGCGCCGTCCGAAAGCTGGCTGGCGTTGCCGGCGGTGACGAATTTGCCGGGGCCCTTGACCGGCTCGAGCTTGGCGAGACCTTCCAGCGTCGTCTCCGGACGGTTGCACTCGTCGCGGTCGACGACATAGTCGACGATCGATTCCGCCTTCGTCGCCTTGTCGACCACCTTCATCCTGGTCTTCATCGGGACGATCTCGTCCTTGAACTTGTTGGCCTGCTGCGCGGCCGCCATGCGGCGCTGCGACTCCAGCGAATATTCGTCCTGATATTCGCGGCTGAGCTTGTAACGCTCGGCGACGATATCCGCGGTGTCGATCATCGCCATGAAGATATCGGGCGCAACCTTGAGCAGGTCGGGGTCGATCGATTCCTTCGGCGAGCCGCCGCCGGGGATCGAGATGCTCTCGACGCCGCCGGCCACGATGCAATCGGAACCATCCGAGCGGATCGAGTTGGCGGCCATCGCGATGGTCTGCAGGCCCGAGGAGCAGAAGC
>NZ_DAINNI010000216.1:0-4487 GCF_036735945.1 Bradyrhizobium sp. | reverse complement strand
TCCGCCGGCTCGAACATCATGCCCTTCTCGGACGGATCGGACGCGGTGATCGCGCTCGACGGCACGACCCAGATCGAAAGCCCCTCGCCGCGGCGGGTGTAGATGTCGCGCGCGGCCTGCAGCGCCAGCGTCGCATCCGTGGCGTGCAGCGAGCCGACATGCTTGTGCGCGAGGCCGTTGCGGCTACGGATGAAGACTTCCCAGAGCGGAATGTTCGGCGTTGCCATCGCGGATCTCCCTACTCGGCGGCCTGCAGCGTGGCGCGCTGCTTGCGTTTGGCGGCATAGGCCATCGCGGCCTCGCGCACCCAGGCGCCCTCGTCATGCGCGTTGCGCCGCGCCGCCATCCGGTCGCGGTTGCAGGGGCCGTTGCCGGCCAGCACCTGCTTGAACTCGTCCCAGTCGATCGCGCTGTATTCCCAGTTTCCGCTGGCGTTCTGCTTCATGCCGGGGTCGGGAAGCGTCAGCCCGAGGAATTGCGCCTGCGGCACGGTGGCATCGACGAATTTCTGCCGCAACTCGTCGTTGGAGAAGCGCTTGATCTTCCATTTGGTCGAGGTGTCGCTGTGCTGGCTGGCCCCGTCGGGCGGACCGAACATCATCAGCACCGGCCACCACCAGCGGTTCAGCGCATCCTGCGCCATCGCCTTCTGCTCCTCGGTGCCGCGGCACAGCATCAGCATGATCTCAAAACCCTGGCGCTGATGGAACGACTCTTCCTTGCAGACGCGGATCATCGCGCGCGCATACGGGCCATAGGAGCAGCGGCACAGCGGGATCTGGTTCATGATGGCGGCGCCATCGACCAGCCAGCCGATGGTGCCGATGTCGGCCCAGGTCAGCGTCGGATAGTTGAAGATCGAGGAATATTTTGCCTTCCCCGCCAGCATCAGATCGACCAGTTCCTCGCGCGAGGAGCCGAGCGTCTCGGCGGCGGCGTAGAGATAGAGCCCGTGGCCGCATTCGTCCTGCACCTTGGCGAGCAGCGCGGCTTTCCTGCGCAGCGACGGCGCGCGGGTGATCCAGTTGCCTTCGGGAAGCATGCCAACGATTTCGGAATGCGCATGCTGGGAAATTTGCCGCGTCAGCGTCTTGCGGTAGGCCGCCGGCATCCAGTCGTTCGGCTCGATGCGTTCCTCGGCATCGATGCGCGCCTGAAACTGCGCAGCGCGTTCCGCGTCCTCAATATGGCGGTCTTCGCCCTCGGACGAATTGAGCGCCTGCGTGTACATGGCGGACCTCCCCTGTTTGTTGGGAGTCAACATATAACACAATTATGGATATGCAATATAATTCTGTAACATATTCAGGCACCATCGAACCGCCGGAACAGCTCCGCGCCGGGCTTCGGCAGCGGGCCGTTTTCGTTGGTCGCGTGGCGGTCAAGCCATTGTTCGGACGCCGGAAGCAGCGCGCGATAGATCTCGCCGCAAAGCGCGCGGGCCGCCCTGCCCGGCCAGTCCGCCGGCAGCAGCGCAGTCGGCAGCAGGGGATCGCGGAGCACGACGCGGCGGTAATGGTGGATCAGCAGCACGCGCGCGGTGAAGGCGTCGGCCTCCGCCAGCCGCCCGCCCTTAGCCAGCCACTCGCGCAGCGGCGCGAAGGTCTTCATGAACTTCAGATAGGCGTCGGCGGTGCGGTGCAGCGGCCAGCTTTCGCTGAGCAGGCGCCGGCCGCTGTCGTCCTCGGCGGAGACTTCCAGGCGGATGGCAGCGGAGGCCTCCTCCGGTATCGGCACCCCGGATGGTGCGACCCAGACGCCCGGCAGCGGGCTGCCGAAGCCGGCGTTCTTCAATGCCTCGCGCGCGGCATCGCGATCTTCGCCGTTGCCGATCAGCAGCAGTTCGAAGCGCCCGGTCCAGTCGGAGACCGGCGGGCCGTAGATGTGTTTCGTCGCAATATCAAAGGTCTGCCGCCCGCTCTGTACCAGGCGGTAGAAGCTGTTGCGGCCTAGTCTATTGCGTTCGAACCAGCCGTCGGCGGCGAGCCGCGACATCGCGGTGCGTACCACGCTGGCGTCGACGTCGAGCCGCTCGAAGAATTCGAGCAGCGTGCCGAGCCAGACCGAGCCGCCGCGCGGCACGATCGCGTCGCCGAACACGGTGATGACAATGGAGCCGGTGCGCGAAGGTTCGCGCTTGAGCTGCTGAACGATACGGGCAAGCGGCGGCGACATACGTCAACGCATAGCGCGTTTTGCGGAGATGAAACAATGCCGGCCGCTTCGCCTTCTCCCCGTCCTTCACGGGGTCGAGACGAGCGAAGCTCGCTCTTAGAAGGTCGGGATGAGGGGCTGCTTCCGCGAATTCGATAAAGCAGAGTGCGCGGAGCGAGCCCCTCTCACCCGGCGCTACGCGCCGACCTCTCCCCGCAAGAGCGCGCAAGAGCGGGGCGAGGTCAAGAGAACGAGCGCCTACCGATGCGGGTTCGGATAGACCATGCCGCGCCAGCCGCCGCGATCGAACGGGGCCCATTCGCCTTCCGGCTGCGCCAGGCGATCGGCGACGGCGTAGACGGCGGCCGGGTGATGGCCCATGCCGCAATGGCTGCTTTCGACCTCGATGCTCTCTGACGTCGCCGTGGTCTTCTCCATGCAGCCCTGCCAGGCGCAGACGCCGTCGGTGCGGCTGAAGATCGCCGTGGTCGGCACCGGCGGTGTGCCCGACAAGGCTCCGCCGAAATGCGCATCCTCTTCGTCGGCGCGGCGGCCGCTCGCGATCTCATAGACGCGCCAGGCGTTGGTGGCCTTCGGGCCGGCGGCGAACGGACTGCCGAGCGTGATCACCGAGCGCACGCGCTCCGGCATCATCTTGGCGAGCTGGCGTGCATAGAGGCCGCCGAGGCTCCAGCCGACCAGCGAGACCTTGCGGCCGTGGATATCGTTCATTTCCTGCAGCAGATCGACCATCCCGTCCTGCACGCCATGGCGCAGGCCAAGATTGCGGCCCTGCTTCCAGCCGCTGACGGCGTAGCCGCGCGTGCGCAGGAAGGCGCGCAGCGGGCGCGTCGAGACGTCGGAGGCAACGAGCCCGGGCAGCACCAGCACCGGATGCCCATCGCCACGCGGCGCGAGGCTCAGGAGCGGCAGCGCGCCGAGAAAGGCGCCCAATTCGGAAATGGCCCGCCCCTCCAGAAACATCAGGGTCTTGGACGGCGGGGCAAGCGTCTGCGCAGCAACGGACATCATGTCTCCTCTCGGGCACGGCCCCTTACGTCTCGGCAGCCGGCCACTGGTTCAATTGGATTGACGCGACCGCAATAGAATCGTTCCGCAACGCAACATCATTTCTCTAAAAAGCTAGGGAACCCCTCCTGGTCTGGCAAGACGACCGGATCACACTTCGCAAAAGTAAAGGCGTTGACGTGATCAATTGGTCACAGCAGCCGCAGCAGGTATTCGAGGGTGTAGAGCGCCAGCCCTGCCAGCCCGCCGATCAGCGAGCCGTTGAAGCGGATGTATTGCAGGTCGCGGCCGATGTTGATCTCGATCAGCGCGATCAACTGCCCCATGTCCCAGGATTTCACCTGGTCGGAGATGAAGGTGGAGACGCCGCTCTTCTGATCGGCGACGACGGTTCGCAGCACCGCCACCAGGCCCTGGTTGATCTCGGTGCGCAGCTCGGCATCGCCAGCCAGCGCCTCGCCTGCCTCCATGAACACGCGCACCAGATATTGCTGCAGCACCTGTGTCTCGCCCGAGGCGCTGCGCTCGAAGAACGAACGCATGTTCTCCCAGACGTGGCGCGCCAGGCTGGTCAGTTCGGGGCGCGCCAGGAGATCGCGCTTCAACCCGGCGATGCGCTCGGCATAGGCCGGATCGGTGCCGAGGCGATCGACAAAGGTCAGTATCATACGGTCGAACTCGCCGCGGAACGGATGGGCGGGATCGTTGCGGACTTCCTCGAAGAAGGCGCCGGCGGACGCCACGATCTTGTTCACGAGGAACCTGTCGGCGCGATAGAATTTGAGAAGCGTCGGCAGTTCGTCGCGGATCTTCTCGCGGATCATGGCCATGGTCTCGGCCGTCGTCATCGTCTCGTGCGCGCCGCGCAGGAGATCGTCGAGCAGGCCCTGATGGCGGCCCTCCTTCACGAAATTGCGCAAGGTGCCGGCGGCCAGCGGCGCGAGATCGATCGCCATCAGTTGCGCGGTGATGCGGCGGCTGACGAAGGTCATCAGCCCGGAGTTTTCCGTCGCGGCGATCGCCTCGGGCAACAGCCGCAGCGCAAAGCGCGCGAGATCCTCGCTGCGCTTGCGGTCGCGCAGCCAGTCGGCGATGAACGAGCCGAAATCGATCTGCCGCAGTTTCGCTTCGACCGGCGCCGCCTCGAGGAAATGCTGCTCGATGAATTCGCCGAGCTTGTCGGCGATGCGGTGCTGGTTGCTCTGGATGATCGCGGTGTGCGGGATCGGCAGGCCCAGCGGCCGCCTGAACAGCGCGACCACGGCGTACCAGTCGGCCAGGCCGCCGATGGTGGCGGCTTCGGC
>NZ_DAINNI010000215.1:0-4532 GCF_036735945.1 Bradyrhizobium sp. | reverse complement strand
TCGAGCCGAAATGGGTCTCCGACCATCTGTGCTGGACCGGCGTGCACGGCAAGAATCTGCACGACCTGCTGCCGATCCCCTACACCGGCGAAGCGCTCGATCACGTCGTCGGCCGCGTGCAGCTCGTGCAGGATCTTCTCGGCCGCGCCATCGTGATCGAGAACGTCTCGACCTATGTCCAGTTCGACAATTCCGAGATGACGGAGTGGGAATTCCTGTCCGAACTGTCCCGCCGCTCCGGCTGCTGGCTCCTGTTCGACGTCAACAACGTCTATGTCAGCGCCTTCAACCACGGCTACGATCCCATGACGTTTCTGAACGGCATTCCGGCGGATCGCGTCGTGCAGTTTCACATGGCCGGCCACAGCCACATGGGCACCCACATCATAGACACCCATGACCATCCGGTGTGCGAGGACGTCTGGGAGCTCTATGCCGCGGCGCTGAAGCGCTTCGGCCGGGTCTCGACCATGATCGAACGCGACGACAACATCCCGCCGCTGGCCGAACTTCTGCCCGAGGTGGCCAGGACGCGCGAGATGGCCGAGAATATCCTTGCCGAAGGCAGCCACGCCGGATGAGCGACTTCGCGCGACAGCAGGCGGATTTCCAGCGCGGCATCCTCGATGGCGACGACACGGTGCTGGCCGAAATCCTCGACGGCCCGCGCGAGAAGCGCGACGTGCTGTTCGGCGTCTATCGTCATGCCTACGGCTCGCGGCTGGTCGAGGCCATGCGTAACGACCATGAACTGCTGCATCTTTATATCGGCGACGAGATGTTCGACGAGATGGCGCATGCCTACGTCAGGGCGTGTCCTTCCACGCATTCGAACCTGCGCTGGTTCTCGCAAGGCCTGCCCGAATTTTTGCGATCGACCGCGCCCTATGCCGATCACGCCGTGCTCTCCGATCTCGCGGCGCTGGAGAAGGCGCTGAACGACGCCTTCGACGCCGCCGATGGCAAGACGGTCGACCTGACCGACATGGCGGGCTTCGCGCCCGAAGTCTGGTCCGGCCTCCGCTTTGAGCCGCATCCGAGCGCATCGAGGCTCGACCTCGCGACCAACGCGGCGGCGATCTGGCTTGCGCTCAAGAATGACGAAACGCCGCCGGACGCAGCCGGGCTGGAGCAGCCCGCACGCCTGCTGATCTGGCGGCAGGACGTCACACCGATGTTCCGCGAGCTTCCACCGGAAGAAGCCATGATGTGGGACGAGGCTGCCAACGGCATTCCCTTCGGCGTGCTCTGCGAGATGCTCGCGACCTATGACGATCCTGACAGCGCGGCCGGCCGTGGCGCGGGATATCTGCACGGCTGGATCACGGCCGGGCTTCTCACCACCGTTTCCGTCGGTTCATGACAGGGAGCGCCGGGCGAATGGACATCGACACCCATCGCCACTTCATCGAGCGCATGCATTGGGACGAGGTCGCACAGCGCATCGAGGCCGGCGCGATAGCGATCCTGCCGATCGGCGCCGCGGCCAAGCAGCACGGCTTCCACCTCCCCCTCAACACCGACCGCATCCAGGCCGAATGGCTCGCGGGCAAGATCGCGGAGCGGATCGACGCGCTGATCTGGCCGACGCTGACCTACGGCCATTACCCCGCCTTCGTCGAATATGCCGGCAGCAACACCCTCTCGATCTCGACTTTCGAGGCGCTGATACGCGAGATCGGGGGCCAGATACTTGGTGGCGGGTGCCAAAAACTGCTCGTGCTCAACACCGGCATCAGCACGCTCGCTCCGGTCGATCGTGCGCTGACGCGCCTCGACCGCACGCGGATCAGGCATCTGTGGATTCACGAAGGGCCGCGCTATCCGCGCGTGGCCCGTCAGTTGGCCGAGCAGGGCCATGGCAGCCATGCCGACGAGATGGAAACGTCGCTGATGCTGGCGATGGCGCCGCATCTGGTGGACATGGCGCGCGCCGAAGCCAGTCCAATCCGGAACAAGGAGACGCCGGGGTCATTGACGCCTTCGGATCCGGATTCGCCGAACTACAGCCGCTCCGGCAGCTATGGCGATCCGACGCGGGCGACGGCAGCCAAGGGCGAAGCCCTGCTTGCCGCCATGCTGGAAGATCTCCATGAACAGGCCGCCGCGTTCGCCGCGCAAGGCGGCCACCAACCGGCGGCCATGCACAGCGTGACGCGATGAAAACTGCCGGCGCCCTGCGCTGGACCGTTGCCGCCGCGGCGATTGGCGCGATGCTGACGGGTGCGATCTCGTTCCGTGCCGACGCGCAGTCCGACTATATGCGCGGCGACGGCATGCCTTACGACGCGTTCGACCGCCTGCCCAAGATCGATCTTGAGGTCGACGGCGGCATCATCCATACAGCCTTCGCGCCGGGTGAGATGACGCTGCCGAGGGAAAAGCTGCTCGACTGGATCAGGACGTCGGCCCGGGCCGTCACGACCTATTACGGGCGCTTTCCCGTCAGTTCGCTGCGGCTGCTGCTGGTGCCGGTCGAGGGCGGACGCATTCGCGGCGGCACGACGTGGGGCTATCGCGGCGCCGCCATCCGCATTCCACTCGGCCGCGATGCAACCGAAGACGTCCTGCGCCGCGACTGGGTGATGGTGCATGAGATGGTGCATACCGCCCTGCCCGACATGCCCGATCGTTATGCGTGGCTGTCGGAAGGCCTGGCTGTTTATGTCGAACCGGTCGCGCGCGCGCAGGCCGGCGACCTCTCGGCGCGGGAAATCTGGCAGGCGATGATGCGCGACATGCCGAAGGGGTTGCCGCAGGCCGGCGATGAAGGGCTCGACAACACGCCGACCTGGGGACGGAAATATTGGGGCGGCGCGATATTCTGCCTGCTCGCCGATATCGAAATCCGCAAGCGCACCAACAATCGCCTCGGATTGCAGGACGCGATGCGCGGCGTGCTCGCCGCCGGCGGCAATCACGAGCAGGACTGGCGGATCGAGCGCGTTCTCGCAATCGCTGACCGGGCCGTCGGCGTCGACGTCCTGACCCGCCTTCACGCCGAGATGGGACCGAAGGCGGTGACGCCCGATCTCGCCGCGCTGTGGCACGACCTCGGCTTGAAGCGGGTCGGCGAGGATATCGAATTCGACGACACCGCGCCGCTCGCCGCGATCCGCAAGGCGATCACCGCGCCACGTGAACAATAGCGCGTGCCAGCCGTCGATCCGGCAGCCAACCGCTGCCGGATCCTTTGCGCCGCGGATCAGAACTTGTAGCTGGCGCCGACGCGAACGAGGTGCATCTCGTTGCGGAATTCGGCCCGCGTGCGATCCTTGCTGGATAGCGTGACGCTGCCATAGTCGGCGTAGAGGTATTCGCCGCGGCCGACAAAATGCTCGGTGAAGGCATATTCGATGCCGCCGCCTGCGATCAGCCCGGCCTTGATCTGTTCGTCCCAGATCGCCTGCACCAGGGTATCGCATCCCTTCTGCACCGTGTAGCGGTAGCCATTACCGATGCTGGCCACGCCGACACCGACGGCGCCGAACACCAGCAGGCGGTCGAACGCGTAGCCGGCCCGCAGGCGCGCTGAGCCGAAGGCGCCAAAACTCGACAGCAAGGCGCTGTCGCCAAAGATCAGTTCGTCCCGTGACGAGGAGGACTTGCCCCAATCGAATTCGCCGCCGATCACAAAGCGGTTGGCGAATTGATAGTTGTAGCCGCCATAGACGCCGACCGCGAAGCCGCCGGCCTGCCCCTCCGAATGGCGGCACGCGCCGTTTCGGCAGTAATCGGCGGCCCATGCCGCATACCCGCCACCGCCATAGATGCCCGCATAGAACCCGGTCCAGTTGTAGGAGGGCGAAGGCAGGTCCGGAACACGGATTTCGGCAGCCTTCGCCGCCGGACCTGCCAGCAAGAAGCCGCAAGCGGCAACGATCCCCCAGGAAACAAAACGCATCAACGCACCTCTTCACGCACGCAAAACGCAACACATGTTGCGGCATGAGCAGAAGAGCGCAGTTCGGGCGCGATGATGTTTAAGTCGGGCGACGGCGTGTTGAAACGAGGCTATGTTTGGAACGAAATTGGGATTGCCGCCACAATGTACAATCTTGGATTGAACAACGTCATTGCAAGGCTTTGTCCGCCACCTGCGGTTTTAGTTTGAAGGTGGCGGACAATCGCTACCCCACCGGCACGATCTTGCCGGGGTTGAAAATGTTCTGCGGGTCGAGTGCCTGCTTCAGCGCGCGCATGGCGTCGATCGCCTCGGGGCCGAGCTCGGCCTTGAGGTATTTCTGCTTGCCCTGCCCGATGCCGTGCTCGCCGGTGCAGGTGCCGCCCATCGCCTGCGCCCGCTCGACCAGACGGTGCATGAACTCCTCGCCGCGCGCCATTTCGTCCTTGTTGTCGACGTCGCAGACCAGCGAACAGTGGAAGTTGCCGTCGCCGACATGGCCGACGATCGGCGACAGCAGATTGAGCCGCTTCAGGTCTTCCTCGGTCTCGGTAACGCAGTCGGCCAGCCGCGAGATCGGCACGCAGACGTCGGTCGCCACCACGCCGGCGCCGGGGCGCAGCGCCTT
>NZ_DAINNI010000214.1:0-4631 GCF_036735945.1 Bradyrhizobium sp. | reverse complement strand
GATTTATAACGACCGGGTGTCTTCAAAACCCGCCAATCCGCGAAGACGGGTTAACACAAGGTTAATCACGATCGCGAAAGACCGCGCTCGCGACTTTGAGCGTACGTGATCTGCTTGCAGAACGTTGACGGCACGTTCTCCGGTGAATGCACGCTCGATGAGCGCGCGCAAGCTAAAGCACCTCGACGCAAACTTCCCTGAGATGCGGTGCGATAAAAATATCAGATTACGACCAGCAAACGCAGCGTGGCATTGTATCGAATGCTCCGTTCGCCGACGAGCGCCATCGCCTCGACTTTCGCGCCGGCGTCATTGTAGGTACCGAGAAATCCGATGTGTTGGACCCGGTTCGAAAAGGGGCGCGTGGTAGGCGTGTGTTCCTGGCTTGTCATCCTGCCTTGCCAGTGCCCGTCGGTGCATTCGTAGTTGCCGGTGTAATAGACGTATGCGTCGCCGCCATGCAGTTCGCCATCGCGGAGTACCAGGACCCCGCTGACGTCGCCGTCCCCTCCGTTGATCGCAGTGGCGCTTAACGCGTAGAGACCGTTCTTGATCATGTTCGTAGTCCGCTCGAGGCAAAGAATTCAACAACCGATGAATAGTCGCTACATGACCCTCGGGATTCGACGGAGGCTATGCGCCAGAAAACAGGCGGGGCCGCTTCTGGAATACGCGAAGCGGCCCCTGATCGCGCAATACGCTGAGACCTGTGAAAACTCACAGTTGGCTCGTCGC
The DNA here is from genome assembly GCF_036735945.1 of Bradyrhizobium sp. Classification (GTDB taxonomy): domain Bacteria; phylum Pseudomonadota; class Alphaproteobacteria; order Rhizobiales; family Xanthobacteraceae; genus Bradyrhizobium. The sequence goes on along the minus strand of NZ_DAINNI010000214.1, from coordinate 3,896 downwards.
GCGACTATGGGCACGCTAGACCTGTTCTGATCGACGGCAACGAAACTCGCAAATTAAGCTTTCGTATTAAGCTTGATGCTGCTGCTGGAACCGCCTGACATCTTACGCTTTCGCCGCGCCGATCGTGTCGGCCATCTCGGCACCGCGCGCGCCGATCGGCTTGTTGCCGCCCTCGGTCGTGTCCTCGGCGGTCTGGTGCTCGATCTCGGCATTCAATTCCGCACCCGTCAGGATGACGATCGTCGACATCCACATCCACATCATCAGGCCGATCGCCGCGCCGAGCGAGCCGTAGGTCGCGTCATAGTGTGCATAGTTGGCAAGGTAGAAGGAAAGCAAGGCGGAGCCGGCGAGCCAGGCCATGCACGCAAACAGGCTGCCGACGGTGATCCATTTCCACTGCGGCGCGCGCCGGTTGGGCGCATAGCGATAGAGCACGGCAAGCGCCAGCAGCGTCAGGACGATAAGCAGCGGCCACCTTCCGTAGCGGATGATCGCGTCGGTCACCGCACTGAGGCCGATTGCAGAGAGGAGCAGCGGCAGGGCGACGATCGCGCCGATCGCGACCAGCACCGCGACCAGGCCGCCGAGGGTGAAGGCGAGCGAGACGGCGTTGAGCTTGAAGAAGCCGCGTTCCTCCTTCTCCTCATACGCCACGTTGAGCGCATCGATCACCGCCTTGGCGCCGCCGTTGGCGCTCCACAGCGCCAGGAGGAAGCTGAACGCGAACGCGGTCCCGAGCGTGATGTCGCCCTTGGAAAGCACGCGATCGACTTGTTCCCGGACGATGTCCATCGCGCCGTCCGGCAACATCACTGCCAGCGAGGCGAGATGGCCGTTGACGGTGCTGGCGTCGGCGAGCAGGGCGTAGCAGGAGACCAGCGCGGTGATCGCCGGGAACAGTGCCAGCAGGCCGTAGAACACGACACCGGCCGCGACCGCGAGCAAGCGGTCCTCGTTCATCTCGTGACAGGTGCGAAGCAGGATGTCCTTCCATCCCCGCCAGGGGATCTGCCACGGAGTGACGGCGCTCCGTCCGCGGCCGTCGTCGCCTTCATCGGTGGCTTGCCGGGACCGCGAAGCAGCCTCGGGCTTTGCGCCGGAAGCGTTGCGGGGGTCTTGTCGCGGATCGAGATATCTCAGATTGGCCATGGCGCCGCTCGTTGCAGGAGATAATTCCTCCAACTCGCTCCTGTTCCTGGACGGCGCCCCTACAGCAACTCTGGGGCCTCCGCCGCGATCGCATCGCCGGCACTGACGGTGCCACCGGTGATTACCTCGGCATAGATGCCGCAATCGGCATGGCCGAGCCTGCGCTGCAGCGCTTGCGGGATGGCGAGGTCGCGCTGGGCGGTGTCGGGATCGACATTGACGGCGGCGCAGCGGACGATGCGCTTCACGATCCTGAGCCTGACCTGGCCGATTGCCAGCGTGCGGTCGAGCAGGTCGAACTCGTGCCAGGCCGGCCAGCCCTCGACATAGAGATTGGCGCGGAAGCGAAGCGGATGGACCGCTGCGCCGACGATGTTTTCGATGGCGCGGACGCTGGCGAGGTTGATGATGGAGACGACCTTGCGGGCGACGTCCGAAAAGCTGTGCCCGGGGCTTTCCAGCACTTTTGGCCGGCCCTTGATCTGGCCGGCAAAGGCGGTGGCGAAGAATTTCTCGATTGTCTCCCGGCCTTCGGCCGTCGTCAGGTCGCCCTGGACCGCGATCTCGCCATCGCGACGAATCGTCAGGACGTGGCTGGCGTCGTCGTAATGGGTGCGCAGGCCGGCCAGCCATTCGTCCCGCATCAGCATCAGGAAGTGCGGTTTCGCCAGCCATTTCGGCTCGGCCGGGTCGAAGCCGGACGGGCCGTTCTCGATGGCGTAGCGACGGTCCGCCAGCACGGTCTGTCCCGGCGTGAGTTCGGCCCGGGCCAGTTGTTCCGGGGTCAGGCCCTTGACGGGGTAGCGGTAGATTTCGGCGATCCTGGCAGGGGTTATCTCTGGCATGCCGCTTCTTAAAGGATTCCCTTTGCATGTGCCATTGTTCCCAAAATTGCGGCAGGAACCTCTTCCGTTTTGCCCGCCAGTGCCCACATTTGCGTCAAGCCTGAAAACAGGGCGACGACCCGCGGCCGGTTGAGGAAAGTCAATGCGGTCCGCGGATACCCCAATGAAGATGCCGCAATCATGCCTCAGGGGTGAGGGCGGCAGGCCGAGGGAATCCAAACATGAATATTGAGAAGTACACCGAGCGGGCGCGCGGCTTCATCCAGTCTGCGCAATCGCTCGCCATGCGCGACGGACACCAGCAATTCTCGTCGCTGCATGTCTTAAAAGTCCTGCTTGACGACAGCGAGGGTCTGGCCGGCGGTCTGATCGACCGTGCCGGCGGTAACTCCCGCGCCATCCTCAAGGCCACCGAGGATGCGTTGAAGAAACTGCCGAAGGTCTCGGGAAGCGGCGCCGGGCAGATCTATCTCGCCCCTGACATGGCGCGCGCCTTCGACGCGGCGGAAAAGGCCGCTGAAAAGGCCGGCGACAGCTTTGTCACGGTCGAGCGGCTGCTGTTGGGCCTGACGCTGGAGAAGAACGGCGAGGCCGGCGGTATCCTGAACAAGGGCGGCGTCACGCCGCAAAATCTCAACGCGGCGATCGAATCGCTGCGCAAGGGCCGTACAGCCGACAGCGCATCGGCCGAGAATGCCTATGACGCGCTGAAGAAGTATGCCCGCGACCTCACGCAGGCGGCGCGCGACGGCAAGCTCGATCCCGTGATCGGGCGCGACGAGGAAATCCGGCGCACCATCCAGGTGCTCTCCCGCCGCACCAAGAACAATCCCGTGCTGATCGGCGAACCCGGCGTCGGCAAGACCGCCATCGTCGAGGGCCTGGCGCTGCGCATCCTCAATGGCGACGTGCCCGAGAGCCTGAAGGACAAGAAGCTCCTGTCGCTCGACATGGGCGCGCTAATCGCCGGCGCGAAATACCGCGGCGAGTTCGAGGAGCGGCTGAAGGCCGTGTTGCAGGAAGTCACCGCGGCCGAGGGCTCGATCATCCTGTTCATTGACGAGATGCACACGCTGGTCGGCGCCGGCAAGGCCGACGGCGCGATGGATGCGTCCAACCTGCTCAAGCCCGCGCTGGCGCGCGGCGAATTGCACTGCATCGGCGCGACCACGCTCGACGAATACCGCAAGCATGTCGAGAAGGATGCCGCGCTGGCGCGGCGCTTCCAGCCGATCTTCGTCTCCGAGCCGACGGTCGAGGACACCATTTCGATCCTGCGCGGACTGAAGGACAAGTACGAGCAGCATCACGGCGTCCGCATCACGGACTCCTCGCTGGTTGCCGCCACCACGCTGTCGAACCGCTACATCACCGACCGTTTCCTGCCCGACAAGGCGATCGACCTCGTCGACGAGGCGGCGGCGCGGCTGAAGATGCAGGTCGATTCCAAGCCGGAAGAGCTCGACCTGATGGACCGGGAAATCATCCGTCTGAAGATCGAGCAGGAGGCGCTGAAGAAGGAAACCGACATCGGTTCCAAGAGCCGCCTGCAGGCGCTGGAAAAGGAACTGGCCGATCTCGAGGAGAAATCGGCCGCACTGACGGCGCGCTGGAGCGCGGAGAAGAACAAGCTCTCCGATGCCCAGAAGCTGAAGAGCGAACTCGACACCTTGCGCATTGAACTTGCCGACGCCCAGCGCCGCGGCGAATTCCAGCGCGCGGGCGAGCTTGCCTATGGCAAGATCCCCGAGCTGGAAAAGCGGCTCGACGATATTGAAGCCAAGGAGGATGCCGGCGAGATGATGGAGGAGGCGGTCACCGCCAACCACATCGCGCAGGTGGTCTCGCGCTGGACCGGCGTGCCCGTCGACAAGATGCTGGAAGGCGAAAAGGACAAGC
>NZ_DAINNI010000213.1:0-4656 GCF_036735945.1 Bradyrhizobium sp. | reverse complement strand
GGCAGCCAGTCGACGATGACAGGCGGCTCGTCCTTCAGGAACGCCAGCGTCTCGCGCAGCATCACCTGGTTGGCACAGATCATGCGCTGGGTGTTGATGACGGCCTTCGGGTTGCCGGTCGAGCCTGACGTCAGCAGGAATTTTGCAATGGTGTCAGGACCGATCGCATCGTGCAGCGCGTCGAGGCGCGGATGCAACGGGGTCGCCATCAAGTCCGCCAGCGTCGTGATCTCTCGCCCGGGCACGACGCCACGGGAGACGGCGATCTCGGTGTCATCGGGGACGTTGGCGGCAAGCGCATCGGCGAACTTCGTGGCGTCGTCGGCGAAGACAAGACCAGGCGTCAGCAGCTTCATCAGATAGCTTAGCTTGCCGTAGTCGCGCGACACCAGCGAATAGGCCGGCGACACCGGGCAGAACGGAATGCCTGCATAGAGCGCGCCGAACGCGACCAGCGCATGATCGATCGAGTTGCCGGATAGGATGACGACGGGCCTCTCGGCGGACAGGCCGCGCGCCAGCAGCGCCGATGCGATATGCCGCGCGGACGCGAGCAGTTCGGCATAGGTGATCTGCCGCCAGCCCCGCGCCGCATTGCGCTCCGCCATGAAGATGCGATCGGGCGCAGCCGCCACCCAGCGGTGCAGGCGGTCGGTGATGCGCACCGGATAGTCGCGCAGTTGCGCCTTCGGGCGCAGATAGATGGTGCCGTCGTCGCGGCGCTCGACCTGCACGGCAGGCGTGCCGAACGAGATCGGGCGCAGCGGCTGGTCGCGCGCGACAGGGTCAGTGGAGGCGGACATGCTGGGCTGGGCGCTCATGTCAGGTCGGCTTCACCTTGGCGGTCTTGTGGTCGAGAAACGCGCGAATGCGGCGTTTTGCTTCCTTGTCGCTCTGCGCCACCGTCGCCATCAGCGATTCCATCAGCAGGCCGGTCTGCGGGTTGGCTTCCGCGATCATCGGCAGCGCCTGCAGCACGGCGAAATTGGTCAGCGGCGCATTGGCGGCGACGCGCTCGGCAAGCTCCAGCGCCTTCGGCAGCGCGCCGCCGGCTTCGGTGAGATATTGCGAGAAGCCGTAAGACGAGCCTTCGGTCGCCGAATAGACGCGGCCCGTGAGCATCATGTCGATCATTCGCGCCACGCCGATCAGCCGCGGCAGCCGCACCGATCCGCCGCCGCCGACGAAGATGCCGCGCTGGCCTTCGGGCAGCGCGAAGTAGGCCGATGGTTCGGCGACACGGATATGCGCCGCGCAGGCCAACTCCAGGCCGCCGCCGATGACGGCGCCCTTCAGCGCCGCGATCACGGGGACGCGGCTGTACTGGATGCGGTCGAACACCCGGTGCCACATCTGCGAATGGCGCAGGCCCTCGGTGGCGTCGTGCTCGGTGAGTTCGGAGAGATCGAGGCCGGAGGAGAAATGGTCGCCGATGCCGTAGATGACGACGGCGCCAACGCCTTCGGGCAGATCGGAGAAGCAATCCTGGATCGCCAGGATGATGCCGTCATTCAGCGCGTTGCGCTTGGCCGGACGGTTGAGGCCGACAGTCAGCACCGCGCCGTTCTGCTCGATCACGAGCAGGTCGGACTGACCCGCTGTTGCGGTGGCGTCGGCGTTTCCCATGGGCTTTTATTGCTTCCTGTCGAGAATAGTTATGTTTTATAACGATTTTGAGAGGCGGGAGTCAAGGCGGGTTGCTTGCGTCTCTGGCAGGCATCCGTGGCGCCGCACACACCGCTGTCATCCTCCGCGCAGGCGAAGGAACCAGTACGCCGCGGCTTATCGGTTCGGTCACTGCGGCGTCTCTGGGATACTTGGTCACCCGCCCCAGTGCGCAATTGCGCACAAGGCGGAGGGCGACGACCGAGTGCGCGTTCGCGATCTCGCGACATCATCTGCCCGAGGTTTGCATCTCGATTACCGCCCTCTCCAATCTGAGGGCGCAGGGAAGACCGGGTGCGCGCCGCACCCGCGGTCTCGTGTGCTGTTGCGCATGGCAAGAGATGCACACGAGCATACAGGTTCGGCGGGAGCATCCCGGCCTTCCCTGCGCAATGGCTTTACGGCTTACTTCGCGCTCTTCCCGGAGAACGGCTCTTTTGCCTCCGTCGCCCGCGAGATGCTTTCGCACCCTTCGGACTTGACGCCAGCACCACGGCGCCAGAACCACACGACTTCACCGTACGCCTCAGCCACACTCGTCAGTCACGGCATCGGCGTCCATCGCATCTCCCCGCGCGTCAGTGACGATGGCCGACGCCCCTCATCTCGCGGTGAGACGAGCGGAATTATGCCGCTGATTTGGGTGAGAACGGAAGCGGAATATTTTTGATTCTCGGGCTTGACATGATTTCTGAAAATCAGAATTGAATTGCCCGTCGGGCAACTTCCACGCCATTGCGAGCGAAGCGAAGCAATCCATGGCTCGGCGCGTGGATGGATGGATTGCTTCGTCGCTCCGCTCCTCGCAATGACGACGCCTCACAGCACCTGATGGACGTCGATGATCACGCGGTCGGCGTGGCGGGCGGCGGAGCCGATGAAGAGGTTTTCCATCAGCCAGCGATACTTCGGCGCGCCGGTCTCGAACTTCGGCACGGTGCGGAAATAGATCAGCCTGGGATCGACCGGCTCGCCGCGCTTGAGCTTCTGCAGAAGATCGTGGGGGCCGAAGCGCAGGCCCCTGTTCTCGACATAGACGACCGCACCGTCATCGGTCTCGAAGGCGTATTTCGCTTCCAGCTCGATCAAATCGTTCGGCCGGATGATCTGGAAATCGGCGCCGAACGGGCAGACCTTGCCGCTGATATTCTCGCCCTTCACCTCGCCGCCAACGATCGGAATGATCCGGCGCACGCCGCAGCCGATCTCGCCCGCTGACGTGACCTCGCCGATCCGCGCGGTGATGGTGAAGACATATCTGGTCTCAAGCTGCGGAGCCATAGCACCACCCTACCCTGCCATGCGCTGCGGCAGCCACAGCGCCAGTATCGGAAATGCGATCAGGATCACCAGACGGATCAGGTCCGTCGCGACGAATGGAATCACGCCGCGGAAGATCGTCGAGAACGAGACGTCCTTCACGACGCTCTTGATCACGAACACGTTCATGCCGACAGGCGGATGGATCAGGCCGAGTTCCACCGTCATCACGATGATCACGCCGAACCAGATCGGATCGAAACCGAGATGCATGATGACCGGGAAGATGATCGGCACGGTGAGGATGATCATGGCCATCGCGTCCATCAGGCAGCCCAGCACCAGATACATCACCATGATCAGCGCGAGGATGCCGTAGGGGCCGAGGCCGAGGCCGGTAAGCAGCTCGGTGACCTTCTGCGGGGTCTGTGTCACCGTCAGGAAATAGCCGAAGATCAGCGCGCCGATCAGCACCGTGAACACCGCGGCCGCGGTGCGCGTCGCCTGCAGCAGAGAGGCCAGGATCTTGTCCTTGTTGAGCCGGCCGGTGAACACGCCGATCAGGAACGCGCCGGTGGCGCCGACGCCGCCGGCTTCGGTCGGCGTGAAGCGCGGCAGGAACGGCAGGCCATAGAGGCCGCCGATCACGAAGACGAACAGCAGCACCGGCGCCCAGATGTTCTTCAGGCCCGCAAAGCGCTCGCGCCAGGTGGTCTGCGTTCCCTTCGGCAGGAAGTCCGGCCGGAACCAGCCGATCAGCGCGATGGTCAGCATGTACATGGTCATCGCCAGCAGGCCGGGAATGATGCCGGCAATGAAGAGCTTGCCGATGTCCTGCTCGGTGATGATGCCGTAGACCGCGAGCACGGTCGACGGCGGCAGCATGGCGCCGAGCGTGCCGCCGGCCGCGATCACGCCGGTGGCAAAGGACTGCGGATAGCCGAAGCGGCGCATCTCGGGATAGGCGACCGCCGAGAAGGTCGCCGCCGTCGCCACCGACGAGCCGCAGATCGCGGCAAAGCCGCCGCAGGCCGCCACCGTGGCGATGCCGAGCCCGCCGCGCAGATGGCCGACAAAGCCGTTGGCGGCGCGGAACAGCTCGCGGCTCATGCCGGAATTGCTGACGAAGGTTCCCATCAGCAGGAACATCGGGATCACGCCGAAGGTGTAGTCGGTCACCGTGCGCATCGAGGTCTGGCCGACCAGCTTCAAGGCGGGCGTGAAACCGGTGAGATAGCCGAAGCCGCAGACGCCGACGAGGCCCATCGCCATGCCGACGGGCACGCGCAAGAGCATCAGCGCGAACAGCGCGACGAATCCGATGACGGCGACGGCATCTGTGCTCATGGTGGCCTACTCTACCGTCTTGACCTTGGCGTCATGGATGTCCTCGGGGTGGAAAATCAGGCGGTAGGTGCGGATCGCGATCAACAGCACCGCGGCGCCGTCGCCGGCCCAGGCGACGGCGAAGAACGGCCAGGTCGGCATGTGCATGTCGAAGGTGAGGACGTTGTCGTTGTAGGTGGTGCGCACCTTGTCGAACAGCGTCCAGGTCTGCACCGTCACCACGAACAGCAGCACCAGCGTCGCGAACACGTCGATCATGCGCTGGTATTTCGGGCCGACATTGGCCCAGATCAGGTCGACCGTGATGTGGCCGCCGCGATAGGAGGTGGCGGCGATGCCCCAGAAGATCAGGATGCCGAGCAGCATGCGCCCGATGTCGAAGGA
>NZ_DAINNI010000212.1:0-4763 GCF_036735945.1 Bradyrhizobium sp. | reverse complement strand
TCTTGATCCAGATCAGGCCGTCCAGCACCATCGGCCCGCAATCGTTGACGTCGACGTGGTAGGTGTCGACGCTCGGGTTCTTGCCGTCGTCCGGATTCCAGCGATAGATCCGGAACTCACGCGTTTCCGTCGCGCCGGCCGGCTTCGGCCAGGCCTTGCCGCCTGATATCTTCGAGTTCTTGGGAAGCGCAAATTCAGCCATGGTTGCAAGCCTTCGCGGTCGTCTTCAGTAAACCCGCGCCTTCGGCGGGATGTACTGAACGTCGTTCGTCATCGTGTAATTGTGCACCGGGCGGTAATCGATCGTGGTCTTGTCTCGGTTGTCGAGCCAGGCCAGCGTGTGCTTCATCCAGTTCTGGTCGTCGCGATCGGGGAAGTCCTCGCGTGCATGGGCGCCGCGGCTTTCGGTGCGGTTGGCGGCCGAATCCATCGTTACCACCGCCTGCGCGATCAGATTGTCGAATTCGAGGGTCTCGATCAGGTCGGAGTTCCACACCAGCGAGCGGTCGGTGGTTGCGATGTCCGTGATGCCGCCATGCACCTTGTGGATCAGGTTCTGGCCTTCGTGCAGGATGTCGCCGGTGCGGAACACCGCGCAATTGTTCTGCATCACGTGCTGCATGCTGTCCCGCAGCTTCGCCGTCGGCGTGCCGCCGGATGCGTGGCGATAATGATCGAGCCGGCCGAGCGCGAGGTCGGCGGAATCCTTCGGCAATTCCGGCTGCTTGCCGTTCGCGGTCAGCTTGTCCGCCAGCCGCAGCGCGGCGGCGCGGCCGAACACCACGAGGTCGATCAGCGAGTTGGAGCCGAGCCGGTTGGCGCCGTGCACGGAGACGCAGGCCGCTTCGCCGATCGCCATCAGGCCGGGCACCACGGAGTTGTCGTCACCGTCCTTCTTGGTCAGGACCTCGGCGTGATAGTTGGTCGGAATGCCGCCCATGTTGTAGTGCACGGTCGGCACGATCGGGATCGGCTCGCGGGTGACGTCGACATTGGCAAAGATCTTCGCCGATTCGGAAATGCCCGGCAGCCGTTCGTTGAGCACCTTGGGATCGAGATGATCGAGGTGCAGGTAGATGTGATCCTTCTTCTTGCCGACGCCGCGGCCCTCGCGGATCTCGATTGTCATCGAGCGCGAGACCACGTCGCGCGAGGCGAGGTCCTTGGCGGAGGGCGCATAGCGCTCCATGAAGCGCTCGCCCTCGGAATTGACGAGATAGCCGCCTTCGCCGCGCGCGCCCTCGGTGACGAGGCAGCCGGCGCCGTAGATGCCGGTCGGGTGGAACTGGACGAACTCCATGTCCTGCAGCGGCAGGCCGGCGCGCAGCACCATGCCGCCGCCGTCGCCGGTGCAGGTGTGCGCCGAGGTGCAGGACTGATAGGCGCGGCCGTAGCCGCCGGTGGCGAGAATCATGGTCTGGGCGCGGAAGCGGTGCAGCGTGCCGTCGTCGAGCTTGAGCGCGATGACGCCGCGGCAGGCGCCCTGGTCGTCCATGATCAGGTCGATGGCGAAGAACTCGATGTAGAATTCGGCGGAGTGGCGCAGCGCCTGGCCGTACATCGTGTGCAGCATGGCGTGACCGGTGCGGTCGGCGGCGGCGCAGGTACGCTGCGCCTGGCCCTTGCCGTAATCCATGGTCATGCCGCCGAACGGGCGCTGGTAGATCCTGCCGTCCTCGGTGCGCGAGAACGGCACGCCCCAGTGCTCCAGCTCGTAGACGGCCTCAGGCGCGTTGCGCACCATGTATTCGATCGCATCCTGGTCGCCGAGCCAGTCCGACCCCTTGACGGTGTCGTACATATGCCAGCGCCAGTCGTCCGGATGCATGTTGCCGAGCGAGGCCGAAATGCCGCCTTGCGCCGCGACCGTGTGCGAGCGGGTCGGAAACACCTTGGTGATGCAGGCGGTGCGCAGGCCGGCTTCCGAGCAGCCGACCACCGCGCGCAGGCCGGCGCCGCCGGCGCCGACGACCACGACGTCGTAGGTGTGGTCCTCGATCGGATAGGCTTTTCCATTCGTGGCCGGGCCGCTGCCGTTCGTGGCCTTGCCGTTACCTTCACCGGCCATGGGCTATACTCCCGACGACAATTTGAGGATCGCGTAGATCGATGACAGCGCCACCGCGATGCAGAAGAAGTTGTTGGCCATGACGCTGAAGAGCTTCAGCGTCTCGTTGTGCACATAGTCCTCGATCACGATCTGCATGCCGATCTTCATGTGCCAGGCGCTGGCGATGATGAAGAGCGCCAGGATGATCGCGATCGGGATCGAGCCGAGGATTTGCGCGGCGCCGGCATGATTGCGGCCGACCAGCATCAGCACGATCACGATGACGGGCACGATCAGCAGCGCCATCGCCACCGCCGTGAGCCGCTGCCGCCAGAAATCGCTGGTGCCGGAGTGCGAGGAACCGAGGTTGCGGACGCGGCCGAGCGGCGTGCGCATCGAGGACGGGCGGCTCATCGTCCGCCTCCCACGGTATAGGCAATGATCCAGATCAGGACGGTCAGCGAGATACCCGCGATCAGCGCGCCCCAGGTCAGGGCCTCGCGCTCGTTGGGCTTGAAGCCGTAGCCGAGGTCCCAGAAGAAGTAACGGATACCGCTACATAGGTGGTGCATCAGCGACCACGTGTAGCCGAACACGATCAGCTTGCCGATGATGCTGCCGGTGAAGGCCTGGACGTTGGCGTAGGCGCCGGGGCCGGAGGCGGCTGCGATCAGCCACCAGGCGAGCAGCAGGGTGCCGAAATAGAGCGCAATACCCGTGGCGCGATGGACGATGGAAAGCGCCATCGTCAGGGTAACGCGATAAATCTGTAGGTGGGGCGATAGCGGTCGTTCGGTCCTGGCGGTCATTCGGCGGCTTTATACGTTGTGTGGGACCGCGGCCGGCCCATCGGGAAACGCAGTAGATGAGTTCTATTTACGGAGTCGAATCAGTCCGCGCAACGACCAAATGGCTTTGAATCGAACTGGTATTCATTGCTATGACGCTATGAAACGAGATTGATTCAGCGGCTTGGTATACCACGGCGAGGTCGCATGGTCGAAGAATTGAATGTTGATTCTTATTTGTAGCCGGTGTCGGGCCTGGGCCGAAGGATCGGCTCCGCGCAGGCGTTCAATCGGATAATCGTCGAATGCGCTGATCTTCGGGGAAGCTGGCCGCGAAGACTGAAACGGCAGGTTGCAGCGGCGTTGGCGTCGGTTCGTCCTCCGCCGAGCAGTCGTACGAATGGGCCTGCTACGCGGCGGCGGCAGAGGCGCCGAGGCTATTCATCCAGAGCCGACCGGATATGCGGATTTTGCGGCCTGCTTGGCTGCTCCCGCGCTTCAGAAGCAGGTATGGCTCTGGCGGCGGCCGCGTCGCGGCCGGCCGGCGGCCGTGCAGATGCGCAGCTGGAAGTTCGAAAACGCGGATGCGCACCACATGATCGCCGGCCTCGATTCCAGGGAAATCATCGAACTGGCCTTGCTGCTGGTCGCGGTCGGGGCGCTGTCGGGGTTCATGGCCGGATTATTCGGCATTGGCGGCGGCGCCATCCTTGTGCCGGTGTTCTACGAATGCTTCCGCCTCGTCGGCGTGCCGCTGGAGGTGCGGATGCCGCTGTGCATCGGCACCTCGCTCGCGATCATCATCCCGACCTCGCTGTCGTCGTTTCGCGCCCATTACAAGAGGGGCGCGGTCGACACGGGAATCCTCAAGCTGTGGTGGCTGCCGATCGTGCTGGGCGTTCTCGCCGGCAGCGTCACCGCACGCTACGCGCCGGAGCGCCTGTTCAAGATCGTGTTCGTGATGGTGGCGTGGTCGGCCGCGGCGCGTCTGCTGCTGGCGCGGGAAACCTGGAACTTTGGCGACGACGTGCCGAAGGGTTTTTTGATGCGGGTCTATGGTTTCTTCGTCGGGCTGCTGTCGACTTTGATGGGGGTCGGCGGCGGCCTGTTCGCGAACCTCCTGATGACGTTTTACGGTCGCCCGATCCACCAGGCGGTAGCGACCTCGTCGGCGCTGGCGGTATTGATCTCCATTCCCGGCGCGCTCGGCTATGTCTATGCCGGCTGGCCTGCGGCCGCGCGCTTTCCCGACGTCGCCGCCCTCCAAGTTCCGTTCGCGCTCGGCTATGTCTCGCTGATCGGTGCGTTATTGGTGATGCCGACCACGCTGATTACGGCGCCACTCGGGGTGAAGGTGGCGCACGCCCTGTCGAAACGCGCGCTGGAGATGGCGTTCGGGACCTATCTGTTCATCGTCGGCGGCAGGTTCGTGATCAGCCTGCTGCCAGGCGTGTAGTCGCGAGACGATGAGGCAACGGTGGCGGGCTACTTCGAATAAATCTTTGCGTAGGTATCCCGCAGAATATTCTTCTGCACCTTGCCCATGGCGTTGCGCGGCAATTCGTCGACGACGAAGACGCGCTTCGGCATCTTGAACTTGGCAAGCCTGCCGTCGAGCGCCTGCATGACGCCTGCTTCCGTGACTTCAGTGCCCTTGTTGCAGACCACGACAGCGGTGACGCCTTCGCCGAAATCGGCATGCGGCACGCCGATCACGGCGGATTCGATCACGCCCGGCATGGCGTCGATCTCGCTCTCGATTTCCTTCGGGTAGACGTTGAAGCCGCCGGAGATAACGAGATCCTTGCCGCGGCCGAGGATGTGGACGTAACCCTTGGCGTCGATCTTGCCGAGATCGCCGGTGATGAAAAAGCCGTCGTCGCGGAATTCGGCCTTGGTCTTCTCCGGCATCCGCCAATAGCCCT
>NZ_DAINNI010000211.1:0-4825 GCF_036735945.1 Bradyrhizobium sp. | reverse complement strand
GCGGATCGTTGGCGCCGGTGCCGATCACGTAATGGGTGTGATGGCTGGTGTGGATCACGATGCTTTCGATTTTGGAGAGGTCGCCGATTTTCGGCCCCAGCCTGCGGGCGAGATCGATCAGGGCCTGGCTCTGATATTCGGCCGAGTGCTCCTTGGTGTAGGTGTCGAGGATGGCGCGCTTGGGCTCGCCCTTTTCGGGCAGCGGCACCGTGTATTCCGCCTGCGGACCGCCGAGCAGCCAGGCGATGAAGCCGTCCTCGCCTTCGTAAGCCGGCGAGGGCGCGCCTTCGCCGCGCATCACGCGATCGACGGCCTCGATCGCCATCTTGCCGGCGAAGGCCGGCGCGTAGGCCTTCCAGCTCGAGATCTCGCCCTTGCGCGACTGCCGCGTCGTCGTGGTGACGTGCAGCGCCTGCTGGACCGCCTGATAGATCGTCTCGGTGGATAGTCCGAGAAGCGCGCCGATCCCGGCGGCGGCGGAAGGGCCGAGATGGGCGATGTGATCGATCTTGTGCTCATGCAGGCAGATGCCCTTCACGAGATCGACCTGGATTTCATAGGCCGCCGCCAGCCCGCGGACGAGATCGGCGCCCGTCAGCCCGCAGTGCTGGGCAACCGCGAGCACCGGCGGAATGTTGTCGCCGGGATGCGAATAGTCCGCGGCCAGGAAGGTGTCGTGGAAATCGAGCTCGCGGACGGCGACGCCATTGGCCCAGGCGGCCCATTCCGGCGAAATCCTTTGCGAGCGCGTCAGTCCGAACACGGTGGCGCCGGGCTGGAACGGATGCGCCTCGGCCTGCGCTCGTGCGCTGATGACGGGCCGCCGCCCCACTGAAGCTGCGGCGACGGCGGCGTTGTCGATGATGCGGTTGCCCAGCATCTCCACCACCTCGCCTTCCACCGCGACCGGATCGGCGGCGACTTCGGCGATCTTCCAGGCCAGTTGCTCCGCGCGCGGGAGACGATCGGCCGATTTGAATGTTCGAACGTGATGCTGTTTCAAGACGCAGCTTCCTCCTGGATTGGCTCAATCATGGCTGGCCGGACGATCGGGACCGGGCGGCCGAATTCGTTCACCGCGACCATCTCGAACGTGCCGCGCACCGCGGATTTTCGCGCGCCGCTGATCAGGTCCTCGCGGATCATGTCGACCGCAACCGTCATGGATGAGCGGCCGACGCGCACGACGTGGGCAACGAGTTCGACGAGCTCGCCGACATGCACCGGCTCGTGGAATTCTATCCTGTCCGAAGTCGCCATCACGACGCTCTGGCGCGCGTGCCGCGTCGCCGCGATGAATGCCGCCTTGCCCATCAGGCTCAGCGCATGGCCTCCGAACAGGGTGCCGTAATGATTGGCCTGCTCCGGAAACACCATCTCCACGAACCGGGTCTCTTCCGGACGGAAGTTGGGCGATGCCGATGACTGCATTTTCCGCTCCAGACGGCTTGTCATTTCCATCAACTTCGCAATATCTACAAAGATGCCTGGTCGAAACGGCTGAAAAAGCAGAGTCTTGCGAAGAAAGTCGTGTCGACCCGCAAAGTTTGCGAAGGTGCCGGATGAAAAAGACCTTCATGGGTGTGCGGTTGAAGCGGTTGCGGGAGGAGCAGCGGCTGACCCAGGCGGCGCTTGCCGGCAAACTCGGGATCTCCCTGAGCTATCTCAACCAGCTTGAGAACAATCAGCGTCCTCTCACCGTGCCGGTGCTGCTGGCGCTCAACTCGGTGTTCGGCCTGGATGTGCAGTCGTTCGCCGAGGGCGATGAAGCGCGCCTGATTTCGGACCTTCGCGAAGCGCTCGCCGATCCGTCATTGGGAGAAACGATCGCCATCGCAGAACTTCGTGAGCTCGCGCAGAACATGCCGGCCGTTGGCCGTGCGCTGGTCAATCTCAACCGCAAATACCGCGACGCCGCCGAGCAATATGCGGCGCTCTCCGCGCGGCTTGGCGACGACCGTCAGGCCGCGGCAGCGGTGCTGCCGTCCACGCCGTTCGAGGAAGTGCGCGATTTCTTCTATAGGCGGCACAACTACATTGCGGAACTCGATGAAGCCGCGGAAGCGATCGCCGGCCGGATGGAGTTTTCGATCGGGCGGATGACGCCGGGCCTTATCTCGTATCTCAAGAGCCGTCACGGCGTGAATGTTCTGGTGGGCGCGGCCGGCGAACTCGGACCGGGAACGCAACGTCTGTTCGATCCTCGCGCGCGAACGCTGCGGCTTTCAACGAGCCTTCATTCCGGGCAACAGGCGTTCCAGCTTGCGACACAGATCGCCATCCTGGAACTGGACGAGACGATTCGCGCGATCGTCGAACACGCCAAGTTCACCGGCGACGAATCGCGCGGTCTCGCCCGCATCGGTCTGGCGAATTATTTCGCCGGCGCATTGATATTGCCGTACTCGATCTTCTTGAACGAGGCGGAACGATGCCGTTACGACATCGAACTGCTCAGCCAGCTCTTCGGCGTCGGCTTCGAGACGATATGCCATCGGCTGAGCACCCTGCAGCGCCACAATGCGCGCGGCGTGCCGTTCTTCTTCATCCGCGTCGATCGCGCAGGAAATATCTCGAAGCGCCAATCGGCGACCGATTTCCATTTTTCGCGGGTCGGCGGTACCTGCCCTTTGTGGAACGTGTACGAGGCCTTCGCCAGTCCGGGCCGCATCCTCACCCAATTGGCGCGGATGCCTGATGGGCGAGCCTATCTCTGGGTTGCCCGGACGGTGTCGCACGGCAGGGGAGGCTATGGCGCGCCCACCAAGACATTTGCGGTCGCCCTGGGCTGCGATATCAGCCACGCCGCGCGAATCGTTTACTCGGAGGGCCTCAAGATCGATCCGTCGCTGGCGACGCCGATCGGCATGGGCTGCAAGGTCTGCGAGCGGCCGGATTGTCCGCAGCGCGCGTTTCCGCCCGCCGGCCGCTCCCTCAATGTCGACGAGACGCGGTCTTATTTTGCGCCCTACGCCGCGTCACGCTGAAGCGGCAATGTGAATTTCGTGCGTATGTCCCGGATGAGCCATTGACACTTCGTTGCGAATATCACCACATGTAGACCGTCACGGTCCACTGATCGCAAGATTTGGTGGCTAAGAGGGAAGCCGGTGATCGCACGAAAGCCTGCGAGAATCCGGCGCTGCCCCCGCAACTGTAAGCAGTGAGTTGTTCCCGATTTCACGTCACTGATGCGGGCACGCATTGGGAAGACCGGGTGCGACGGTGACCTGCGAGCCAGGAGACCTGCCGCGACAACGAAAAAACGTCCACGGGCGGGGTGTCCCGGCGGTCGCTCGCAGAATCATGCCGGTGCTTTTGCGCCGGGCATTCGATGCAGCGTCGCCCGAAGACATCCAGCCCTAACAACACCACGGGGTCTGCCGATGTCGCAATCTTCTCAACTCGTTTCTCCCGAAGCCAAAGCCGCTCCCTTTCTCGTGATACGTACCGAATCGTCAGCCTCGCAGGACAGCGCGCTGCCGATGCAGGTGATCCGCCGCAACGGCACGGTTTCGAAATTCGACGCCGGCAAGATCTCGATCGCGATGACCAAGGCGTTCCTTGCGGTCGAAGGCCATGGCGCCGCCGCTTCCCGCCGCGTGCATGAAGTCGTCGAGCAACTGACTGCCGAAGTCGTCGGCGCACTGGCGCGCCGCATGAGCGAAGGCCGCACCTTTCATATCGAGGACGTGCAGGACCAGGTCGAACTGGCCCTGATGCGCAGCGAGCACCACAAGGTGGCGCGCGCCTATGTGCTGTATCGCGAGGGGCGCACGCGCCAGCGCGCCGAACAGGTGGCGAATGCCGCCACGGCCGCGGGGGAGCCGGCGCTGCGCGTGACGCTGGCGAGCGGTGTGCAGGTCCCGCTCGACATCGCCCGGCTGACGCTGATCATCAGGGAAGCCTGCGCCGGCCTGGAGGGCGTTGCCGCCGATGCCGTGCTTACGGAGACCCAGCGCAATCTCTATGACGGCATCGGCGAGGATGAACTGGCGCTCGCCTCGGTGATGGCCGCGCGCACGCTGGTGGAGCAGGAGCCGAACTACGCCTATGTCAGCGCGCGGCTCTTGCTCGACAAGCTGCGCAGCGAGGTGCTGTCCTATGTCGGGGGATCGCCGACCAGCGCCTCGCAGGCCGATATGGCCGTGCGCTATGGCGAATATTTCCCGGCCTACATCAGGACCGGCATCAAGGCCGAACTGCTCGACCCTGACCTCGCACGCTTCGATCTGAAGAAACTCGCGGCGGCGCTGAAGCCGGAGCGCGATCTCGCGTTTCAGTTCCTTGGCCTGCAGACGCTGTACGACCGCTATTTCCTGCATGAACGCGGCAATCGCATCGAGCTGCCGCAGGCATTCTTCATGCGCGTCGCCATGGGGCTGGCGCTCCGCGAGATCGATCGGGAAGTGCGCGCCATCGAATTCTATGATCTCCTGTCGTCGTTCGACTTCATGGCCTCGACGCCGACGCTGTTCAACTCCGGCACGCTGCGGCCGCAATTGTCGTCCTGCTTCCTCACCACTATCGCCGACGATCTCGACGGCATCTTCAAGTCGGTCAAGGACAACGCGCTGCTGGCAAAATATTCCGGCGGGCTCGGCAACGACTGGACCCGCGTGCGCGGGCTCGGCGCCCACATCAAGGGCACCAATGGCGAAAGCCAGGGCGTGGTGCCGTTCCTGAAGGTCGCCAACGATACCGCGATCGCTGTCAATCAGGGCGGCAAGCGCAAGGGTGCGGTCTGTGCCTATCTCGAAACCTGGCATATCGACATCGAGGAATTCCTCGACCTGCGCAAGAACACCGGCGACGACCGCCGCCG
>NZ_DAINNI010000210.1:0-4829 GCF_036735945.1 Bradyrhizobium sp. | reverse complement strand
GCGGAGGTCGACAACATCCTGCGCTTCGAGCACGATTTTCCCGGCGCCAAGGTCATCCGCCTCGAGCGCAACTACCGCTCCACCGGCCATATCCTCGCCGCCGCCTCGCATTTGATCGCGCACAACGAAGGCCGGCTCGGCAAGACGCTGCGCACCGAGGATGTCGACGGCGAGAAGGTGACGGTCACCGGCGCCTGGGATTCCGAAGAGGAAGCCCGCGCCATCGGCGAGGAGATCGAGGAGCTGCAGCGCAGCGGCGAGAACCTCAACGAGGTCGCGATCCTGGTGCGGGCCTCGTTCCAGATGCGCGAGTTCGAAGACCGCTTCGTCACGCTCGGCCTGCCCTATCGCGTGATCGGCGGACCCAGATTCTATGAGCGCGCCGAAATCCGCGATGCGCTGGCCTATTTGCGCGTGATCAATTCGCCCGCCGACGACCTCGCCTTCGAGCGCATCGTCAATGTGCCCAAGCGCGGGCTCGGCGACGCCACCGTGCAGTTGCTGCACGACCACGCCCGCAAGCGGCGCATGCCGCTGTTCGAGGCCGCGCGCGCCGTGGTCGAGACCGACGAGCTGAAACCGAAGGCGCGCGGCAGCCTGCGCGAACTCATCCTGCAATTCGACCGCTGGCGCGCCCAGCGCGAGGTCACCGCGCACACGGAGCTGGCCGAGATCGTGCTCGACGAGAGCGGCTATACCGAGATGTGGCAGAAGGACCGTTCCGCGGATGCCGCGGGCCGGCTCGACAATTTGAAAGAGCTCGTACGCTCGATGGAGGAGTTCGAGAACCTGCAGGGCTTCCTCGAACACATCTCGCTGGTGATGGACCGCGACGGCGAGGCCGGCGACGAGGCGGTGTCGCTGATGACGCTGCATTCGGCCAAGGGGCTGGAGTTCGAAAACGTGTTCCTGCCCGGCTGGGAGGAAGGCCTGTTTCCAAGCCAGCGCACGCTCGACGAACAGGGCCGCGCCGGGCTCGAGGAAGAGCGCCGCCTCGCCCATGTCGGCCTCACGCGTGCGCGCCGTCGCGCCAAACTGTTCTTCGCCACCAACCGCCGCATTCACGGCACCTGGTCGACCACGATCCCCTCGCGCTTCCTCGACGAATTGCCGTCGGCCAATGTCGAGATCACGGAATCCAAGGGCGGCTCCAGCTGGGGCGGCGCCGGCGGCTACGGCGCGTCGCGCTTCGACAACATCGATTCCTTCGGCTCCACCTATTCCACGCCCGGCTGGCAGCGCGCCCAGGCCAACCGCAATCGCGGCCAGGGCGGCCGCGGTCAGGCACGCGGCGGCTTCGAGGAAAGCCAGTCGTCTTTTTCCGGCTCGCGCGGCGACGACTTCTCCGGCGGCTTCTCGCGCGCCAGGCGCGGCCCGATGGTGATCGAGGGCGAACTGGTCGCAAAATCCACCGGCACGGTTTCGGAATTCTCGCTCGACGACCGCGTGTTTCACCAGAAGTTCGGCTATGGCCACGTGGTGAAGATCGACGGCAACAAGTTGACGATCGCGTTCGAAAAGGCCGGAGAGAAGAAGGTGGTCGATAGTTTCGTCGCGCGGGTGTGATGGACGTTCGCGAGCCTCTTGCGATCTAAGCCCCACTGGGGTATATTCCCCCGAATGCCCAAGCGCCCTGTTTCGGTGATCGAATTTGCAGGATATCGCCGCCGCGCTGGCGAACTGTTGACTGCCGGACAGCGCGACGCCGTCATCGATCTGGTTGCTTACGAGCCGACATGCGGTGACATTATTCCAGGTTCGGGAGGATTGAGAAAGGTCCGTATCGGACGTGACGGTATCGGCAAGCGGGGCGGCACGCGAGTCGTCTATTATTTTTATAATGAGAATTTTCCAATTCTGCTGCTCGCACTTTATGCGAAGAATGAAAAAGGCGATCTGACGATTGCTGAAAAGCGGGAATTTGCGACCGCTATGAGGGAGATCGTGAGGCAATGGAAAGAAAAGTGACACGCAAGAGCAGCCGGCTTGCCGATGACATTCGCGCGAGTTTACGCGAGGCGCACAATCATGCTTCGGGAAAGACGACGAAGGCGATTGTACATCGCGTCAACCCGAAGGAAACCGAAGCCCGCGAGGCGCGGCTGATGCTTGGTCTGTCGCAGGACGAGTTCGCTGCCCTGATTGGGACGGGTGTCGGAACTGTACGGAAGTGGGAGCTTGGTACGCGCCGTCCTTCCGGTGCGGCTCGCACCCTCATTAGCGTCATCAAGAATGAGCCCAAAGCTGTTCGTCGTGCCCTCGCAAAGGCAAACGAGGTTGCGTGAACGACGCTACTGATTTCGCCACAGTCTGGCGGTGCGCGGATTTGATCGGTTTTGTCGCAAATTAGCTCTCTGCCGATTGCGCCGCCAGCTTCGCGTTCCTATCTCCCCGTACACCCATGCCCCCGCCCTGAGTCGGCCGAAATGCCGCCGTGGCGGCTCCCGCATATTCGATACCTATCATCAGACCTGCATGCCTCCGATCATATCCGTCTCGCATCTGTCAAAAACCTACGGCACCGGTTTCAAGGCGCTGAAGGACATCAATCTGGATATCAGGCGCGGCGAGATTTTTGCGCTGCTCGGGCCGAACGGCGCCGGCAAGACCACGCTGATCAGCATCATCTGCGGCATCGCCAATTCGAGCGAAGGCAGCGTGACGGTGGGCGGGCACGACATCACCCGCGATTACCGCGCCGCGCGCTCGCTGATCGGCCTCGTGCCGCAGGAACTGCACACCGACTCCTTTGAAACTGTGTGGGCCACCGTCAGCTTCAGCCGCGGCCTGTTCGGCAAGCCGAAGAACCCGGCCCACATCGAAAAGGTGCTGAAGGACCTGTCGCTGTGGGACAAGAAGGATTCCAGGATCATCACGCTCTCCGGCGGCATGAAGCGCCGCGTGATGATCGCGAAGGCGCTGTCGCACGAGCCGCAGATCCTGTTCCTGGACGAGCCGACCGCGGGCGTCGACGTCGAACTGCGCAAGGGCATGTGGGACGTGGTGCGCACGCTGCAGGCGGCCGGCGTCACCATCATCCTGACCACGCATTACATCCAGGAAGCCGAGGAGATGGCCGATCGCATCGGCGTCATCAACAAGGGCGAGATCATCCTGGTCGAGGACAAGGCCGGGCTGATGCAGAAGCTCGGCACGAAGCACCTGAAGCTCTATCTGCAGGCCAAGGTCGACGCGATCCCTGCCTCGCTTGCCGCCTACAACCTCGAACTGTCAGACGACGGCCGCGCCGTGATCTACGATTACGACACCAAGGGCGACCGCACCGGCATCACCAGCCTGTTGAGCGATCTCCGCGACGCCGGCATCCGCATCTCGGATCTCGACACCACCCAGTCTTCGCTCGAGGACATCTTCGTCAGCCTGGTGCGGCAAGTTTGAAGTTCCTATCAGTATTTGCCGCACCCTCTCCATAGGAACTTCAAACTTTCATGCCGCACCAGAATCATAATTTGGCCAGCGCTCTGATTTCGAAGCTCGCATCAGAGGCTCCGCGAAAGTTTGCGAGCTTCGAAATCAGACCGCTGGTGAAAGCGCCATGAATTTCCGTGCGATCCGCGCCATCTATCTGTTCGAAATGGCCCGCACCTGGCGCACGCTGCTGCAGAGCATCGTCTCGCCGGTGGTTTCCACCTCGCTCTATTTCGTGGTGTTTGGCGCTGCGATCGGTTCGCGCATCACCGAGATCGAGGGCGTCAGCTACGGCACCTTCATCGTGCCGGGGCTAGTGATGCTGTCGGTGCTGACGCAGAGCATCGCCAACGCCTCGTTCGGCATCTACTTCCCGAAATTCGTCGGCACCATCTACGAAATATTGTCGGCGCCGGTTTCCTATGCCGAGATCGTGATCGGCTATGTCGGCGCGGCCGCGACCAAATCCATCATCCTCGGCCTGATCATCATGGCGACCGCCGCGCTGTTCGTGCCGCTGCACATCCTGCATCCGGTGTGGATGCTGACCTTCCTGGTGCTGACGGCGGTGACGTTCAGCCTGTTCGGATTCATCATCGGCATCTGGGCCGACGGTTTCGAGAAGCTGCAGATGATCCCGATGCTGGTTGTGACGCCACTGACCTTCCTCGGCGGCAGCTTCTACTCGGTGAACATGCTGCCCTCGGGCTGGCGCACCGTCACGCTGCTCAATCCGGTCGTGTACCTGATCTCGGGCTTCCGCTGGAGCTTTTACGAGATCTCCGACGTCGGCGTCGGCTTGAGCCTCGGCATGACGATCGGTTTCCTCATCATCTGCATGGCGCTGGTGTGGTGGATCTTCAGGACGGGTTACCGGCTGAAGAACTGACCGGGCTGCGGGCTTTCCCCTTCCCCGCTCGCGAAAATGTCAGCACTTTGCCGCCGGTTGCGCCGTCCTGACGCCTTGTTTGCGCCGCCGGAGGCGTTAACGATTGCGGATGCAGGCCACTGGAACCAGTGCCGCTTTCCGGGCATATTCATTCCGGGGGGACGGAGAGCCGAAAGCTAGTACAGGGGCCCGGAGGCCAAAGGTAAAATGCGTTCCTTCCTGATTGCCGTCACCGCCCTGACGCTGTTCGCTTCGGGCGCTGCTCACGCCAAGGTCGCCATCACGGTCGACAAGGATAACCAGCAGATGACCGTCGCCGTCGACGGCGTCGAGCGTTACCGCTGGCCGGTGTCGTCGGGCCTGCCCTCCTACGAGACGCCGAACGGCAGCTTCCGCGCCTTCCGCATGGAAGAGGATCACTACTCCAAGGAATTCGACGACGCGCCGATGCCGCACTCGATCTTCTTCACCAAGATCGGCCACGCCATCCACGGCACCGACTCCGTCAACC
>NZ_DAINNI010000209.1:0-5151 GCF_036735945.1 Bradyrhizobium sp. | reverse complement strand
GCCAGCGTCCCTTCAAAAGTCGACGTATCACTCAGCTATGATTCCGGGTACTAGCATCCCCGGCAGATGCCGGTAAATGTACTGGTCTGCGGCCGCCCCCGCCGCCGCATCGGCTTTCGTGGCTGGGGTTGATGCGTACTGATGATCCGTTGCGACGCGCCGGCATAGGGCGGTGTCACCAACCGGGCGCGCGGCGCCGGCGCATCGAACGCACCGGGGGAGAAAGCCGGTGGCGGCGGGTTGGGCTGGAGCGGCGGGATCCTCGCCGCGTTACCGATACCGCTGGGATCGGAAAGCACGCTCGGATTGGCCGGGCCGAACGGTATGCCCGAGATCGACGAATTGCCGGCGCCGGCCGAGCCGGCCGGCGGCACCAGCTGCGCGAACGCCTTTGCGGGGACGATCAGGGTGAGCGCCGCGAAGAGCGCAAGCGACGGATTGCGGGACATCGGTATCTCTCCGGGGCAGCATCAACGGCCATGTGAGGCGCGGGTTCTCGCCTCCCGATCAGCTTTTCTCGCGCTTCGCCTGGCTGCGGAGTAGGCGACCGCGCGAGAATCAGACCTAATCATGGCGCCATCACGGTCGAGCTTCCCGAGATCCCGCCCGGCATGAACCAGTCCGAGGTCATCGAGTCAGATATCCGCGCGCTGCAGCAATGGCTGCGCGATGCCTGGGAGCAGCTTGGCGATCGTTCGCTCACCACATTCAGCCGGCGCGAACTCCGCAACCAGATGAAGCAGTGCAACGCCGACCTGCGGGCGTGCCTGGAGAGGGCGGCCGAACTACGGGCCGAGCCGGCCGAACCACCGATCCCGCCCTATTCCAAGCCGGCGCTCCGAATCCTGTCGTGGTGAGCGGATCTCGCCGGGGACGCCGCGGGCCCTGCGCCCTACCCGAGTTGTTCAGTCAAGGGCTGGCCGGCGGCCCCGCCTTGTTGATAACCCGAAGCCCCCCGCCCCGGCATCGAAACAGCCGGCCTGGCTGTGCTAGGGGATATCGGCCTGACTAACGACGGACGGAACATATGCGGATTACCCTGGTCGGCTCCCGCCATTTCGGCGTGACGACATTCAACACATTGCGCCAGCACGGGGTCGATATCGTGCGCGTCGTCGTTCACGATGGCGAGGACCGGCTTGCCGCCACCGCCCGGGCCGCCGGGATCGAGTTCGTCGTGCAGGCCGATCCGAAACGCGTCGTCGCATCGGAGATCGCGCCCAATACCGACCTGATCGTGACCGCCCACAGCCATGCCCGTATCACCCGGGAGGCGCTGGCGACCTCCCGGCTCGGCGGCATCGGCTATCACCCCTCGCTTCTGCCCCGGCATCGCGGCATCGCCGCGGTCGAATGGACCATCAAGGAGGGCGACCCGATCGCCGGCGGCACCGTCTACCATCTCGCCGACCGGATGGATGCGGGCGCCATCGCCGCGCAGGAATGGGTGTTCGTCAAGAAGGGCGAAACCGCCCGTGAACTCTGGGAGCGCGCGCTGGCTCCGCTCGGCCAGAAATTGCTGGCTGACGTCATCTTTCACGCCAAGACCCACAACAACCTTCCAGCCACTCCCCAGGAGGAGGAGTTCGCCACCCAGGCGCCGAGTCTGTCGGACGCAAAGCATTGATCTTTACCTGAATACCTCAAATATGACAGTGATTCAGGGCGAAATGGCGGCTTTTTCGTTCCGTCCCGAGAACCGGATTCACCTTGATGTGCTTGAAATGCCGGGAACTTTCTACAATACTGCGGCGCACCAAAGTTTGGACACATTGTGACAGGATAAGGCGCGCCATCACACACATTTCGGGGATTTGATCCATGCGTTCCAGCCGCATACACAGCCTCTTGTTTGTTTCATTTCTTGCGTCCGCCGCGACCCTCGCCTTCTCTCCCGCTTCCGCCCAGACCCCGTATGATGGACTGTGGCAGGTCACGGTTGTCACAAAAACGGGCAGTTGCGATGCGCAGACTACCGCGTCGGTGAATGTGGCCGACGGCAAGATATCGGGCGGCCCGGTTTCCGGCACGGTCGGCAGCGGGGGACTTGTGCGAGTCTCGATCAATGGTGCATATGCGAACGGTCAACTCAGTGGCAACTCCGGATCGGGGAAATGGAATGGGGCTTCAGCTGGTGTCGCATGCAGCGGTCGATGGGAAGCGTCCCGTCAGTAGGACAAGCCAGACTTCCGAGGTTTTCGCCCACGCGCGGCGGCTGGCATTCGCAGCCGTCGCGTTTTTTATGGCCGTCTCCGCGGCCTCGCCGAGCCATGCGCAGGCCAGCGCTTTCGCCGGCATGGCCGGCACCTGGTCCGGCGGCGGTACCGTCACGCTCGACGACGGATCGAACGAACGGATTCGTTGTCGTGCAACCTACAGGGTGATCGGCGCCAGCATGGAGATGGTCCTTACCTGCGCCAGCGACGCCTACAAGATCAACCTGGCGGCAGACGTCGTGGCGGCCGGCGGCCAGGTCACCGGCAAATGGACCGAATCCAGCCGCAACATCGGCGGCAGCATTCAAGGTCGCGGCGCGGCAGGCAGCCTGCAGGTGGTCGCTGAGGCGGCCGGTTTCGCCGCCAACATCGCGCTGAGGACAGCCGGCAACAAGCAGCAGATCACCCTGCGCGCCGACAGCCAGTTCCGCGCCGCAAATATCTCGCTGTCGAAGTAATTTCGCTTCAATGGCCATCGCCCGCGCAGAGGCGGGCGATGCGTCGCCGGAGAGCCAGCGCGATGTGATCGCGCTCAGCTCGTCTTCGGGGTCTCCAGCCTTGCCGCCGTTTTCTTGATCGTCTTGGCAATCAGCAGGGCCTGCTCCTTGTTGAACGCAAAATCCTGCACGCCCTTGTGCGTCGTCAGCGACAGCACCATGATGTCAGGCTGCTGTTCGGGCCAACCGGTGGAGAAGGCGGTCACGAAATCGGCGGTGGTCGATCGAGCGGTCGTCATGGTCGAAAATTTCCTTGCAATGTGAGCGCGCGTTGATCCGCGCGCGCCTTCAGGCCTTCGGCACGAAGGCCGTGACTTCGATCTCGACCTTCGCCCGATAGTCGACGAGTCCTTCGATGTAGAGCAGCGTCGAGGGCGGGAAGTTGCGCCCAAGGGTTTCCTTCCAGGCCGCGCCGATGCCGGCGCCTGCTTCTTCGTACTCGCTGCGGCTGGTCAGATACCAGGTCAGGCGCACGATATGCTCAGGTCCCGCGCCGGCCTCGCCGAGCAACTTGACGATGCGCTTGAGCGCCATGCCGACCTGAGCCGCCATGTCCGGGGCATACTCGCCCTTTTCGTCGCCGCCGGTCTGGCCGGCCAGCACGATCCATTTGCCGGGGGCATCGAATTCGACGCCGTGCGAGAAGCCGCGGGGTTTCGACCATTCGGCCGGTTGCAAGACACGCATGCGCAGTTTCCTCCCTGAAGATTGCCAGCTCTTACCACTGAACGGCCGGTTGCTCCCACAACGAATTTGGCCGGCCGCGCATCGCTGCCCCCGCGCATTTGCGCGTTGCAAATCGTGACGTGCTCGCCGATACCGGCCTGCCCAACCCCCTCGCCTCACGCATGGATCGCACCTCTTCCAAAACCCTGGCCGCGCTTTGGATGGCCGGCTGGCTCACCCTGATGCTGGTGATCGCGATCGCCGGCCGCGAGGCGACGCGCGAGATCAACGTCTTCCAGCTGATGGAGATGCGTTCGATCATCGGTTTCATGATGCTGTACCCGCTGATCCATGCCCAGGGCGGACTGGCCGCGATGCGAACCCAGCGCCTGCCGCAGCATATCTCGCGCAACATCATTCACTATGGCGCGCAGCTCGGCTGGTTCTTTGCGCTGACGCTGATCCCGATCGGCCAGGTGGTGGCGATCGAGTTCACCATGCCGATCTGGACCGCGATCCTCGCCGCGACCTTCCTCGGCGAACGCATGACGATCTGGAAGATAACGGCGATCCTGCTCGGGCTGATCGGCGTCATCGTGATCGTCCGCCCCGCCACGAGCCAGGTCGATCCGGGACAGTTGATCGCGCTCGCGGCCGCGGTCGTGTTCGGCATTTCGGTCACGATGGTGAAATTCCTGACCCGCACCGAGCAGACTATCACCATCCTGTTCTGGATGCTGGTGGTGCAATCGGTCGCCGGATTATTCCCCGCGCTTTACGCTTGGCATTGGCCGGCCGCGCATCTCTGGATCTGGGTCATCATCATCGCCTTCTGCGGCACGTTCTCGCACTACTGCATGGCGCGTGCGCTGCTGCACGCCGATGCAACGGTCGTGATCCCGATGGATTTTCTGCGGGTTCCCTTGAGCGCCGCCGCCGGCTGGCTGATCTACTCGGAGCGGCTGGACCTCTTCACCGTGCTGGGCGCGGCGCTGATCCTCACCGGCAATCTGTTGAACCTGAAACCGAGCGCCTCGCCGCCGGTCTCAGCGAAAAAATAGCCCCCGGAATCAGCGCCAACGGCCGAATTTTATTTCCCGCGCTGTGATCCAGATCACTCAACGAGGCGTGTCGGGAAGGTAACGGATGGCAGCCGATTTGGCTTTTCGCCTGCTTTTTTGTGGTGCGAAGCGGGCGGTTCTTTGTAATGTCCGGCCAGCGTTACAGCCAAATCCTTTGTTGATTCTGCAGGGGGATTCCTATGCGTTTTAAGACCCTCATTTTATCCGCCATGTGCCTGGCGTTCACGGCCGCGACCGCCAGTGCCGAGAAGCGCGTTGCCTTTGTGGTCGGTAACGGCACCTACAAGAACGTCGCGCCGCTTCCGAACCCGACCGTCGACGCCAAGGCGATGGCCTCCGCGCTGCGCAATGTCGGCTTCGACGTGGTGGAAGGTTCCAATCTCACCCGCGACAAGATGACGGAACGGCTGCTCGACTTCGGCAAGAAGGCGCAGGGCGCCGACGTCGCATTGTTCTTCTATGCCGGCCATGGCATCGCCATTTCGGGCAGCAACTACCTGCTGCCGATCGACGCCGACATCAAATCCGAAATGGATGTGAAACTCGGGGCGGCCATCAACATCGACCTCACGCTCGAGCAGACCATGGGCGACGCCAAGGTCAAGCTCGTGTTCCTCGATGCCTGTCGCGACAATCCGTTCGCCGCCAAGATCAAGTCGAACTCGGCGACCCGCAGCGTCAACGTGCAGA
>NZ_DAINNI010000208.1:0-5167 GCF_036735945.1 Bradyrhizobium sp. | reverse complement strand
ACCGGCGACTTGTTCATGGCGAGCGCGCCGACCATGACGAAGCCGTTCACCATCATCTGGTTGCCGTCGCCCTTGGCGCCGTTGACGAACTGCGCGATGCCGACGCTGCCGCCGGCGCCCGCGACGTTGGTGACCTGGACGCTGCGGGCGATCTTGGCGGCAACGAGCGCCTGCTGCATCGAGCGCGCGGTCTGGTCCCATCCGCCGCCGGGCGCCGCGGGCGCCATGATCTTGAGCTCGAGCTGCTGCGCGAGGGCAGGGCCGGATGCTGCAAGCGCCAACGCGACGACCGCGCCGAACAGGCGCGCTTGAAACGAAATCATGGGGTCTCCTCCAGGCTCACGCGGGAGCAACTGTGTGTCAATTCGCCGCATATCAGCCGGAAATGCCGCCGCTGTCCAGACGGACTGTCAGAGCGGGGCCATCTTTTGATGAAAGCAGCGACGGCCGCGGAGAAACAGTTCCGCGTCAGGCGCGCGCGACCGCCTGCGGAAACACGATCTCGATCAGCGTGCCGGTGCGGCCACCGGTCTTGATCTGGAATTTCGCGCGGTTGGCTTCGACCAGCGCCTTGGTCAGCGACAGGCTGACCGGCGAACTCTCCGACTGATCCGATGGCGCCCGCGTGCGGAACGGCTCGAGCGCCGCCGCCACCTCATTGTCGTTGAGGCCGTGGCCGGTGTCGCGGACCCGCAGCATCACCTCGCCGAAGTCAGACAGCGCGGTCGAGACGATGACCTGGCCGCCGGCATTGGCGAGATGGATCGAGTTGCCGATCAAATTGAGCGCGATCTGGCGCAGCGCCCTTGCATCGGCGATGACCGGCGGCAGCGCGTGCCCCAGCGAGGTGCGGATGATGATGCGCTCCCGATTGGCCTGCGGCTGCATCACCGCGACGCAGCTCTCGACCAGCTCGTTGAGGTTCTGGTGGGTGAAGGCGAGCTCGAGCTTGCCGGTTTCGATCCGCGAGAGGTCGAGCAGGTCGTTGATGATGGTGATCACGCGCTCGCCGGAGGCGCGGATGTCCTTCATGTATTCGCGGTAGCGCTCGCTGCCGAGCGAGCCGAAGCGCTCGCCGATCATCACTTCGGAAAAGCCGATGATGGCGTTCAGCGGCGTCCGTACCTCGTGGCTGATCCGCGCCAGCACGTCGGCCTTGGCGTTGGCGGCGCGCTCGGCGAGCCGCCGCGCCTCGCGCAAGTCGTTCTCGGTCTTCCTGGCCTGCGACAGATCGCGGAACACCGCGAAGAAATTCGGGCCGTCGGCCCGCGTTCGGCCGATCGTCATCGACAGCGAAATGATGCCGCCCCTGGCTTCGCGTCCCAGCACCTCGCGGCCCTGCTCGAGCAGGCTTGCGACGCCGGATGCCTTGACGCCGGCGAGATATTCGAACACGGCGTGCCGGCTTTCGGGCGCGAACAGATCGGCGAGATTGTGCTGCAGCAGTTCGTCGCCGTTGCGGCCGAACAGCGCCTCGGCGCTGCGGTTGGCCGCGTTGATCTTGCCCTCGGCGTCGAACATCACGATGCCTTCGGCCGTGGTGTCGAGGATGGCGGCGAGTTCTTCGGCATTGGCGTTGCCGACATCTGATGTCGTGGAGATTGCGGGCGCGACTGCCGGCTCGGCTTGCGAAAGCGCGGCGGCCTCATGGCGCGTGCCGGAGAAGATCAAGGCGAGCGCGGAATCGTCGTCCCATGAAATCGTGTAGAGGCGAGCCTCCGCGGCCGATGACGCCGCGTCGCCATCGCCAGGCGCGCTTGCGGAAATCGTCACGGGGCGGCCGGTGTCGGACGTCGAGGAAGCATTCGACGCGCCGAGCTCGACATAGAGCGCATCGAGCCCGCCGGCCTGTTCCAGCGCATGCAGGCTCGAATAGCCCATCTGCGTCAGGAAGGCTTGGTTGGCATAGAGCAGCCGGTCGAGCCGGTAGATCAGGATGCCGACCGGCAGCAAATCGAGCAGCGCCCTGTCACGTGCGGTTTCGCCGCGCGCCGGCGGCTCTGATGGCGCCAGCCATTCCGGCGGCGCGCTGGCGGCATCGCGCACCGACGATGCGGCGAGCGTTTCGGGGACGGCTTCCAGCACGGCGGCCTCGTTGCCGTTCTCGGTTTCGAGCCGCGCCGACAATTGCCGCGCAAGCTCGTCGAAGGCGCTGTTCTCGACCGGCGTCAGCGTTACAGGCTTGGGATCGCCGGGCGCGCGGAACGGCAAAATGTTTGCGGCGGCCTCCGCCGGCCGATCCGCTGCGGTTTCGGTCTGCGATTCCATGACGCGTTCCTCAACGTCTGGCTCGACGTTTTCCTTGGGAGGTTCCTTGGGAGGCTCCACGGCCGTCTCCAGATCTTTCTGACGTGAAGTTTCGGCGGCAGCCAGCTCGGGCAATTCGCCCGGCGCGGGCGATATCGTTTCGGTTGGTTCGGAAGGCGCGGCGGCGGGCACCTCTCGCGGCATCCTCATCTCGCCGGATAATTCCGCAAGGCGCTGCGCGGCGAGCCGCGCCACCGCATCGAAATCGTGGCACACGCCGAAGCCGCGATAGCCGACGAAGTCTCGTGCGGCGTCGAACACCGGCACGCCTGACAGTTCGACCGGCAGCGTGCAGCCGCCATCGACCGGCCAGTCCAGCGTGATGCCGCTCCAGGTCGCGCCGGTCGCGAATGCCTTCATCATCCGTCCCTGCGGATCGAGCCCGAAGGTCTCGGCAACCTCGCGCCAGGGCCGGCCGAACGCCGCCGTGGTGCGCGGGCCGATCAGGCCGACAAATTCATCGGTGCCGAGGGTGAAGCAGCCTTCCTTGTCCATCTGCCAGGTGAAGCGCAGCGGCAGCCGGCGCGCCTGCGGGCTCTCGCCGGTAAATGCTTCGAACGCCGGTAACGGCGTTGGCGATGGTGACGATAGAATGGATGCGGCCGCGGGCGGCGCCTCGGCGGTATCAGGCTCGTCCAGCGCGTCGAACAGCGCAAACTCGGCGGGCGCCTCGCCGGATTGCGCTGGCTGCTCGTAATCGGGAGGCGGCGGCGCGGCTGGTTGCTCGACGAAGGGCACGGCAGCAGGTTCGCCTGGCCGCGAGATCAGCTCTGCTGGCGCGGCAGCCCGCGCAATTTCGCCTTCAAGCGGCGGTTCCGGCAGCGTCAGCCTTGGTGCAATCAGCGCGATGTCGCCGGCGGCGACAAGGACGCCGTGGCTGCCATTCGGAAAATCGAATCGCGAACAGCCGCAGGTCGCGAGCATGCCGAGAGCCGCGCCAAATCCCTGCAGGCGTTCCAGGCGGATCGCGCCGCCTGCGAGCAGCCGATTGGTCAGCCGCGCGACCTGCCGCCGGTGCCGGTCGGCCGGTCCAAAAGCTCGCTCGGCGAGTTCAGCGGCGCTGCTGGCGCCGAACACGCGGACGCCGGCCGCGTTGGCCCAGAGGATCTGCCGGCCATCGGCCGTCCAAAGCCATGCGGGCAGGCGGCTTTTCGCGTAGGCCGCCAATCGCGGGTCGCTTGGCGCCCACAAGGAAGAGTCCGCATCCTTCATCGCAGCTACATGACCGTCCGGCATCGAATCGGCCGCTGGAGCGCCGACAAGGTTAAGCGATCGTTACTATCGCAAGCCGGCCGCGGCAGGTCCACGGGCCGGCTGCCCGGCAGGTAATCTTAGCGGCGGATAACCTTAATCCGGGCGGGGGCGAACCCTTCGGCGGGCGCCGCGTTGCTGTTTGCAAACCGCGCCAGGAGCCCACGATGGCGAACCTCCCGGGCGTCGTTCCGGCGGCCGCTTGGCGGTATCCTGGCAGCAATCCAGAAGGAGCATGCCATGAGCGATGATGCGCGAGGTCGTTTCGAGATACCCAAGGAAATGCAGGCGATGGCGGAAGCAAGCCTGGGCCAGGCCCGCCAGATGTTCGAGAAATTCGTCGCGTCCGCCCAGGCCGCCGCGGGTGCACTGGAAGAGCGCAACGCCACGGTTCGCGCCGGCGCCAAGGATGCCGGCCAGAAGGCGATCGCCTATGCCGAGAAGAACGTGCAGGCCTCGCTCGACCATGCCCAATCGCTGGTGAAGGCCAAGGACGTTGCCGAGGTGATGCGGCTGCACAGCGAATATGTCCAGGCCCAGATGCGCGCGCTGGCCGAGCAGACGGCCGAAATGGGCCAGATTGTCGGCAAGGCCGCCATGGCCGCCGCGAGGCCTAAAACCTGACTGGATCGCAACCGGCCGGACGCAACCATCGGCTGCCCGGATGGAACCCGCAGCCGATGCGCGAAAAAATGTCGCGCTGCACCTGAAATTGCACTGCGTTGCACAAATTTGACATGATGTGGGTGCTTATTGGGCAGGCCCGCCCGTGCATGGGTAAACTTCCGTGAATGCGAGTGTATGTGACCCTTTCGGCCGCCCGTTTATGCGCGTCTGCGAGGGAGAGCAGCGTTTAACCCCATTGTGAAGGATGCAAGCCGTGACCACCTCCACCGATCCCTTCTCCGCCTCCATCATCCCCTTCGAAGTGCCCGAGCAGATGCGCGCGCTTGCCGAAAAGGGCGTCTCCCAGGCCCGCGACAGCTACGCAAAGTTCAAGGACGCGGCCGAAACCCATAACGGCACGATCGAGGCGGTGTTCACCACGGCCAGCAAGGGCGCGAGCGAGTACAACACCAAGCTGATCGAGTTCTTCAAGGCCAACACCTCGGCCACGCTCGATTTCGCGCAGGAACTGTTCGGCGTGAAGACGCCGGCCGCCGCGGTCGAACTGTTTACCGCACACGCCAGGAAGCAGTACGAGACCTTCACCGCCCAGGCCAAGGAGCTCGCCGAGCTCGGCCAGAAGGTCGCGACCGAAACCGTCGAGCCGATCAAGACGTCGGCCGCGAAGTACTACAAGCCGGCCGCCTGATTGCCTCAAGGAATTGGAGCGCGAAAGCCCGGGCGAAGCGCCCGGGCTTTTGCGTGCTCCGACCGGTCCGTCCGCCCGGTCGGATCTTGTTCAAAAATGAACGCAAGACGCCTCGCCGGCGACTATAATCGGTGACGCAGCGGTCTTGCCAAAGCGAGGCGTTGCACCTAGTTTCCGGCCCATTCGCGAGGCCCCTTTTCGGCCCATCGCGCAGGATGCAGTTGTAGCTCAGTTGGTTAGAGCGCCTGTCTGTGGAACAGGAGGTCGGTGGTTCGAGCCCACCCAACTGTACCA
>NZ_DAINNI010000207.1:0-5246 GCF_036735945.1 Bradyrhizobium sp. | reverse complement strand
TCGGCGGTGCCCTGCACCTCGATGATGCGGCCGTCGCCGGTCATGACGAAATTGGCATCGGTCTCGGCCTCGGAATCCTCGGCATAGTCGAGGTCGAGTACCGGCGTGCCCTGATAGATGCCGCAGGAGATCGCAGCGACATTGTCGCGCAGCACGTTGGCCTTCAGCATGTTGCGGGACTTCATCCAGGAGACACAGTCGGCCAGCGCGACCCAGGCGCCGGTGATCGAGGCGGTGCGGGTGCCACCGTCGGCCTGGATGACGTCGCAATCGACGGTGATCTGGCGCTCGCCGAGCGCCTCGAGGTCGATGGCCGCGCGCAAGGAGCGGCCGATCAGCCGCTGGATCTCGACGGTGCGGCCGCCCTGCTTGCCGGCGGCGGCCTCGCGGCGGGTGCGTTCCAGCGTGGCGCGCGGCAGCATGCCGTATTCGGCGGTGACCCAGCCGCGGCCCTGGCCCTTCAGCCAGGGCGGCAGCCGCTCTTCCAGCGTGGCGGTCACCAGGACATGGGTATCGCCGAATTTAACCATGCAGGAACCTTCGGCGTATTTGACCACGCCGCGTTCCAGCGACACGGGGCGCAACTGATCGGGCGCACGGCGGCTTGGCCGCATGGGGAATCCTTTCGAAAATCGAGCGAAAATCCGGTTGCGGTGCTTGTAGGAGGGGGAGCCGGCAGCGGCAAGGGCTTTGGCAAGGGTTTTGAGTGCGTTTTTGAGCGCGTTTTGGCCGCGTATTTGGCAGGCAGAGCGCGCTTGTCATCGGCCCTGCGGAGCGACAAATTAGGGATATCAGGGAGTAAGAAGTGGCCCATCACGATCCGATCGGCTTGATCGCGCCGCATGCGGGGCTTGCCCAGCTCAACGAGCGCTCACGCGACATTTTTCGTCAAATCGTCGAGAGCTATCTCGCGACCGGCGAGCCCGTCGGTTCGCGCAACATTTCGCGCCTGATCGCGGTGCCGTTGTCACCGGCTTCGGTCCGCAACGTGATGTCGGACCTCGAAGCGCTCGGCCTGATCTATGCGCCGCATACCTCCGCGGGACGGCTGCCCACCGAACTCGGCCTGCGCTTCTTCGTCGACGCCCTGATGCAGGTCGGCGATCTCACCGAGCCTGAGCGCGAATCCATCCAGAGCCAGCTGGCGTCGGTCGGACGCGCGCAATCGATCGAGGCCGCGCTCGGCGAAGCCTTGACGCG
This sequence comes from Bradyrhizobium sp., assembly GCF_036735945.1. Classification (GTDB taxonomy): domain Bacteria; phylum Pseudomonadota; class Alphaproteobacteria; order Rhizobiales; family Xanthobacteraceae; genus Bradyrhizobium. Next base: position 4,046 of record NZ_DAINNI010000207.1, on the reverse strand, counting down.
GCTCTCCGGCCTGACACGGGCCGCGGCCGTGGTGCTCACGGCCAAATCCAACTCGCGGCTCAAGCATATCGAATTCGTGCGGCTGGAGCCGGAGCGCGCGCTGGTGGTGCTGGTCGGCGAAGACGGCCAGGTCGAAAACCGCGTGCTGACGCTGCCGCCCGGCGTTCCGCCTTCGGCGCTGACCGAAGCGACCAACTTCCTCAATGCGCGGATCCGTGGCCGCACGCTCGCCGAGGCGCGGCTCGAACTCGAGACTGCCCTGACACAGAGCAGGGCCGAACTCGATCAGCTGACGCAGAAGGTGATCGCGGCCGGCCTGGCAAGCTGGTCGGGCGGCGAAAACGAGGACCGCCAATTGATCGTGCGCGGGCATGCCAATCTGCTGGAGGACCTGCACGCGCTGGACGATCTTGAACGCGTCAAGTCGCTGTTCGACGATCTCGAGACCAAGCGCGGCGTGATCGACCTGCTCGGCCGCGCCGAGCGCGCCGAGGGCGTGCGGATCTTCATCGGGTCGGAGAACAAGCTGTTCTCGCTGTCCGGCTCCTCCACCATCATCGCGCCCTATAGCGATGCCACGGGCCGCATCGTCGGCGTTCTCGGCGTGATCGGGCCGACGCGGCTGAATTACGCGCGGGTGATCCCGACGGTCGATTACGCCGCGCGGATCGTCAGCCGTATCCTGGGCGGCTAACGGGCCGCGAATTGGTCCGATTCCGATCCGGTTGCGCTTGATTTTCGGCCCCTGAAGCACGATATCCCCCGCAGCAAATCCCAAATCGAACCAGATGCGTTTTTTGAGAAGGCAGCCTTATGACCGATCCCAAGCGGCCAAGCGATGACGCGGCAAATCCGGCCCAGGCCGGCGAGCCCGTGGTCTCGAAACCCTACATCATGCCCGACGATCCCGAGGAAGGATCGGTGGGGGCGCTGACCAAGGAAGTGGCTGAAACGCGGGACAAGATGCTGCGCACGCTGGCGGAGATGGAGAACCTGCGCCGGCGCACCGCCAGGGAAGTCGCCGACGCGCGCGCCTATGGCATCACCGGCTTTGCGCGCGACATTCTCGAGATAGCCGACAACCTGCAGCGCGCGATCGATGCGATCCCGGCGGAAGCCAAGGAGAGCGCCGATCCCGGCATCAAAGCTTTCATCGAAGGCGTCGAACTGACCGAGCGCTCGCTGCTCAACACGCTGGAGAAGAACGGCGTCAAGAAGTTCGATCCGACGGGCGAGAAGTTCGATCCCAACTTCCAGCAGGCGATGTACGAAGTGCCCGATCCCTCCGTCCCGTCGGGAACGGTGGTTCATGTCGTGCAGGCCGGCTTCACGATCGGCGAGCGCGTGCTGCGCCCGGCGATGGTCGGCGTGTCGAAGGGCGGCGCCAAGGCCGCGCCGGCGGCGGCGCCTTCGGAGCAGAGCTGACACACGCTTGACCCTCATGGTGAGGAGGCGCGCAAGCGCCGAAGCGCGCTTCCCTTGGCTAAACCGCGATATCGCTCGACTGGATGCGCTTGACGCCGGCCCTGGTCATGTCGGCCCAGGCCTTGGCGAGCGAGCCCTGCAGGTCGATGCCGCGGCAGGCGTCCTCGATCACATAGGTTTCGAAGCCGGCCTTGCGCGCGTCGAGTGCGCTCCAGGCCACGCAATAGTCGGTGGCGAGGCCGGCGAGGAACACCCGCTTCACCTTGCGCGCCTTCAGGTAGGCGGCGAGCCCCGTCGTGGTCTTGCCGTCAGCCTCGGTGAACGCCGAATAGCTGTCGACGTTCTTGTTGAAGCCCTTGCGGATGACGAGCCCGGCATGCGGGACCGTGAGGTCCTTCGACAGCGAGGCGCTTTCGGTGCCCTGCACGCAGTGATCCGGCCACAGCACCTGCTTGCCGTAGGAGAGGTCGACGGTCTCGAACGGCTTCTTGCCGGAATGCGAGGTCGCGAACGAGACATGGCCCGCAGTGTGCCAGTCCTGCGTCAGCACCACATTGGCAAAGCCCCTGGCGATGCGGTTGATGACGGGAACGACCTGCTCGCCATCCTTGACCGCGAGGCTGCCGCCGGGAAGGAAGCAGTTTTGCACGTCGATGACGATCAGCGCGGAGGCGTCATCTGGCTTGATCGGTGCGGCCATCAGCGCACGCGGCATCAGAGCCGCGACCGACGTCGCGCCGAGACCTTTCAGAACCACCCTGCGAGAAAGCATAGCGCGTCTCCCTGTTGCGAACCCGACAGGAGGCTAGTTCCATGCGTGTACGAACGAAAGCCCGAAATTGCGGCGCGGCTTGCCGATGACCCGATCAGGCCTTCGGCTGGATTCCGTCCCGCACCGCGCGGAAGCGCGGGAAGGCCTTGCTCCATTCGTCACGCGGCGACGAGCCGATGATGCGCACCGAGGTCTGGGCGCCGAACCGCAGCCACTGCACGATGGTGACCGGCGTATTGTCCTTGCCGCTGATGGCGTCGATCCGCGTCTCGTAGCCGGGCTGGCCGTCGATGCGGACCGGCTCGGACATCGTGATCCGTCCGTCGCGCACGCCGGGAATGGTCGTTGCGATCTGCTGGGCGAAGCGGCCGCGATCGTCGGGCGAAGCCGCGGTCGAGCCGATCACGCCGATGATCATGAAGGGGGCGATCTCAAAACCCTTCTTTTCATCGCTGTCGGAGAGGATGAGGGCGGCGCCCGGCGCCAGCGTGCGGACGTTCTTGAAGCTCGAGAGCTCGCTGATCTTGAACGGCATCAGCCCGAGCTGCTCGTCGACCGGCACCTCGGTGCGCAGCGTGGCGGTGGCGAACATCTGTCGCACGGCATCGTCGGTGTAGATCTTCGAGGCGTTCTCCGGCACCTGCACGGCGATATAGCCGGAGAAGGTGGGGCCGGGCAGGATCATCGAATAGCGGCGCACGTTGGTTGCGCCGTCCTTGCCGTTCTCGATCGTGTAGTAGCCGAGCCCCGCCGGCGTCTCCAGGGTCTCCGGCTTGATGCCGGCAGTGCCGGCCGGGTTGGCCTTGAAGGCGTTGGCGACCTCGCCATAGGCCTCGGCGGGAAGGTCGGTGACCAGCACCTTGACGCCATGGTCTTCGGTCTCGAATCCCGTGAACGTCCTGGCCTTGTTGAGGCCGACAAGCGGCGTCATGCCGACCCTGGCGCCCGGCGCAAAGACCGGGTCGGCGGCGAACGCCGAAACGGCGACGGCAGAAGAGAGCGCGGTAACGAACAGGGAAACCGCAGCAAGGTGACGGAGTGGCTTCATGGAGGATCTACCGGGTTGGTATTGGAGGCTGTTCAAAGACCGATGCAATTCGTGGAAACCTTGGTCGCCTCGGGGGCACGACAGCGTCGTTCCAGTCGGCCCGCCTTTTAGCGGTTTTGCCGTCCGTGCAACAGGGCAGGGCGGCGGTCCGTTCCCCCATTCATCGCGAAATGCCGGCATTTTGCTCGCTATCCGGGCGCTTTTTTGCGGCGTTTGCAGCGGCCAAATACCGCTCCCCGCAGTCTGGCCGCCGGCCCGCCCGGCCTGGGTGAGCCGCAGCGGCGCGCCACGGATGATGCGGGGTCCTGCCGGTTTCTTAACGGCGCGCCGGGCGCGGACCAGCCCCGGCCGGCCCTGACACAATCTTTCAAACGTCAGGCTTTTCAGGCCCTAAGCCTGCGTTCGGTCCTTGCAGGCACATCCCCCCCTCCTATATGAGGCTCACCGTCGCAATATCGCGAGTATTTGAACGTTGGGGGTTCGGTTAGGTGCGCCGTTCAGGGCCCAGCCAACCTGCCGCAAAAAGAAGGATATGAGGACCATGGGAAAGGTCATTGGGATCGATCTCGGCACCACGAATTCGTGCGTCGCCGTAATGGATGGCAAAACTGCGAAAGTGATCGAGAACGCCGAGGGCATGCGCACCACGCCTTCGATCGTTGCCGTTACCGATGACGGCGAGCGCCTCGTCGGCCAGCCCGCCAAGCGCCAGGCGGTGACCAATCCCGAGCGTACGTTCTTTGCGGTGAAGCGCCTGATCGGCCGCCGCTACGACGACCCGATGGTCGAGAAGGACAAGAA
>NZ_DAINNI010000206.1:0-5404 GCF_036735945.1 Bradyrhizobium sp. | reverse complement strand
CTGCTGGCGCTGAAGGGCGCCGGCATCGATGAGAAGGACTACCAGACCTCGCGGCTGTCGCTGCAGCCGCAATTTGCGACCTTTTCGAAGCCCGCGGAGCGCGCGCCAGGCATCGTCAGCTTCCGCGCCAGCAACCGCGTCACGGTCAGGATTCGCGACGTGACCAAGGTCGCCAGCGTGATCGACGTGCTGGTCGGCGCCGGCGCCAATGACATCGGCGGCATCAACTTCACCGTGACGCAGGCGTCGAAGCATCTCGACGAAGCCCGCGAGAAGGCGATCGCGGACGCCCGCCGCAAGGCCGAGATCTACGCCAGGGCGGCCGGGGTTGCGCTCGGCGAGCCCATCAGCATTTCCGAGGAAGGCGCACCGACGCCGGTGTTCCGCGGCAAAATGGCAGCGCCGATGGCCGCCGGCGCGCGGGTGGCGCCGGGCGAGGAAACGCTGTCGGTGACGGTGAGCGTATCCTGGGCGATCAAGCCGAAGGAGTAGCTCCGCGCCCCGTGTCCCGGACGCGGTGCAGCCCAGGCGATGCACCGCATCGTCCGGCAACGCTGCTCCGCAGAGCCGGGACCCATTCGTTCAACGAATTGCTTGCGGCAGATGGGCCCCGGCTCTGCAGCGCATCGCTCACGCGCTGCACTGCGTCCGGGGCACGATGGGATGGCGCAGGCCGCGAAGTCAAATCTCGTACACCTGCCCCGGCTTTAGCGCAGCGAACCGCTCCGGCGGAATCTTTGCTTCCTTCAGCGCGTCGGCCAGCGCGTTGACCGGCGCATCGATCGCTTCATCGGTGAGTTGGAACGTGCCGTGATGATGCGCCAGCGCTTGCTGCGCGCCGCAATCGGCGAGCGCCTTCACCGCGTCAGCCGGATTCATGTGCTGGTCCTTCATGAACCAGCGCGGCTCGTAGGCGCCGATCGGGAGGATCGCCAGCCGCAGCGGACCATGCATCTCCGCGACGCGGCGGAAATGCTTGCCCTCGCCGTAGCCGGAATCGCAGACGATGTAGAGTTTACCGGCCGGCGTCTCCAGCACAAAACTCGCCCACAGCACCTTGTTGCGGTCGAACAACCCGCGCGCCGACCAGTGCCGCGTCGGCACCAGCGTAACCGCGAGCCCGTTGCCGAGTTCAACGCGGTCCTGCCAGTCAAACGCTTCCGCTTTGATCGCCGAATCCGAGTCCCGCATGGTGACGTCATTGCCGAGCGGCGTGATCACGCGCGGCGAAAACTTCTCGGCAAGCCTGGACAGCGTCGCGATGTCAAGGTGGTCGTAATGGCCGTGCGAGACCAGCACGACATCGATTTTCGGCAGCGCCTCGAAGGCAATGCCGGGATCGTTGTGGCGCTTCGGCCCGGCGAATGAAAACGGCGAGGCCCGCAGCGACCATACGGGATCGACGAGGATGTTGAGGTCCCGCGTCTGGATCAGCCAGGAGACGTGACCGACAAAGGACAGCCGCACCTTGTCGCCGGAAATGCGCGGCGGCGGCGTATCGTTGTGCGCGTTCGGCACCCAGTCCGGCCATTCCGCCCGCTTGCGGTGGCCGCCAAACTGCCAGCGCAGAACCTCGCTCAGCTTTCTGGGGGGCGCACCATCCGGGTCGAAAAAGGTCTTCTCGTTGAATTGTTTAGAGGCTTTATATCGCTCAAGTCGCTCGTCTTTCTTCATTCATCCCGCCTGACCTTCGACCGCTAACCGCGTCCTGGAGCGCTGCGCGCAACAGTTTCCAGCGGTCGACGAACCTGGAATAACCGGAGGATCGCGAAGCACGCGGCTGCTGCCGCAAGGTGCTTCAGCGTATGTCCGCTCAGAACTCCACCAAGGGAATATACCGCGTGGTCATAATGCTCCATCAGCTTGGCGAGCGCATAAAGCGCTGCGGCGGCGACCCAGTAAGACGCGCCGGTGTATTTCGGTGGAAAGAAGCTCAGGATCAAAACCAGCGAGGCAAACGGAAAGAATTGCGCCCACGCATAGAGCCGCAAGTCATCGGTCCAGCGCCACAGCAGAAGGCTGAAAATTCCGATCACAAGCAGCGGCGGCAGCAACGTAGCGCCTGCCCTCGCATCTACGCGCTCCTCGACTGCCGCGGAAAGTATGGCGGCAAAGCAGAGGGTCATCGGCAATCGATCCCAGAACAACGTCTGGTCATTGGGATCGAGATGGTAATAGGATGAACCGAAGCCGGTCAGGAAAATTCCGCCGAACAGCACCAGGGTCGTTGCATTCCACCGAAATCGGGCAAGACCGATTGCGCCCACGGCGATGAAGGGCAGGTTGGAGACGACATTCCAGAAATTCGGTATGCCGAACAGTTCGCGCTGGTCGGCAAACTGATGATAATCCTGGTTCTGCAAGAGCGGCGGGAGCGGCAGCAACGCCACAAGCGTAACGATCATCAAACCATACAGAAACGGCACTGGCCGATCTCGGACTATCTTGCCAACTGCCATCAGCGATGCGCCTTTGATGCCGAATGACCGACAACCTCGCCGTACTCGAAGGTGAAGATTGAAATGGTAGCGCAACGGCCGCTCGCAGCAAGAGCCAAAGCGAACGCATGCCATCATACGGCCGTGATTTGGCGGACTGCACCTGGCAAGTAGAGTCCGGCCTGCGTTCGTTGCCGGGTCACCTTTGATCGTGATATGAGACCCATCCAGCGTTCCTTGCCCCACCGGATCACCGGCGACATTTGACGGACAATGCGTGTGCTTCGCAGACTGCTGACCGGATCGTTGCGCTGGCTGCTGGCCGCTGTGGGTTTTCTCTTTCGCGCCCTGCTGCTCACATGGGCTACTCTGGCCATCTATTATTCAAATCTGCCATGGGCCGGATTGCGCATCGCCCTTGCGGCAGCCTTTGCGGCGTTCGCCGTTTGGGCCGTCTGGTTCTCACATCAACGGCGCATGTCCATGGCAGCAGCCTTGCTGTTCCTCGGCGTGGTCGCATGGTGGATTGCCATCCCTCCCTCGCATCATCGCAACTGGCGGCCGGAAGTCGCGGTGATGCCGCGAGCCGTGATCGATGGCGACCATGTGCACCTGACCGGCGTCCGCGACTTCGACTACCGTACACGGAGTGACTTCACGGTCCGGTACGAGGAACGGGATATCCGGCTGTCGCACCTGAACGGCCTCGACTTCTACATATCCTACTTTACCGAGGGGCCGGTCGGGCACACGTTCGTGAGTTTCACATTCGACGACGCACCGCCGCTTAGTATCTCTATCGAAACACGGCCGGAGGTTGGTGAAGGTTTTGCGCCCATCGCCTCCCTCTTCAAGCAATTCGAGTTGATTTATCTGGTGGGCAGCGAACGTGACCTCGTGGGCGTGCGCACCAATCACCGGCGCGAGCCGGTATATCTTTATCACCTGAATACGTCTGCCGACGATGCGCGCCGGCTGCTGCTGGTCTACCTGGCCCGGATCAACGAACTCGCAGACAGACCCGAATTTTACCACCTGCTGACCAACAGTTGCACGATCAATATCGTACGTTACGCGAACGCCGCCGGCAGGCAGGGCCGGTTCGATGTCCGCCACCTGCTGAACGGTTTGGTCGACAGCTATCTCTATCACTCGGGCAGAGTGGACACGACGCTGCCCTTCGAAGAACTGCGGCGCCGCTCCCTGATCAACGAGACCGCAGCGGCGGCCGATGGCAGACCTGATTTTTCAGAACGTATCCGGGTCGGGCTGCCGACCATCCCTCGCTGACACAAGGGGCTTCGCCGGCATTGCCCACCCTTCCGAAATCTACATACTTCCAAATACTTAGACGAGACGCGGAGTCATTTCGGCCGAGTTTCTCCTTGACTTCTGCCGTTTCCCGGCGTTTAACCCCGGCACTTTCTCGGAAAGAGGTTCTTTTCGACCCGCCGCCCGGCCCGTGAGACCGGAGGCCAACGCCCGACAGCGCGATGCGCCCTCGGGCGCGAAAGTGTTTGGAATACCCTCGTCCTGGGCAGCCGCGAAGCGGCGCCTCGAAGGATGAGACAGAAACAGGACAACGGCATTGTTCGACAATCTGTCGGAACGGCTTGGCGGCATTCTCGATCGTCTGACGGGGCGCGGTGCGCTGTCCGAAAAGGACGTCGACGCGGCGATGCGCGAGGTGCGCCGCGCGCTGCTCGAGGCCGACGTCGCGCTCGAGGTAGTCAGGAGTTTCACCGATCGCGTCCGCGAACAGGCGGTCGGCGCCACCGTCGTCAAGTCGGTCACGCCCGGCCAGATGGTGGTCAAGATCGTCCATGACGAACTCGTCGCCACCCTCGGCGCCGACGGCCAGACCATCGACATCAATGCGGTGCCGCCGGTCCCGATCATGATGGTCGGCCTGCAGGGCTCCGGCAAGACCACGACCACCGCAAAACTCGCGCGACGCATGGTCCAGCGCGACAAGCGCAAGGTGCTGATGGCCTCGCTCGACATCTACCGCCCGGCGGCGATGGAGCAGCTGGCCGTACTGGGGCGCGATCTCGACATCCCGACGCTGCCGATCGTCGCCGGCCAGAAGCCGGCGCAGATTGCCAAGCGCGCGCTCGAGGCCGGCAAGCTCGGCGGCTACGACGTGGTGCTGCTCGATACCGCCGGCCGCACCACGCTCGACGAAGAAATGATGAGCGAGGCGGCCGAGATCAAAGCCGCCGCCAACCCGCATGAAGTGCTCTTGGTCGCGGACTCCCTGACCGGCCAGGACGCCGTCAACCTCGCGCGCGCGTTCGACCAGCGCGTCGGCCTCACCGGCATCGTGCTGACGCGGGTGGACGGCGACGGCCGCGGCGGCGCCGCGCTGTCGATGCGCGCGGTCACCGGCAAACCGATCAAGCTGATCGGCACCGGCGAAAAGACCGATGCGCTGGAAGATTTCCATCCCTCCCGTATCGCCGGCCGCATCCTCGGCATGGGCGACGTGGTGTCGCTGGTCGAACGCGCGGCCGCAAATATCGACGCCGAGAAGGCCGCGCGCACCGCCGAGCGCATGCGCAAGGGCCAGTTCGACCTCAACGACATGCGCGAGCAGTTGCTGCAGATGGCCAACATGGGCGGCATCAGCGGCCTGATGGGCATGATGCCCGGCATTGCAAAAATGAAGAACCAGATCGCCGCCGCCGGGATCGACGACAGGATCCTGAAGCGTCAGGTCGCGATCATCGATTCGATGACGCGCGCCGAGCGCAAGAGCCCTGATATCCTCAAGGCCAGCCGCAAGAAGCGCATCGCCGCCGGCGCCGGCCTGAATGTCGAGCAGGTCAACAAGCTGCTGAAGATGCACCGGAACATGGCCGACATGATGAAGGCGATGGGTTCGGGCAAGCGCGGCCCGCTCGCCGGCATCGCGCAGGCGATGGGCTTTGGCGGCGGCATGAAGCCGCCGTCGCCGGAAGAGATGA
>NZ_DAINNI010000205.1:0-5438 GCF_036735945.1 Bradyrhizobium sp. | reverse complement strand
TTCTTCTCCGAGGGCCAGAAGGGCTCGTCGGCGATGCCGCACAAGCGCAACCCCGTGCTGTCGGAAAACCTCACAGGCCTGTCGCGCATGGTGCGCGCCTATGTCACGCCGGCGCTGGAGAACGTCGCGCTCTGGCACGAGCGCGACATCTCGCATTCCTCGGCCGAACGCATGATCGGGCCGGATGCTACCGTGACGCTCGACTTCGCGCTGATGCGCCTTGCAGGCCTCGTCGAGAAGCTCGTGATCTATCCCGCCAACATGCAGAAGAACCTCGACCGGCTCGGCGGCCTCGTGGATTCGCAGCGGCTGCTGATCGCGCTGACGCAGAAAGGCGCCAGCCGCGAGGACGCCTACAAATACGTCCAGCGCAACGCCATGCCGGTCTGGCGCGGCGAAGGCGACTTCCAGACGCTGCTAAAGAAAGACGCGGACGTGAAGAAGCACCTGACGGACGCCGAGATCGAGGAACAGTTCGACCTCGGCTATCACTTCAAGCACGTCGACACGATCTTCAAGCGGGTGTTCGGCGAGAGCTGATCATTCGGCGGGTGCCGGCGTCGCGGTCTTTGCCGGGGCGCCGTAAAGCCGCATCAGCACGAAGGTCACGGCCAGGATCGCCAGGTAGACGACGAGTTGCATCGCGGTCGGCTGGTCGGTGTAGCCGATCAGCGTATGCAGCGCCTTGCCGGGCAGGCTTGAATCGGAAAGCAGCCAGCTCGAATCCCAGACCACGCTGTCGAGCGCGGTCAGCCAGTTTGCCCGCTCAAGAAACGCGGTCGCCTGCGCCGCCATGCCGGCCGCGAGCAGCGCGATCAGCACCGTCGTGGTCGTAAACAGCGCGCGTGGCGGAATCCTGAGCAGCCCGGCATAGGTCAGCCAGCAGACCAGCGCGCCAAGCACCAGCCCGGCAAAGCCGCCGAGCGCCACGCCCCAGGTCGTGTCGTTGCCGGTGGCCAGCACGCCGTAGAGGAACAGCACGACCTCGCTGCCCTCGCGCAGCACGGCAACGCCGACTACGACCGCGAGCGCCAGCAGCGACTTCTCGCCAGCGACCACCGCCTGCCCCGCGGCACGCAATTCGCCGGCAAGTTCCTTGCCGTGGCGCGCCATCCAGACATTGTGCCAGGTGAGCATCACGACGGCGAGCGCCAGGATGGCGGCGTTGAACAGCTCCTGCCCCATGCCGGCGAACAGGTTCGACAGCGCGCCGGCAAAGGCCGCGACCACGCAGGCCGCAAGGACGCCCGCAAGCACACCGCCGGCGATCCAGGCGTTGCGGTGCGCCACCGTGCGCGTAACCGCGAGCACGATGCCGATGATCAGACCGGCCTCGAAGACTTCACGGAAAACGATGATCAGTGCGGCGATCACGATCGGCTTGCTTGCTGTCTTTACTTCACCACCAGCGCGCCGCGCGCCACCTTCTCGTTGTACTCGTCGAAGAATTCGTAGCGGCCGGGCTTCTGCGCGCGGACATTGATGGTGGCGTCGCTGGAACCGGCGACCACCTTCTCCACCTTCAACGTCTTACTTTCGAACTCCATCGCCTTGGAATCGAGGTTCTTCAGCTTGATCACGATCGGCGTGTTGGCGGGCGCGCTGACCTCGGCCGGATCGAACTTCTTGTCCTTGTAGCTGAGCTGGATCTCGGTCGCGCTCTGCGCGTTGGCGGTACCGGCGGCAACGATCGAAACGAGCGCAAGGGCGGCGAACACGGTCGAGAAGATACGCAGGAAGGACATGCTGGCTTTTCCAATCTGGCTGACGCTATCCGGCGCTGGCATACGCTGCCGGAAGCCATGCCGTGAAGGGGCAAAACGCCGGCGCAAATTGGAGAAGTTCTAAATAGTGCAACCGCTTGGCAGGGCTGCTATGGTATTTGCTGGCGGTAGCGGCCCGGCCGATACCGCGGCAGTTTTCCGGCCTTGCCAAGCCGAATTAAATCATCCCAAATTGCGATATTCGCCGCCGACAACCTGAAAGACCCTCGCCGGCCCCTCGTAGCAACTTAACAGTAACCGCGGATCGGCTAAGGTCACAGCGTGTCATCCCCGCCCAAAATCCTCGTCTTCGATTCCGGCCTTGGCGGCCTCACGGTCCTGCGCGAAGTCGTCCGCGCGCGGCCCGACGCGCATTTCGTCTATGTCGCCGACGACGCGTTCTTTCCCTACGGCCATCACAGCGAGGAGCAGATCGTCGCCCGCGTGGTACCGCTGGTCGGCGAACTGATCGCGCGCCACGCGCCGGCGCTGGTGGTGATCGCCTGCAATACCGCCTCCACGCTGGTGATGTCGCATTTGCGCAGCGCCTACAGCGTGCCGTTCGTCGGCACCGTGCCGGCGATCAAGCCGGCCTGCGCCAGTTCGAAGACCAGGCGCGTGTCGGTGCTCGGCACCAAGGGCACCGTGAAACGCGAATACACGAGACGCCTGATCGAGGATTTCGCACAGGGCTGCGACGTGACGCTGGTGGGATCGGCGGAACTTGCCTCGCTTGCGGAATCCGCTCTGAGCGGCAACGACGTCCGCGATGCCGATATCGCGGCCGAGCTTGCCCCCTGCTTCGTCGGCGACGGCGCGGATCGCACCGACACCGTCGTTTTGGCCTGCACCCATTATCCGCTGCTGCTCGACCGCCTGACACGGCTGGCGCCGTGGCCGGTGGACTGGATCGATCCCGCGCCGGCGATCGCGCGGCGCGTCTCGGCCCTGCTCGGTGCCCCGGGCCGCGAAAGGGATGATGCGGGCGCCGAGATGATCTTCACGTCGCAGCGGCCGCACACGCTGAGCCAGGCGCTGATGCCGTTCTTCGGCGGGCGCGTGCCGGCGTAAGATCGCTCGCCGATGGAACACGGGATGCGGTTTCTTAGGTAGTCCCGAGGCCTGCCTTGGCGCATTGTTCGTCCTGGTCGCCGGTGACGCCACTCACTCCCACGCCGCCAGTGACTTTGCCATCGACCATGATCGGTATTCCGCCCGGCGAGGCAAAGACCCCGGGCAGAGTGGCCGTGGCTGGCCCGCCCTTGTTGATCGCCTCCATGAATACGCGCGTCGGGCGCCGATAAGTCGCCGCGGCCCTCGCCTTTCCGACGGCTATGTCCATGCTGGCCGTCTGAGTGTTGTCCATGCGTTCGAAGTATACGAGGAAGCCGTGATTATCGACCACCGCGACAGCCACGTTCCATCCGTTCTTCTGGCATTCGGCGAGGGCGCCGGCTGCAATCTTCTTCGCACCGGCGGCATTGATCGCTGTGCCGTATTCGGGGCGCTTGTCCTGAGCGGATGCGCCAACAGTAAGGGCGGCGAGTGCAGCGGCGGCCATAATTGTCCTCATCTTCGACTCCTCCCTGGGTTTTATTGTGCGGGGGATCATACCGGGGCGGATGAAAACGTCGCCGATCAATTATGTCGCAAGCCCCATGGTTCGCCGCCAGCCAAGCACCCGAGCCGATCTGCGCTTGCACAGGAATCGGGGCGCGACGCCAAAATAATGTGGCTCGATAAGCCGCGAATTTGACCTTATGGTCCCCTCGCCGAATGATCGCCCGGTCAGTTCAGCAGGGAGTTTCCGTTGACCTCCGCCAAGCCTGCGCCGCTGAACCGCCTCCGCCAGCTCTGGCGCGAGGGGCGCCCGACCTTCGGCGCGATCGCGACCATTCCCTCGATCCAGACCGTGCAGATCATGGGCCGCTCCGGCATCGACTGGATCATCATCGATCTCGAGCACGGGCCGATCGATCTCGGCTCGGCGCATGCGATGATAACAGCAACGGCAGGCACGCCCTGCGTGCCGATGGTGCGGATCGCCGCCAACGAGCCTTCGCTGGCAAAAGCGCCGATGGACCTCGGCGCACTCGGCATCAACTTTCCGATGATCTGCAGCCGGGCCGATGCCGAAAAGGCGGTGCGCAGCGTGCGCTATCCGCCAAAGGGCGACCGGCTGTGGGGCCCCTTCCACGCGCCGTTCCGCTGGGGCGTCTCGATGGCGGACTACATGGCGACTGCCGATGACGACATGATCTGCATGATCACCATCGAGCATGTCGACGCGGTCAATCGCATCGACGAGATCATGGCGACGCCGGGCATCGATCTTGCCGTGATCGGCCCCGGCGACCTCGCAACCTCGATCGACAAGCGCGGCCTGCCCGACGACCCCGATGTGGTGGCGCTGATGAAGCGCGCCGAGGAACGCATCCTCAAAAGCGGCGTGCCGATCGGCGGCGTCGCCCGCACCGCCGACCAGGCCCACGCCATGATCGCGCGCGGCTATGTCGCGCTGGCGCTGGGCTTCGACTGGTCGCTGTTCCAGCGCGGCATCGCCGCGAGCCTGGACGGGCTCAAGCGATAGCCCGTCCACCCGTCGCCGCTTCCAGCATGGCGCGTGCGCTGCTAGGCTCTCTCCACAGGGAGAAAACGCATGATCAGAAAAATTCTTTTGGGATTGACCGTTGTGGCTATCGCGGGTGCCGGCGTCGCCGTCGCCCAGCAGACCGGCATCAAGCGCACGCCGCTGCAAAAACTCGATTTCCCGGCCGGCTACAACACCGTCACCGCGATTGCGGAAGTTCCGGCCGGCGGAGCCGCGGGGCGCCACACCCACCCCGGCGCCGAAACCGGCTATGTGCTGGAGGGCGAACTGGAGCTCATCATCGACGGCAAGCCGCCGATGAAAATCAAGGCAGGCGAATCCTACCAGATCCCGGAAGGCGCCGTTCACGACGCCAAAGCCGGCGACAAACCATTCAAAGTACTCGGAGTTTACGTCGTGAAGGCGGGTGAGCCGCTGGCCAAGCCGGCGCCGTAGGCGAACGATCTCGCTGGCGTCAAATTGCCGGGTTCGTGTTAGATGAGGGCCGGCAGGTTGCCGAGGCAGCCTGCCGGCTTTTGATTTGCCAAGTGTGGATACCCGGGCGGAGCAATGCGCGGAACGGTTCGAAAAATCACGCTGCCGCGTCGCCTCGTCGCCGACCTCATGCACGCGTCACTGCGCGTGCCCTTCGTTTCCCTCACCCGCCCGCTCAATCTTCGCGGACTGTCGGAGGCCCGCGCCCAGGCCGTCCAGCGACCCGGCTGGGCGGCGATCTTCGTCAAGGCATTCGCGCTGGTGGCAAGGGAACAGCCCATCCTGCGCACCCTCTACGTCAAATGGCCGCTGCCGGCCTTTTACGAGCTGCCCCGCAGCGTCGCGATGGTGGCGATCGCCCGGGTCGAGGATGGGCAGGAATGCGTGCTGCCGCAAAAGGTGGCCGCGCCCGACGAAATGTCGCTTGCCGCGGTCGATGCCCTGATCCGGCACGCCAAGGAGGCGCCGATCGACGAGGTGCCGGCGTTCCGGAAGATCCTGCGGACCACCCGGCTGCCCCTGCCGCTGCGCCGCCTGTTCTGGGCGATCGGGCTGAATTTCGGCCGCCAGCGGGCCAATTATTTCGGCAG
>NZ_DAINNI010000204.1:0-5479 GCF_036735945.1 Bradyrhizobium sp. | reverse complement strand
AGCTCGGCCGCTATTTCGGCCAGAAGATCGACGACGGCCGCATCCATGTCTGGATTCGCACCGCCGCAAAGCTGCCCGACGATCCGGCGCTGCATCTTTGCGCGCTGGCCTATGCGTCGGATTTCTCGCTGCTCGATGCCGTGATGGCGCGCTACGGCCGCACGCTGTTCGACAAGCGGATGATGCCGGCAAGCCTCGATCATGCGATGTGGTTTCACCGCCCGTTCCGCGCCGATGAATGGCTGCTCTACGCGCAGGATTCACCGAGCGCGCAGGACGGCCGCGGCTTGACCCGCGGCCTGATCTTCAAGCCCGACGGCACGCTGGTGGCATCGGTCGCCCAGGAAGGCTCGGTGCGCCAGCGCAAGTGAGCGCCTCAAGCGTTCGCCATCGTGCCACGTTCGACCAGCGCGAATTGCGACGCGTACCAGCGGCCATACCAGGCCAGCATCCACGGAATCGGAATGATGAAGATGCAGGCGAGCGCGAACACGACGGTTCGCCACAGCACTTCCAGTCCTGTCGCGGTGAAGATGGCCTCGCGATGCGTGCCGTCGATGTTGCGGCACATCCAGCGCATCCAGGCCGTGAGCACCCAGGCCCAGCCGATGATGGTGATGACGGACACGTACAGCAGAACCTGCCAGCCGACATAGCCGAGCGCACTGCCGTTGAAGGCGATCGGGAGCAATTCGCCGTTGGAACTCAGGTTGGATGCGATCCAGCGAATCACCATCCAGGACAGCACGGCCTGAATCGGGATCGAGAGATATTGCAGGTAGTAGAGGTCGGCCGAGCCCACATAGGTCAGGATGCCGATCGCAATGAAGACGTACCAGATGTCGAGGGGCTGGCCGTTGAAGGCGATGTTTGGCCGGCCCGGCACGTAGAGCCGGGAAAAGATCCAGCGATAGAACCAGACGGCGACCCAGGGCGCCGGAATCACCAGCACCATGCCGATGAAGAACACCAGCGTGCGCCAGAGCAGGTCCCAAATCCCGACATCGATCGCGAGCGCGCCGCCGCCGTAGCTTCCGGACGCGGCCGTCGGCGGGGCACCGGGATACGGGATCGAGGGCGGAGCGGATCCACCCGGGACCAGGCCGGGAATATCCCCTGCCCGCTGCCATCCCGACATCCCCTCGGTCCAGACCAGCGTATCCGCCCCGACCATGCCGCGGGTGATGAGGTCGCGAAGCTGGGCCTCGGGATAAGGGCCCTGTTGCTGGCCATTGGCGGCATAAAACCACGATCGGTTCGACATATTATTTCCTTGAGCCCTTGAAAATGGAGATAGCCGGCGGGCGGCTAAGGGAGAGACCTATTTTGGCGGACGCTGCAGGCGCCTGTACAGTGATCGGCGTCACCAGGACGGAATGTTTTCCCCTTCTACCTGCAAGTTTTTTGTGCCATTTGCCTAGAAAGATGCCAGATTTGCGCTGGCAGCGACGCGCGGGGCGGAGAGCCCGGCGCGTGCTCAATACTTGTCCCGGGAAATGAAGGCCTGATCATGAAACTCGTCGTCGCCATCATCAAACCTTTCAAGCTTGACGAGGTTCGCCAGGCGCTCACGGCCATCGGAGTGCACGGCATGACGGTGACCGAGGTCAAGGGCTACGGCCGCCAGAAGGGCCATACTGAAATCTATCGCGGCGCCGAATATGTCGTGAACTTCCTGCCCAAGCTCAGAATCGAAATCGCTGTTGCTTCCGACGTGGCGGACAAGGCGGTCGAGGTCATCACCGCGAACGCCCGAACCGGTCAGATCGGCGACGGCAAGATCTTCGTCACGCCGATCGACCACGCCTTGCGGATCCGCACCGGCGAGACCGACAGCGACGCGCTTTAAGACATCACCCAGTTCAAGGCGCGCGACAGCCGCGATGCTGAACGCGCGACGCCAAGAAACCACGACGACACGACAACAGGTCCGGGGGAATTCCATGGGGGCACCATCGTATCGTGCAGCGCGCAAGGCTGCGCTCATCACGCTCGCGGCGAGTTTCTCCTTCGCGACGCCGGCTTTGGCGGATACCTCCACCATCAACGCCGCCGACACCGCGTGGATGATCGTCGCCACCGCGCTGGTGCTGATGATGACGATACCGGGCCTGGCGCTGTTCTATTCCGGCATGGTACGCAAGAAGAACGTGCTGGCGACGATGGCGCAGAGTCTTGCCGCGGTCGCGATGATCTCGATTCTCTGGGTGGCGTTCGGTTATTCGCTGGCCTTTGTCGGCGACGGCGCCTGGATCGGCACGCTCGATCGCTGGTTTCTGATCGGCATGACGATGGAGAGCGTCAACCCGGCGGCAAAGACGATCCCCGAAGCGCTTTTCATGCTGTACCAGATGACGTTTGCGATCATCACGGTGGCGCTGGTGGCGGGCGCGGTCGCGGACCGCATGCGGTTTTCGGCCTATCTGCTGTTCTCCATCGGCTGGTTCACGTTCGTCTATGTACCGCTGGCGCACTGGGTATGGGGCGGCGGCTTCCTGGCGAGCGCGGGCGTGCTGGATTTCGCCGGCGGTCTGGTCGTGCATCTTTCCGCCGGCATCGGCGGACTGGTCGCCGCGATGGTGATGGGCCGGCGTCACGGCTATGGCAGCGAGAACCTCGCACCGTTCGACCTGTCGCTCGCCGTGATCGGCACCGGCTTGCTGTGGGTCGGCTGGTTCGGCTTCAACGGCGGCTCGGCGCTGGCGGCGAACTCGCGCGCGGTGATGGCGATCACCGCGACGCATCTCGCCGCCTGCGCGGGCGCATTGACCTGGGGCGCGATCGAATGGGCGACCCGGCGCAAGCCCTCGGTGCTCGGCATGATCTCGGGCGCCGTCGCCGGCCTCGGCACGATCACGCCGGCTTCCGGCTTCGTCGCGCCGTGGCACGGCGTCATCATCGGTATCGTCGCGGGGACGCTTTGCTTCTGGGCCTGCACCTGGCTCAAGCAGCGCTTCAAGTATGACGACTCCCTCGACGTCTTTGGCGTCCACGGCATTGGCGGACTGACCGGCACGCTGCTGGCCGGCGTCTTTGCAGTGAACGCGATCGGCGGCACCGCCGGCCTGCTCGAAGGCAATGCGCAGCAGGTCCTGACCCAGCTTTACGGGGTCGCCGCCACGCTGGCGTGGTCCGCCGGCGGCACCTTCGTGCTACTCAAGCTGGTCGGGGTGTTCGCTCCGCTGCGGGTATCGCTGCAGCAGGAGATGGAAGGCCTCGATATCTCGCAGCATGGCGAGGCCCTGCAGTAGCGTCGCCCACCCCGTTACCATTTTTCTGCCCTGCGGCTAAGCACCAATGTGTCGACGGCCGGGCCTGCTCACGATTTGAGCAGACATGACTATGCTTTGGGCGCGACCGAATGGCGCAGGAAGCGGCAATTCCCGCAAAGGGCGAAAAGGGCCGAATTCATAATCCGTTAGTCACTGGTCCCGAACTGGCACGGCATTTGATTCTAAGGGTCCCGGCTGTGCCCGCGTAGTGAACCTCTCCGCGTGGTGATCTCAGTCGAGAACGCCCGGTCCCTCCAGGCCGGGCCCAAGCGGGGACCAAGACCCATGAAAATTGTTATGGCGATCATCAAGCCATTCAAGCTGGAAGAAGTCCGCGACGCCCTGACCGCCATCGGCGTTCACGGCCTCACGGTGACGGAAGTCAAAGGCTACGGCCGGCAGAAGGGCCACACTGAAATCTATCGCGGCGCCGAATACGCGGTGAGCTTCCTGCCCAAGATCAAGATCGAGGTCGCCGTGGCCTCCGATCAGGTCGACAAGACCATCGACGCCATCACGTCAGCCGCCAAGACCGGACAGATCGGCGACGGCAAGATCTTCGTCATCAACCTCGACCATGCGGTTCGCATCCGCACCGGCGAGGCGGATGCCGCGGCCCTCTGATTTCGCGCACAAACCTTACACTCAGGAGTAAAATCAAATGACGTTTAAACGTCCCTATAGCGCGGGATTGGCGGCGCTCGCAGTCGGCATGTTTGCCGCGACCGCAGCCTGTGCCGAGCCAACCGTCAACAAGGGCGACAACGCCTGGATGCTGACCTCGACAGTGCTGGTGCTGTTGATGACCATCCCGGGCCTGGCGCTGTTCTATGGCGGCCTCGTCCGTTCCAAGAACATGCTCTCGGTCCTGATGCAGGTCTTCTACACCGTCTGCATCGTCGTGCTGCTCTGGGCGCTCTACGGCTACAGCCTCGCCTTCACCGGCGGTTCCGACTTCATCGGCGGCTTCTCCAAGGCCTTCCTGATGGGCGTAAACGGAGATTCGAAGGCAGCGACCTTCAGCGTCGACGCCAATATCTCCGAGCTCGTCTATATCTGCTTCCAGATGACCTTCGCGGCGATCACTCCCGCCCTCATCGTCGGCGCGTTCGCCGAACGGATGAAGTTCGCGGCGATCGCACTGTTCATCCCGCTCTGGGTGACGCTGATCTACTTCCCGATCGCGCACATGGTCTGGTACTGGCAGGGTCCGGACCTGATCCAGGATGCCGCCAAGGCACTCGCCGCCGCTGCCGACGGCGCCGCCAAGACCGCGGCCCAGGCCAAGCTCGACGAGCTCAACGCCGACGCCGGCTGGATCTTCAAGAAGGGCGCCATCGACTTCGCCGGCGGCACCGTGGTGCACATCAATGCCGGCATCGCCGGCCTCGTCGGTGCGCTCCTGATCGGCAAGCGCGTCGGCTACGGCAAGGAGCTGATGGCTCCGCACTCGCTGACCATGACGATGATCGGCGCCTCGCTGCTCTGGGTCGGCTGGTTCGGCTTCAATGCCGGTTCGAACCTCGAAGCCTCCGGCGGCGCCGCGCTCGCCATGACCAACTCCTTCGTTGCAACCGCAGCGGCGGCATTGGCCTGGATGTTCGCGGAATGGATCGTCAAGGGTCACCCGTCCGTGCTCGGTGCATTGTCGGGTGCGGTAGCCGGCCTCGTCGCGGTCACGCCGGCAGCCGGCTTTGCCGGTCCGATGGGCGCGATCGTGCTCGGTCTCGTGGTCGGCATCGTCTGCCTGTTCTTCTGCACCGTGGTGAAGAACTCGCTCGGCTATGACGACTCGCTCGACGTGTTCGGCGTCCACTGCGTCGGCGGCATCGTCGGCGCGATCGGCACCGGCATCCTGGTCAATCCGGCCCTCGGCGGCGCCGGCATCGTCGACTACACCGCGATTCCGCCGAAGGTCGCCGACTACGACTTCATGGCCCAGATGACCTCGCAGGTCTGGGGCGTCTGCACCACGCTGGTGTGGTCGGGCGTCGGTTCGGCGATCATCTACAAGGTGGTCGACGTGATCGTCGGTCTGCGCGTCAACGTCGAGACCGAGCGTGAAGGCCTCGACGTCACCGAGCACACCGAGCGCGCCTACAACATGTAAGTTCTCCCGGGATGCGGACCCTCAAGGCCCGCATCCACAACTCCGGTTCGGGCACATACCCGGCAATGCCCTGACCGTTGAGGGGCTCCAGCGCAAG
>NZ_DAINNI010000203.1:0-5706 GCF_036735945.1 Bradyrhizobium sp. | reverse complement strand
TTCATCAGCGTGCTCTTGCCGTTGCCGTTGGTGCCGAGCAGCGCCACGGTCTCGCCGGCCTCGACATGCAGCGTGACGCCGCGCAGCGCCTTGACGGCGCCGTAGCCGGCATCGAGGCCTTCGATGGCAAGGCTAAGTGCCAAGATAGGCCTCCTGCACCCGCTTGTTGGCCATCACCTCGTCAGGCACGCCGAGCGCAATGATCTTGCCGGCATCCAGGCACATCACCCGCTCCGAGAAACGCATCACCGCCTGCATGATGTGCTCGATCATGATGATGGTGATGTCCTCCTCGCCGAGGCTGATCAGGAGATCGAGCACCTCGTCGACCTCCGACGAGGACAGCCCGGCCATCGCCTCGTCCGAGATCAGGAGTTTCGGCCGCACCGCCATGGCGCGGGCGAGCTCCATCTTGCGCAATTCAACCTGACTCAGCGTGTCGCTGGGAGCATCCGCCTTCGCGGCAAGCCCCATCCGCGTCAGGATCGACATCGCGGCCTCTTCCTCCACTTGCCCCGAACCAACGCCGGCGAAGTCGAGCCCGACCATGAGGTTTTCCAGCACCGTCATGCTCCTGAACGGGCGCGGGATCTGGAAGCTGCGGGCGATGCCGCGGCGTGCGCGCAAATGCGGCGGCAGCTGGGTGACGTCCTCGCCGCCAAACACCACGCTGCCGGCGTTGGGTCGTAGCGCGCCGGAGATGCAGTTGATCAGCGTCGTCTTGCCCGAGCCGTTCGGGCCGATCAGGCCGAAGCGCTCGCCTTTCCTGATGTCGACGGTGATATTGTCGAGCGCGGTGAAGCCGCCGAAGGTTTTCGTGATGGCCCCGACCTGCAGGAGCGGCGCGTCGGCTGTGGTCATGGCTTGCCTCCCGCGCGCAGGCGATAGCGCGGCCGCAACAGCCCGATGATGCCCTTGGGCGCGGCGACCACGAACAGCACCAGCATGATGCCGAGCACCAGCACGTTGACCTCGGAAGAAATGGTCACGGAGAGAAGCTGCTGGGTCGAGCTGAGCAGGATGGCCCCCAGCACCGGGCCGATCCAGTGCGCGGTGCCACCGATCAGCGCCATCGCCAGCGCCGAGACCGAGTAGCTCAAATTGAACGCGGACGACGGGTCGGCATATTGCAGGTACATCGCGGCAGGCGCGCCAACCGCCGAAATCAGTGCGCCCGAGATCATGCAGGCGACCAGTTTCAGCTTCAAGGTCGGCACACCCGTGCATTCGGCGGCGAGTTCGTCGTCGCGGAGCGCCTGCAGGCCGCGGCCTACCTTCGAATTCTGGATGTAGCGCGCGGTCGCAACGGCCGTCACCGCCAGCACCGCCTGCACGAAGAACAGCATCTTCACGTAACTGTCGAACGGCGCCATCACCGGCGGCCGCTGCAGCTGGATGCCGGCGGCGCCGCCGACGAAGCGCCAGTTCATCACGAAGGTCTCGATGATGATCGCAAGCGCGATCGTCGCGATCGAGAAGAAGATGCCGCGCATGCGCAGGGTGAGAAGGCCGACGCCAAAGCCGAGCAGCATACCGACGACCGCGGCGGCGGCGATCTGCATCACAAGCGGCGCGCCGGTCGCCTTGAACAGCGCGACCGCCGTGTAAACGCCGATGCCGAAAAAGGCGTTGGTGCCGAAATTGACGTAACCGGCATAGCCGCCGAGGATGCTCCAGGCGACCGCGAGCCCGATGAACTGCAGGATGACGTAGCCGGCAAAGAACGGATATTCGTTGCGGACGATCTGCGTCATCGCCAGCACGGCGACGAGGAACACGGCGACGCCGGCCCAGAAGACAATGCTGTGGCGGCGTTTGGTCATCGGCCGAGCAGACCTTGCGGACGAACGGCGAGCACGGCAAGCAGCATCGCAAACGAGATCGCCGGCGCCCAGGAGGCGCCGAACATCGTCAGCACGACGGATTCGGCGACGCCGAGAATGATGGCGGCGATCAGCGTGCCGCTGATGCTGCCGAGGCCGGCCATGACCACGACGCAGAAGGTGCGCCCGATATAGGCGCGATCGAGCGTCGGCTCGACCGGCGCCACGATGATCAGGAGCGCGCCCGCAACCCCGAGCACCGCGGTGGCGATGCCGAAGGCGAACTGCTTGATGCGGACCGGATTGGCGCCCATCAGCCGCAGCGCCTCCTCGTCCTGCGCCACCGCGCGGATCGCGCGGCCCATGAAGGTCTTCGACAAATAGATGGCCAGCAGCGCCGTCAGCGTCAGCGCCACCGCGAATGCGACCAGTTGCCGGATCGGAATCCGCATCTCGCCGAAGCGCCAGGATTTGCCGATATAGGTCGCGGTGACCGAGCGCTGATCGACGCCGAAGTGCAGGACGATCAGCACCTCGATGATGAAGGCGATGCCGAAGAAGAACGCGATGCCGCGGACCGCGGCATCGCTGCCGCGCTTCTCGAAGGTCTCGTAGTAGATGCGGTAGGAGAGCAGGCCGAACAGGAAGAACAATGGCGTGATCAAGAGCCCCGCGAGCAGCGGGTCGATGTCATAGGACTCGTTGATCTGGTAGACGCCGTAGGACGCCAGCACCAGGAAGGCCGGGTGCGCAACATGCGGCACGTCGAGCAGCCCGAACGAGACGGACAACCCGACGCTGACGGCCGCATAGAAGCAGCCGAGCAGCACGCCGAGCAGCACTGCCCCGAGCAGCAGGTCCATCGAAAACACGTCAGCTCCCCCTTGGGCTCAAAGCCGAAAAAGCCTCAGGGCCTACTTTCGGGCTGCCTCGAAGGGACTGATGAGTTCGCCGGTCTTCAGCTTGTCCGGAAACAGGATCACCTGCCTGCCCGAGGAGCGGAACTGTTCGATGTCCTTGTCCTTGACGCCGCGGAACTGCGCCTGCAGCGTTGCGGTTTCCTTGCGCTCGCCGTCCGCCGAAAAGGCGATCGGTCCGACGATGGTCTTCATCTCGTTCTGGCGCAGATATTTGGCGATGCCCTTCTGGTCGAGCGACTTGGTGGAATTGACCGCCGCCTCGATCATCTCGCCCATCGCATAGCCGAACGGGGCCAGATAATAGCCGAGCGGATCAACCTTCGCCTCGATCGCGCGCTTGGTGTACTTGTCGAAGAACTCCTTGGTGCCGTCGAAATACATGCTCTTTTCCGGCAGCCAGGTGTTGTAGTTCACCACGCCATTGAGCAGCGAGCCGAGGTTCGACATCACGGCGGCGAACTGCAGGCCGACCATGCCGCCGCCGAAAATCTTGACGTTGTCGCTGACGCCGATCTCGTTCACGGCACGCAGGATGCCGGCCGAATCCGGTGGATACGAGGCGACATAGACGATGTCGGGCTTGGCGGCATTGAGTGCCCGGATGATCGAAGCGAACTCGACGGTGTTTGGCGGATAGACCTGGTCGAACACGATCGGGATGTTGCGCTGCTTGGCGACATCGCGCGCGGTCAGCGCGAGGTTCTGCGCGAATTCCTGGTCCGCCGTCAGCAGCGCCATGTTCTTGCCGCCGGCCTTCTGCGCCAGATCGAGGAACGAAGCGGCCCAGCTGTCGGCCGGACCCCAGGGCGCATTGTTGAACCACATGTCGTGGCCGACCTTGCTGTTCACCTGGAAAGAGAAATTGCCCATCAGCAGCAGGCCGCGCTGCTTGACGAACGGCATGATCGGCGCGGTCGGCACCGTCGCATAGGGCGCGAACAGCAGATCGACCTTGTCGACGTCGACCAGCTTGGCGTAGATCGCCGGCGTCTCCGAGGCGCTCGACTTGTCGTCATAGACGACGAGTTCGACCTTGCGGCCGAGCAGGCCGCCCTTGGCATTGATGTCGTCGCGCCAGATCTCGATGCCGAGCAGCGATGCCTTGCCGCCGCCGGCGAGACCGCCGGTCTGCGGCATCGACATGCCGATCTTGATCGGCGGTTGCTGGGCCAGGGCGCTCGACCCCTGTCCGAGCACCGCCACCGCCATCGCACCGCCGAGAAATGTCCTGCGCTTCATTGCTTCCCCCTGATTTGTCGTTGTGTCATTTCAGCTCCGCCGGATCTTCGTCCGGTCGCTCGCTTGAGGACTATCCAGCCCCCACGGTTTCGCCCTTGGCCGCCTGCTTGATGATCGCGGACGGATCGGCGCCGACGCGGCCGCTGGTCTTGTCGGCGGCGCTTTCGCGCGACAGCCGCATGTCGAAACGGATGCTCGGCATGCCCTTGATCGGACAATCCGGATTGTTGGCGGCCACGTCGACGGCGAGATCGCCGGACGAGCCGAACACGACATCATCGGCCAGGTGCGGATCGTCGCGCAGATAGAGCGCGGTGACGAGTTCGCGATAGCCGGCGGCGCCGACCAGGAAGTGGATGTGCGCCGGCCGCATGCCGTGCCGCGCCTGCGCCTTCACCATGGCGCCGACCGGCCCATCCATGGGTATGGAATAGCCCAGCGGCTTGACGGTCTTCAGCACGTAGATGCCGTTGGCGTCGGTGGTGAACACGCCGCGGTAATCGACCGAGGTCGCGCTGGCCTGGATGTCGTAGAGGCCGTCGGCGCCGGTCTGCCAGATCGAGACCGTGGCGTTCGCGACGGGTTTGCCCGCGGTATCGGTGACGCGGCCATGGAGCACGCACTCGGTGTCGGGCTTCGGATTTCTGGCGATCGAACTGCCCGCCGCCAGCGTCGGCGTCGCCTCGCGGTAGAACGGGCCGAGCAGGCTGGTATGGGTGGCTTCCTCGAGGGCGGTCGCGTCATGCAGGCCGTTGACCAGCGCCGACAGGCCGATTGTGTCCGACAGCAGGATGAATTCCTGCCGTTCCGGCGAGCACATCTTGCCGGCGGCGGTCATGAATTCGATGCCCTTGATCCATTCCGCCGGCGTCAGATTGACCTCGCGGGCGAAGGCATGGAGGTGTTTCACCGCCGATGCCATGATCATCTTCAGGCGGGGGTCCGGCGTCGTCGCCATCTGGTCGAGCACGGCATCCGTGATCGTTTCAGGCGTTAACTCACGCAATGTGTCACTCCCTGGCGCGCCGGCCGTTATTCGACCTGCCGGCTGTTGTTGCAGCAAGCCTAACCGCTTGTTGGGGATCAACACAAGGCGTTCGGAGGCGGCGTCCGCACCGTCTGCTACGAATTGCTGCGGGCGAACCGGGTCATATGGCCGCAAAACGGCGCGGCGGAACGCGCGGCCACAGCTTTCAGCGGCCCACGATTTTGCAATTGCACAATCAGGCTCGGGAGAGTGGGATCATTTCTCGCGGATCGGCGGCGCCACCTTCTCCGCCGGTGCGGGCGGCAGCGCGGGCTGAGCGCCCTGCTTCTGCGCTTCCGGGTCGGGACGGGCCGGCTGCGGCGGAATTTCCCGCGGCCGCTGGCCGGTCGTGGCGGGCTCCGGCGGCGCGGACGGCTTCGTCTCCGCGCCGGGCGTCGATTGCGTGGGCTGCGTCGCCTGCGCGATCTGCTGGCCGGCCCCAAGCTGCCCAAGCGAAAGCATTGAGATCGCCACGCCTGTCGCGACCAGCAGGGCCGCAAAAACCAGCTCCCGCTTCAAGGCACCCTTCCCGTCGTCAGCCATCATCATGGTCACCGCTAAATTGTTCGCGGCACCAACGATCGTGACGGAGCCTGGTTCCACGGAGCAGGTGCGGTGGAACGGCGCGCCAGCCGGGGAAGGAACTAGTACCCACTTTCCCTGGGAAGTGAGTCATGATTCAACATCGGGATGATAC
>NZ_DAINNI010000202.1:0-5738 GCF_036735945.1 Bradyrhizobium sp. | reverse complement strand
AGCGCCAGCAGGTTGGTCTGCTCGGCGATCGCGGTGATCAGCTTGACGACGTCGCCGATCTGCTGCGCGGCGCGCGACAGCTTTCCGATCCGTCCGTCGGTCTGTTCGGCCTGGCGGACGGCGGCTTCGGCGATCTGGCTGGATTCCTTGACGCGGCGCCCGATCTCGTCGACCGAGGTCGACAGTTCCTCGGTTGCCGAGGCCACCGACTGCATGTTGCTGGAGGCTTCTTCCGAGGCGCCGGCGACCTGGCTCGAAAGGTTTTGCGTGGTCTCCGCGGTGCGCGTCAGCGTGTCGGCGGCGGATTCGAGTTGCACCGCGGAGGAGGAAACGTTGGCGACGATGGCGCCGACCGCGGCCTCGAATTCGTCGGCGAAGCGAATGAGCTCGGCGCGGCGCGCGGCGCTCGCGGCCTTGTTCTGCGCTTCCTGGGCAGCGGCGTCCCGTTCGGCGCGCGCAATCGCCTGCACCTTGAACTCCTCGACCGCGCCGGCCATCTCGCCGAGTTCGTCCCTGCGGCCGAGGCCCGGCAGCACGACCTCGAACTCGCCGGCGGCGAGCTTGCGCATCGCGCTGCACATCGCGGTCATCGGCCGCGAAATCCCCGCGCCAAGCAGGAACGCCCAGACACAGCCGAGCAGGAAGCCGCCGGCGGCGAGGATCAGGATCAGCCGCTCGGTCTCGCCGATGGTCGCATCCGATTCGGCTTCCAGCCGCTTCTGATCCGACAGAAGGTCCGACTTCATGGCGGCCGAGGCCTTGTTGATCTCGGCGGCCGTCTCGGTCATTTCCTGGATCAGGCCTTCGATCTCCCTGGCGTTGCCGATCAGCATGGCGAGCGACCGGCGGTATTCCTCCAGCATGCCGGAAACTTCCTTGATGCCGTCCTGGATCTTGGCGTTGGTGGTCGAGATCGCCTTCAGCGCATTTTCGACGAATTTCAGGCGCGCCAGTGCGCTGTTGGCGACCGCCTGGTCGGAATTGACCACGAAAGTCTGGGCCAGCGCGGTGACCGCCTGAAACTGCTCGATCACCTTCTTGGTGCCGAGGGTGATTACCGGCATCTCGTCATCTTCGGCATTGCTCGGGAGGTCGTCGAGCTTGTAGCGCAGCGAGTTGCCGGTGCGAGCAAGCTGGTTCTGCGCGATGCGCGAACTCTCGTCCTTGACCTTGAGCATGTCGGCGAAAATCTTGGTGAAGGTGCGGAATTCCCGCTCCAGCTTCGCGAGCTGCTCAAGCCGCGCCGGGTTGGCGGTCCCCTTCATCGAGGCCAGGATCGCCTCCTTCAGGCGGGCTTCGGCCTCCAGCGCGGCCTTGCCGTCCTCTTCCTTCCCGGTGACGACGAAATAGCGGGCGAGCAAGCGATAGGAGATCAACTCGCGGTCGATGTCGCGCGACAGGTCGGCTTCCCGCACGCCGCGCCGGTAGGAGTCGACGACGGCGGACACACGTTCGAACCCGAGATAGGCAAAGCCCATGCTGCCGGCCGAAATCGCCAGCACGACGGCAAAGCCGAGCATGATCTTGGCGCGGAACCGCAAAGCTGGAAGCCTGAAAGACGCGCCGCCGCTACGCTTCAGAAATCGCATGTCACCCCCCGTTTTCATTCTGAAAAGCAGGTATCGGGAGGCCCGGCCCCCAATCCGGTGCGCAAACCTAAGGCAGAATGGATAAGGGCGGGTAAATCGCGGGAAAGAGGTGCAGGGGGGCCACCTTTCCTACTTTCCCCTGGAGGCGGAGGCTGTGAGTCGCGCGGCTCTCAGTCGCGCGCCGGTGTCATCACAATGACAGGCCCCACCAAAATCCTAGTTGCAAGTTCCGCCTGCGCTGTTTCTAATTGGAATAATTACAAAACATCGGGAGGAACCACGCGTGTCTACAGTCAAGCTGACGGTAAACGGCAAGGCCGTCTCGGTCGATGTCGAAGACCGGACCCTGCTCGTCCATCTCCTGCGCGACCATCTGAACCTGACCGGCACCCATGTCGGCTGTGACACCAGCCAATGCGGCGCCTGCGTGGTCCATATCGATGGCCAGGCGGTCAAGTCCTGCACCGTGCTGGCCGGCCAGGCCGCCGGCTCCAGCATCACCACGATCGAAGGCATCGCCAAAGGCGACGAACTGCACCCGATGCAGGCGGCGTTCCGCGACAATCATGGCCTGCAATGCGGCTACTGCACCCCGGGCATGATCATGTCCGCAATCGATATTGTGCACCGCCACAGAGGCCAGCTCGACGAGGCGACCGTCCGCCATGAGCTGGAGGGCAACATCTGCCGCTGCACCGGCTACCACAACATCGTCAAGGCGGTGCTCGACGCGGCCGGGCGCATGAAGGTCTCGCAGGCGGCTGAATAGAGCCGCAGGCCAACGAGTTCCGAATTAAAGACCCGCGTTTCGATGGAAATGGCGGGAAACCAATAACTCCGGTTGGGAGGACAGACATGGGCGTTGAAGGCATTGGCGCAAGCGTGGTGCGCAAGGAAGACCGCCGTTTCATCACCGGCAAGGGACGCTACGTCGACGACATCAAGGTGGTGGGCATGACCCACGCACACTTCGTTCGCAGTCCGCATGCGCATGCCAGGGTCAAGGGCATCGATTCCGCCGCCGCGATGAAGCTGCCGGGCGTGATCGCGGTGCTGACGGGCCAGCAGATCGTCGACGACAAGATCGGCAATCTGATCTGCGGCTGGGCCATCACCTCCAAGGACGGCACGCCGATGAAGATGGGCGCCTGGCCGGCGATGGCGCCGGAAACGGTGCGCTTCGTAGGCCAGGCGGTCGCCGTGGTGATCGCCGAAACCAAGAACCAGGCGCGCGATGCGGCCGAAGCCGTGGTCGTCAATTATGAAGAGCTGCCGGCGGTGGCCGATGTCAAGGCCGCGATCAAGCCGGGCGCGCCGCAACTGCACCCGGAAGCGCCGGGCAACATCATCTATGACTGGCATATCGGCGACGACGCCGCTGTCAAGGCCGCCTTCGCCAAGGCGGCGAACGTGGTGAGCCTCGACCTCACCAACAACCGCCTGGCGCCGAACGCGATGGAGCCGCGCGCGGCGATCGCCGATTACGATGCGGCCGAGGAGCATTTCACGCTGCACACCACGTCGCAGAACCCGCACGTCGCCCGCCTCGTGCTGTCGGCGTTCTACAATGTCGCGCCCGAGCACAAGCTGCGGGTGATCGCGCCCGATGTCGGCGGCGGCTTCGGCTCGAAAATCTACATCTACCCGGAAGAAATGGTGGCGTTGTGGGCGTCGAAGAAGGTCGGCCGTCCCGTGAAGTGGACCGGCGACCGCACCGAAGCCTTCCTCACCGACGCGCATGGCCGCGACCACGTCAGCCATGCCGAGATGGCGTTCGACAAGGACAACAGGATTCTGGGCTTGCGGGTGAAGACCCACGCCAATTTCGGCGCCTATATGTCGCTGTTCTCCTCGGCGGTGCCGACCTATCTCTACGCGACGCTGCTGTCGGGGCAGTACGTCATCCCGGCGATCTATGCCGAGGTGGTGGCGGTCTATACCAACACCACGCCGGTGGACGCCTATCGCGGCGCCGGCCGGCCCGAGGCGAGCTATCTGCTCGAGCGCATGATGGAGACCGCGGCGCGTCAGCTCAAGGTCGATCCGGCCGAACTGCGCAAGAAGAACTTCATCACCAGCTTCCCGTACCAGACGCCGGTGATCATGGCCTATGACATCGGCGACTTTAACGCCTCCATCGATGCCGCGATGAAGGCGATCGACTACGCCGGCTTCGCCGGCCGCAAGGCCAAGGCGAAGACCGAAGGCAAGCTGCGCGGCATCGGCGTGTCCTGCTACATCGAGGCCTGCGGCATCGCCCCCTCGAAGGCGGTCGGCAGCCTGGGCGCCGGCGTCGGCCTGTGGGAATCGGCGGAAATCCGCGTCAACCCTGTTGGCACCATCGAAGTGCTCACGGGATCGCACAGCCACGGCCAGAGCCATGAGACGACGTTCAGCCAACTGATCGCCGAACGGCTCGGCGTTCCCATCAGCCAGGTTTCGATCGTGCACGGCGATACCGACAAGGTGCAATTCGGCATGGGCACCTACGGCTCGCGCTCGATCGCCGTCGGCGGCACCGCCATCGTCAAGGCCATGGAGAAGATCGAGGCCAAGGCCAAGAAGATCGCGGCGCACGCGCTGGAAGCGAGCGAGAACGACATCGTCATCGAGAACGGCGAGTTCAAGGTGACCGGCACCGACAAGTCGATCGCGCTGCCGATGGTCGCGCTCGCGGCCTATACCGCACACAATTTGCCCGACGGCATGGAGCCGGGCCTGAAGGAAACCGCCTTCTACGACCCGACCAACTTCACCTTCCCGGCCGGCTCCTATATCTGCGAGGTCGAGGTCGATGCCGCCACCGGCAAGACCTCGTTCGTGAACTTCGTCGCCGCCGACGACTTCGGACGCCTGATCAATCCGATGGTCGTGGAGGGCCAGGTCCATGGCGGCCTTGCGCAGGGCATCGGCCAGGCGCTGCTGGAGCATGCCATCTACAACGACGCCGGCCAGCCGGTGACGGCATCGTTCATGGACTACACTATGCCGCGCGCCGACGACCTGCCGTCGTTCAAGGTGCAGCACACCACCACGCTGTGTCCGGGCAATCCGCTCGGCGTCAAGGGCTGCGGCGAGGCCGGCGCGATCGGCGCCTCGGCCGCCGTCATCAACGCCATCACGGACGCGATCGGCAACAACAGGCTGGAAATGCCGGCGACGCCCGACCGTGTCTGGCACGCGATCCACGGTTAATCAGGAGGACGCATCATGTACGAGACCAACTATCACCGCGCCTCCTCGGTCGACGAGGCAACCACGCTGTTCGCAAAGGGCAAGGAAGCGAAATATCTCGCCGGCGGCCAGACGCTGCTTCCGGTCATGAAGCAGCGGCTCGCCTCGCCATCCGACGTGATCGATCTTGCGAAGATCAAGGATCTCGTCGGCTGCCTGGGGACCACCTCCGGCATCGAGATCAAGGCGGCGACCACGCATTACGACGTGTCGCAGGATGCCACCGTGCGCAAGGCGATCCCGGCGCTGTGCACCCTCGCCTCGCAGATCGGCGACCCTGCCGTGCGCCATCGCGGCACCATCGGCGGCTCGCTCGCCAACAATGACCCCGCCGCGGACTATCCCGCCGCGGTGCTGGCGCTGAATGCGACCATCAAGACCAACAAGCGCCCGATTTCCGCTGACGATTTCTTCCAGGGCCTGTTCACGACGGCGCTGGAAGATGGCGAGATCATCACCGCGGTCGGCTTCCCTGTCGTCGACAAGGCGGGCTACGCCAAATTCCCGCATCCGGCCTCGCGCTTTGCGCTGACCGGCGTGTTCGTGGCGAGGACGCCGAACGGCGATGTCCGCGTCGCCGCGACCGGCGCGTCGCAAAGCGGCGTGATGCGGGTCGGCGCAATCGAGGCGGCGCTGAAAGCGAACTGGTCCCCCGGTGCGATCGACGGCGTCAAGATCCCGGCGGACGGGCTGTTGAGCGATATCCACGGCACCGCCGACTACCGCGCCAATCTGATCAAGGTGATGGCGCAGCGCGCGGTGCAAGCCGCGGGATAACGACTAAACGCAACTTTCATGCGAGCGGCGCGCAGCAATGCGCGCCGCTTTCGTATTTAGGTGTCATTCCTGCGCAAAAGAAGCTGTCGATAGCTAATTAAGTTGGCCGGTTTTGGTAACACATCAAATGTCCGCTTC
>NZ_DAINNI010000201.1:0-5826 GCF_036735945.1 Bradyrhizobium sp. | reverse complement strand
TTACGCCACGCTCGCCAGCCTCTCAACAATCCGCTGATGAATAAGACGGGCTAGGTCTCTCTGGGCCATGGAAATCTCCCTTGCGGAGGGCTGCTCGGAAAATTGCAATTTCAGAAAATATCGCATAGAGCACGCAGAGATTGTGCTTATTTTCCGGCGGAGGCAACATGTCTCCGCTCAGATTTTCGGAATTTTCCGCGCGGTGCTCGTCGGCCATTGGCTGACCGGCGCCAACGGAGCCAGCACACGCGGTTAATCCCGGGTACACCGTTTGCGAATAGATTCCGCCGTGGTGTGCAGGGAATAGCGTGTGAACCACGAGGCAGGGCCTTTCAGGAGCAGCGAACCGGCTCGTCTTCATGAGTTGGATAGTCTGCGAGCCCTTGCGGCGATTGGCGTGGTCGGCTGGCACTATGCGAGCCATTTCGGCGCCGCGCCGCTTCCGTCGCTGCTCGCGCCGTTCTATCGGCACGGCGAGCTGCTCGTCGACTTCTTCTTCGTGCTGTCTGGTTTTGTGCTGGCCCGCGTCTACTGGAACGACCGCCGCAGCCTGAGTTTCGCGAACAATGTTCGCGACCGGATTGCCCGTATGTATCCGTTGCATTTCACGACGCTGTGCGTCGTGGCGGTCATGCAGTGGATACTGGTCAATCGCCTGGCCTCGCAGCCATTCGTCTACCATTTCAACGACGCACATGATTTCACGCTGAATCTTGCGCTGCTGAATCGAACCGGGCTTGAACGGGGGCAGTCATTCAATGGGCCATCCTGGTCGATCTCGACCGAATTCGTCGTCAACATTCTGTTTCTGGCTGCGATCACGCTCCGGCGCAGCACCGCGCGCGCGGTGCTGTTCCTGCTGTTCGTCGTGTCACTTGCGGTGATCCTCAGGAATGGCCTGGTCAGCGATACCCTGGCATTCGGGATCAGCAACGACATTTTCCGGACCGTCGTGGGCTTCCTCTGCGGCGTCGCGCTCTACGGCATGCATGCGCATTTTCTGCCGCGGATCGCCATCAGGAGCGGATTTGCCGATGTCGCCGCCATCGCGGCTGCCTGCGTATTTCTTGCCTATTGCGCGCTGGGCGAGCTGGCGAGGCTCAGCGATCTCCTGGTCGTGCTGATCTGCTTTCCGACCCTGATTGTCGGTGCGATCCACGGCCGGGTCACCCATCGGGTCCTGACGCTTGCGCCGCTGGTCTATCTCGGCACCGTCTCCTACTCGATCTATCTCGTGCACTTTCCGCTTCAGCTCGGCGTGCATCTGGCGTCCGTCGCGTTTCTCATCCGGATGCCCTATGACAGCGCGCTATTCCTGGTGAGTTTCATCTTCGCAACGATCGCCCTGGCATCGATCGCCTATCGGCTGATTGAAGTGCCGGGAAAGAAGCTGTTGCGAAGGCCGCGGACAGCCAAGCTCGCCGAGCCGTTGGCCAGTCCCCGGCACTAGAAATCAGATGTAACAGATTATTCAGCCTGTATCGGCGGCGAGGGCGGCGGCATCGGGGCGATGCTGGCGCGGGTCCGCTAGCTGAAATCCCTTATTAACTGGCCCCGTTCTAGCGTGCCTGCAAACCAAACCGCAGGGATTTTGCATGTCGCTCGATGTCGGCCTGAGCCTTCCCGGGGAAAAGGCCGCCCGCCCGCGAAGCTGGACCGTCAGTCCGCTGCATGCCGTGGTCGCCGTCTTCATGGTGGCGATCATGATGCGAGGGGCTTTGCCCTTCAACGTCGATGTCAGCTGGTGGCTGATCCTGTGCGAGCGCATGCTCGACGGCCAGCGTCTTTACGTCGACATCCTCGAGACCAATCCGCCGATGGCGGGATCGGTCTATATGCTCGGCGTGCTCCTGGCGCGCGCGACCGGCATGCGGCCGGAAGTGATGACCAACGGGCTGATCTTCCTGTTGATCGCGGCATCGCTGGCGCTGGCATGGCGGGTCCTGCGCTTCTCCACTTTCCGCGAACGCGCCGGTGGCGCGGCGGCGGTGTGGGCAGCTGCGGTGCTCACCATCCTGCCGATGTATGATTTCGGCCAGCGCGAACATCTCGCGCTGGTCATGATGATGCCGGCGCTTGCGGTCTACATCCTGCGCGCCAACCGCGAGCGGGTTGCGCCATGGGCGATCGTTGTCGCCGGCCTGTGCGCCGCGACGACCATGAACTTCAAGCCGTATTTCGTGTTCGGCGTCGGCTTTTGCATCCTGACCGCGGCCGCGCACGCGCGCGACTGGCGCGTGCTGTTCGCGCCGGAGAACTGGATCGCCGCCGCCCTGGTCGTGATCCATGCGCTCTGCATCGTCACGTTCTATCCGGAATATTACACGCTGATCTATCCGCTGGTGCGTGACGTCTATCTGCTGCTGAAGGCGCCGCTGCTCCTCATCCTGCTGACGTCGGCGACCACGCTGTGGCTGCTGGCGATCATGGTCGTGCTGGCGCTGCAAAGCCGTCGGCGAACCGTCGACGCCGCGGCGCTGGTGATGATGGCCGGCTCGCTCGGGTTTGCGGTCTCGTTTTTCGTGCAGGGCAAGGGCTGGGGCTATCACGCCTATCCCATGGTCGCGCTCGGACTGATGGCGGCGGGCTGGGCGGTCACGGCCGACGGCAATGAGCAGGCGGGGCTGCGCCGGCTGCGCATCGGCGCCATGCTGGTCACGGCCCTCATCTTTGCGAACGCATGCCTCTGGTTCAATGCGAGCGTCGACAACAGACGCGTCCAGGAGGAGATTACGCTGCTCGGGCCGCGGCCGAAGATCCTGATGCTGAGCGCAGCCGCGGTCATCGGCCATCCGATGGTGCGGGAAGTCGGCGGCACCTGGGTCTCGCGGCAGGAAGCGCTGTGGGTGCGTGAAATCGTGCGCCGGGCGCTACGGGACGGCTCGATCGACCAGGCAACCGCGGATCGCCTTTCGGGTTACGTCGCGCGCGAGCGTGCCGGCCTGATCGAGGATTTCAAGAAGCAGCCGCCGGATGTGGTCGTCATCGACAATCAGGACAGCGACTGGGGCGCCTGGGCGGCGGGCGATCCCGAATTGTCCGCGCTGCTGAAGCCCTACGTGCTGGTCAGGAATATCAACGGGATAGAAATCCTGCGGCGTGCCGATCACGGCAGATCCTGAGCCGGCAGCGCTGCGTGACCTCTGGCACATAACAATTCGCCCGCTCCCCGTAGTCTTGCGGACAACCTCAGGGGAGATTTTTTATCATGCGCAAGTTCATTCTGATTGCGGGCCTCGTTCTGATTTCCGCTGCCGCGCACGCCGGCGAACGGAGTTTGTCACTCTCCGGCGTCGAGACACCAAGCGCGCCGGCGACCGTGAAAACATTGGACAAACCACGGACCGCCGAAGCGCCGCTGGCTGCGGAAACGCCGAAATATACCGAGCGGCCGGCGATCGTTGAGCCGAAGGCCGAAACGCTGAAGGCCGAGACGCGCGGAGCCGAGACGCAGAGGGCTGAATCGCCGAGGCGGATTAGGGCCCACCGGTACGCCGCCCAGCGCTCGCACGCTGCGCAGGGAAGGCCCGCGTACCAGCGATCGGCCGCGATGTCGCGAGGCTCGATGTCGAGAGGGTCGATGTCACGGGGAATGCGGCCGCACGGCCGCTACCGGCTGGCGCGCTTCATCCACACCCTGCATCGGTACGGAATCTACTGGTAAGGAATAGTCTCGCGTTCCTTCGTCATGCCCGGCCCTGCGCCGGGCATGCGCGTTTTCAGGCGGCGCCTTGCGAGCGCCGCCAACTCCTACTGCGAAACCGTCTGCACCACGCTGCTGATCGGACGGCTGGCAACGGCCGGCACCTTCTGGTCCTTCACCAGCATCGCGTCATATTCGGGCAGGGTCTCGAGCTGCTCCCTGGCGCGCATCTGCACCACCTTGTAGCCGCCGGCCTTGAGGCGGCGCAGCAGCGTCGGCAGGGCCAGCGCCGTGTGCTTCTGCAGATCGTGCATCAGGATCACGCCCTTGCCCTGCTTGTCGAGCTTGGTCATGACGTTCTGGATGACCTGGTCGGGACCCGATGATTTGAAGTCGTTGGAATCGACGTCGACCGAAAACATCGAGATGTTGCGCGAGGCGAGATAGCCGAGCGCGCCTTGCGTATGGCCGAGCCCCGGGAAGCGGAAGAACGGCGCGGGTGCGGCGCCGAGCGCCATCTTCACGGCGCTAAAGCCCTTCTCGATCTCTTCCCTGACCTGCGCCTCGGTCAGCTTCTTGCTGTCGAGATGGGCATGCGACCAGGTGTGCGAGCCGACGGTATGGCCGGCGGCGAAGACCTGCTTGAGAATTTCCGGATGATAGGTCGTGTGCTTGCCGACCGGGAAGAAGATCGCCTTGGTGCATTCGTCCGCGAGCGCCTTCAGCACCGCCGGCGTGGTCGGCCACGGGCCGTCGTCGAAGGTCAGCACCACTTCCTTGTCGGCCAGGAAGTCGAACTGCTTGTATTGCAGGAAGCCGAAGCCGGGACCGCCTGTAGTGTCGATCACGACGACGCGGCTGACGCCGAGCGCATCCGGGTTGGCGCAGGCCGCGGCCGGGCGGGCCGGCATCGGCGCGGGAAATGCCGCGGGGGCGGGCGCAGGGACGGGGGCCGGTTTCGACAGCCCCGCGGTGGTCTCGACGTCGTCCCTGGGCGCGGGCTTCGCGGCGGGGGCCAGCAGCGGCTCGGCCATGCGGGCGGCGACGGTTTGGGGTGGGGCCGCATCGGCGCGCGGCGAGGAAGTCCAGAACCAGACGCCGGTGATGAGAACCGCCGTCACAAAGCTGGCCAGCATCAGGCCCAACGCATTACGCATCGCTATTCTTTCCAGATACTCGGGACACACACGCAACGGACCATTAATGCCAACAATTTCTTAACGTCTGGCGAACGCGCGCCGGTTAGGCGAAGGAGTTGAGGGGTTTATGTTTGAGTGAGGCCAGTCACAGTCGGGCGGTTTGGTTCCGCGCATGCTGCAACCATCAACAGCCGGTCCACGTAGCTGGACCAAAGGGAGCCGACAATGACCGCAGTGTTCTTCAATACCATTCGCAAGGTCAGTCTAGTGCTGGCCATGACCACGTCTTTCGCCGCCGTGTCCTCGACCGCGAGCTTCGCATTCAGCTCCGAGGCGCGCGAGATGTGCACCGGCGATGCGTTTCGCCTCTGCAGCTCCGAAATCCCCAATATCCCGAAGATCACCGCCTGCATGATGAAGCATCGCAGCGACCTGAGCGCCGGCTGCCGCGCCGTAATGGATCGCGATCTCGCCGCGCAGAGGGGCAAGCTCGCCTCGCAGTAACCTGCCCGGCCTTCAAATCCTGGCTCTCAAGAACGCTTGCGTCGATCCGACGCAGGCGTTTTTTGCCTTTCCGGGGAGACCGGGGATCGCGCCCCATGGGGCCGTTCTGGCCACGCAATGCCGCCATAGGCGCCGATTTCGGCGATCCAGGCACGTTTTCTTGACCTGAAGCGGTAACCCACTTCGTTCCAAAACGTTATAGACGTCCTGATTGCGGTTCCCGATACGAAGGCAAAAGCAAAATGACCAAGATCCTTTGCGTTATTCCCCTGGTTTTGATCGCGTCAGCCGCCTTGGCGCAGACGCCGCAGGACAGGGCGAAGGGGCACGATGCCTGCTCGCGCGACGTCTCGCGGTTTTGCCGGGCGCAGATGCAGGACGGCGACCAGATCGTGCTGGCCTGCCTGAAGCAGAATCGCGCCAGGATCAGCAAGGGCTGCCAGCAGATGCTGGCGAGCCACGGACAGTAAATCCAGAAGCGGGCTCTAGTACCCACTTTCCCTGGGAAGTGAGTCATGATTCAACATCGGGATGATACCC
>NZ_DAINNI010000200.1:0-5879 GCF_036735945.1 Bradyrhizobium sp. | reverse complement strand
CCGACCCGAAATGTTCCACCAGCCCGCCCGGCAATCATGAATAAGACGGGCTAGCCGCCCGCCCCATCAAATCGCCGCAAATGTCGCCGCTTCTCCTGCAGAGGTGCGCTCATAATTTGTGCAGGGGGAGGGGTGGCATGGACCGCATTCGTATCGTCGGCGGCAGCAAGCTCAATGGCACCATCGCCATTTCGGGCGCCAAGAATGCCGCGCTGCCGCTGATGATCGCGGCGCTCCTGACCGAGGACACGCTGACGCTCGACAACGTGCCGCGGCTCGCCGACGTCGCGCAGTTGCAGCGCATCCTCGGCAACCACGGCGTCGACATCATGTCCGCCGGCAAGCGTTCCGGCGACCGCGCCTACCAGGGCCAGACCCTGCACATCTCCGCCGCCGATATCATCGACACCACGGCGCCCTATGAGCTGGTGTCGCGGATGCGCGCCAGCTTCTGGGTGATCGCGCCGCTGCTGGCGCGGATGCACGAGGCCAGGGTATCGTTGCCGGGCGGCTGCGCCATCGGCACGCGGCCGGTCGACCTGTTGATCATGGCGCTGGAAAAGCTCGGCGCCGAAATCACGATCGACGGCGGCTATGTGGTGGCGAAGGCGCCGGGCGGCCTGCGAGGCGGCGCGATCGATTTTCCCAAGGTGACGGTGAGCGGCACCCATGTCGCGCTGATGGCGGCGACGCTGGCCCGTGGTACCACGATCATCAGCAATGCCGCCTGCGAGCCCGAGATCACGGATGTCGCCGATTGCCTGAACAAGATGGGCGCGCGCATCAGTGGCGCCGGTACGCCGCGGATCGTGGTCGAGGGCGTGGAGAAATTGCATGGCGCACGCCACACCGTGCTGCCGGACCGGATCGAGGCCGGCACCTACGCCATGGCGGTCGCGATGACCGGCGGCGACGTGCAGCTATCCGGCGCCCGTCCCGAACTGCTGCAGTCCACGCTCGACGTGCTCAGCGCGGCCGGCGCCACCATCACCGTCAACAATGACGGCATCCGGATCGCCCGGAACGGCGCCGGCATCCGCCCGGTGACGGTATCGACCGCGCCGTTCCCGGGTTTCCCGACCGATCTGCAGGCGCAGTTGATGGCCCTGATGGCCTGCGCCGGCGGCGCCTCGCAGATCACCGAGACGATTTTCGAGAATCGTTTCATGCATGTGCAGGAACTTGCGCGGTTCGGCGCGCGTATATCGTTGGACGGCGAGACCGCGACCATCGACGGTACCGCAACACTGCGCGGCGCGCCGGTGATGGCCACGGATCTGCGCGCGTCGGTGTCGCTCGTGATCGCGGGCCTTGCCGCCGAGGGCGAAACCATGGTCAACCGCGTCTACCATCTCGACCGCGGTTTCGAGCGGCTGGAGGAAAAGCTGTCGGCCTGCGGCGCGTCGATCCAGCGCATCAGCGACTGACGTGTAGCAGGATTGGTCAGGAATACGGGATGCCAGCGGAGCCGCTGAAACTGATTGCGCTGGACGCCGACGACCTTTCGGTCATTTCGGCGCATGTGCAGGACGCCCGCGTCCAGCCCGCCGACATCGTCTGGCGGCAGGACGAGAAGCGGCTGGTCGTCGGGATGAACCGGCTCGACTGGGAGCAGACGCTGTCGGGCGGAACCGAGCCGCGCCGCCTGGTCGCCGCGCTGCGCTTCGACCGCGTGCTGGCCTGCAAGTCACGCAACATCGATCTGGAGCAGCCGGATGCGGTGTTGGAACTGGTCGGGATCGAATTCCATCCC
Source organism: Bradyrhizobium sp. (assembly GCF_036735945.1). Classification (GTDB taxonomy): domain Bacteria; phylum Pseudomonadota; class Alphaproteobacteria; order Rhizobiales; family Xanthobacteraceae; genus Bradyrhizobium. The sequence goes on along the minus strand of NZ_DAINNI010000200.1, from coordinate 4,126 downwards.
GCCGAGGCCCCAAGCGGCAGCGCGCTGCTGCTGTTCGCCCACGGCGGCGCGCTGCGGCTCGACGTCGAATGCCTGGAATGCGAGCTCACCGACCTCGGCACCGACGATCTCGGCACCGCCGACGCCGCCCTGGCCCCGACCGGGCGGGAGGGGTGAGAAGGTCGTCATTCCGGGGTGGGCGAAGCCCGAACCCGGAATGACGACCCCCAAGGGTTGACGGCCCCAAGCAGCCGCGCCATTGAGCAGGGACCTTCGATCCCATCCCCAAGAAAAGCGCAAAACAAAGCCCATGCCCGTCCGCCTGGATACCAGCAGCGCCGATTTTGCCTCACGCTTCAAGGAATTCCTTGGCGCCAAGCGCGAGGCATCGGCCGATGTCGAGCGCGCCACCCGCGCGATCGTCGATGATGTGGCGGCCCGCGGCGACGCCGCCCTGATCGAGGCGACCAAAAAGTTCGATCGCCTTGAACTCGACGCCTCCGGCCTGCGCGTCACCCCGGCCGAGATCGACGCCGCCGTGAAGGCCTGCGACGCCGCAACCCTCGACGCGCTGAAATTCGCCCGCGACCGCATCGAGGTGTTTCACCGGCGGCAACTGCCGAAGGACGAGCGCTTCACCGACGCGCAAGGCGTCGAGCTCGGCTGGCGCTGGAGCGCGGTCGATGCGGTCGGCCTCTACGTGCCCGGCGGCACCGCGGCCTATCCGTCCTCGGTGCTGATGAACGCCGTGCCGGCGCGCGTCGCCGGCGTGCCGCGCGTTGTCATGGTGGTGCCGGCGCCCGACGGCAAGCTCAACCCGCTGGTGCTGGCCGCCGCCGATCTCGGCGGCGTCTCCGAGATCTACCGCGTCGGCGGCGCGCAGGCGGTGGCGGCACTCGCCTATGGCACGGCGACGATCGCCCCGGTCGCCAAAATCGTCGGCCCGGGCAACGCCTATGTCGCCGCCGCCAAGCGTCTCGTATTCGGCAAGGTCGGCATCGACATGATCGCGGGGCCTTCCGAAGTCCTGGTCATCGCCGACGACACCGGCAATGCCGGCTGGATCGCCGCGGATCTTTTGGCGCAGGCCGAGCACGACGCCAGCGCGCAGTCGATCCTGATCACCGACAGCGCGCGGCTTGCCGCCGACGTCGAGCGCGCGGTGGAATCCCAGCTCGCAACATTGCCCCGCGCCGAAATCGCGCGCGCCTCCTGGAATGATTTTGGCGCCGTCATCATGGTCGGGAAGCTCGACGAGGCGGTCGAACTCGCCAACGCCATCGCCGCCGAGCATCTCGAGATCATGACCGCGGACGCCGAGGCGCTTTCGGCAAAGGTCCGCAATGCCGGCGCGATCTTCCTCGGCCCGCATACGCCGGAGGCGATCGGCGATTATGTCGGCGGCTCCAACCACGTACTGCCGACGGCGCGCTCGGCGCGGTTTTCGTCCGGGCTCGGCGTGCTAGACTTCATGAAGCGCACATCGATTCTCAAATGCGGCCCGGATCAGTTGCGCGCGTTGGGGCCTGCCGCGATGACCCTGGGGAAGGCCGAGGGTCTGGACGCCCATTCACGCTCCGTCGGATTGCGCCTCAATTTGCCATGAACAAGCCGCCGCCAGACGATGACCAGAACAACCGCATCGTCGCGGTGACGCTCGATGAGGAATCGATCGGCCGTTCCGGTCCTGATATCGAGCATGAGCGCGCGATCGCGATCTACGACCTGATCGAGCAGAATCTGTTCGCGCCGGAGGGCGACGCGCAGGGCCCGTTCACGCTGCATCTCGCAATTACGGGCAACCGGCTGATGTTCGACATCCGCCGCGAGGACGGCACGCCGGTGGTCGCGCATCTGCTCTCGCTGACGCCGTTCCGTCGGATCGTGAAGGACTATTTCATGATCTGCGACAGCTACTACCAGGCGATCCGCACCGCGACGCCGGACAAGATCGAGGCCATCGACATGGGCCGCCGCGGCATCCATGACGAAGGCTCGCGCACGCTGCAGGAGCGGCTGAAGGGCAAGGTGCGGGTCGATTTCGAAACCTCCCGCCGCCTGTTCACGCTGATCTGCGTGCTGCACTGGAAGGGGCAGGACGCATGAGAACCGGGAACGCGAAGCGGTTCACTGAAGGGAATTCGTGACGCATGGATGCGCCCCGCGCGCGCAATCCGCAGGCCGTGCTGTTCGCGTGCGGCCTGAACAGCGTGCGCTCGCCGATGGCGGAGGCCCTGCTCAAGCAGATGTTCCCGCAGGCGCTCTATGTGAAATCCGCCGGCGCCCGGAAGGGCGAACTCGATCCGTTCGCGGTCGCCGTGATGGCCGAACTCGGCCAGGACATTTCCGGCCACAAGCCGATGACTTTTGAAGAACTCGACGATTGGGAAGGGCTCAATTTCGACCTCATCATCACGCTGTCGCCGGAGGCCCACCACAAGGCGCTGGAGCTGACCCGCACGGTGGCCGCCGACGTCGAATACTGGCCGACGCCTGACCCGACCACCACCGAAGGCAGCCGCGACCAGAAGCTCGCCGCCTACCGCGAAGTCTGCGACGGCCTCTCGATGCGCATCCGCCGTCGCTTCGCGAAGGCGGGCGCGGCGAGCGGGTAGAGCCCTCCGTCTGCGTTCCCCGGACGCAGCGCAGCGCGTAGCGGTGCGCGGCAGAGCCGGGGTCCATGCCGGCGATTGGTCCCGGCTCTGCGCCGCGTCACTGCGTGCCGCGCCGCGTCCGGGACACGAGACGGGAGACCGGGCAATCCGTCGTCACTGTCATCCCGCTGACAAGCGCCTGCGCCTATAAGCGCCGAATCCGCCGGGGCGGCACAGAGATTCGCAAGTACAACAACCACTTGTCACCCGGTTGTGGAATAGAGTGCCTTCCGATAGTTTCCGCGCGCGTCCCACCCGAATCCTTTTCCCGATAAGCCCCGCATGCTTGGCCGTCCCAAAATCGTTCTTGCTTCCGGTTCGCCGCGGCGGCTCGCCCTGCTCAACCAGGCCGGTATCGAGCCTGACGCGCTGCGCCCGGCCGATGTCGACGAGACGCCGAGGCGCGGCGAGCTGCCGCGCGCCTGCGCCAACCGTCTCGCCCGCGCAAAAGCCGATGCGGCGCTGAAATCCGTCCAGCTCGACGACGAACTGCGCGGCTCCTTCCTCCTCGCCGCCGATACCGTGGTTGCGGTCGGCCGCCGCATCCTGCCCAAGGCCAATCTGGTCGACGAGGCCGCGCAGTGCCTGCGGATGCTCTCGGGGCGCAATCACCGCGTCTATACCGCGATCTGCCTGGTGACGCCGAAGGAAGCGTTCCGCCAGCGCCTGATCGAGACCAAGGTGCGCTTCAAGCGCCTGAGCGAGGATGACATCCAAGCCTATATCGGCTCCGGCGAATGGCGCGGCAAGGCCGGCGGCTATGCCGTGCAGGGCATAGCCGGTTCCTTCGTGGTCAAGATGGTCGGCTCCTACACCAACGTGGTCGGCCTTCCGCTCTACGAAACCGTCACGCTGCTCGGCGGGGAGGGTTTCCCGATCCGCTTCGGCTGGCTCAATGCTGGCTAAACCGCCTGAAGACGCGGACGGGGCGAAGCCGCCGGCCAAACCCTGCCCGGTCTGCGGCAAGCCGGCCGATCCTGCCACGCTCCCCTTCTGCTCCAAACGCTGCCGCGACGTCGACCTGAACCGCTGGCTCTCCGGCACCTACGTCATTCCCGGCCGCCCCACCGACCCCGAAGACGCGGAATAAGGCTATCCGCCAATAACTTGGGGATGAGGCACCAAGCGGGCCCGCCCCGCCGAAGCCTCCGGCGAAGGCGGGTGGACAGGCGCTCCCGACCTCTCTATAAACCGCCCGCCCGGTTCGGCCTTTTCAGGCCCTCGGGTATGCCCAGGTAGCTCAGTTGGTAGAGCATGCGACTGAAAATCGCAGTGTCGGTGGTTCGATCCCGCCCCTGGGCACCATTCCAAAATCGGCTCCGCTGTAAACGGAAGCCGCCGAGCGAAAGTTCCGTTTCCGGGGTAGCTTGAAGAGTGGACCGGATGGTTCGATCCCGTTCCCGGGCGCAACCAACCGGCGCAGCTTCACTTCGACCGTCTGTCGATAGCTAATTAAGTTGGCCGGTTTTGGTAACACATCAAATGTCCGCTTC
>NZ_DAINNI010000199.1:0-5979 GCF_036735945.1 Bradyrhizobium sp. | reverse complement strand
TGGAAGGTGCCGAGCCACGGCATGCCCTCCACCGCCTGGCCCAGCATCTGGCCAAGCCGCAGCTTCATCTCGCGCGCGGCCTTGTTGGTGAAGGTCACGGACAGGATTTCATGCGGGCGTGCGCGGCCCTGGCTCAGGATGTGGGCGATGCGCGTGGTCAGCACGCGCGTCTTGCCGGTGCCGGCGCCGGCCAGCACCAATACTGGCCCATCCAGCGTCTCGACCGCCTCGCGCTGCTCCGGATTGAGCCCGTTGAGATATTGCGGGCCGGCCGCCGCGCGCGCCCGCGCGGCGATGCCGCCAGCCGCGGGCTGATGCTCGGGGACGCTGTGATGGGGCAGTTTGCTCGGCTCGGTCATTTCTCGAATCGTCTCGGCCCCACGATGGCACCGTGAGACGGGAAAGGGGAGCCTTCATAGCAGGGATTGAGGGCGATATAGGGTCGATCAGGCCGTTTTGACAGGTTTATCCCGATGGATTTCCCAGCCGGCTTTCGCAGGCCAAAAGCGATTTTGTTCCCGCAAGAACGTCAAATTTCGCGTTTCCTACGGCGGGAACCAACATTACCGACCGGTATTGATTTCGCAGTCGATGCGCGACGACGGTAGTGCCGCCATCGAGAGAGCAACCAAAAATCGAGGTCGTATCATGCTGAGCTGGGTCGTTACGTTTCTGATCGTCGCGTTGATCGCGGGTGTTCTGGGCTTCGGCGGCATCGCCGGCGCTTCCGTCGAAATCGCCAAGGCGATCTTCTTCATCGCCGTCATCCTGTTCCTGATCTCGGCGGTGGTCGGACTGGTCCGCGGACGCAGCAACGTCTAGCGGGTTACACCAAAGCCTTAGCTTGGCGCCGCGCACACTATGGCGCGGCGGCCAACGCCAGGCCGGACCGCTCGACATGGCGGATGATCAAATCCGAAAATGGCTTCGGGTGGGTCGCGATCATGAAATGCGACGCGCCGGCAATCGTGACGTGATCGGCACGCGGCATAAACCGGCTCAACAACTCGTTTGCCCGACACGCCGCCGGATGGCTGGTTTCGCCCCATATCACAAGCGTCGGAATTTTCACGCTGGCCAGTGACGCGGGCGTGAGGCGAAAATTGTAGGCCGATTCCCAATCCAGCAAATTGGCAGATGTCGTTTCGATGGCGTAGTCGCGGACGCGCTGAGGCCATGCGGCGAACGTGCCGGCGCCGCCGTAGAAGTCGATCATCTGCGCGATCGCATCGGCTTCGCCGCGCCCGAAGGCGGCGGAATAGGCGCGCGACATCTGCCGGAATGTCCCATAGTGCTGCTGCTCGCCGACCTCTCTCAGAATGTCCACGGCAGGCGCTTCGGCAATCGTCAGGCTGAGCAGCGGCACGCGTCCGCGCAGCGCGACCGCAAGCGCCACCAGGCCGCCGAAGGAGTGACCGACGAGATGCACCGGGCCGCCGGTACGACGGATCACGGTCTCGATGATTTCACGCTCATAGCAGATGTCGGTTTCGTCGGGGGTGCGGCGCTCCGCGGTGCCGCCATATCCGAGCAGGCTGGTGGTCACGCAGCGGAAGCCCTGCAAATGCGCCATGACCGGCCGCCAGGCCGCGCCGGTGCTGCAGGAGCCCGGCACCAGCACGACGGTCGGTCCATTGCCGGCCTCGTGGTAATCGATGAGCCCGGGCGTCTGGTAGATCATCTTGCAAGCTCCTTTATCGGTACGCCCGAGGGACGATGGCCACGCATGGCCGCCATCCCTCGGATGGATTTGTGTCAGCGTTTGACGACGACGATTTCCAGATACTCGCTCGGCAGCACCATGGTGCCGTCCTCGGCGCGGTTCATCGACCCGATCAGCTTCAGGATGTCCTCGGCAAGCCGGCGCTGGTTGGTTTCATCAAGCGCGGCAAAGGCTTTCAGCGTCGGGCCGTAGTAGCTCCTGAACACGTCGAGAAAGTGCAGCGGGGAGCGGTAGCGGAACGTGAAGTGACGCTTCTCGGCCTTGATCGAGGCCGCCGACGTTCCGAACATCTCGGTGATGCGTGCCTGCGTACCCCACAGCGCCGGCGATTTTGCACCAGTGGGCGGCGGCAGGTATTTGCCGAGCGTCTTGAACAACTGTCCGATGAAACCATCCGGCGTCCAGTTGGCGAGGCCGATCTTGCCGCCGCTCCTGGTGACCCGCAGCAGTTCGGAGGCCGCGCGATCCTGGTCCGGCGTGAACATCACGCCGAAGGTCGAGACCACGGCATCGAAGCTCGCGTCGGCAAAGTCGAGCGCTTCCGCATCCGCTTCCTTGAACTGGATCGAGAGGCCTTCGGCCGTGGCACGGGCGCGACCGCGCTCGAGCAGGCTCGGCACATAGTCGGTCGAAACCACATCGCACCAGCGGCGCGCCGCGGCCAGCGTGGCGTTGCCGTTGCCGGCGGCGACGTCGAGCACCTTGTGGCCGGCCCTGAGATCCATCGCCTCGCACAATTCCTCGCCGACGATCTGCAGCGTGGTGCCGACGACGGCATAGTCGCCGGACGACCAGGCGCCGTGCTGGCGGGTTTTCAGGGCGGATAGATCGACGTGACCGGGTTGCGGGGTCTGGGCCGCTGCGGTGGTAGCCATGTCACTTCTCCATTGAAGCAAGGTGAATTTGCCGATTTCAGCGTGATGCCGGCTTAACCCCCGAGCCTGAAGAGCGCCTATCCGGTTTGCGACACGGCTATCCCGATCGTGAACCTTTCGGCGGTTCCCAGGACTCATCACCAGGGGGTCTCGGAGTTGCGGATGATTGCCAGTCAGGAGATTTCGGCGGCGACGTCGCCGCTGCCGCGCGGTGTCAGGCGGGCGGTGGACGCGATGCGTGCCAATGTCGGCCACAATTGGCGCCTGGCCGAACTCGCCGCCGTGGCCGGCGTGTCCGGTCGAACCTTGCAGCGCCAGTTCCTCGCATTCGTCGGCAAGACCCCGCTGGTTGCGCAGCGCGAAATCGGGCTCGAATGCGCCCGCCGCGAACTCTTGCAGGGCAATCCGGGCCTCAAGATCATGGACGTCGCGCTGCGCTGTGGCTTTCCCCATTTCGGGCGGTTCTCGATCGCCTACCGCCGTCGCTACGGCGAGACGCCATCGCAAACCTTGAAGCGGCAGGCGGTTCTCACCGATGCGCTCCGCGCGGTGCCTTCGGTGCTTGCGCCGGCGCGAGAGCGGCCGACAATCGCGTTCGGGCCGATCGAGGCTGCCGCTGAAAATCTGCCGCTTGCGGCTGATATTGCCGACGATCTCGTGACCGCACTCACCCGCGCCGGAATCTCGGTCGCCGCCAGGTCGATGGCGGCGCGCTATCATCTGGGCGGGGCGATCCGGGGAGCGGGAGCCCGGACGCACCTGAGCATCCGCCTGATCGATACCGAAACCGGCGGACAATTGTGGGCGCATCGCGCCGACAGCATCCTGCGCGACGATATCGCGACGACGGAGCACCTCGCGACCAGGATCGCCGCGGCGCTGCAGCCCTGCCTGCGGCGGGCGGAGATCGACCGCGCGTTGCGCACGCCGCTGGCCAGTCTCGGTGCACAGGATCTGGCGCTGCGCGCGATGCCGGGCGTGCTGTCGCTCGATGCGTGCGGCAATGCCCGTTCGCTGGAATTGCTGCAGCGTGCGATAGAAGAGGACCCGAACCAGCCATTGGCCATCGCGCTGGCGGCGTGGGCGCACGTCCAGCGCGTGGTCTATCACTTCACCCATGCCCCGCAGGACGAGCGCGCGCGCAGCCTCGAACTGGCCCGCCGGGCGCGGGCGCAGTGCGGCGACGCCACCGTGCTCGCCATCCTCGGCAACGCGCTATCGCTGCTCAACGAATTCGATACGGCCGATCTGGTCACGCGCAAGGCGCTGGCGATCGACGGCGGATCGGCCTGGGCATGGAGCCGCAGCGGATGGATCGACGTCTACAAGGGCGATCCGCAATCCGCCATCGAGCGCTTCAGGATCGCGCTGGATCTCGCGCCCCATGATCCGCTGGCGTTCAACAGCATGGTCGGAATCGGCTGCGCGCTGTTCACCGCCGGCCAGTACGCCGAAGGCGCGCGTTGGCAGGAGCGCGCGCTCGCCGAGCATCCGTCGGCAAGCTGGGTGCACCGGACGCTGTGCCCGGCCCATGTGCTCGCCGGGCAGGGGGCGCAGGCGCGTCGCAGTCTGGATGCGCTACGGCGGCATTATCCCGATCTCACGGTATCGGAGGTTCAGCGCGGCATGCCGCCGCTGCCGCCAAGCCAGTGCGATCTCGTGGTCGGCGCGCTGCAGGAGGCCGGCCTGCCGGCCTGATCAGCTATTTCCTCGGCATTGCCACGGTGCGGCCGATGCCGTCGGGCCGCAGGACCGCGGTGTGTGAAGCCACCACCTGCTGGATGCGCGCGCGGATGTCAGGCGGGAAGGGCGCGACCTTGCGTGCGCTCATGTCCATGTGCAGCGTCATGTTCTCCGAGGTGGCGGAGAGCCAGCCTTCGCCGGCGTGGCGCAGTTCCTCGAACGTATGCAGCCGCTTCTCGTCGTTTTCGAGCAGGTAGACCGTCACCTGCACGGGATCGCCGAGATGAATCTCGCGCACATAGCGCACGTGGGCTTCGGCGGTGAAGGTCGAGCAGTGGCGCTCCTTCATGTAGGCCGGCCCGATGCCGAGCTGCAGCCACATCTCGTCGATCGCGCGGTCCATCATGACGTTGTAATAGGCCATGTTGAGATGGCCGTTATAGTCGATCCATTGCGGCTCGATCTGCATCACCGACGATACAAACGGGGCAGGCGGCAGCGGCATATCGGTCAGGCGGTCGCCGGTGGCGGCAGCGGTCGTCATCATCCATCCCTTGTTGTTATCGCGCTCTTGACCCCCCTTATATCCTTTGCCACGGTCCGCTCAAATTCGGGAGGAATTTGACGTGGCGACGACGATATCAGGCAGTGTGAAGCGGCCGGATCCGCAGGCTTTGGCAAGCGCGGTGGAGGCGCTGGCGGCGCGGTTCGGCAACCGGCTGATCACCTCGCAGGCGGTGCGCGAACAGCATGCCCATACCACCACCTGGTTGCCCACCCAGCCGCCGGATGCGGTGGTGATGGCGCAGGAAACCGCCGACATCCAGGACGTGGTGCGGATCTGCGCCAAACACGGCGTGCCCGTGATCGCCTTCGGCACCGGCACCTCGCTGGAGGGCCAGGTCAACGCGCCGGCCGGCGGTGTCTGCATCGATATGCGCGACATGAACCGGATTCTCGAAGTCCATGCCGAGGACCTCGACTGCGTGATCCAGCCCGGCGTCACCCGCAAGGCGCTGAACGAGCACCTGCGCGACCAGGGGCTGTTCTTCCCGATCGACCCCGGCGCCGACGCCTCGCTCGGTGGCATGACCTCGACCCGGGCCTCCGGCACCAATGCGGTGCGCTACGGCACCATGCGCGAGAACGTGCTGGCGCTGAAAGTGGTGCGCGGCGACGGCGAGATCATCACCACGGGCACGCGGGCCAAGAAATCCTCGGCCGGCTACGACCTGACGCATCTCTTCGTCGGCGCCGAGGGTACGCTCGGCATCATCACCGAACTCACCATCAAGCTGCGCGGCATCCCCGATACGATCGCGGCCGCGGCCTGCTCGTTCGAGACCGTACGCGGCGCCTGCCAGGCGACCATTCTCGCGATCCAGACCGGCATTCCGCTGGCCCGCATCGAACTGCTCAACGCCGAGCAGGTGCGCGCCTGCAATGCCTATTCCAAGCTGAGCTTGCCGGAGACGCCGCTGCTGCTCTTGGAATTCCACGGCAGCGAGGTCGAGGTCGCCGAGCAGTCGAAGAATTTCGCCGAGATCGCCAGGGAATGCGGCGGCGGCGATTTCACCTGGACCACCAAGCCGGAGGACCGCACCAGGCTGTGGCAGGCGCGGCACGACGCCTATTGGTCGGTCAAGGCGCTGCGCCCCGGCGCCGGCGTGGTGGCGACCGACGTCTGCGTGCCGATCT
>NZ_DAINNI010000198.1:0-6046 GCF_036735945.1 Bradyrhizobium sp. | reverse complement strand
CGACCCGAAATGTTCCACCAGCCCGCCCGGCAATCATGAATAAGACGGGCTAGCATGATGTGAAGGGACGAAGCGAAGAACGAAATTGGAGACAAGTCGAAGTTCGCTATTCGTCGGACGAGGTACTGCAGCGTCCAGATATAGCTGGCTAAGAATGTGTAGGTGACCATTCCCTGCCACTGTTGGGGATTTTCGAAGTGAATTGGGCCGCCGGCTCGCGGCGTGAAGGCGAACCAAAAGCAGAGAAGCGTCACGGAGACGTAGATTGCCACGGGAAAGATGTAATAGCGGACTGAATTGGCGTTCACCGTTCCGACGGTTCGTTCCGGATTGGAATCCGGATCATACTTGTATTTCACCAGCTCGAAGGACGGCAGGATGATGGGCCGGCCGCCGGACTTTGTGGACTGAAACAGCTGCTCGAGGTCACGGACAATCTCACGGCGGGAGGCGCGCACGTTCATGCGGCCAATATAGACGCCGATCGGCACGAGCAGGCTGAACAAGGCAATCGCTATTTCGCGAAAAAAATCGCTATTGAGAATGTGGGTCATGAGTATCCGCCTTTGTAAAGGAGAGCGGGGAAGTCCCTTGCCTTCAACGCATGGCAGGCGGCGTGCAACCGCGAAATACCTGCACGCATGATTCGTGCTTGGTTTCGGAACAATTGATGTCTACACGCAGTGACTGCACCTTACCGTGCGTTAAAAAATGTCCCGGAGGACAAACCGGTATGCAATCTCAAAGAATGCAATTTCAAGAGAAATTACTTACGGATAGTCAACCACAGATAGATAAGCCGGGCAAGGAAATGTCACGGCGGAAGTCTAAAAGTCTAAGCTAAAGCGAAGCAATATGGGCACTAGAAATTCCGGTCCAGCCACTTGAGTTCGCGGTGCGTTTTTGGCACGCCGGTCCCGTAGTTGCCCTTCCTGACCCGAGCCTAACACTATCTTGGCCCTCTCTCCGAATATTCGCGGCAGCCTGCTGATGGCGGTGTCCATGGCCGCGTTCACGGCGAACGACTCCATCACCAAGGTGGTGTCATCAGAGATGAACTTCGGCCAGGTGATGCTGGTGCGCGGGCTGTTCGCGATCGTGCTGGTCGCGGCATTCGCGTGGTATCATGGCGCGCTGCGTCCGCTGCGGACGCTGATGCTCAGGCCGGTGGCGCTGCGTGTCGTCGGCGAGATCGGCGGCACCATCAGCTTCATGGCCGCGCTCGTACATCTGCCGCTCGCCAACACCTCGGCGATCTTCCAGGCGCTGCCGCTGGCGATCACGCTCGGCGCGGCCGTGATCTTCGGCGAGCCGGTCGGCTGGCGGCGCTGGTCGGCGATCGCTGTGGGCTTCATCGGCGTGCTCATCATCGTGCGGCCGGGGCTTGCCGGCTTCAGCCAGTATTCGCTGTTCGCGCTGGTGTCGGTCGCATTCTGCGCGCTGCGCGATCTCGCGACCAGAAAAATTCCCGCCAAGATTCCGTCGCTGTTCATCACCTTGCTGACCACGGTGACGGTGACCAGCGCCGGCGGCGTGATTCTGGTTCCGCTCGGCGGCTGGATGTCGCCATCCGCCAATGCGCTCGCCCTGCAGGCGCTGGCTGCCGTGCTGCTCTTGATCGGCTATCACTGCATCATCTCGGCGCTGCGCACCGGCGACATCTCGGCGGTGGCGCCGTTCCGCTATTCCGCGCTGCTGTGGGCGATGATGCTCGGCTATCTCCTGTTCGGCGACGTGCCCGACACGATGATGGTGACGGGAGCCGCGATCATCGTCGCCTCCGGCCTCTACGCCTTCTACCGCGAGCGCATCCGCCACCGCGCATTGGCAGCGGAATCCTCCGGCCTGCCGCCGGATGGGCTGTGATCGTCTCGTGGCTACACCGGCTTGCCCGTGTAAGGCATCGAGGCGGTGAGGCCGCCGTCGACCGGGATCGCCTGGCCGTTGACATAGGAAGCATCGTCGCTGGCGAGGAACAGGCCCATCGCCGCGAGTTCATGCGGCTGGCCGGGGCGCTTCAAGGGATTGAGCTGGCCGATCTTGTCTTGGGTGCCGCGCTCCTTGGCGCGGTCGAACACCGGCTTGGTCATGCCGGTCTCGATCAGCCCCGGGCAGACCGCGTTGATGCGGACTCCGGTGCCGGACAGCGAATAGGCTGTCGTCTGCACCAGGCTGATGACGCCGGCCTTGCTGGCGCCGTAGGGGTGACCGCTGGCGCCGGCCTTGAGGCCCGCGACCGAAGCGGTGCAGACGATCGAGCCGGACTTCTGCCTGATCATGTGCGGCATCGAATGCTTGATCGCGAGGAACGGCCCGATCAGGTTGACGCGCAGCACCTCCTGCCAGTGTTCGACGGTCTGATCGGCGAGCGGCACCAGCCCGCCGCCGACGCCGGCATTGGCCCAGATCGCATCGAGCCGGCCATATTTCGCCACCGCCTTGTCGATGAAGGCCTTCACGTCCGCTTCCGAGCCGGCGTCGGCCATCACGGCCTCGACGGTGCCGCCGGCATCGCTGACGAGCTTGGCCGTCTCCTTCACGGCCTCGGTCTTGTCGACGATGATGAGCTTGGCGCCTTCCCTGGCGAACAGCACCGCTGCGGCGCGCCCGATGCCGCTTCCTGCACCTGTGATGACGACGGATTTGCCTTCGAGGCGGCCCATGAGTCTCTCCCTTGTAGCGCGATGCGGTCGACGTGTGCCGCCTTGCGGAATTCAAACAGAATTTCAAACGCCAAGTCACTTGAGACGACGAGTGCTCTGACGTACAGCGTCAACGAACAGTATTGAAGGGGCGTTGCGATGTCCAATATAGACAAGCCGAAAGTCGTCACGACACGCTGGTGGTGGGTGCGTCATGCGCCGGTGCGCGGCGATGGCGGCAACATCTACGGCCAAAAGGACATTGAGTGCGACACCAGCGACACCGAGGTGTTCGAAGCGGTCGCAAAGATCCTGCCGCGCAACGCGGTGTGGTACGCAAGCAATCTGAAGCGCACCCATCTGACTGCGGAAGCGATATGGGCTGCCGGCTTTCCGAAGCCCGCGAATATGATGAAGGATGCCGCCTTTGCCGAACAGCACCTCGGCGAGTGGCAGGGCATGAATCGCGCAGCATTTCTCGCCAGCCGTCCGGTCGGCAGCAGTTGGTTCGCCGACGTCAACGAGCCCGCGCCTGGCGGTGAAAGTTACATGGACCTCTATACCCGCGTTTGCCGCGCGATCGTTCGGATCAGCGTCGTGGAAGCGGGTAAGGACGTGATCGCGGTCGGCCACGGCGGCGTGATCAAGGCAGCCGTCGGCCTCGCGCTCGGCGGCCAGCCGGACCGGGGACTTTCGTTCGACATCGACAATGTCTCGGTGACGCGGCTCGATCACATCGCAAGCCTCGGCGTCTCGAGCTGGCGGCTGCCGATGGTGAACCAGCATCCCTGGATCGCCGATCCCAGGCACGCCGCGATGCATCAGCCGGCCGGGCCGGAGGTCAAGCTCGCCTAAGGCAGTTGTCGCAAGATGCGAACACTGCTTAGCTCAACGCCAAATTCAAGATCTCAATCAGGGAGAGAGACATGAGCTTGTTCGATATGACCGGAAAAGTCGCCGTCATCACCGGCTCCACGCGCGGCATCGGACGGGCCATCGCCGAGCGCATGGCCGAGCACGGCGCCAAGGTCGTGATCTCCTCGCGCAAGCAGGACGTCTGCGACCAGGTCGCCAGGGAGGTCAACGAGAAGTTCGGCAAGGGGACGGCGGTGGCGATCGCCGCCAACATCTCGAGCAAGGAAAACCTGCAGAACCTCGTCGACGAGTCCAATCGCGCGTTCGGCAAGATCGACGTGCTGGTCTGCAACGCCGCGTCGAACCCCTATTATGGCTCGCTGGCCGGCATCTCCGATGATCAGTTCCGCAAGATCCTCGACAACAACATCGTCGCCAACAACTGGCTGATCAACATGGTGGTGCCGCAGATGATCGAGCGCAAGGACGGCTCGATCGTCATCGTCTCCTCGATCGGAGGGTTGAAGGGCTCGACCGTGCTCGGCGCCTACGCGATCTCGAAGGCGGCCGACATGCAGCTCGCGCGCAACCTCGCCTGCGAATACGGCAAGCACAACATCCGCGTGAACTGCATCGCGCCCGGCCTGATCAAGACCGATTTCGCCAAGGCGCTGTGGGACAATCCGGACACGCTGAAGGCGTCCACCGCGCGTTCCCCGCTGCTGCGGATCGGCGTGCCCGACGAGATCGCGGGCGCCGCGGTGCTGATGGGATCGAAGGCCGGCGACTTCATGACCGGCCAGACCATCGTGATCGACGGCGGCGCGACGATCAGTTGAACTCGCGTCTCGGACGCGGTGCAGCGCGAAAACGCTGCCCCGCAGAGCCGGGACCTACGTGTCACGCCGCACGGTATGGGCCCCGGCTCGGCGACACATTACTGCGTGCTGCGTCGCGTCCGGGGCACGAGGCCTCACTCCACCGCCGCGTAGACCAGATCGCGCAGCAGGTTGCGGATATATTCGCGCTGTCCCGGGCCCTGCATCATGAACACCGTGAACAGGTCCTCGGCCGGATCGATGAAGAAGAACGTGCCGGCCATTCCGCTCCAGAAGAACTGGCCAAGCGAGCCCGGGAAGGGCGCGATGCCGCGCTGCGTGCGGACGGCGAAGCCGAGGCCGAAGCCGTGGCCGGGCGGCATCAGCGGCGAGTCCACCTTCACATTGGCCGTGAGGTGATCGGAGGCCATCAGCTCCAGCGTCTTGCGGCCGATGATCCTGTTGCCGTCGAGCGACCCGCCGTTGAGCAGCATCTGGCAGAACCGCGCATAGTCCATGGTGGTCGAGACCAGTCCGCCGCCGCCGGATTCCATCGCCGGCTTCTCGAGCATGTTGAAGAGCTGCACCTTGTCGCCGTTCCAGGGATCGGTCGCGTATGCCTCAGCCAGGCGGCCGGCGTTGGCTTCCGCGGTATGGAAGGCGGTCTCGGCCATCTGCAGCGGCGCCAGGATGCGTTCGGTGAGGAATGCGCCGAGCGACTTGCCGGAGACGACTTCGATGATGCGGCCGAGCACGTCGGTCGAGCGGCTGTAGTTCCATTCAGCGCCCGGCTGACACATCAGCGGCATGCCGGCGATCATGGTGGCATGCTCGGCATTGGTGATCTTGCGGCTGCGCAGCCGCGACTGCTGATAGAGCTGCTGGACCGGGCCGTTGCCGGTGTGGTCGTAGGTCAGGCCGGAGGTGTGCCGCAGCAGGTCCTGCACGGTCATCTGCCGCTTCACCGGCACGAGGTCGAGCTTGCCGTTGTTCTCGATGCCGACCTGCTGGTTGGCGAATTCCGGAATGAACTTTGCGACGGGGTCGCCGAGGATGAAGTGGCCGTCCTCGATCAGCATCATGATGCCGACGGAAACGATCGGCTTGGTCATCGAGAAGATGCGGAAGATGCTGTCATGAGCCATTGCCGTGCTGGCGGTCGGGCTCTGGCGGCCGATGGCGTCGAACCAGCCGATCTGGCCGCGCCGCGCCACCATGACGGTGGCCCCGGGCAGGGTTCCCTTGTCGACTTCGCGCTTGAAGGCGTCAGACATGGCCTGCAGGCGGGCGGGCGAGAGCCCGATTGTTTCGGGCCTGGCGTCGGGGAGAGAAGGGGTTTTCGGGCTGGATGACTGGCGGGCGGTGGCGGTCTGCGCGTTCATGGTCTCTCCCGTTGCGCTTGTTGTTCTGGTGAGGACAAAGTCTGGCGCATAAGCCGCGCTTTGGATAGGCGGAAAGCCGCTTCGCCCTTGCAATCGGGGTATGCCCTATGCTTGAAACGGCGCGAACCGGCGCACGCCGCCGGTTCCCTGCAGGAGTGTAGCTCAATTGGTAGAGCACCGGTCTCCAAAACCGGGGGTCGCAGGTTCGAGCCCTGCCACTCCTGCCAGCTAAATCAAGCACTTAATCCTGATTTGATAGCGACGGCTGAGGCTGGGCGACCGGGTTCACGGGCCGGCTAGCCCGTCTTATTCATCAGCGGATTGTTGAGAGGCTGGCGAGCGTGGCGTA
>NZ_DAINNI010000197.1:0-6116 GCF_036735945.1 Bradyrhizobium sp. | reverse complement strand
TTGGACTTGAAACTTTAAACCGGCTGATCACAACGTTTGACGAGGTCCCACCATTCTTCGCCGACCGAAACCGACGAGCTGCCCACGATTCACATCGCTGGCAACGATGGTGTAACCTTTAAAACGTGTACCGCCGAAGTCTTTCGTCCAGCCTCGAAAGATGAAAACCGAAGTTTTCAAGTATCCGAGACTACGCAAGGACTCCGCCGTCCACGTTTCTCTTTCTTCATCTTCACTTGTCAAACAGCCCGGGATCGCGACGATCCCAATCCTTCCCTCGGGAAGGTTCCCGAACACTTCATTCGACGGCAAATAACAACCGACTTTCATCGGCTGTTGAATCACTCATCGTAATGAGGAGCTTCCGGGGCGCGAAAAGATGCCTTGGCCTCGTGGCCAATGCATCGCCGCGCTCAGTGGTCGGGTTATAGGCCCGCCCGATCGCGGTTGTCAACGCCCATCGTCAACAAATTGTCGCATCAGGTCGAAGTTTTTTGCGACGACAAGAAGCCCCTATATTTCGGGCCTTTGGCCGCACTTGAGCCACAATCCTGCGACGTTCTCACTGTAAGTATGCGTTGAATCGCCGAGTGCCAGTGGGGGCTGCCGGCGATCATCCACCTGGGACAGGCGATCTTTTCTGAACCCGTCGCCTTGCCCGAGCGGCCGAGAAGCTTTCGAGAGATCTGCACGCCATTGATATTCGAGATTCCGGCTGGTCACCTACTGGCCCCTGATTCCCGAATTTCCTTGCGTGTGGCACGCCACGTTCTGGGATCATGCCTTCCTTCAAAAGGGCGGAAACGTGGGGTCTGGATCGGTCGAAGGTCTTGTCGGATGTCGATGGAATTTGGGGGGACACAGGGTTGAGCCAGAAGGCGCCACGCGGCAGCGGCTATGGACGCGAGACCGGGATCATCGATCTCGGTCACGAGCCGCCCCTCTCCGTCGATGGCTCCGAGGCTGCGGTGATCGATCGCCGCCGTGTCTCCGTACAATGGTTTAGCGGCACTATCCTGACCGGTCTGTGCGGCGCAGCTCTCATTGGCGGCGCCGTTTTTGCGTCGCTCGACGGCGAAATGACCTTTGCCAAGGTGCCCGAGCGCGTCGAAGGCGCCTTGCGCGGGGCGTTCGGCGCCAACGACCGTACCGCCACCCTGCACAAGAGCGACCGCCTGCCGCCGCCCGGCGACTCCACCGCCTCGCGCAACGTGCAACAGGTATCGACCGTCACCCGCGTCGGGAACCGCGACGTGATGCGGGTGCGGCCGTTCACCCGGATTTCCGGCAATCTGTCGATGACGACGAGCGATCTCAGCTCGAAGATCCCGCCCTACAATGCCCAGCGCCTGCTGACCGATGTCGGCACCGCCACCCCGGCCGCAGCCGAAGATCCGAACAATCCCGAGGCGGTCGAACCGGACGCCGAGGTTTCCTTCGTCACCAAGGACCTCGCAACCGTGCTGCCCAAGACGAAACTCGCCGCGGTGGTCGCGCTCGATGAAGTGC
This sequence comes from Bradyrhizobium sp., assembly GCF_036735945.1. GTDB lineage: Bacteria > Pseudomonadota > Alphaproteobacteria > Rhizobiales > Xanthobacteraceae > Bradyrhizobium. Next base: position 4,607 of record NZ_DAINNI010000197.1, on the reverse strand, counting down.
TGATGCGGGTACGGGATGCCGCGAACTGGCGCGGTTCGGGCGGCGTCCGCTACACCGCGCTCGCCAATGCCGCGGCCGATGCCGGCGGCTCGCAGTCCGACCTCAAGCTTGCCTATGCCACCGAGGGCAACGTCTCCGATCCCTATGCCGGCTTCGAAACCCGGGTGGTGCCGGAGAACGTGACCCTGCTGCCGAAGACCAAGGAGCAGATCACCGGCGGCAACCCGTCCGGCGAGCGCGTTCATACCGTGAAGAAGGGCGATACGATCGCTTCGATTCTGCGCGATCTCGGCGCGACGCCCGACGAGGCCCGGGCGGTTGCGTTGACGCTTGGCCCGCGCGGCCGTGACGGCGGCCTGAAGGAAGGCCAGAAGATCCGCATCCTGATGGCGCCGTCCAGCCCGACCCTGGGTGCCCGGCTGCAGCCCTATCGCGTGATTGTCGCCAACGAAACCACCGTCGAGGCCGTCGCCGCGCTGTCCGACGTCGGCAAATATGTCGCCGTCGACGTGCAAAGCATGAATACCGTCGCCGAAGCCACCGCCAGCAAGGAAGACGACGATGATGACGAGGATGATGGCAGCGGCGTCCGGCTCTACCAGAGTATCTACGAGACCGCGCTGCGCAACAAGGTTCCGGCCGCCGTCATCGAGGACATGGTCCGCATCTATTCCTATGACGTAGACTTCCAGCGCAAGGTGCAGCCGGGCGACTCCTTCGACGTCTATTTCGCCGGTGAAGGCGAAGGCACCAGCAGCAGCGAAAAGACCGAGGTGCTGTTCGCTTCGCTGACCGTCGGCGGCGAGACCAAGAAATACTATCGCTTCCAGACCCCTGACGATTCCGTCGTCGATTTCTACGACGAGACCGGCAAGAGCGCGAAGAAGTTCCTGGTGCGCAAGCCGGTCAATAACGCGATCATGCGTTCAGGCTTCGGCGGCCGCCGCCATCCGATTCTCGGCTACGCCAAGATGCATACCGGCGTCGACTGGGCGACCCCCTACGGCACGCCGATCTTCGCATCCGGCAACGGCACGGTCGAAAAGGCCGGCTGGGAAGGCGGCTACGGCAAATATGTCCGCCTGAAACACAACAACGGCTACGAAACCGCCTATGGCCACATGTCGGCATTCGCCAAGGGCCTGGAACCCGGCAAGCGGGTACGCCAGGGCCAGGTGATCGGCTTCGTCGGATCGACGGGCATGTCGACCGGCGCCCACGTCCACTACGAAATCCTGGTCAACGGCCGCTTTGTCGACCCGATGCGCGTCAAGCTGCCGCGCGGCCGTTCCCTCGAAGGCACGCTGCTGGCGACCTTCGAAAAGGAGCGCGACCGGGTCGATACCCAGATGAACAGTCGCGGAAACTCTGCCCGCGTCTCCGAGGTCACCGGCACGACGCAGCAGACCCGCCAGGTCAGCCGTTAGACGGCAGCCGCTAACTGCAGCCACCAGATTTGCGGCCGGCATCCAGGCCCCGCAACTGACGGTTTTGTTTGCCAAACGGCTCGCCGCGACAAATACTGCCTTTCATAAAAACACTTGGGAGGTAGCGCCATGACGAGCAGGCTCGCACTCGCAACGACGGTTGCGGCAATCGTTCTCGGAAACGCGGCCGGCGTCTCGGCACAGACCTATGAGGTCACCAGGCTGGTGCCGGGATCGGCATTTCATGGCGTGCACGGGCTCGGCATCGACAAGTCCGGCCGCCTGTTCGCCGGCAGCGTCGCGGGCGCTGCGCTCTATGAGGTCGATCGCAGCAATGGCACGGCGAAGATCGCGGTCCCCTCCCCGGAAGGCATGTCCGACGACATCGCCTTTGCGCCCGACGGCACCATGGCCTGGACCGCCTTCCTCAGCGGCGATCTCTATTCGCGCAAGGGTGACGGCCCGGTGAAGAAGCTCGCCTCCGGCCTGCCCGGCATCAACTCGCTCGCGTACCGCAAGGACGGGCGGCTGTATGCGACGCAGGTGTTCCTCGGCGATGCGCTCTATGAAATCGACGTCGAGGGGGTCAAGCCGCCGCGCAAGATCATGGAGAAGATGGGCGGCCTCAACGGCTTCGAATTCGGCCCCGACGACAAGCTGTACGGCCCGCTCTGGTTCAAGGGCCAGGTCGCGCGCGTCGACGTCGACACGGCCGAACTCTCCGTGGTCGCCGACGGCTTCAAGATTCCCGCCGCGGTCAACTTCGATTCCAAGGGTAATCTCTGGGTGGTCGACACCGCGCTCGGCCAGTTGGTGCGGGTCGATCCGAAGAGCGGCGCCAAGAAAATGGTCGCGCAGCTCAAGCCGTCGCTCGACAATCTCGCGATCGACGACAAGGACCGCATCCTCGTCTCCAACATGGCCGATAACGGCATCCAGGAGATCGACCCCGAGACCGGCGCGGCCAGGCAGGTCATATCAGGCAAGCTGGCGCTGCCCGGCGGCATCGGCGTCGTCTCCGACGGGGCGAAGGATACGATCTACGTTGCTGACGTCTTTGCCTATCGGACCGTGGATGGCGCAACCGGCGAAGTCTCCGAGCCCGCCCGCATGCATGCCGACGGCGTGACGCTGGAATATCCGATGAGCGCCACCGCCAAGGGCGACGACGTGCTGCTGTCGAGCTGGTTTACCGGGACGGTGCAACTGATCGACCGCAAGAGCGGCAAGACCAGGGAGATGCTGCACGGATTCAAGGCGCCGCACGACGCCGTCAAGCTCGGCGACGGCTCGATTCTCGTCAACGAGCTCGGCAGCAAATCGCTGGTCCGCGCCAGCGGCGAACACGGCAAGGACCGCACCGTCGTGATCGGCAACCTCGAAGGTCCGGTTGGGCTTGCCGCCGGAGCGGGCGACACGGTCTATCTGACGGAAGCCTTCGCCGGTCTGGTTTCCAGGGTGGGATCCAACGGCGAGAAGGCCGTGATTGCCAAGGACCTGAAGATGCCGGAAGGCATTGCTGTGGCGCCCGACGGCAAGCTGGTCGTGGCCGAAGTCGGCGCCAGGCGCATTGTCCAGATCGACCCGAAGGACGGCACGATCAGCGAGATCGCGGCCAACCTGCCGATCGGCCTGCCCGCCGCGCCCGGCGGCCTGCCGAGCAACATCCCGACCGGCGTCGGCGTCGGCGCGAGCGGCGTAATCTACTTCTCGTCGGATATCGAGAACGCGATTTACAAGGTGGTGAGGAAGTAGCGAGGCGCGGATTTTCGGCTGCCGCGGGAACCCGAAACGGGGAACGGCTATTTGATGTTGGTCGGCAACCCCTCGATGGAGGCGTATCATGGCAAACCTGCCGGGATCCGGGCGCATCACCCGGGACGACGTCATCAAGGCAATCGGCGCGGTCGACGACTCGACCATCGCCGAGCTGATCGGGACGGGCGCGGCAAAGGACGAACTCGCCGAAGCGATGGCGTGGATGGCCAACGACGAGCCGTTGATGAATTCCGGCAAGCCGCTGGCAACGGGGCGGGTGCGCGAGCTCGTCGATATCCTGTCGGAGCTCGAGCCCGACGACGACGATGGAAGGGGAGCGCCCGCTTCCACCGATCAGGGCTAAGACTCCGGCACGCAAGGTGCGTGCCGGAGCACATCACTTGATCAGTTCAGCTTGCGCTTCGGCACCGGCGCCTCGAACTGGGCGATCTCGGCGGTCTGCGCCGCCTTGCCGTTGAAAGTCAGGACGTTGCCTTCGGTGGAGATCGCGACGGCATCGCCGTCGGCGACGTCGCCGGACAGGATCATCTCCGCCAGCGGGTCCTGCAGGCTACGCTGGATCACCCGCTTCAACGGCCGTGCGCCGTAAGCCGGATCCCAGCCCTTGGCGGCCAGCCAGTCGCGCGCCGCGCCATCCAGCGACAGCGTGATCTTGCGGTCCTCCAGCAGCCGCTGCAGCCTTGCGAACTGGATCTCGACGATCCGGCCCATCTCGCTCTTCTGCAGGCGGTGGAACAGGATGATCTCGTCGACGCGGTTGAGGAATTCGGGCCGGAAGTGCGCCCGCACCATCCCCATCACCTGCTCGCGCACCGCCGACGTATCCTCGCCCTCCGGCTGGTTCACCAGGAATTCCGAACCGAGGTTCGAGGTCATGATGATCAGCGTGTTGCGGAAGTCGACGGTGCGGCCCTGACCGTCGGTCAGGCGGCCGTCGTCGAGCACCTGCAGCAGCACGTTGAAGACGTCGGGGTGGGCCTTCTCGATCTCGTCGAACAGCACGACCTGATAGGGCCGACGCCGCACCGCTTCGGTGAGCGCCCCGCCCTCGTCATAGCCGACATAGCCGGGAGGCGCGCCGATCAGCCGCGACACCGAATGCTTCTCCATGTACTCGGACATGTCGAGGCGGACCATCGCGGTCTCGTCGTTGAACAGATATTCGGCGAGCGCTTTGGTCAGTTCGGTCTTGCCGACGCCGGTGGGGCCCAGGAACATGAACGAGCCCATCGGGCGGTTCGGGTCCTGCAGGCCGGCGCGCGAACGGCGCACGGCGGTCGCGACCGCGCGGACGGCTTCGGCCTGGCCGACGACGCGCTTGCCGAGCGCGTTCTCCATCTTGAGGAGCTTGTCCTTTTCGCCTTCCAGCATCTTGTCGACGGGCACGCCGGTCCAGCGCGA
>NZ_DAINNI010000196.1:0-6143 GCF_036735945.1 Bradyrhizobium sp. | reverse complement strand
CGAGATTCCAGAATTCGAGGAAGCGGTCGCCATCCTCCTCCGGGCTGCCCGGAGGACCGCCCCAGATGTGCTCGCCGCGGTCGATGAAGATTTCCGAACAGGGACCGCAGGGTCCGGTGTCGCCCATCGCCCAGAAATTGTCCGAGGTCGGGATGCGGATGATGCGATCGTCAGAGAAGCCCGCGATCTTTTTCCAGAGGCCGGCCGCGTCGTCGTCGGTGTGGTAGACCGTGACCAGCAGCTTGTCCTTCTTCAGCCCGAATTCCCTGGTGATCAGGTTCCAGGCGAGTTCGATCGCGCGCTCCTTGAAGTAATCGCCGAACGAGAAGTTGCCGAGCATCTCGAAGAAGGTGAGATGGCGCGCGGTATAGCCGACATTGTCGAGGTCGTTGTGCTTGCCGCCGGCGCGCACGCATTTCTGCGAGGTGGTGGCGCGCTGGTAGGGCCGCTTCTCGACGCCGGTGAAGACGTTCTTGAACTGCACCATGCCGGCATTGGTGAACATCAGGGTCGGGTCGTTGCGCGGCACCAGCGGCGACGAGGCCACGATCTCGTGGCCGTTCTCCGCGAAGAAATTTAGGAATTTCGACCTGATCTCGTTGACGCCGCTCATGTTCATCCAATCGGAAAAAAGCGCCGGGTCAGGTCGGAAGTAACCTTAATCTTCCGGCGGAACGCTTTTAGACAAGGCCGCCTGCGGTGTCCAGAAACTGTGCAGGCAGATCATAGGGTTGCCGCAGCACACAAGATGGGCACGCATCTCCCGTTAATAATGCTGCGCCTGCGTTGACAGTCTTGGCAAGCCTGTGTTTCCCTCGTATCTGTTCTGGAATATGATACCGAAAAATGGATACCGGTTTTCCGACAGGATCATGTTCGAATTGAAGACGTCACGCCGGGAGAGATCGGCTTCAGCGCCGGCGCCGAAGGAGCAACCGCCCCGGAAACTCTCAGGCAAACGGACCGCGTGACGAAATAGCATCTGGAAAGAGACGCCGGGCCGCATGTGCCCAGGTCGTCCGCCGACGGGATAATACTCTCAGGCACAGCGACAGATGGGGCTTTCTATGGGTTTTTTCGGAGGCTGGTCTCCGGAACCCGTGAGGGCCTTTATGATGCTGGCGCGCGAAGCTTCCCTAAACCGCACCCCGCTCTACGCGCTCCATGTCGCGCGCGGCGGCAAGATGGTTCCCTTCGCGGGCTATGAGATGCCGGTGCAATTCGCACCCGGCGTGCTGAAAGAGCATCTCCATACCCGCAGCGCCGCCGGCCTGTTCGACGTCTCGCATATGGGACAGTTCGCGCTTCGTCCCAAATCGGGCAAGGTCGAGGATGCCGCGCTGGCGCTGGAGCGGCTGGTGCCGCAGGACATCGTGGCCGTCGCGCCCGGACGCCAGCGCTACGCCCAGTTCACCAACGAAAGCGGCGGCCTGCTCGACGACCTGATGGTGGCGAATTTCGGCGACCATCTGTTCCTGGTCGTCAACGCCGCCTGCAAGGCCGAGGACGAAGCGCATTTGCGCGCGCATCTCTCCGATAGCTGCATCATCGATTCGCTCAGCGATCGCGCGCTGGTCGCGCTGCAGGGCCCGAAGGCGGAATCGGCGCTGGCAAAACTCGGCGCCGACGTTACGGCGATGAAGTTCATGGATACCGGCCCGCGCAAGGTCGCCGGCTTCGACTGTTTCGTCTCGCGCTCCGGCTATACCGGCGAGGACGGTTTTGAGATTTCGGTGCCGGCCGCACAGGCCGAGGCGCTGGCGACGATGCTGCTGCAGAACCCCGATGTATTGCCGATCGGGCTTGGCGCGCGCGACAGCCTGCGGCTGGAAGCCGGCCTCTGCCTCTACGGCCACGACATCGACACCACCACGACGCCGGTCGAGGGCGCGCTGGAATGGTCGGTGCAGAAGATCCGCCGCAATGGCGGCGCCCGCGCCGGCGGATTCCCGGGCGCGGACAGGATTCTCGCCCAGTTCGACAAAGGCGCCTCGCGCCGCCGCATCGGCCTGCTCGCCCAGGGCCGCGCGCCGGTGCGCGAGGGCGCACTGTTGTTTGCCGACAGCGCTTCGACCGAGACAGTCGGCCAGGTCACCTCGGGCGGTTTCGGTCCGAGCCTCAATGCGCCGGTTGCGATGGGCTATCTGCCGACATCGCTGTCCGCCAACGGCACGCAGGTTTTCGCCGAAGTGCGCGGACAGCGCCTGCCGCTGCAGGTCGCTGCCATGCCGTTCGTTCCCAACACCTACAAACGCTAGTTCCGCAATCGCCAATTCACGAGGACGTTTAATGACGACGCTGTTCACCTCCGACCACGAATGGATCCGCATCGAGGGCGATGTCGCCACCATCGGGGTCACGGACTATGCGCAATCGCAGCTCGGCGATGTCGTGTTCGTCGAACTGCCCAAGGTCGGCCGCTCCCTGAAGAAGGCCGAGGCCGCCGCCGTGGTCGAATCGGTGAAGGCGGCTAGCGATGTCTACGCGCCGATCTCCGGCGAGGTCGTCGAAATCAACGAGGCGCTGGCCGCCGAACCCGCGCTGGTGAATACGGACGCCGACGGCAAGGCCTGGTTCTTCAAGCTGAAGATATCAGACAAGAGCGAACTCGACGGCCTGATGGATGAAGCCGCCTACAAGGCCCACACGGCTTAAGGAAGATGAAGCGACTGGCAACCCCATACTCACTGTCATCGCCCGGCCTTGGTGCGCACTTGCGCACTGGGACCGGGCGACCCAGTACGCCGCGGCCTGTCGGTCCTATCGCTGGTTTCCCGGCGTACTGGATACCCCGCCTTCGCTGGGTATGACGGCTGGTGCGGGTATGACGAGCAATATTGAGGAAACAATCATGAACGCGCCGCTCAAAACCACCGCCGAGGCCGCCACCGATTTCGTGCGCCGCCATATCGGCCCCTCGCCCCGCGACGTCAGCGCGATGCTGGACAGCGTCGGCGCGTCGAGCCTGTCCGAACTGATGGGCCAGACGCTGCCGTCCTCGATCCGGCAGAAGAGGCCGCTCGATCTCGGCCCAGCGCTCAGCGAGACCGAGGCGTTGGCGCATATGCGCGAACTTGCCGCGCAGAACGAGGTATTCACCTCGCTGATCGGCCAAGGCTATTCCGGCACACTGCTGCCCGCGGTGATCCAGCGCAACATCCTGGAGAATCCGGCCTGGTACACGGCCTATACGCCGTACCAGCCGGAGATCAGCCAGGGCCGCCTGGAAGCACTGTTCAACTTCCAGACCATGATCTGCGATCTCACCGGGCTCGACGTCGCCAACGCCTCGCTGCTCGATGAAGGCACCGCGGCGGCCGAAGCCATGGCGCTCGCCGAGCGCGCCTCGCAGGTCAAGACCAAGGCGTTCTTCGTCGATTCGGAGGTGCATCCGCAGACGCTGGCGGTGGTGCGTACCCGCGCCGAGCCGCTCGGCTGGAGCGTGATCGTCGGCGATCCCCTCACCGATCTCGAGGGCACCGATGTGTTCGGCGGCCTGCTGCAGTATCCGGGCACGTCGGGCGCGGTGCGCGACCTCCGTCCCGCCATCGCGGCGCTGCACGCCAAGGGCGCGCTGGCCGTCATGGCCGCCGACCTGCTGGCGTTGACGCTGATCGTATCTCCCGGCGAACTCCGCGCCGACATCGCCATCGGCTCGGCGCAGCGCTTCGGCGTGCCGATGGGCTATGGCGGCCCGCACGCGGCCTATATGGCGGTGCGCGATGCGCTGAAGCGCTCGCTGCCCGGCCGCATCGTCGGTCTGTCCGTGGACTCGCGCGGGCAGCCCGCCTATCGCCTGGCGCTGCAGACCCGCGAGCAGCACATCCGCCGCGAAAAGGCCACTTCGAACATCTGCACCGCGCAGGTGCTGCTGGCGGTGATCGCCTCGATGTACGCGGTCTATCACGGACCCGAGGGGCTGACGCATATCGCGCGCATCGTGCACCGCCGCGCCGTCGTGCTGGCGGCTGGATTGGCAAAGCTCGGTTTTGCGTCGCAGGCGCCGGCCTTCTTCGATACGATCACGGTGGCATCGGGCGGCAAGCAGAGCGAGATCGTCGCCCGCGCGCTGGCCGAGAAGATCAACCTGCGGATCGGCCAAGGAAACGGCGACGGCGTGCTCGGCATTGCCGTCGACGAGACCACAACGCCCGCGATCGTTGAAGCAGTGTGGCGCGCCTTCGGCGGCAAGCTTGCCTATGCCGAGGTCGAACTTGGCGCGCGCGAGACGCTGCCGCTCGAACTGAAGCGCGACAGCGCCTTCCTGGTCCATCCCGTATTCCACACCCACCGCTCCGAGACCGAACTGCTGCGTTACATGCGCAAGCTCAGCGACCGTGACCTCGCGCTCGACCGCGCGATGATCCCGCTCGGCTCCTGCACCATGAAGCTGAACGCGACCACCGAGATGGTCCCGCTGACCTGGCCGGAATTCGGCGCGCTGCACCCGTTCGCGCCGCGCGAACAGGCGGCCGGCTATCACGCGCTGTTCAGGCGGCTGGAGCAATGGCTGTGCGACATCACCGGCTATGACGCGATCTCGCTGCAGCCGAATTCGGGCGCGCAGGGCGAATATGCCGGATTGCTGGCGATCCGCGCCTATCACGCGGCGCGCGGCGAACCGCACCGCAAGGTGTGCCTGATCCCCTCCTCCGCGCACGGCACCAACCCGGCCTCGGCCCACATGGTCGGCATGGACGTGGTGGTGACGGCCTGCGACATCAGGGGCGACGTCGATGTCGACGACCTCCGCGCCAAGGCGGAGCAGCATTCCAAGAATCTCGCCGCCGTGATGATCACCTATCCGTCGACGCATGGCGTGTTCGAGGAGCACATCACCGAGATCTGCGACATCGTTCACGAGCATGGCGGCCAGGTCTATCTCGACGGCGCCAACATGAACGCGCAGGTCGGCCTTTCCAGGCCCGGCGATTACGGCGCCGACGTCTCGCACCTCAATCTGCACAAGACGTTCTGCATCCCGCATGGCGGCGGCGGCCCCGGCATGGGCCCGATCGGCGTCAAGGCGCACCTGGCGCCCTATCTACCCGGCCATCCCTCAACCGACGGTGCCGTCCCGCATCCGGTCGGTCCGGTGTCGGCGGCGCCGTTCGGCTCGGCGTCGATCCTGACCATCTCCTACATCTACATCCTGATGATGTCGGGCGAGGGCCTGCGGCGGGCCACCGAGATCGCGATCCTCAACGCCAACTACATCGCGAACCGGCTCGATCCGCATTTCCCGGTGCTCTACCGCAACGCCAAGGGTCGTGTCGCGCATGAATGCATCATCGATCCGCGCGCGCTGAAGGCGACCAGCGGCGTCACCGTCGACGACATCGCCAAACGCCTGATCGACTACGGCTTCCATGCACCCACCATGAGCTTTCCGGTCGCGGGCACGCTGATGATCGAGCCGACCGAATCGGAATCGAAGGCCGAGCTGGATCGTTTTTGCGACGCGATGATAGCGATCCGAAGCGAGATCACGGAGATCGAGATCGGCCGCTGGAAAGTTGAAGCCTCGCCGCTGCGCCACGCCCCGCACACCGTGCACGACATTGTCGATGATGCATGGAACCGCCCCTATAGCCGCGCCACGGGTTGCTTCCCCGATGGCGTCTCGCGCACGGACAAGTACTGGAGCCCGGTCGGCCGCGTCGACAACGTCTATGGCGACCGCAATCTGGTGTGCTCCTGCCCGCCGGTGTCGGATTACGCGCAAGCCGCGGAGTGACGTAAATCGCCATGCCCGGGCTTGACCCGGGCATCCACCCACCATTACCCACCAAGCAAAACGGGCGCTGCGAACGTCGGCAACTCAACGTCCGCAGCGCCCGTCTGTTGCGCTTCAGGCCTTAACCCCTGAAGCGCACTTCCTGAGACCTATTCGTCGTCCGCCGGCTCCTCGCCATCGGCGTCGCGCTCGGCGGGGCCGGCGAGAATCTGCTCGGCGATCAGGCCGGAGTTCTGGCGGATCGCCAATTCGATCTTGGCGGTCATGTCGGGGTTGGCCTTGAGGAAGGCCTTTGAGTTCTCGCGCCCCTGCCCGAGCCGCTGGCTGTCATAGGAGAACCAGGCGCCGGATTTCTCGACGATGCCGGCCTTGACGCCGAGGTCGAGGATCTCGCCCATCTTGGAGA
>NZ_DAINNI010000195.1:0-6156 GCF_036735945.1 Bradyrhizobium sp. | reverse complement strand
GACGCCACTATGACGTTAAGCGCATCGCATAATTGACATCATAATGTCAACAAAATTATATGGTGACAAATGAAGCAAACCAGAAGAACGCCCGCTGGCGAGGCATTGACGGGAATGATTTTGGACCTCTTCCGCTTAACAAGCGCAGTCTTAGCGGCAGGCGATCGCTTGGTCGCGCCCCTGGGTCTGACAAGCGCTCGGTGGCAAGTTCTAGGCGCTATAGTCTCGGCAGAACGCCCGCAACCTGTGGCTTGGCTGGCTCGCGATTTGGGCGGCAACCGGCAAAACGTCCAAAGGATCATCAATGACTTGCGCGAGGAGGGGCTCGTCGAATTCGAGCACAATCCACATCACCGTCGCGCGCAACTCGTCGCCCTGACAGAAAAAGGAAAGAAATCGTTCGGAGCCGCTATGGAACTGCAGGCACCATGGGTCAATCAACTGTCCGACGGAATTGGACGCAAAGAATTGGAAGGAATGCATCACGTCATCCAGCGGCTTCAAGAAAATCTAAAAGAAATCGGCTCGACGGATATGGTGCATCTCGATCCGTGACAGATCGTCGCGAAATTGGCCTGCAGCGCGCGACTTCGCAGCGGAGCCAAGGCGCCGACATCTCGCGCAATACTTGCCCTTTGCTGTCGCGCTCGGTCGTCGCCCTCAGACACGCGGCGGCGGTTCATGTGCAGCAAGATACCGAGGCGAAGAAACCGGCGAGGGCAGGCTTGCGGGAGACCTTCCGCCGGGTCAACTTGGGGTGACGCGGTTTGCCTGACCGAGCGAAGGGATGAGCTGTACACTGCCGCCGAACGAGGCTTGCCTTACGAGTTCATCGTTCGGAGCTGGATTGACCGACCTCAACGTCGGTCAACCAACCATCAAGTAGGCGATATGCGATGTCGATCACCAAGAGCTTCAAAACTGCCGCCACCCTCCTTGCCATCGTCTTGGCCGGCATGACGGGTGCCATCTATTGGCAGCGCGCCAAGCAGCCAAGGGCGCCGTCCGACATGACGACCGCGAGCGGTCGCATCGAGGTGGAGCGCGTCGATATCTCGACCAAGCTCGCCGGCCGGCTCGCAGATATCACCGTGCGGGAAGGGGACTTCATAGAACGCGGTACGGTAGTCGCCCGCATGGACGATGCGGAGTTCATGGCGCAACTGGCGTCGGCCAAGGCTTCGGTGCGACGCGCGGCGGCGATGATCGGCCGGGCGCAGGCCGAGGTCGGCAGCCGCGAGGCCCAGCTCGAACTGCAGGAGATGCAGGTCCGCCGCGCCCAGGATCTGACGAAGGGCGTCATAAGTCAGGCCGAAATCGACAAGCGTACCGCCGAGCGGGACGTGGCCAAGGCGGCCGTCGTTGCAGCGCGAGCAAACATCGTTGTCGCCGAAGCGGAGAGGGAGGCGGCTGAGGCACAGGTCGTCCAGTTGCAGGTTTCGATCGACGACATGGTGCTCAAGGCTCCTGTGGCTGGTCGCGTCGAGTACAAGCTCGTGCAGCCCGGCGAGGTCATTGCTGCGGGCGGCCGTGTCGCGACACTGCTCGACCTGTCAGATGTGTTCATGACCGTCTTTCTGCCAACTGCAGACGTGGGACGGGTGGCTCTAGGGGCCGAAGCAAGGATCGTGCTCGATGCAGCACCTCAGTTTGTGATTCCCGCGTTCGTGTCCTTCATCGCAGCTGAGGCCCAGTTCACGCCCAAATACGTCGAGACGCAGAACGAGCGTGAAAAGCTCATGTATCGCGTCAAGTTGAAGATCGACCCGAAGCTGCTCGAGACGCATCGCCGGCACGTCAAGGCCGGTCTCACGGGTACGGGCTACGTCCTTCTCGGCGATGGTGCGCAATTTCCGCCGCGCTTGCAGCCCAAGCTGCCCGAGCCGACGGGGACTGCCAATGTCCGCTGAGACCGCAGTGATCCGGCTCTCGGGTGTTGAGCACCGCTACAGGTCAACAATCGCGTTGACCGATGTGGCTCTTACAGTTCCGGCGGCATCCACGACAGCGATCGTCGGTCCGGACGGGGTTGGCAAATCGACGCTGCTGGCGCTGATCGCCGGCGCCAAGCGAATCCAAGCCGGCCGTGTCGAGGTGCTCGGCGGTGACATGGCGCGCGCAGATCACCGCACGCGCGTGTCACCGCGTATCGCTTTCATGCCGCAAGGCCTGGGCAAGAACCTTTATCCGACGCTGTCAGTCGCGGAGAACATCGACTTCTTCGCCTCGCTCTACGGCGCATCCGTTGCAGAACGGCGGACCCGCGCCAACGATTTGATGGTTGCGACAGGCCTCGATCCGTTTCCTGATCGGCCAGCCGGCAAGCTCTCCGGTGGCATGCGCCAGAAGCTCTCCCTCTGCTGCGCTCTTGTGCACGATCCCGACCTGCTCATTCTCGACGAGCCGACGACGGGCATCGATCCGCTGTCACGCCGCCAATTCTGGCAGCTCATCGACCGCATCCGGGAGCAGAGGCCGGCGCTCACTCTGGTGGTCGCCACAGCCTACATGGAGGAGGCCGAGCGCTTCCAGAACCTCGTTGCCATCGATGGCGGGCGCATTCTTGCAGCAGGCCCAATCGCAGAGGTCAAGCGAAGCACCGGTGCGGAGACCGTCGAGGAGGCCTACATCCGCTTGCGCTATCGAGGGCAGACTGCGCGCCCTCCGGCGTTCGTGGTGGAGCCGCGCACGCATGACGTTGGCGACGTCGTGATCGAGGCCGAGGAGCTCACGTGCCGCTTCGGCGACTTCACGGCCGTCGACAGCGTCAGTTTCCGCATTTCGCGCGGCGAGATCTTCGGCTTCCTCGGCTCCAACGGTTGCGGCAAGACCACGACGATGAAGATGCTGACGGGCCTTCTTCCCGCCAGCAGCGGGCATGCGACACTGCTCGGCAAGCCGATCGATGCGACCGACCTCGCGACGCGCATGCGTGTCGGGTACATGTCACAGTCGTTCTCGCTCTACGGCGAGTTGACCGTCCGTGCCAATCTCGACCTCCATGCTCGCCTCTATCAGGTGCCCGCCGCTGAGATCCCGCAACGCATCGAGACGGCACTGCAACAGTTCGAACTCAGGGCCGTTGCCGACAGCTATCCGGGAGACGTGTCCCTCGGCATTCGGCAACGCTTGCAGCTCGCGGCAGCGTGCCTCCACCAGCCCGAAGTATTGATCCTCGACGAGCCGACCTCTGGCGTCGATCCCGAGGCGCGTGATCATTTCTGGCGGCTGCTGCTTGATCTCTCGCGTCGCGGCGGCGCGACCATATTCGTCTCTACGCACTTTATGAACGAGGCGGAGCGTTGCGACCGCGTCTCCCTCATGCACGCTGGCAAGGTTCTCGCTGTCGGAACCCCGGCGGAGATATACAAGGCCGAGAACGTCGCGACGCTTGAGGACGCCTTCGTCGGGCATCTCGGCCGTGCCGGTGCCGGGGATGGCTTACATACCATCCATCTGTCGACGATTGCCGATGCGGGTGGGGCGCAGACGTCGGTTTGGCGGGCCCCTTCGCTCATCTGGATAGCAGCGTTTGCTCGCCGCGAAGCCATGGAGCTGATGCGTGACCGCGTGCGGCTGCTGTTCGCACTGTGTGCGCCGATCCTGCTGATGCTGACCTTCGCTAAAGGCATCTCGTTCGACATCGAGGCGCTGCCCGTCGCCATCTTCGATCGGGACCAATCGATCGAGAGCCAGGGGCTGGTCCTGCACATTGCAGGATCGCGCTATTTCGATAAGCGTCAGCCCGTGTTCTCTGAGGCGGAGATTGATCGGCGCCTGCAGTCTGGGGACCCGGCGCTGGTTGTCGGCATTCCCCCGGCCTTCGGGCGCGATCTGCTCCGCGGACACACGCCGGTCATCAGCTTATGGCTCGACGGCGCAAATCCGACGCGCGCCAACACGGCACGCGGTTATGCCGAGGGGATCATCTCGTTCTATGTCCGCGATCTCGCGCGACACGAGACAGGCAAGGAACCTGAGACCGCCGTCAACTTCGAGCCGCGCTTCTGGTACAATCAAGATTTTCGCAGCGTGTTCGCCATCACGCCGGGCGTGATCATGCTGCTCGCCATCCTCATTCCTTCGATGCTGACCGCGCTCGCCGTCGTCCGCGAGCGCGAGATCGGGTCAATCGTCAATCTGTCGGTTTCTCCGGCTACGACGACCACCTTCTTGATCGGCAAAGCACTGCCGTACACCGGCCTCAGCATCGTGACGCTGGCGCTCATGGTTCTTCTGGCGCTCTGGCCGCTCGGGCTCTCGCTGCGCGGCTCGGTGCTGGCATTGGCGCTCGGCGGCATCATCTACACGTTCGCCGCTACGACCTTCGGCCTGCTCGTCTCGACCTTCGTGCGCAGCCAGGTGGCGGCCATGTTCGCATGCGCGCTGCTCACACTGCTGCCGGCGATGAACTTCTCCGGCTTCACGCAGCCGGTCTCGAACCTCACAGAAACCGGACGCATGATCGGCTACGGCTTCCCGTCCTACTGGTTCCAGCAGATCAGCATGGGCGTGTTCGCCAAGGGGCTCGCCGCATCGGAGCTGATCGCGCCGATGCTGGCATTGACGCTCTTTCCCATCGCGTTCGTGACGGCGGCAAGCCTGTTGCTGCGCAAGCAGGAGCGATGAACCATGCTGCAGTGGTTCGCGAACGTCTTTCGCCTTGGTGTCAAGGAGCTGGCGAGCGTGTGGCGCGATCGCGGCATGGTGGTCTTCATCATCTGGGCGTTCACTGGCACGATCTATCTCGTGAGTGCCGGCTCGAACACTGAGATGCGCGACGCGAGCGTCGGTTTCGTCGACCGGGATCAATCGGCATTGTCGCAGCGCATCCGCGATGCTCTTCGACCGCCTCACTTCTCGCCGCCCCGCTCGCTCGATGCCGCCGATATAGACAAGGCGATGGATGGTGCACGCTTCACATTCGTCATCGACATTCCGCCGCGTTTCGAGCGCGACGTCCTCTCTGGGCGTCGCCCGGCCATCCAGATCAACGTTGACGCGACGGCGATGACCCAGGCCGGCACCGGGTCCGGCTACATTCAGGAGATCGCGACGCGAGAGGTGCACCAGTCCCTGCGCGAGCACGGCCGCACGTCGGCGAGCATGATCGACTTTACGGTGCGGTCGTTCTTCAACCCGAACCTCGACGAGCAGCGGCACATGGCTGTCATGGAGATCATCAACAACGTGTGCCTGCTCTCGATCATGCTGGTCGGCGCGGCTGTCGTGCGGGAGCGCGAGCATGGCACCATCGAGCATCTACTGGTGATGCCCGTGACACCCAGCGAGATCGTCGCTGCCAAGTATTGGGCGAACGGGCTCATCGTACTGGTCGCCGTGACGCTGTCGCTCAATCTGGTCGCGCGGTTCGCCATGGGCATCCCGATCGGCGGCTCGGTGCCGCTGTACCTCGTCGGCGCGACAGTGTTCCTGTTTGCGACGATGGCGCTCGGCGTGATGCTCGCTACGTTGTCGGCCTCCATGCCGCAGTTCGCGCTGCTGGCCTTTCCCACAGTCATCGTCATGGAAGTGCTGTCAGGCGGCATGGCGCCGATCGAAAGCATGCCGGATGCACTCCGCATCGTCATGTCCGTCGTTCCCTCGACGCACTATGTCGCGTACTCGCATGCCGTCCTGTTCCGCGATGCAGGCATGGATATCGTGTGGCCGGAGCTTGTCTGGATGGCCGGCCTCGGAGCCGTCTACACGACGATCGCCCTGATGCGCTTCCGGTCGATGCTGACCGCCAGCAATCGGTGAGGTCCAACACGCATATGTCCCCGCGTGCAATGAGCGGGCTGCTGCAGGCACCGATTGCTTAAGGCGCCGCCAGACGCCGGCCGAAGAGACAGGCGCCAACTGCCGTCGCTGCGAGGGCCTGACTGAATCTCCACGGCGGATCGAAATGAATCTGGAGGAGGTTCGCCGCTCCTACGTAGAGATGCTGTTCAAGAAGTATTCCGGACATCGCGGGAAGCTCGCCGACGCGCTCGGTGTCTCCGAGCGCAACCTCTACCGCTTACTGCACAAGTACAAGCTCGGTTAATTCCCCATGGCCCAAGGTCGATGAGGCGCGGCTCTTCTATGAGCGCTACGACTTCACTTCCTCGCCCCCGATCCATATCGCCGTTTCCTTCTGTTGAAGGTGCGTTC
>NZ_DAINNI010000194.1:0-6288 GCF_036735945.1 Bradyrhizobium sp. | reverse complement strand
GCGATCTGGGAGCGCACCAACCTCGCCAATCTCGAGGACAATATTCTGCCGACCCGGCCGCGGGCGACGCTGATCCTGAAAAAACGCGCCGACCATCTCGTCGAGACGGTGGCGCTGCGGCGGTTGTAATTGGCGTCGCCCCTGCGTTTGCGTTCGCGGGGACGACGTCGAAAATCGTTCTATCTCACGCCGCGATGTGCCGTGATGCGATCAGGCCCATCAGTGCGTCGGCGAGTTTGTCGCGGTCGAGCGGCTTGATCAGAAATCCATCCATGCCGGCTTCGAAGCAGGCGTAGCGGTCCTCGACCAAGGTGTTGGCGGTGAGCGCGAGGATCGGCGTGCGGTTGCCCGGCTCGCCGGCCTCGAGGGTACGCATCCGCTGGGTGGTTTCGATGCCGTTGAGCAGCGGCATCTGGATGTCCATCAGGACGAGATCATAGGGCGTGCCGGCGGATTTCGCCGCCAGCCAGGACTCCAGCGCTTCTTCGCCGTTGGTGGTGATGACGCTGTTGTGGCTGAGACGACCGAGCAGCGAGCGGATCAGCAGCGCGTTGATTTGATTGTCCTCCGCGACCAGGATCGACAGGCCCTTTGTCGCCGGCGTCGCGTCGGCGTCGATCGCCGGCTCCAGGCTCGGAGCGGACACTTCCGGCGCGGCCATCAGGCGTGCGGCGAGCGAAGCCGCGCGCAGCGGCTTGACCAGATAGCCGGTGAGGGCCGAACTGGCGGCGGGCTGCATTTCCTGCCGCGTCGCCGGCGTGAACATCACGATGCGCTGCGGGGCATGCAGCCGGGCGGCATCGGCGAGCCGTTCGACGCCGGCGCGCCCGAGCGCATGATCGATCAGCACGGTATGCCAGGAACGTTCGGGCATCAGGGCTTCCGCGACATCGGCGTCGGATACTGTGCAGGTCTGTCCACCCCAGCGCTCCAGCCGCCGCACGGTCAGCGAGGCCTCGATGCTCTGCGGCGAGACCAGCATGATCGACTGTCCCGACAGATCAGGCGCCGCGAACGGGGCCTGCCTGCTCTCGGCCGCCGCGAGCGGAATCGAAACTTCGAACGTCGAGCCGACATCCGGCTCGCTCTCCAGCGTGATGCGCCCGCCCATGCGCTTGACGATGCGGTCGGAGATGCTGAGCCCGAGCCCGGTGCCGCCATAGCTGCGGGCGATCCTGTCATCGGCCTGCTCGAATTCGCGGAAGATGCGCTCGCGCGCCTCGGGCGCGATCCCGATGCCGGTGTCGCGCACCAGGAAACTGACTTCATTGGGCCAGATGCCGGGCTCGACGATCAAGGCGACGCCGCCGGTCGAGGTGAACTTGATGGCATTGCCGGCGAGATTGAGCAGCACCTGGCGCAGCCGCGCGGCGTCGCCGATCACCTCGCGCGGCAGCCGGTCGTCGACATAAGCCGCGATCTCGATCTTCTTGGCCTCGGCGCGGGGCGCCAGCAGTTCGGTGATGTCCTCGATCATCCCCGACAGCGCGAACGAGCGATGTTCGAGGTCGATCTTGCCGGCCTCGATCTTGGAATAGTCCAGGAGCTCCTCGATCAGCGCGAGCAGAGCGTCGCCGGAGGTCTTCACCGCCTTGACATAGGTCGTCTGTTCCGGCGTCAGCGGCGTATCCATCAACAAGGTGCTCATGCCGATGATGCCGTTGAGCGGGGTGCGGATCTCGTGGCTTGCCATGGCCAGGAAGCGCGACTTGGCGCGGCTCGCCGCATCGGCCTGGTCGCGGGCTTCGGTGAGCGCGCGTTCGCTTTCGGTGCGATCGGTGACGTCGCGGCCGACGCTTTGCATTTCGGCCGGTTCTCCGGCGTCATTGCGGACGAGACCCTCGCGCCAGGCGATCCAGCGCGCCCCCAACGGCCCCTCGATCTGCTGGTCGTGAACGCGGGTGCCGTTCGGCTCGAGCGCGGTGTCGCCCTGTTCGAGCACGCGCAAGGCGAAGCGGCTGCCGATCAACTGCTCGCGAGGCATTTGCGCGAGGGTGCAATAGGCGTCGTTAACGAAGGTGATGCGGCCTTCGGCGTCGCGCAGCACGATCAGATCGCCTTGCGATTCGAACAGGCGAAGGGCGCGCTGTTCGGCTTCCTGCAACTCCCAGTTCCGGTCGGCCAGCGCCTCATTGTGCAGGGCGACCATGCGCATCTTCTTGCGCAGCAGGCGGAAACGGAAGCTGAAAGCGGCGAGCGCGACGCAGGCGATTGCAAACAGGAAAGCAACGCCGATCGCAAAAGCGTGCGGATCGTAACCGGAATTTTCCGCCTTGCTTCCGGCAATGAATCCGTAGGCGGCGCCGAACACGATCATGAAGATCATGAAGGAGCGGACTATGAAGGTGAGCCACGGATGACGGCGGCTGAAACGGCGAAGGCGGAGTTTGATCCGAAAAGTTCGCTCCATCGCCAATACCCTGAGCTTGCTGCCTGAATTGACCCGGCTTGCTGCGCCGTCTCTCTTGGGGAGACGATGCGTTGCCGACGTTGCAAAGTGCTTGAGGCTCGTCGCACGCCACCGATGCGATGAGAAGAGGGTGAATGAAGCGTTAAAGCGCGGCCGCCTGGACGCGGTGTCGCTGGCCGCGGGCGCCGACGATCAGGGCAGCGGCATCGAGCAGCGAAAAGCTCTTCGAGGCGACGAAGATGCGGTAGTCGGCCGGCCCGTCCCGCGACAAATAAATGAGGGGATCGGCGGCCGAAGGCCGGCGCGAGATCGCGATCAGCCGCGGTGGGGCGCTGCCTTCGCAGGCGCCGCCCTCGGCCGCATCGATGTCGTCGATCACGGTGAAGTCGGCGGCTTCCGGATTGTCGGAAGCTTGAACCCGTACCGTCGCCTCCGAAGGATCGCTGGTGAAGCCGACGTGCTGATCGGCCTGCCAGGAGAGGGTGGTGATCTCGACGGTGGTGCCGGCGATTTCGATGCAGCGCCGCGGGCCGCCCCATAAATCGCCCCGCGCGAACAAAGCGACAATTACCAACGGCAACACGGAGGCCAGGATCTTCAAACGCAACATGATACGCCACTCGCCAGACATAAGCCGCGACACGAGGCTTATGGTTGGCAGAGAGTGAAGGAAACTAGTTACCGGATGGTTGACGGCGGTTGCTGCCGTACAATTTGACATCCTGATCGCGAGCGGGATGTGCGGGGGCACTTGCTCTGCGTCGGCCCGGGGACAGATGGATTGCTTCGCGGTGCTCGCAATGACGTGAAATCAGTTTCGCGATTTCGCGAACGGTTAGCGATCGCCGGCCGTGCCGGCGAGGTAACGCGCCAGTTCGGCGCGCGGGTCGTCGCGGGTGCTCTGGCGCTGGCGGAGTTCGGGCGGCTCCCGCCAGCCCGGCTCGACGCCGGTCATGTCGGGCAGCTCATGGGCGATGCCCTTGTGGCAGTCGATGCAGGTCTTCTCGCCCGAGACGAGAAACTTGCCGTGGATTTCCGAGGCGCGGCGGGTTTGCTTGGTGAAATCCATCGCGACGGCGGAATGACAATTGCGGCACTCCAGGGAATCGTTGGCCTTCAGCCGCGCCCATTCGTGCTTGGCAAGCTCGAGCCGGTGATTCTGGAATTTCTGCCTGGTATCGATCGTGCCGAAGATCTTGCCCCAGACTTCCTTCGACGCCTGCATCTTGCGCGCGATCTTGTCGGTCCAGTTATGCGGGACGTGGCAGTCCGGACAGCTGGCGCGGACGCCGGAACGGTTGGAGAAGTGCGGCGTGCGTTGCAGCTCCTCGAAGACGTTGTTGCGCATTTCGTGACAGGAGGTACAGAACTGCTCGGTGTTGGTGATTTCGAGCGCCGTGTTGAACGCGCCCCAGAACAGCACGCCGCAGATGAATCCCCCGAGCGCAAGCACGCCCAGGCTCAGATGCGCGCTTGGACGGCTGGCGATGCGCCAGAACCAGATCAGCAGTTCCTTGAGCCGCTTCATCGCCGCATCTCACTTCTTCTCCGGACCGACGAGAAGCATGTCCTTGAACGTGCTCGGCACCAGCGGCTGCGCGTCGGTCTGCTGGACGTGGCAGGCGGTGCAGAAATAGCGCCGCGGCGTGACGTCGGCGAGCACCTGGCCGTCGCGGTCCATGAAGTGGGTAATGCTGATCATCGGCGCGCCCGAACCTTCGGTGAACTGCCGGCGGTGGCAGTCGAGGCAGCGGTTGGTCTTGAGCGTAAGCTGATAATTGTCGATCGAGTGCGGGATGATCGGCGGCTGCTCCGGATAGTTGCGCATCAGCCGCTTGTCGTCGATGACCGGCCGCGCCAGAGGGGGCGTCGGCACATCGCCCATCGGTGACGCGGCGCCGGTGACGCGCGGCACGATCTGCGGCGCGTTCTGCGCGTAGATCGCGCCGCAGGCGAACACCAGCATGCCGCCGAGCAGCGCGCCTGCCAGCGGCGTTCTGAGCCTCTTCAGGCCGGGATGATCTTGACCGCGCATTTCTTGTAATCCGTCTGCTTGGAAATGGGATCGGTGGCGTCCAGCGTCACCTTGTTGATGAGCTGGCTGGCGTCGAACCACGGCACGAACACCACGCCGCGCGGCATTCGGTTGCGGCCCTTGGTATCGACGCGGCTCCTGATTTCGCCGCGCCGGGAAACCACCCGCACCTCGGAGCCCTCGTTGAGGCCCCTGGCGCGCGCGTCTTCCGCATGCATGAAGACGCGCGCGCCGGGAAACGCCTTGTAGAGCTCGGGCACACGCATCGTCATCGATCCCGAGTGCCAATGCTCGAGCACGCGGCCGGTGACGAGCCAGACGTCGTATTCCTTGTCGGGCGATTCGGCCGGCGGCTCGTAGGGCACCGCGATGATCCGCGCCTTGCCGTCCTTGTTGCCGTAGAACTCGACGCCCTTGCCTGGTTTTACATAGGGGTCGAGGCCTTCGCGGTAGCGCCACCTGGTCTCCTTGCCGTTGACGACCGGCCAGCGCATGCCGCGCACCTCGTGGAGCTGGTCGTATGCGGCAAGGTCGTGGCCGTGGCCACGGCCGAATTCGGCGTATTCCTCGAACAGCCCCTTGTGGACATAGAACCCGAATGCCTTCGACTCGCGGTTCTCGTATTCGGCGGGAATCTCGGACACCGGAAACTTGTCGACCTTGCCGTTGCGGAACAGCACGTCGAACAAGGTCTTGCCGCGATAATTGGGATTCTCGGCCAGGATCTGCTCCGGCCACACCTCGTCGGTGGTGAAGCGCCTGGAGAACTCCATGATCTGCCAGAGGTCCGAGCGCGCCTCGCCGGGCGCGTTGACGAGCTGCCGCCACACATGGGTGCGGCGCTCGGCATTGCCGTAGGCGCCTTCCTTCTCCACCCACATCGCCGCCGGCAGTATGAGGTCGGCTGACAGCGCGGTGACGGTCGGATAGGCGTCGGACACCACGATGAAATTGTCCGGATTGCGATAGCCCGGATAGGTCTCGCGCGAACTGTTCGGCGCGGCCTGCACGTTGTTGTTCACCTGAACCCAGTAGAAGTTCAGCTTGCCGTCGCGCAGCATGCGATCCTGCTCGACGGCGTGGTAGCCCGGCTTGTCCGGAATGATGCCGTTCGGAACGCGCCAGATTTCTTCGGTATGCTTTCGGTGCTCCGGATTCATGACGACCATGTCGGCCGGCAGGCGGTGCGCGAAGGTGCCGACTTCGCGCGCGGTACCGCAGGCGGAGGGCTGGCCGGTCAGCGAGAACGGCGAATTGCCTGGCTCGGAGATCTTTCCGGTGAGGAGATGCAGGTTGTAGAGGAGCTGATTGGCCCAGACGCCGCGGACATGCTGGTTGAACCCCATGGTCCACAGCGACATCACCTTGCGCTTCGGATCGGCATAGAGCTCGGCGAGCTCCTGCAGGAAGCCGCGCTCGACGCCGGTCAGTTCGGATACTTTCTGGAGCGTGTAGTCCTTCACGAAGGCGGCATAGGCATCGAAGTCGATCGGCTGGGTCGCGCCGGCGTTTGCGGCGCCCTTGGCCTTGACCTCGAGCGGGTGATCAGGGCGCAAGCCGTAGCCGATGTCGACCGTGCCCTTCACGAAGGTGGTGTGGTTCTTGACGAACTCCTGGTTGACCCGCCCCGTCGTGATGATGTGGTTGGCGATGTAGTTCAGGATCGCCAGATCAGTACCCGGCTTGAACACGATCGGGATGTCGGCGAGGTCGGAGCTGCGGTTGGTGAAGGTCGAGAGCACCGCGACCTTGACATGCGGCTGGCTCAATCGACGGTCGGTGAGGCGCGTCCACAGGATCGGATGCATCTCCGCCATGTTGGAGCCCCACAGCACGAAGGCGT
>NZ_DAINNI010000193.1:0-6296 GCF_036735945.1 Bradyrhizobium sp. | reverse complement strand
GCCATGCTGGACGAAAGCTGCGGCATGGCGGTGCAGCTCGCGCTCGACGGCAGCCGCGCCATCGCCACGCTCGATTTGCGCATCGACTACCAGAAGCCGGCCAAGCCCGGCCTCGACATCAAGGCGCATTCGATCTGCTATCACGTCACGCGCTCGATCGCCTTCGTGCGCGCGACCGCCTATCAGGACACCGAGCAGGATCCGGTGGCGACCGCCGCCGCCTGCTTCATGATCGGCGCCAACCGCACCAACATGCTGCAGGACAGGGACGCCGATGAGGTGCCCGTTCTCGATTGTCCCGACGACGACACCGGCCCGTTCGCCAGGAGCCCCTTCGCCCGCTGCCTCGGCATCCGCGTCGCGGAAGACGGCGTGCTGCACATGCCGTTCTCGCCAAGGATCATCGGCAATCCGGTGCTGCCCGCCATCCACGGCGGCATCACCGGCGCCTTTCTGGAGACAACGGCGATCGTCGGCGTCGCCCGCGAACTCGGCTTCGCAGCGCCGCCCAAGCCGATCGGCCTGACCATCAACTATCTGCGTTCGGGACGCGCGTTGGACAGCTTTGCCAACGTCTCGATCGTCAAGCAGGGCCTGCGCATCGTCGCGTTCCAGGCGCAGGCCTGGCAGGACGACGCAACAAGGCCGATCGCGACGGCGTTCGGGCATTTCAAGCTGAGGCGGGCTCGGGAAGATTAGGAAGCCCTGCATCATCATCCCGCAATCTCGTAGACGCCCGCCGCCTCGCAGGCTCCGTTCACAGCGAGCGTGAGATCAACAGCTTCATGATCTCGTTGGTGCCGCCATAGATCTTCTGGATCCGGGAATCGATGAACATCCGCGAGATCGGATATTCCTGCATGTAGCCATAGCCGCCAAACAGCTGCAGGCATTCGTCGGCGGTCTGCACCTGCTTTTCCGAGCACCAGTATTTCGCCATCGACGCGGTGACGGTGTCGAGATCCCCGGCGACGAGGCGCTCGACGCACCAGTCGACGAAGACGCGCGCGATGACAGCTTCGGTCTTGCGCTCGGCAAGCTTGAAGGCGGTGTTCTGGAAATCCAGCAGCGGCTTGCCGAAGGCGGTGCGCTCCTTCGTGTAGTCGGCGGTGAGTTTTATCGCGCGCTCCATCGAGGCGACGGCGCCGACCGCGAGCGCGAGGCGCTCCTGCGGCAGTTGCTGCATCAACTGGACAAAGCCCTGCCCTTCTTCCCCGCCGAGCAGGTTCTCGGGCGGCACGACGACATTGTCGAAGAACAATTCGGACGTGTCTGATGCATGCAGGCCGATCTTGTCGAGGTTGCGGCCGCGGCGATAGCCGTCCGCGCCTGATGTCTCGACCACGATCAGCGAGAGGCCCTTGGCGCCGGCTTCGCCGGTGCGTGCGACCACGACGACGAGATCGGCGGCCTGGCCGTTGGTGATGAACGTCTTCTGGCCGTTGATGACATAGGAATTGCCCTGCTTCTTCGCACTGGTCTTGACGCTTTGCAGGTCGGAGCCGGTGCCGGGCTCGGTCATCGCGATGGCGCCGACCATCTCGCCGGAGGCCATCTTCGGCAACCAGCGCTGCTTCTGCTCCTCGGAGCCGTAGTTGAGAATGTAGTGCGCGACGATCGCGCTGTGCACGGAGACGCCGGTCGTCACTTCCGGCACCGTGCTCTCGATGTCCTCAAGAACAGCGGCATCATAGGCGAAGGTCGCGCCGAGCCCGCCATAGGCCTCCGGCACGCTCGGCAGCAGCGCCCCCATCTCGCCAAGCCCGCGCCAGGCGAAGCGGTCGACCATCTTCTGCTCGCGCCACTTCTCCGCATGCGGCGCCAGGTCCTTCGCGAGGTATTTGCGGAACTGATCGCGGAAGACGTCGAGTTCTTCCGTCATCCAGGAGGAACGGTATGACATGTGACCCTCGTTATCAAATGAGCAGACCGCCGGCGACGACGGATGCCGGGACAGGGCTTGCGCGTTGCCCGCTCCCGACGGATAGGATCGGGCATGTCGACGGGTTTCGCAAGCGCTCGCCGGCACAACGGCGGATGACGCTGGAGAACTCGCTTTCGAAGGCGCGCGCTGCCAAAATATCGAAAACAACCCCATGCAAAGCGGCAGGCGGCCGCCGGCATTCGGAAAAGCAACTTGACACGTCGGGCAAATCAGGAGCATTTTTCGATTATTCCGAAATCCGGCATGCGCCCGTCGCCCCGCAATATCAGGTGCGTCCGTCGCGATTGCGGCTCAAAACCCTCACCGACACTTGAAATTGCACCCACGCCGCCGCGGCGAGCGATCGCCTGCGCGCGCCTCGCCCAGGGAATCCCGACATGAACACCGCGCCCGACCTCACTGTAGCAACGGCGATCGCCGCAACGGACCAGACCAACGCTGCCGCAGCCCCGCGAATAAAACTGCAGTCGCACGGTTTCTCCATCGACCATCCGGACCCTGAACTCGGCGACCGGCTCATGGCTGCTACACTGGGCGTCGCCGACCGCGAGGCGATGCATGGCATCATCAGGCAATTGGTGAAGGCCAGCGTGAGCGGCGAGGGCCCCGACGAGGTCACCCTCTCCTTCATGCTGTCTATGGTGAAGAGCATTCGCCCACGGGATGCCGTCGAGGCCATGCTGGTGGCGCAGATGGTTTCGGTTCACGTGATGGCGATGCGATGCGCCCATCACCTCGCTGACGCCGACGACCTCGCCCAGCACGACAGCGCCGCCCGCGCATTGGGCCGGCTCGCCCGCACCTTTCCCGCCCAGATCGAGGCGCTGAACCGCTACCGCAGCCAGGGTGAGCCCGCCATCACCGTGCAGAACGTGTCGGTCACCGACGGCGGCAAGGCCATCGTCGGCAATGTCACGCAGCATGCGCGGGTGATCGTGTCGGACAAGAAGGCGGCATCCGCGGCGCGGAATGCGCCGAAGGCCGCGAGCGCCAGGCGACGGCGCGAAGCCGCTGATGCCAGGCGGGAGGCACAGCCATGAGCGGTCACATCGGAAATGCCGCCCCGATGCTGGCGAGCCCGCGTTGCGGCGCCAAGACCCGTTCCGGCGGCGCGTGCCGCTCGCCTGCGGTGCACGGCAGGAAGCGCTGCCGCATGCACGGTAGTGCGCCGGGGTCCGGCGCGCCAAGGGCGAACCGGAACGCGCGCAAGCACGGCCTGTTCACCGGGGCCGCGATCGCTGAGCGACAGCAGATTCGGACATTGTTGGGAGAATCGCGGAGACTACTGGAAGAGATGAAGTGATTGCCGTTGCGAGCGGCTCAGATGTCGATTGTTCGGCGATCCGATCGCGGTAAGAGTTTTATGCACTGTCATCGCAACTCCGGCGCTTGGCCTACAGCCGCCACTGTGACCCCACGATTTCGCCATACGCATCGTGTTGTTCGCCCGTACGACCCTTCCCGTCAGGCTAGCCTTCGGAAACATGGACATGGGCGGTGATTTCATTGGCGGGTAGCGGCAGGAGAACGGCACGGCAAGCGAGACCCGGACAGCATAGCGCGAAGGTGCTTGCTTGCGGCTCATGGCTGCTCTCGTGTGTCATTGTCGCCGGCATTCCGACGCAAACGGCATTGGCGGAAACCGCCGCGCCGTCCGCGACACGCGTCGCTGATAACGAAAAAGAGCAAAGTGGGCCTGGCGCCGCGCAGGCATCCCGCACGCAGAAGTCCGAACCCGAACCAGTCCTGCGACAGAATGAGGTGCAGAAGCCAGCGCCGGAAGCTGCCGTTCAAATGCCAGAGGCACGGAAACCGAGCCAAGAGGCCAAGGATCTGCCTAAGGATTTGCCGGTACCGCAGATCGTCTTGCCGGGCGATCTGGCGAAGAAGATCGGCCAGAAGATCTGGCTGAATGAAACAGGCGGAAAAATTGATGCGATCACGTCATGGAATGCGAACGAGGAATTCGCTTCCCTCGGCATCGGTCATTTCATCTGGTTTCCGGTCGGCAAATGGCTGCCTTTCGAGGAGAGCTTTCCGGCCCTGCTCGAGTTCATGCGCAAGAAGAACGTGCGTTTGCCCGCCTGGCTGGACCAGACGCAAATTCCGGCCAACCCGTGGACCAGCCGGGCCGAGTTCAGGAAGCACGCCAACTCGCCGCAGATGAAAGAGTTGAGGCAGTTCATGCTCGACACCGTGACCGAGCAGACGCAATTCATGATGGCGCGCGCGCAAGGCGCGATGGAGAAGATCCTCAAGACGGCGCCCGACGGCCCGGAGCGCGACCATATCGTCATCCAGTTCACGCGCGTCGTTCGCGCTAGCGAGAATTTTTATCCGCTGATCGACTACATCAATTTCAAGGGCGAGGGCACCAACCCGAACGAGGCCGCCATGAACAAGGAGACCGGGCTGCGGCAGGGCTGGGGTCTCAAGCAGGTGCTGCTCAGGATGAACGGTGTGACCGGCGATCCGAAGGCCGTGCGCGCCGAATTCGCCGATGCGGCGCAGTTCGTCCTGCAACAGCGGATTCGCAACCTTCCCTCCAACCGCGTCTTCGAGGTCGGCTGGCTGCGCCGCATCGCGACCTACCGCCGCCCGATCGCAGATCCGGAATCGAGCCCCGAACGGGCGCTGAGGAAATCGCTGCGGGTGACGGCGGCGAGATAGCTTTCCTGTGAAGGGGACAGTTGCCGCTTTTGCGGATGCGTGAGGCTGCTTGCTCTCGATGGTGAAGAGCATTCGCTCGCGGGATGCCGTCGAGGCCATGCTGGTGGCGCAGATGGTTTCGGTTCACGTGATGGCGATGCGATGCGCCCATCACCTCGCCGACGCCGACGACCTCGCCCAGGACGACAGCGCCGCGCGCGTACTCGGCCGGCTCGCCCGCACGTTCCCCATGCAGATCGAAGCGCTGAACCGCTACCGCAGCCAGGGCGAGCCCGCCATCACCGTGCAGAACGTCTCGGTCGGCGACGGCGGCAAGGCCATCATCGGCAACGTCACGCAACATGCGCGCGTGATCGTGGCGGACAAAAGCCCGGCGTCGGCAGCGCGGAAGGCGCCGAAGGCTGCGGGCTCCAGGCGAAGGCCCGCTCCGCTGATGCCAGGCGGGAAGCTGGGGCATGAGCGATCACACCGGAACTACCGGCCTGATGCTGGGGAGCCCGCGCTGTGGCGCCAAAACCCGCTCCGGCTGCGCCTGCCGCTCGCCGGCGGTGTACGGCAAAAAGCGCTGCCGCATGCACGGCGGCGCACCGGGGTCCGGCGCGCCAAGGGCGAACCGGAACGCGCGAAAGCACGGCCTGTTCACCAGGGATGCGATCGCGGAGCGAAGGCGGATTCGGGCGTTTGTTGGGTGAAGCGCGGAAGCTGCTGGAGGAGATGAAGTGATCTGCTTTCGCAAAGAGCGCGCAAGCCAAGGAAATTGGCGACCGATCAATCAAATCCGTTGGCGGAACGGATTAGATGTTGATTGCACGGCGATCAGATCGCATTCCGGAGAGGATTGACGATCTCGATGCCGGCAAAGTCCTTCTCGTTGTCGGTGACGACGATGCAGTCGTTGGCCTCGGCAATCGCGGCGATGATCGTGTCGAGAGCGCTGCGCGGCCTTCCCTTTGTGGTTCCCTCAGCCATCAAGCGGGCCCAGATCAGGGCCGCCTTTTCGTCAAATGGCAGCACGCGGCCAGCGAAAAGCGCCGATGGCCCTTCCGGACCGGAAAACCAGGCATCAAGCTGGTCACGCTTCCGCCCGGCGGGCTTTTCCAGTATGCCGCGTCGGATTTCGGCGACCGTGAGCGAGGCAATGAACAGATCGTCGTCGACCTGCCCTTCCATCCAGGTCAGCAGCGCTTCCGAAGGCACAGGCCTTGTGACCTTGCTGATGATGTTGGTGTCGAGCAGATAACGGCTCACAGTTCAACCTTGCGCCCGGCTTCGAACTGGCGAACTGGAGCGATATCGCTACCTACGAGAGGCGAACGGCGAAGGGCCTCAAGAATGCCGCCCTTCCTGGGCGGCTCACCGGAAACCGTCTGACTGACTGCGGCCCGCAGCCGTGCGGCATCCGGCCCGTCCTCCGCCAGGCGTCGCGCGAGTGACCGGATGAGGTCGCGGTCACCGTCGAGCCCGAGAACCTCGAACCGGGCCATTCCCCGCATTTGGAGACGATTCCGGTAGTTCCTGATCGCGCGCTTCTGAGATTTGCTGCCCATGGCGCTCTCCACCGATATATCCAGTAATATATCCAGAATTCAAGCAGATCGCAAGGCCGGCCGGAAGTGCTGTCGGTAACACACGATATGTCCGGTTTAGGTAGCACACGATCTGTCCGGTATTTTGGCCCTTT
>NZ_DAINNI010000192.1:0-6442 GCF_036735945.1 Bradyrhizobium sp. | reverse complement strand
GCGAGACGCTGGCGTTCCTGAAGGACGAGCCGCCTGTCATCGTCGACTGGCTGCCCTGGAACCACACCTTCGGCGGCAACCACAATATCGGGCTCACGCTCTACAATGGCGGCTCGATGTATCTCGACGAGGGCAAGCCGATGCCCGGCGGCATCGAGGAGACCGTGCGCAATCTCCGGGAGATTTCGCCGACGGTCTATTTCAACGTGCCCAAGGGCTATGAATCACTGCTGCCCTATCTGCGCGACGATGCAAACTTGCGCAAGAAATTCTTCGCGCGGCTCCATGCGATGTTCTTCTCGGGCGCCGCGCTGTCTGCGTTCGTCTGGAACAGCCTCGATGAATTATCCGTCCGCGAGACCGGCTACCGCGTGCCGATGCTGACCGGGCTCGGCGCCACCGAGACCGCGCCGTTCTTCATGTCGGTCAATCCGCACACCAGCCGCTCCGGCCATGTCGGGCTGCCGGTCCTCGGCAACGACGCCAAGCTCGTGCCCAACAACGGCAAGCTCGAAGTGCGTGCCAGGGGGCCGAACGTGATGCCGGGTTATTGGCGCCAGCCTGATATCACCGCGAAATGCTTCGACGAGGAAGGCTTCTACAAGATGGGCGACGCGCTCAAGCCGGCCGACCCTGATAATTTTGACGCCGGCTTCGATTTCGACGGCCGCGTCAGCGAGGATTTCAAGCTCGCGAGCGGCACCTGGGTCAGCGTCGGCCCATTGCGCGCGCGCTTCGTCGCGGCCTGCGCGCCGCTGGTGCGCGATGTCGTGGTCGCCGGCATCAACCGCGATGAAATCTCGGCACTGGTGGTGCTCGATCTCGACGGCTGCCGCCTGATCAACCCGACGCTGCCGGTGGACGATCTCGCCGCGGCGGCATCCGACCCGCTGATCATCGAGGCGTTCCACGAGCGCTTCCGCCAGCTTGTCGCTACCGCGACGGGCTCCTCCACCCGGATCACCCGCGCCGTGCTGCTCGATGTGCCGCTGTCGATCGACCGTGGTGAAGTCACGGACAAGGGCTCGATCAACCAGCGCGCGGTCCTGGAGAACCGCAGCGCGCTGATCGAAACGATTTACGCAGCGGTGCCGGCGGCGCCGGTCATCACCTTGTAACGGAATTTGCTTGAATATCTTGTCAGGGAGAGCGTCATGCAGTTGAAGGACCAGGCCGCCATCGTCACAGGCGGCGCATCGGGATTGGGCGCGGCGACCGCGCGCCGGCTCGCGGCGCAGGGCGCCAAGGTCGCGATCTGCGATCTCAACGCCAGCCTTGCTGAAACAGTCGCGGCCGAGATCGGCGGGATCGCCGTCACCTGCGACGTGTCTGACACAGCCTCGGCGGAAGCCGCGATTGCCAAGGCCGCGGCGGCGCATGGTCCGGCGCGCGTGCTGGTGAACTGCGCCGGCATCGGCGTCGCCAAGCGCGTGATCGGCAAGGACGGGCCGATGGCGCTCGGTGACTTCGAGAAGGTGATCAAGGTCAATCTGATCGGCTCGTTCAACATGCTGCGGCTCGTAACCGCTGCGATGTCGAAGCTGGACCCGCTGGCGACCGGCGAGCGCGGCGTGGTGATTTCGACGGCTTCGGTTGCCGCCTATGAGGGCCAGATCGGCCAGTCCGCCTATTCGGCCTCGAAGGGCGGCATCGTCGCCATGACGCTGCCGATCGCGCGCGAGCTGGCGCAGTTCGGCATTCGCGTGCTGACGATCGCGCCGGGCCTGTTCCTGACGCCGCTGCTCGCCAACCTGCCGCAGGAAGCGCAGGACTCGCTCGCCGCCTCGATCCCGTTCCCGCGCCGGCTCGGCCAGGCCGAGGAGTTCGCCTCGCTGGCGCTGCACATGATCGACAACCCGTACCTGAACGGTGAAGTGGTGCGGCTCGATGCCGCGCTTCGCATGGCGCCGCGTTAAGGATAGGTCATGTTCGTGCACAGCCGCGACGTGCAGATCCAGTGGGGCGATTGCGACCCCGCCAACATCGTCTACTACCCGCGCTATTTCGCGATGTTCGACGATTCGACCTCGATCATGTTCGAAGCCGCCGGTTTCTCGAAACAGGACATCATCCATAGATACGGCCTGGTTGGCATACCGATGGTGGACACGCGGGCGAAATTCCACATCCCCTCGACCCATGGCGACTGGATCAGGATCGAAAGCCGGATCGAGAGTTTCAAGCGGTCCAGCTTCGAGGTGGTCCACAACGTGTTCAAGGGCGAGGCGCTGGCGATCGAGGCGTTCGAGACCCGGGTGCTGGTCGGCCGTCATCCGGACGATCCGGCGAAGCTGAAATCGGCCTCGATGCCGCAGGAGATCATCGAGCGTTTCATGCGGGGCTGACGAATGCGCCCGCATGACCTAAAGAAGGGGCTGAATTGCCCGCCTGTTTTTGCTTTACACAATAAAGAAGATAATCAAGGGAGGAATGAATGAAGAAGGCTCTTCTGTCTGCGGCGGCCGTGGTTGCGGCCCTCGCCCTGCCGGGCTCGGCGCTGGCGCAGACCAACGAGATCACCATCGGCATCACCATCGTCACGACCGGACCTGCGGCGGCGCTCGGAATTCCCGAACGCAACGCGCTTGAATTCGTGCCGAAGGAGATCGGCGGCGTGCCGCTCAAGATCATCGTGCTCGACGACGGCGGCGACCCGACGGCGGCGACGACCAATGCGCGTCGCTTCGTGACCGAGTCCAAGGCCGACATCATCATGGGTTCGTCGACGACGCCTCCCACCATTGCGGTCTCGACGGTCGCCAACGAGGCGGGCATTCCGCATTTCGGCCTGGCGCCGTTCCCGATCAATGAGGCCCGCGCAAAGTGGTCGGTGGCGATGCCGCAGCCGATTCCGATCATGGGCAAGGTGCTGTACGAGCACATGAAGGCGCATGGCATCAAGACCGTCGGCTATATCGGCTACTCGGATTCCTACGGCGATCTCTGGGCCAACGACTTCAAGACCCAGGCCGTGCCGATGGGCTTGAACATGGCGACTGAAGAACGCTTCGCCCGTACCGATACGTCGGTCACGGGCCAGGTGCTGAAACTGGTCGCCGCCAATCCCGACGCCATTCTGGTCGGCGCCTCCGGCACCGCCGCGGCGCTGCCGCAGTCGACGCTGCGCGACCGCGGCTACAAGGGCCTGATCTACCAGACCCATGGCGCCGCCAGCATGGACTTCATCCGCATCGCAGGCCCCGCGGCGGAAGGCGTCATCATGTCCTCGGGTCCGGTGATGTCGCCGGAATCGCAGCCCGACAGCGCGCTGACCAAGAAGCCGGGTCTCGCGCTCAACACCGCCTATGAAGCCAAGTACGGCGCCAACAGCCGCAGCCAGTTCGCCGGCCATTCCTACGACGCCTTCGAAGTGCTCAAGCGCGTGATCCCGGTGGCGCTGAAGACCGCGAAGCCGGGCACGCCTGAGTTCCGCGAGGCGATCCGCCAGGCGCTGATCTCTGAGAAGGAAATCGCGGCCAGCCAGGGCGTCTACAACTTCACCGAAAAGGATCGCTACGGTCTCGACGATCGCTCGCGCATCATCCTGACGGTGAAGGACGGCAAGTACGTCCCGGCGAAATAGATGACCAGCGCCTCATGGTGAGGAGGCGCTTCAGCGCCGTCTCGAACCATGTGGCCCCGCTGGTGCCATTCATCCTTCGAGGCGCACGCTGTCGCGTGCGCCTCCGCCCCCGCGTCGAGAAAAGCAGATCTATACTTCGCTCGCGCCTTCGTGCTGGAAGCCGAGATAGCTCGCCGCGACGCGCTGGTTGCTGGCGATATCCTTCGCCGATCCCGACAGGATGAACTCGCCGAGTTCCATGACATAGGCGCGGTCGGCGATCTGCAGGGCGGCCTGCGCGTTCTGCTCGACCAGCAGCACCGAGACGCCGGCGGCGCGCAGTTCGCCGATGGTGCGGAAGATGTCGGCGACGATGATCGGCGCGAGGCCGAGGCTCGGCTCGTCCAGCATCAATAGTCTTGGAGCGCCCATCAGCGCACGGCCCATCGCCAGCATCTGCTGCTCGCCGCCGGAAAGCGTGCCGGCAAGCTGCTTGCGGCGTTCCTTCAGCCGCGGAAACAGCGCATAGACCCGCTCGAACGATTTTGCCGCCGTGGCCTTCGGAATCCGGAACGCACCGAGCAGCAGATTATCCTCGACATTCATGGTGGCGAACAGTTCGCGGTGCTCGGGCACCAGGCTCAAGCCCGCCGCGACGCGGTCCTCGATATCGAGCTGGGTCATGTCGGCGCCGGCAAAGGCGGTGTTGCCCTTGAGCGGCAGGATACCCATGATCGCGTTCAGCAGCGTGGTCTTGCCGGCGCCGTTGGCGCCGATGATGGTGACGATCTCGTTGTCGGCGACGTCGAGCGAGACCGAGCGCACGGCTTCGACCTTGCCGTAGGCAACGTGGGCGTCGGAGACGGACAGCAGCGCGCTCATGCGGCAGCTCCGAGATAGGCCTTGATCACGTCGGGATTGGTCTTGATCTGGGCCGGCGTGCCCTCGGCGATCTTGGTGCCGAAATCGAGCACGACCACACGGTCGGCGAGATCCATTACAAAGCCCATGTCGTGCTCGACCAGCAGCACCGACATCCCGCCGTCGCGCAACTGGCGGAGCAAGGCGGCGAGCCGCTGCTTTTCCATGTGGCGCAGGCCCGCGGCAGGCTCGTCGAGCAGCAGCAGCAGCGGGTCGACGCAGAGCGCACGCGCGATCTCGACGATGCGTTGCTGGCCGAGCGACAGGCTTCCCGCTAGCTGGTCGATCTGGTCGCCAAGGCCGACGCGCTCGATCTGGCGTGCGGCTTCCGCCAGCAGCTTTGCCTCGTCGGCGCGGTCGAGGCGGAACATGCTGGAGATCGGGCCCGAGGAGCCGCGCAGATGCGCGCCGATCGCGACGTTCTCCAGCACGGTCATGTCGGGCACCAGCTTGACGTGCTGGAAGGTCCTGCTGACGCCGAGCTTGACGACCTCCTGCGGCGGCGCATTGTCGACCTTGTGGCCGAGCACGGAGATCGTGCCGCCGGTCGTCGTCAGCACGCCCGTGATCAGGTTGAACGTGGTGCTCTTGCCGGCGCCGTTGGGCCCGATCAGGGCGACGATCTCGCGGGCCTGAACGTCGAACGAGACGTCATTGACGGCGATCACGCCGCCGAACTGCTTGCGCGCCTTCTCGATCTGCAGCAGCGCGCCTGATGAAGCCTGCTGCCGCGCCGGCGTGGCAAGAGAGAGCGACGTGTCGGGCGTCTTGCGGGCCGGCTTGATCGGCAGCCGCGCCATCAGCCAGGGCCAGACCCCGGTCGGCGCCAGTTGCAGCAGGACGACGAGCAGGATGCCGAACACGATGGTCTCGAGCTGGCTCTGGCCGCCGAAGATGTAGGGCAGGTAGCTCTGCAGGATCTCCTTGAGGATCACGACGATGCCGGCGCCGAGCACCCCGCCCCAGACATAGCCGGCGCCGCCGACCACCGCGATGAACAGATATTCGATGCCGGCATGGGCGCCGAACGGGGTCGGATTGGCCGCGCGCTGGAAGTGCGCGTAGAGCCAGCCGGAGAGGCCGGCCAGCACCGCCGCATAGACGAATACCAAAAGCTTCGCGCGCGGCGTCTGCACGCCGAACGCTTCGCCGGCGATATGGCCGCGCCGCAGCGCGCGGATCGCGCGGCCGGTGCGGGAGTCCAGCAGGTTCATGGTCAGCAAGGCCGAAACCAGCACCGCGGTCCAGATCGCGAAATAGATCGCGCCGGGGTCGAGCATCCGGAAATTGCCGATCGAAAGCGGCGGGATGCCCGAGATGCCGTCGTTGCGGCCGAGGAATTCCAGCTTGCTGAACAGATAAAACAGCCCGATGCCCCAGGCGATGGTGCCGAGCGGCAGATAATGGCCCGACAGCCGCACCGTGATGAGGCCGAGCAGGACGGCGGCGACGCCGCTGACCAGCAGCGATAGCGGCAGCGTCAACCAGGGCGAGACGCCATAGGCCGTGGTCAGCACCGCCGTGGTATAGGCGCCGAAGCCGCAGAACGCGGCCTGGCCGAACGAGGTGAGGCCGCCGACACCGGTCAGCAGTACGAGGCCCATCGCCACCAGTGCGGCGAGGCCGATATTGTTGAGCAGCACGATCCAGAATGGCGGGATGCCCGGGATGAACGGGATCGCCGCCATGACGATCGCGAAGATGATGAGAGGGGCTCGCTGCGTCATCGCCGTCAGTCCTTTTCTTCCTCGACCTCAGGCGCTGCGAGCGAACGCAGCATCAGCACGGGAAGGATGAGCGTGAAGACGATGACCTCCTTGAAATTGCTGGCGTAGAACGAGGAGAACGCCTCGACGCAGCCGACGACGAGGGCTGCCACCGCCGTCAGCGGATAGCTCACGAGGCCGCCGATGATCGCGGCGATGAAACCCTTCAGGCCGATCAGGAAGCCGGTGTCGT
>NZ_DAINNI010000191.1:0-6475 GCF_036735945.1 Bradyrhizobium sp. | reverse complement strand
CCGTCCTCACCCGCGTCGCGTCGAGCCATATCCGCGTCGGCACCTTCCAGTTCTTTGCCGCGCGCGGCGACACCGACGGCGTGCGCGCGCTCGCCGACCACGTCATCGCCCGGCACTATCCTGATATCGGAATCGCCGAACGCCCCTACCACGCGCTGCTCGAACGCGTCGTCGCGCGTCAGGCCGATCTCGTCGCGCGCTGGCTCCTGGTCGGCTTCATCCATGGCGTCATGAACACCGACAACACCTCGATCTCGGGCGAGACCATCGACTACGGCCCCTGCGCGTTCATGGACGACTACAATCCGGCGCAGGTGTTCTCCTCGATCGACGAGATGGGCCGTTACGCCTACGCCAACCAGCCGCGCATCGCGCTGTGGAACCTGACGCGGCTCGCCGAATGCCTGCTGCCGCTGTTCTCCGACGACAAGGACAAGGCGATCGAGCAGGCGCAATTCATCCTTAGCGACTTCGCCGAAAAGTTCACCGCCGCCTACCAGGCCGGCCTGCGCAGCAAGATCGGCCTGTTCACCACACAGGAGGGCGACGAGACCCTGGTGCAGGATCTGCTCGATGCGATGGCAAAGCATGAGGCCGATTTCACCCTCACCTTCCGCCGCCTTTCCGACGCCGCCGGCGACGGCGCTGACGACAAGGTCCGCGATCAGTTCACCGATCCCGCAGCCTTCGACGATTGGGCGACGCGCTGGCGGGCGCGCCTCGCCGACGAGCCGCAATCGTCGGCCGAACGGCAGGCCGCCATGCGCGCCGTCAATCCGGCCTTCATCCCGCGCAACCACCGCATTGAAGCGGCGATCGCGGCTGCCGGCAACGACGACTACGCGCCGTTCGAGGAATTGCTGACGGTGCTGTCGAAGCCCTACGAGGATCAGCCGGCGTTTGCGGCCTACGCCGAACCGCCGATGCCGGACCAGCGCGTGCTGCGGACGTTCTGCGGGACGTGAGCCCCGATCCATCCGCGTCATTGCGAGCGAAGCGAAGCAATCCATCGATCGGCAAACACAAAAGCATGGATTGCTTCGTCGCTTCAGCGCAAAATTGCTTTGCAATTTTGTCGCGAACTCCTCGCAATGACGGCGATGGGGTCCGGTGAAACCCTTCCTGCGCGCTGCCGTTAACCGAACTCCTTAAGCCTCCATCCACCATCCGCGCACACGCAGTTCTCCCGCCTCCACGAATTAAGAAACCGTCAACGCCCGCCCCACAAATCTAACGACATATTGGGGGAGAATTGCCGTGGACGCCTTTGCTTTCGCATTGATGGGAATGGCGATGATTGCGCTTTGTCTGGTCGTGCTCGCGATCCCGTCGGGCCGCCGCCGGTCGCGGCACATCCGTTACGAGTAACGGGTTCGCTCACCTCGCCGCTGCCTGACGGCCGGAACGGCGCTACCACACACAGCCGGCCGCGGTTGAGTCGCAAAAAAGCCGTGCTCAGGCTCAAATGCACGGCTCAAATCCTGTGCGACACCCTTGACATATCAGCGTTTTCGGCAGAACGCCTTACCCGCGCGTCATGGATTGTTCATGGATCTGATTACCACCACTTCCGACCTCGCGGCCGCCTGCTCCCGGCTCGCCCAGCACAAGGTCATCACCGTCGATACCGAGTTCCTGCGGGAGACGACCTACTATCCCCTGCTCTGCGTCGTGCAGATGGCGAGCGCGGATGAGGCCGTCGTGATCGACACGCTGGCACCCGGCATCGACCTCAAGGCATTCTTCGAGCTGATGGGGAACGAGGCGGTGCTGAAGGTGTTTCACGCCGCCCGCCAGGACATCGAAATCGTCTGGCACCTGTCGAACACCATTCCGCACCCGATCTTCGATACCCAGGTCGCCGCGATGGTGCTCGGCTATGGCGACAGCATCGCCTATGACCAGCTCGTCGAGCGCGTCACCGGCCATCGCCCGGACAAGACCCACCGTTTCACCGACTGGTCGCGCCGGCCGCTGACGCCCGAGCAGATGCACTACGCGGTCTCTGATGTCACCCATCTGCGCGATGTCTTTGCGGCCCTCGACGCCGATCTGAAGAAACGCGGCCGCAGCGACTGGGTCAGTGAGGAGATGGAAATCCTGACCTCGCCGCGAACCTACGATTTCCATCCCGAGCGCGCCTGGGAGCGGCTGAAGACCCGGGTGCGCAAGCCGAAAGAACTCGCGGTGCTGATGGAAGTCGCCGCCTGGCGCGAGCAGGAGGCGCAAAGCCGCGACGTACCACGTTCGCGCGTCCTGAAGGACGACGCGGTCGGCGACATCGCCACCCATGCCCCGACCTCGCTGGAGCGTCTCGCCAGCCTGCGCTCGCTGCCGAAGGGGTTTGATCGCTCGAAATGGGGCAGCGACATCATCGCCGCCGTGCAGCGCGGCGTTGCCCGCGATCCGCATACGCTGCCGAAGATCGAAAAGCCGCGCGGCAATTCCAATGGCGCCGCGACCGTCGAGCTTCTGAAGGTGCTGCTGCGGATGACGTCGGAACGCCACGCCGTCGCCAGCAAGGTGATCGCCACCGTCGACGACCTCGACCAGATCGCAGCCGACGACCACGCCGACGTCCCTGCCCTGCACGGCTGGCGGCGCGAATTGTTCGGCGAAGCCGCGATTGCGCTGAAGCACGGCCGGCTGGCGCTCGCGATCGAGAAAGGCCGCGTCGTCAGGGTCGATCGGACGTAGCGCCGGGGCTTTCATCCTTCGAGACGCATCGCTTCGCGACGCTCCACAGGACGAGGTCTTAGACCCTCATGGTGAGGAGGCGCGTGGCGCCGTCTCGAACCACGAGGCCAGCGACGGCGCTACCACTTCAACTCCAGCCCCAGCGTGCCCTGATGCGACTGCATCGCGGCGCGGAATTTGCCGTCGTAGTTCATGTAGACCCGCGCGGTGTTGCTCAGGAACAGCGATGCCGAGCCGCCGGCATCGGCGCCGTAGCGGCTCTCGCCGATGCCCTGCAGGGTCAGGCTCTGGGTACCGAGGCTGACGGTGATGTCGGAGAAATTCTGCACGAGATTGTCGACGAACTTGCCGTAACCCGATAGGTCCAGAATCTTGCCGTCGAAGATCCAGTACTGGCCGATCTCCGCGCCGATCAGGAGCCGTCCGCGCTGCACGGTGGCGCTGGTCGCCGACACCGGATCGAGGCCGCCGATCTCCTGCAGCGCGCCGGTCTGCGCGCGGACATATTCGAACGCTGCCTTGGGCACCACGCGGTATTGATCCCTGGTCCAGTAGTAGCTGATCTCGCTCAGGGCGCCGTCGAGCCGTGCGTTGTATCCGGCCGTCGCGAATCCCAGCCCGGTATCGCGGAGGGAATGGATGTTGCCGAAGCCGTGCACGACAGCGCTTGCCCAGGTCCATGGGCCGCTGTCGACGGAAGCTGTGAAGCCGAGTTGGGTCAGGTCGATCGTCGCCGACTGCAGCGCCAGCGGAATGTCGATCGCGGAACGGCTCTGGTCGACCGAGAAGCCGACATTGATGCCCGGCGCCACCCGCGCGCCGATTCCACCGACGCCGCCCCAGGTCTTCCTGTTGTCGCCGACGAAATCGCCGACCGCACCGTTCCGGGTGTAGTTGCCATAGGTTTCGAACCAGGCCCGATAGCGCGGCGCTTCCGTGGCCTCGGAGGCGCCGCCGCCGCCGGGATTGGTGCGTTGCAGACGGTTGAAGCCGTTGCTCGACTGATTGCCGAGCCGCTCCAAAAAATTGCTGCCGAGATTGGTCAGCGCCGCGCCCGATGTCACCGTCGAATTGATCACGGTCGGCGTGGGGCTCGGGGTCGGCGACGGCGTGGGTGTCGGGGTCGGCGTTGGCGATTGCGCGTGCGCGGCTGACATGACGGTCAGGAGGACGAATGCAACCGCGCCCAGACGCGCCAATGCACGCCCGCTTCCGATCTTCCATGCTCGCGAGGGCCGCCGTGAGCCGCGCATGCAATCCATTCCAAAGGGGCCAGGGCTTCCAAAAGGCCAGAGCTTCCAAAGACCGCGGCGAAAAATGCGCAAATGCCGATAAACGCCAACGATTTGCCTCCAGTTCGCGTGAGGGGTCAATCGTCGCTCCGCCGAATACGCGGCATTGTGGTTCGTCTGCCACAGACCGCGACATCAGGGCGATTCGCCGGGGCCACAAAGATCACGAGAATGCCCAAATTTGATGTCGCAATCGGCAGTGCAATCGGATTCGGGCCGTTTGACTGTGCGTTTCGCGAGTAAGAAATCAATCAGCTACCGGGGAGCCCGTTTGTGGCGTGGCACGTGGAAAACGTGGCCGCGCCTTTTTTGTGTCCGGACTATCTAGGTCCAAACTTGGAGACAGGCGATGCAGAAGGGCACCGTGAAGTGGTTCAACCCCACCAAGGGGTATGGGTTCATCAAGCCGGCGGCCGGCGAGAAGGACGTGTTCGTCCACATCTCGGCCGTCGAGCGCGCGGGACTCTCCACGCTCAACGAGAACCAGCACATCGAGTTCGACCTTGTCGAAAATCGCGGCAAAACCTCCGCGGAAAACCTCAAGGTCAACTAATTAGTTAGACCACACCACCTTGAACCCCCGGCCCAGCCCGGGGGGTTTTCTTCGCCTTACGAAAACACATCAAACCAGGCAGTGAACCCATAAGGACCGGGATTGGGTCGTTTTGCGGTTTTCTCAGGGGTCGCAAAGCATCGCCAAGGACTCGCTACGGGGCACGCCCGATTTATGGATGAACGGCGAATGCGCGTTTGTGAGTCTATGGCCCAAAACTTCACGCCGCAGATTGACAACCCGCGATCTCCTGAAGTTCCGGATAGAATCGCGCGGTCATCCGGCCGACATAGCGCCGCAAATTGTCGTGGCTTGCAGCCGCCCGCTGCAGCTCCGATTCGAACAGCGGACAAATCGCGCTGACCGCAAACGCAAACATCGTGGCGTCGATGCCGGCCGGCGTATTGCCCATGAAGAACGGCTTGTCGCCGAGATAGGCCGCCATCGCTTCGATCGAGCGGATTCCGATCGCGGTGATCTCGTCGGCGGAGTGCCGGCCGAGCCCCTGGCCATGCAGCGTCTTGCGCAGACGGCGGCGGATCATCGAGACAACCACGGGCCGGACCGGCGCAGGCACGTCCTTGAAGAAATTGACCGGCCCTTTCCTGAAATTCGCGTCGATCATCCAGCGGAAATAGACGCTGGCCCAGTAGAGATTATCCTCCGCCATCTTCTCGAACGCCCAGGAGATGGCAAGCTGCTCGGCGCTGAGACCCTGATCGAAGTCGATGCCGTATTTCTTCTCGAGGTGCCAGCGGATCAGGGTGGAGTCGCCGAGCAACTGGCCGTCGTCCTCGATGTAGGGGATTTTGCCCTTCGGCGCCTTTGAGAAGCTCATCAGCGCCTTCTCGAACGGCAGCTTCGACATCCGCAACAAGGTCTCAGCCTTGGTCACGAACGGGCTTGCGTCGGGAAGGCCGAAATTGGGCCCGGAGCCATAGAGCGTGATCATGGAACCTCGATGGGCTTCGTCGCGCGCGGCTCACCCGCGCCGGATCGCGCGGATAATATCAGATCGTCCGCGGCGAAATCAGGGTGCCGTCGCGATCCGCGCTGTCCGCGATCCTGCAATGATCGCCTTCGAGGCGAAGCCGGCCGCTCGCCAGAAGGCGCAACGCCTCCGGATAGATGCGATGCTCGATGCCGAGAATGCGCTGCGAGAGCGCCTCGGCGGTGTCGTCATCGGCCACCATGACCGCGCCCTGCATCACGATCGGGCCGGCGTCGGTTTCGGGGATGACGAAGTGCACGGTCGCGCCCGAGATCTTCACGCCAGCCTTCAACGCCTGGCCGTGCGGATCGAGGCCCGGAAAGGACGGCAGCAGCGCGGGATGGATGTTGAGCATCCGGCCGTACCAGCGCTGCACGAATTCAGCGGTGAACAGCCGCATGAATCCGCCGAGACAGATCAGCTCGACGTTTTCCTCGTCCAGCTTGCGCTGCAGGACCGCTTCGAAGCCCGCGCGATCCTTGCCGAACGGCTTGCTCTCGATCACATCCGTCTTGATGCCGCTGGCGGCGGCCTTCTCCAGCCCGAGCGCATCGGCCCGGTTGGAAATCACGGCGACGATCTCGGCCGGAAAGTCCGCAGCCTTCGCCGCGTCGATCAGCGCGGCCATGTTCGACCCGCGCCCGGAGATCAGGATGGCGACGCGGCGCTTCATTGCGAAAGATCGAGATGGCCGTTGTAGACCACGCGATGTTCGCCCGCGGCCGGGATCACCTCGCCGAGCAGCGCGACGGTTTCGCCGCTCGCGGTCAGGACTTCCGTCACCTGCTCGATCGCGTCAGGCCTGACAATCGCGATCATGCCGATGCCGCAGTTGAAGGTGCGCAATAGTTCGAGCTCGGCGATGCCGCCCTGCTCCGCCAGCCATCTGAACACCGGCAGCACCGGCAGCCGCGCCAGATCGATGCCGACGCCGAGATGCTT
>NZ_DAINNI010000190.1:0-6546 GCF_036735945.1 Bradyrhizobium sp. | reverse complement strand
TGCTCGA
Organism: Bradyrhizobium sp.; assembly: GCF_036735945.1. Lineage (GTDB taxonomy): Bacteria > Pseudomonadota > Alphaproteobacteria > Rhizobiales > Xanthobacteraceae > Bradyrhizobium. Next base: position 6,539 of record NZ_DAINNI010000190.1, on the reverse strand, counting down.
CGATCAGGACCGTGAGCCCGCTGGCGCGGATGCGCTTGACCAGTTCGAACACCTGCTGCACCACGACCGGCGCTAGCCCCGCCGAAGGCTCGTCGAGCAGCAGCAGTTTCGGGTCCGACATCAGCGCACGGCCGATCGCGCACATCTGCTGCTCGCCGCCCGACATGGTGCCGGCCATCTGGCTGCGCCGCTCCTTCATGCGCGGAAACAAGTCGAACACGAATGCCAGCCGCTCGGCATATTTGGCGCGCGCGCCGGGCATGTAGGCGCCCATCTTCAGGTTGTCGTCGACGGTGAGCCGCGGAAACAGCCGGCGGTTTTCCGGCACGTGCGCGATGCCGAGATCGACGATGCGATGCGCCGGCGTCGCCACGACGTCGCGGCCTTCCATCGTGATCGAGCCGCTGGCCGGGCGGATCAGGCCGGAGATCACGCGCATCAGCGTGGTCTTGCCGGCGCCGTTGGGGCCGATCACGCCGACCGCCTCGCCCGCCCTGACGTCGAGATTGACACCGAACAGGGCCTGGAAGGTGCCGTAGCCGGCGTCGACCGATTTCAGCTCGAGCATGCGCTACACCCCTGCCCGCCGGCGCGCTTCGGCCGCCGCGGCCTGGCTCGAATCCGCATCCGTGCCGAGATAGACCTCGATGACGCGCGGATCGCTCGCGACCGCGCTCGGCAGGCCCTCGGAAATCTTCTCGCCGTGATCGAGCACCATCACGCGGTCGACTACCCGCATCAAGACGCCCATGATGTGCTCGACCCAGATGATGGTGATGCCGAGTTCGTCGCGGATGTTGCGCAGCATGTCGGCGGCCTGGCCCATCTCATGCTCGTCGAGCCCGCCGAGGCTTTCGTCGGCGAGCAGAAGTTTCGGCCCGGTCGCAAGCGCCTTCGCCAGTTCGAGCTTCTTCAGGCCGGCAGCGCCCAGGCCATCGACGCTGGCGTGGCGGTCGGTCGGCAGGCCGACCATGCCCAGCGCGCGCTCGGCCGCCTCATCCGCTTTCGTACGGCTGTGGCGGCCCTGGCCGTAGTAGCCGGCGAGCGCGACGTTCTCGAACATGCTGAGCCGATGGAACGGACGCGGGATCTGGAAGGTGCGGCCGATGCCGCCGTTGATGATGCGGTGCGGGGCGACGCCGGCGATCTCCGCGCCGTCGAACAGGATCGATCCGGCCGTCGGCACCAGCGTGCCCGACAGCATGTTGAAGATCGTGCTCTTGCCAGAGCCGTTCGGGCCGATCAGGCCGAGGATCTCGCCCTTCTCGACCCGGAACGACACGTTGTTCACAGCGGTGAAGCCGCCGAAACGCTTCACCAACCCTTCCACAGTCAGCACGCCAGGATCTCCGGGTTACTGGTTGCTGAACGTCGTTCCCTTCGGCAGCGGCAGCACGGCCTCGCGCTGCGCCTGGCTCTTCGGCCATACGACGTAGGACTTGTCGTCGACATACTGGATGACGACCGGGAACGAACGCTCGTTCTGTCCGGCCATCTGCTGGCCCTCGCCATAAAACTTGACGCCGAAGCCGAGCATGGTGCCGCCTTCGGGAAGGTCGACCTCGAGCGCCGCCTTCCGTAGTGCATCCGGATCGACGCCGCCGTACTTCTTGATGGCGCGGGGCAGCACCTCGGTCAGGAACACATAGGTGTTCGACGCCGCCATGCCGACATGGGCGGAGCGGATTGCCATTCCAGGCTTGGCCTTGTCGAATTCCTCGCCGACCATCTTGATGACCGGCGGCAGCTTCGGATCCATGCTCTTCTGGTTGGCGAGCCAGATCGAGATCGGGTCGGTGTTGAAGACGTAGTTGACGTCGGCGCCCAAACCTTCCTTCAGCTTCTCGTAAACGCCATAGCCCGCGCCGTGGCCGACCAGCGCCCCGAATTTCAGGCCCTGCTCGCGCGCCTGGCGGCCGAACAGGGTGATGTCGGGGTTATAGCCGGTGTGGAAGATCACGTCGGGCCGCGCGCGCTTCAGTTTTGTCACCAGCGCGGAAAGATCGGGCGCGGTGGCGGAATAGCCTTCCTTCAGCACGACCTGGAAACCGGCCTTCTTCGCGCCGGCCTCGTTGCCCTTGGAGACGTCGACGCCATAGGCGCCGTCCTCATGAATGATGGCGACGCGCAGGTCCTTCGGCTCCTTGCCGAACTTCGCCTTGGAATTCTGCGCGATGAAATCCATCGTCATCAGGCCGAACTGGTCGCCTGATGCCTGCGGGCGGAACACGTATTTGAAATTCTTGTCGGCCAGCACCGCGGACGAGATGCAGGTGGTGATCCACATGAAGTTCTTGAGCTGCTCGACGCGCGCGGCCACCGGCACGCATTGCGCCGAGGAGAAGAAGCCGAGCAGCATGTTGACCTTTTCCTGCTCGATCAGCCGCACCGCCTCGTTGATCGCGACATCAGGCTTGCTCTGGGCGTCCGCGTAAACAGCTTCGACCTTGTAACCTTCGACGCCGGTCTTGGCGTACTGGTCGAGCATGATCTTGGCGCCGATATATTGCAGCTCCGAGCCGCCGCCGGCGAGCGGGCCGGTCAGGTCGTAGATCACGCCGATCTTGATCTTTTTTTCCTGGGCCTCGGCGGTGACCGCCATTCCCAGCGCCGCGATTGCGGCAGACAGCCCAACAAGAAGGCGTGCAGCTTTGCGCCCCGGCATCAAAACCTCCCTCTATGGTGCAATGCACCTTTTGTTTTTGTGTCGTTTTATTTTCTTGTTGTTGTTCTCATCACAAGGGCAGCGCCGGGCGATGTCAAGCCGAATAACCGGAGCCACACTGTCGCGGCGCCGCGTCACCCCAAGTAGCAGATTTCCGCTAGGCGGATTTATGCGTGCCACACCACCATCGAATGCCGAACATTGGATGGCTGCGCTCGACGCTCGCCGCCCATCAGGCCGCGAGCTGCGCCTCGATGAACGCCGTCACAAAACGCGGCATGGCGGAGGTGAGATCGCGCGTGCCGCGCACCAGGTGGATGGCCGACAGTTCCGGCTGATCCTGCGCGGCGAGATTATACTCGATCCGTTCGCGCAACGCCTCGCCCGGCAGGCCGACGCGCAGCGATCGGATCATCGCCAGCGCGGGCCCTGTGTAGATGCAGTGCCAATGCGGCTCGCTGTCGTAGTCGCCGGGCACCAGCCCGGTCTCCTCTTCCAGTTCGCGCACGACGCTGCCTGAAATGTCGACCGCGCCGTCCCTGATGTCGTCGAGGTCAGGCGTTCCGGATGGAAAATAGATGCGGCCGGCGTTGGACGTGTGCGCACCCATCTCGCCGAGCACGAAGGCGCCGTCGGCGCAGCGAAGCGCGCCCATGCCGAAGCCGTTGAACACGGATGGATCGGGAAAGCCCCAGTCGCGCCAGGCGAGGAAGCTGGCGAAATCAGTCTCGAAATAGCTGGCGCTGAGGCGGTCGCCGTCAAATACCGGGTTGCGCCCGAGCAGGACGCGGCCATTCCACATCGCCGGCTTCTCGCGCTGCTTTTCGGCGAAATGCGCATCGATCTCCGCGCGCCGCGCCTCGGCGAACGGCCATTGCCACGCCTCGACGGGAAAGTCGAGTGCGCGGACGCGCAGAATGTCCCAAGGCTTCATTTCTCAAGGCTTCATGGCACGCATCGCCCGGCGTCGTGAGGTCGTAACGCCGATCCTATCGGAACGTTACTTCGAACTCGTGCCGGTCGTCTTCCTGGCCTGCTCGACGTACTTGTTGGTCCAGGTTTTGGTGACGTCGATGTTGGCCTTGGCGACCTCGGGCGAGCCCTCGCTGAACACGGCGAGCACGGCGTCAGCGCCCTTGGGGTCCATCTTGCCGGTCTCCGAAAACATCGGGATCGTGTTCTTCAGCGCGGCGAGATAGAGTTCCTTGTTCTTGCCGACCATTTCCTCCGGCATCTTCGCCATGATTTCTTCGGCCGAGTGCGAGTGGATCCAGGCGAGCGTGTTGACGATCGCGTTGGTCAGCCCCTGCACTTCCTTGTCGTGCGACTTGATCCAGGCGGTGGTGGTGTAGAGCGCGCCGCCCGGATATTCGCCGCCGAACAGGGCCAGCGTGTCCTTCTGGCTGCGGGTGTCGGCCAAAATCTTCAGGTCCGGATGGCTGCCCTGCAGGACGGTGACGGACGGATCGAGCATCACGGCGGCATCGATCTGGCCCTGCTGCATCGCCGCCACCGCGGTCGCGCCAAGGCCGACGCCGATGACGGCGGCGCTGGTCGGATCGAGGCCGTTCTTCTTCAGGAGAAATTTCAGGAAGAAATCGGTCGAGGAGCCCGGCGCGCTGACGCCGACCTTCTTGCCGGCGAGATCCTTGACCGACTTGATTTCGGCAGTCTTCGAGGGCGCGACGACCAGCACCAGGCCGGGATAACGGTCATAGACCACGAAGGACTGCAGCTCCTGCTTCTTGGCGGCCAGATTGACGCAATGGTCGAAATAGCCCGACACCACGTCGGCGCTGCCGCCGAGCACGGCTTTCAGCGCGTCCGAGCCGCCCTTGAGATCGACCAGTTCGACGGCCAGGCCCGCCTTCTCGTATTCGCCGAGTTGCCTGGCGAGCACGGTCGGCAAATAGCACAGGCACGAGCCGCCGCCGACCGCGATGGTGACCTTGCTTTGCGCTGCGGCAAATCCCGTGGTCAGCGCCAGCGCCAGCAGGGATGCGGCCAGCCGGCCGAACAGTTTCGTCATGAGTTCCTCCAGGAATTTGGCCGGCACGATAGTGCAGCGCGGCGGGCTTGAGAAGGCGACTTTGGTGCCAAAGCGCCGCCTGCAACGCAGACGTTCCGATCACGCAGGCCACGCATTAGTCCTCGACGGGCACGCGATCTTTTCGCGAACTGCACCGGACGGCGCGCTAGTCAGGCGGGGTTTCACAGCATAGCATCGTCTGCACAAGAAACGCCCAGGGGAGAATGTTCATGAATCGCATAGTAGCCGCGCTTTCACTGACCGCTGCTTTTGCCGCCGGCTGTGGCGTCACGCATTTCCTGCGCCCGGCCTTGGCGGCGGACAACATCACCGCGCAAGTCATTCACACCGGCGAACTCGAAGGCGATGCGCTGTCGCCGGCCAACGCCGCCGGCATGCGCAACAAGACGTTCGTCGTGGCCGAGGGAGCGACGGTTGCGGTGCAGGATGGCAGCCCGCCAAAGCACCTGCACGCCAATGCCCACGAAATCCAGTACATCCTCGAAGGTACCGGCACGATCTGGCTCGGCGACAAGGAAGTGCGGGTAAAGCCGGGCGATCTCGTCATCATCCCGAAGGGCACGCCGCACGCCGGCACCAAGCCGGACGGCCGCACCATCAAGGCGATCGCGATCAAGACGCCGCCGCAGGCGCCGGACGACGTCAAGCTGTTGAATTGACCGGGGCTGGCTGCTTCCACCGTCATGCGAGCGAAGCAATCCACACCTCGACCCGGGGACAGATGGATTGCTTCGTCGCTTCAGCGCAAAATTGCTTTGCAATTTTGTCGCGAGCTCCTCGCAATGACGGCAGGCTACGCGGCGCTGCCGTCTTCCAATTCCAGCGCCAGCTCGTCGAGCCGCTCCTTCCTGCCGATCTGGGCCATCCAGCACCAAAGCTCGAGCACGAAATAAAGGTGATAAAGATCGAGCGTCTCGGACCCGTGCTCTCGATCCAACGCTCCATATCCGTCAAGCAGCCCACGCCTGCACGCCTCGTCTAGGTAATAGAGCGCCTTGGCCACGTCCATCAGCGGATCGCCGGCCAGCGCACCCTCGAAGTCCAGAACGCCCGTAAGGCGCGGGCCCGCGTTTCCAATTGTCGCCAGCAGATTGCCGGCGTGCAGGTCATTATGACACAACACGGCTTGCGGGCAGCCTTTGAACAGTTGTGCGCGCTCCGCGACATGTCCCGCAACCCGTTGCGCGAGCCTGGCGTCGCCACCGCGCTCGGCGAATTCCGTGAGCTTCCGCTGAAACTGATGTGTCAGGTAATCATGATTGCTCGAATGCGCCGTCCAGATGCCTGTCGGACCGATATAGCCAAAGGCTTCCATCGGGATGCGGTGAAACTCGCGAAGCAATTGCCCGATCTGCGCGTAAGCGGCAGCGAGCTGCTCTGCAGTCAGGTCCTTCTCCACTTGGCCCAGGCTCGAGCCGTCGAGCTTACTCATCAGAATGAAGTTGAGCTGAAGCAATCGCTTTGAGTCGTCCGCAAGCAGAATGCGCGGCGCGGGCACGCTGAGACGGTCCTGGATCAGGCCAGTGACGGTGACCTCCTTCTGCATCTTCCAGCGCAAATCGTCGGGATAGACCTTCAGCACGAGCGGCTGATGCGCGGGGTCGGCGAAGGCGATCTCGTGGATGGCCGCGATCTCGCCCCCATAAAGCCTGGAAACCGTCGCGACGGCGCGATCCGAAACGGCTTGATCCACAATGGACTGCGCCGTCGGTACGGATACTTGTAGATCGGGCTTCAGTTCCATCTCACCTAGCTCAACGCGGTATCCTCCGTCATTGCGAGCGAAGCGAAGATTCCATGGGGAGTGGATAGCGACCAAGTCTG
>NZ_DAINNI010000189.1:0-6567 GCF_036735945.1 Bradyrhizobium sp. | reverse complement strand
GCCAGCGTCCCTTCAAAAGTCGACGTATCACTCAGCTATGATTCCGGGTACTAGTCAGTCGTGCTCACTTCCCAGGTCGCGTGCTTCACGCCGGGCTGGTGCTGCAGGTCGACCACGACGCGATTGAGTTCGTTGGGATTGACCGCGGTGCTGACCAGCGTCGCGACGATCTCCAGCAGATCATCGCCGAATTCAACCACATTGACATCGGCCACCGGATAGCTGGCGGCTTCCAGCTTCTCGACCAGCCGATCGCGCATGTCGGGCAGCGCGTCCGGGGCGACGGCGAGCTTGAAATAATAGGTCGCTTCCGACAACTGCTCGTTCAGCGGAATACGGTTGATCGCGTTCACCAGTGGGCGCAGCAACGTATTGCCGGCGATCACGAACACCGTGAGCACCACCGCCTGGGCGACCATGTCCGCGCCGGCGCAGGAGCCAACCGCGGCCGACGCCCACAAGGTCGCCGCGGTGTTGAGGCCACGCACGTCCATGCCCTGCTTCATGATAACGCCGGCGCCGAGAAAGCCGATCCCCGACACGACATAGGCAATGACGCGCACGCCGCCGTCAGCGCCCGTGAGGTGCATGGCGAGATCGACGAACGCCGCCGCGCCGACCGCGACCAGCACGTTGGTTCGCAAGCCCGCGGTACGCTGCCGGTATTGCCGCTCCGCTCCGATCAAGGTGCCGAGCACAAACGCCGCGGTCAGGCTGACCAGCGTGTCGATGAAATCGTGGATCTGGAAGGTCGTCAGAAACCGCATGGCCCCACATAACGGCTGAATGCAACGGATCGATTAAAATTCCATCATCCCGGCGTCGCCATCCTCGGTGCCGAAGGCGAGCAACGTGCCTTTGGCGTTCCAGCCGAGCGCGGAGACCGGTTCGCTGCCGTTGCGACGGACCAGGATTTCGGCGCCGTCCTCATAGCGCACGATCAGCACGGTGCCGTCGCTATAGCCGGCGGCCATGAACTCCTGCTTCGGATGACAGGCGACCGCCGAGACGCGCGTCTGCAGCGGCGCCAGCATCGCCGGCTCCTTGCCCATCGGGCCGTCCTTGCTGGTGAACGGCCAGATGATCACGGTGTCGGCGCCCGAAGTCGCAAGCCCCTTGCCGCCCGCGCTCCACGACATCGAGCGGACGCGACCGGGATAGCCGCTCATCCGCATATGCTTGTTGTCGGCGAGCCGCCAGCCGTGCAGCGCCGGCTCGTGCATCGCGGTGACGAGGAATTTGTTGTCCGGGCTGAAGGTCACGGCAAGATGCGAGCCGGCCCATTCGAGAAATTCCGGCTTGGCCGCCATGTTGGGAAACCACAGCGTCACGCCGTTGTAATGGGCGACCGCGACCCGCAGGCCCTTCGGCGCAAACGCCAGCCCGCCGACAGTCGACGGCGCATCAAAGCTCTTCTCCTCGCCCTTGCCGCTGCGGACGAATGCCGACTTGCCGACCGACCACGCCACGGCGCCGTCGGGATGCAGCGCGACGTTGTCGATCCAGCGCCGCCTGGCGTCGGTCGCGAGCACCGAGGTCTCGCCCTTGGCATTTGACGCAACGACCTTGCCGTCATCGCCACCGGTGACGATGCGCGCGCCATCGGACGCCGCGCAGAGGATGGCGCCACCATGCACGTCGGTGCGAGAGATGTCGCCGTCGGCGCCGGCGAGCGCGATCTTCTCCTCCGCGCAGACGAAGGCAGCGCGATCGCCGAGAAAATGCACCGACGCTATGGGTGCGCCGACCGCGACGGGTTTGACGCGGTCGGTCATGGAAGCAATGGTCAGTTGTTCGGAGGCCATGATTTCGAACTTCTTCGCCTCACGTCACGATACAGGCCGCAAAGCCATCGCGGATGGTCTGCTCCGGCAATTCGCGGCCGATGAAGACGACGCGGCTCTCGCGCGGCTCGCCGTCCTTCCACTTCCGCTGATGATCGCCTTCCAGCATCATGTGCACGCCCTGGAACACGTAGCGGTCATCGTCGTCGGCAAAGGCCAGAATGCCCTTCGAGCGCAGGATCTTCTGACCCTCGGTGGCGACGAGGTTCTGCAGCCAGGGCATGAACCGCGTGGGATCCAGCGGCTTGTCCGAGCGCAGCGACAGCGATTGCATGTCCTCGTCGTGGTAGTGCTTCAAGCCGCCATGGCTGTGGCCGTGATCGTGGTGGTGGTCATGGCCATGATCGTGGTCGTGGTGATGATGATCGTCGCCGGCATCGAGGAATTCCGGCTCGATCTCCAGAATGCGGTCCAGATCGAAGGCGCCGCGTTCCAGCACGTCCGAGAGAGCCACCTTGCAGCGCTCGGTGCGGTGCAGCCTGGCGTAGGGATTGATGCCGCGGATGCGCGCTTCGACCTCGGCAAGCTCCGGCTTGGAGACGAGATCGGTCTTGTTCAGCACGATTACGTCGGCAAACGCGATCTGGTTCTTGGCTTCCGGCGCATCCTTCAGACGGTCGCTCAGCCACTTCGCATCGGCGACCGTGACCACGGCATCGAGCCGCGCGTTCTTCTGCACGTCCTCGTCGACGAAAAAGGTCTGCGCCACCGGCGCCGGATCGGCCAGGCCCGTGGTCTCGACGATGATGGCGTCGAACTTGCCCTTGCGCTTCATCAGGCCTTCCATGATGCGGACGAGGTCGCCGCGCACGGTGCAGCAGACGCAGCCGTTGTTCATCTCGAACACTTCCTCGTCGGCGCCGATGATGAGGTCGTTGTCGATGCCGATCTCGCCGAATTCGTTGACGATGACGGCGTATTTCTTGCCGTGGTTTTCCGACAGGATGCGGTTGAGCAGCGTGGTCTTGCCGGCGCCGAGATAGCCCGTCAGCACGGTCACTGGAATTTTTTGGGACGACAATTCGGACATGAAGGCTCCGGAGCGGAAATGGAAGGCGCGCCGGCAGGCAGGGAGGCCCCTGCCCTATGGGCTCAGCGCGCTGGTCAGGGTCTTTATATTGTGCCTGACCATCGCAATGTAAGTGGGAGAATCGCCCTTTTCGCCCGTCAGGCTGTCCGAATAGAGCGTTCCGCCGATCCTGGCCCCGGTCTCGGCCGAGATCCGGCCGATCAGGCGGGGGTCGGTGATATTTTCGAGGAATACCGCCGGTATCCCCGCGGTTCGGATCTGGGTAATGATCCTGGCGATGTCCCGCGCGCTCGGCTCGGATTCGGTGGAGACGCCAAGCGGCGCGATGAACTCGATGCCATAGCCGGCTGCGAAATAGCCGAAGGCGTTGTGGGTCGAGATCACCTTGCGCCTGTCCGGCGGGATCCTGGCGACGGCGTCGCGAACCTCGCGGTCGAGCGCGTCGAGCGTTTCGACATAGGCCTGCGCATTCTTCCTGAATTGTTCGGCGCCGTCGGGATCGGCGGCCGCGAGCGCACGGCTGATATTCGCCACGTAGACCTTGGCATTGCCGACCGACTGCCAGGCATGCGGATCGGCCGCCGAGCCCAGCCGGAGCGGCGAGATGCCATCGCTCGCGGTGACGATCTTCGCCCTGCTGCCGGAGGATTGCACCAGCCGCGGCAGCCAGCCTTCGAAGCCGAGGCCGTTGACGAAGATCAGCCGGGCTCCGGCGATCTTCTTCGCATCCGCCGGCGTCGGCGCATAGACATGCGCGTCGCTGTCGGGGCCCACCAGCGTGGTGACGCTGACACTGTTACCGCCGACATTGCGGACGAAATCGCCGATGATCGAGAAGCTGGCGACGACGTCGAGACGCTCCGCAGCGCGCGACGGGCCGATGGCCGCGAGCATGGCGAGCGCGATGATAAAGAAGCGGATCACGCTCACGCCTCCAGATGCCGGCCGGGAAACAACTGCCGGACCAGGCCGCTGACCGGGCCGAACAGCAGCGAGAAGATGTACAACCCCGCAGCCATCAGGATGATCGCGGGTCCCGAGGGGATTTTGGTCTGGAACGACAGCACCAGCCCGGCATAGCCGGAAGCAATCGCGCTGGCGACCGCGATGCAGATCATGCCGGTGATGTCGCGCGACCAGAACCGCGCGATGCCGGCGGGCAGGATCATCAAACCGACGCCGAGCAGCGTGCCGAGCGCGTGAAAGCCGTTGACGAGGTTGATGACGACGAGCGCGAGGAACGCCAGATGCGCGGGCGCACCGGCGCGGCTGACCGTGCGCAGGAACACCGGATCGACGCATTCGATCACCAGGGGACGATAGATCATCGCCATCACGATCAGAGTCAGCGTGGCGTTGAAGGCGATCACCAGCAGCGTCTGGTCGTCCATCGCCAGGATGTTGCCGAACAGCACGTGCAGTAGGTCGATATTGGTGCCCTTGACGGAGACGATGGTGACGCCAAGCGCCAGCGAGACCAGGTAGAAGGTCGCAAGCGAGGCGTCCTCCTTCAACTCGGTGTTGCGCGCGACGAGACCGGCGAGCAGGGCTACGGCAAAGCCCGCGATCAGGCCGCCGGTCGTCATCGCAAACAGGTTGAGGCCGGAGACCAGGAAGCCGATCGCCGCCCCCGGCAGGATCGCATGCGCCATGGCATCGCCGACGAGGCTCATCCGCCGCAGCATCAGGAACACGCCGATCGGCGCAGCGCCCAACGCCAGCGCGATCACCGCGGCGAGCGCGCGGCGCATGAACTCGAATTCGGTGAAGGGCGCGATCAGCGCGTCGTACAGCATCAGGCGGCCCGCGACGGCATGTCGTCCACGCAGGCGGCGGCGCTGTCGTCGAACGCCTCGCACATCCGTAACGCGACCATCAGGTTTTCCGCCGTCAGCACCTCGGAGGTCGCGCCCCAGGCGACCGGGCCGCGCGCCAGCAGCAGGGTTTCCGGAAAATGGTCGCGCACCAGATCCATGTCGTGCAGCGCCGCCAGCACGGTGCGGCCCTCGCCGTGCCAGCGCTTCACCAGCGCCAGCAGATCGGCGGAGGTCTTGGTGTCGATCGCATTGAAGGGCTCGTCGAGCACGATCAGCCGCGCATCCTGCAGCAGCACGCGCGCGAACAGCAGGCGCTGCATCTGCCCGCCGGACAGCGTGCCGATCGCCCGATTCTCGAATCCGTTGAGGCCGACCGCGGCGAGCGCGTCGGTGATCCTGTCCCGCGCCCCGCGGCTGATGCCGCCGAAAAATCCGATCTGCCGCCACAAACCAGTGCCGACGAAATCGAACACCGAGATCGGAAAGCTGCGGTCGATGTCGGCGCTCTGCGGCAGGTAGGCGATGTCGCGGATATCGAGGCCGCCGAGATCGATCGACCCCGAGAGCGGTTTCAGAATGCCGGCGAGCCCGCGGAACAGCGTCGACTTGCCGGCGCCGTTCGGCCCGATCACCGCTACCAGCGCGCCGGCGGCGACTTCGCCGGTGAGGTGGTGCACCGCCGGATGGCGGTCATAGCCGAGCGTGACGTTGTGGAGCTTGAGCTGCGCCGCCATGCTTACCTCATCGCGACCAGCACGACGGCCCACAGCGCGGCCGACACCGCCAGCGCCGCGGCGAGGCGCGCCGTGACCGTCATCCGCAGGATCGACCAGGGCGCCGCCTGCGCCGGATGCGGCGTCGCCGGGCCATGGGAGTGAACGTGGCCGTGGTGGTGATGGGCGTGGTCGTGGGTATGGGAGTGGGGCATGGAATGACGTTATATTATAACATTACGGGAGTCTATGCGCTGGGACGGCCGTGGACCGGCCGCTCTTCCAGCCCCCCACCCAACCGCGTTTTGCCCTCAGGGGCCAAGTAAAAGAGCGTCGTGCGGCTGCGCATACGGAGTGTCCAATACGCTGCGGGGCACATCCGCTCAATCACTGAAATCTCTGGAATACCGGCTCGCCTACAGCACAGCCGACATCACTGACGCAACGCGACCCAAAGCGTCCAGCAGGTCATAAAGATCAAGATTAGAGAACCCACGGTCCATAGCGTTGCACGCGTGTCGTGCGTCCGGGCCGTGAAGTAGGCAGCAAAGTGCAATAACCGCGAAACGACGTAGCCATACAGCAGCCATTGGGCGAGCATCAGGGTCGGCTCGGTCAATATGAAAAGAAATCCTGCAATCAGGAAAAACGGCAGATTTTCAAGATCGTTCAGCTGAATTCGCCGGATGCGATCGACATATTCATTGGGTGCCAGTTGTTCAGCGCTTGGCTTGGGGTTGAGGACCGTCTTCTTGAGATCTTCTGGCGAGCGAAATCCGCCATTTACCCGCATCATGCGAACGACGGTCAGCCATGACATGGAGACGGCTTTAAGGATCATGATGGAGGCCGCGACTGCGTAAGTAGCGAAGAGCGGATTTTGAAAGCTGAGCTTGTCCATAGCGCTTGGCCTTCGCGTTCTGACGATCATCCACGATCATCCAATCACACGAAAGTGCCTGTCGGCTAGAGAGTTCGTCTCCGGCTTGGGTCGAGAGCGCCGATGCGCCGGTAATCCGGGTCTCACGGTTTCCCGATCACCATCGCGATTGCCGCTGCAAGAAACGGAAACGGCAGCGAGACTGCGGCGCGAAACCAGACGAACCTCGCCGGCATGAACGGGATTTCCCAGAGGATCATGCGCTGGAAGGCGAACAGCGCCC
>NZ_DAINNI010000188.1:0-6619 GCF_036735945.1 Bradyrhizobium sp. | reverse complement strand
TCATCATGCCCGGCATGAACGGCGTCGAACTGGCCGGCGTCATCCGCGAACGCTATCCCGGCCTGCCGGTGGTGCTGACCTCCGGCTACAGCAACGTGCTGGCCGAGAGCGCGCATCGCGGCTTCGAGCTGATCCAGAAGCCCTATTCGGTGGAATTGCTGTCGCGCATCCTCAGGAAGGCAATCTCCGAGGCCCGGCCGCAGGCATGATCCGCAACGGTTGGAACCGCTATTCCGAACGGATCATGCGGCGGCGTCGACGCCCGCTTCCGATGACAATAATGCGCGGATTTCCTGCGCCGGGCGCGCCGCGCTGAACAGATAGCCCTGCATCTGCGTGCAGCCGAGATCCTGCACCGTCTCGCGCTGCTGCAGCGTCTCGACACCCTCCGCCGTGGTGATCATGGTACGGTCGGCGGCGATGCTGACCACCGCGCGGATGATCGAGGCCGACGACGAGTTGCGCGCCACTTCCTTGACGAAGGAGCGGTCGATCTTGATCTTGTCGAACGGAAAGCGCTGCAGGTATTGCAGCGATGAATAACCGGTGCCGAAATCGTCGAGCGCGATGTGGATGCCGAGCGCACGGAGCTGGTCCAGCGTCGCCAGCGCCGCATCGTCGTCCGCGATCAGGACAGCTTCGGTGATCTCGAGTTCCAGCCGGCGCGGGTCGAGCCCGCTGTCGGCGAGCGCGGCGGCGACCTTCAGCGGCAGCGTTTCCGAACGGAACTGGACCGGCGAGACGTTGACCGCGATGCGGATATGAACCGGCCAGGTTGCCGCCTCGGCGCAGGCGGTGCGCAGCACCCACTGCCCGATCTCCTCGATCAGGCCGGTTTCCTCGGCAACCGGCACGAAGTCGGCCGGTGAGACCATGCCGCGCAGCGGATGACGCCAGCGCAACAGCGCCTCGCAGCCGGTGACACGATCGCTGCACAGATCGACCTGCGGCTGATAGTGCAGCTCGAATGCGTCCTCGGCCAGCGCGGCACGCAAATCCGCCTCCAGTTCGCGGCGGTGCCTGGCCTTGAGCTCCATCGCCGGATCGAAGAAGCGGTAGGTCCGGCGCCCCGCCGCCTTCGCCGCATACATCGCCAGGTCGGCGTTCTTCAGGAGGTCGAGCAGGTCCGAGCCGTCCCGCGGCGCGATCGCAATGCCGATGCTGGCGTCGCTGGCAAGCTGATGGCCGGCGCAATCGAACGGGCTGCGCAGCGCCTGATAGATCCGCGCCACCAGCGCATGAACCTCCTCGGCCCCCGCGATGCCGGTCTGAAGGATGGCGAACTCGTCGCCGCCGAGCCGGGCGATGAAATCGTTCGGGCCGACCGACTGGCGCAGCCGATCCGCCACGCCCTTGAGGAACTCGTCGCCGATCAGGTGCCCCAGCGTGTCGTTGATGCGCTTGAACTCGTCGACGTCGATATAGAGGACGGCGAACTCCCGCCCCTCGTTCTCCAGCAGCAAACGCTCGGCATGACGCTGGAACAGCGTGCGGTTCGGCAGATTGGTCAGCGCGTCGTAATGGGCAAGATGCTCGATCCGCGCCTGGTCGCGCCGCCCTTCGGTGACGTCTTCCAGCGTCGTGGCCCAGCCGCCGTCCGCCGACCGCTTGAAGATCAGCCTGATGGTGCGCCCGTCGGCCGTCGTGATCACGGTGTCCTGGACCTGGCTGCCGTTGGGATCGAGAAACCGCGCGCAATGGGCGTCGACGTCGCCGACAAACGAGCCGGTCTCCTGGCGGTGCCGGATCAGTTCGCGCAGATGACAGCCGGGTTTGACGATCTCGGGCGAGAGCCCGAACATGTCGATGTACTGCTGATTGCAGATCACGAGGCGGCCCGACGCATCGAACAGCAACAGGCCCTGCGTCATGTTGTTGATGGCGGTGTCGAGATGCCGGCTCTTTTCCGCAAGCTTGCGCCGCGCGGCGGCATGCTGGCGGCGGAGCTGGCGCACGATCAGGAACACCATGCCGATCACAACGACGATCGCCAGCGCCGCGGCGAAGAATTGCAGCCTGGTCTGCGCCCGCCAGTCGGCAAGCACGCTCTCCGCCCTGGTCGTTGCCACGATCAGGATCGGAAAGTGCTTCATCGACTTCACCGCGCCGATCTTCTCCTCCGACATCCGCGAACTGGTGAAACGCCCCGAAACATTGCCGTCCATCGCCAGCACACGCCGAAACGCGTCCGTGTTGGCGATGTTGTGACCGATAAGTTCATTCTCCCTGGGATAGCGAGCGATGACGGTGCCGTTGCGGTGGATCATCAATATCGAGGTGTCGCCATTCAGCGCCACCGACGCGACGAAGTCCTCGAAATGGGAAGGCTCGACGCCGCGGACGGCAAAGCCGATGATCTCGCCCTGACGTCCCGTGATCTTGCGCGCAAAGATCGTCGTCCAGATTCTGGTCACCCTGCTCACGACAGGTTCGACGATGACGTCGGGCGTCGGCCTGCCCGACGTGAACTCATGGAAATAGCGCCGGTCGGTGACGGTCCTGTCCGGCACTGGCCACATCTCGGATGAGTTGATCAGCCAGCCCTTGGCACTCCAGAGATTGATGGCTCCTACATGGGGCAGCACCGAGAGCTTGGTGCGCAGCATCTCGTGCGCGCTCAGGGTCGACATCTTCTTTTCGAATTCGTCCGCCGTGTTGACGCCGTCGTCCCGCATGCCGGCCACGACGTCTTCCTGGACATGCTGGAGGTCGAGCAATTGCTGGTCGAAATGCCGTGACAGCAGCAACGCGGTACTGTTGAGTTCGCGCTCGGCGCCCTCAAGCGTCCGTTCGCGGTACTGCATCGCGAAATATCCGGTGCCAAGCGTGATCGCGATCACGAGCGCGGTGGCACTCAGGATCAGCCACTGGATGGCTCCCAGCCGTATCCGCCACGGCATGCCGGCGGCAAACAGCGGCCTGCGCGGTGCGGCGGCATCTTGCGATGACGGTCTCAGCATTTCCTCTTCCCCACAGCTTCTTTTTGTAGGGAGCACAACCCAAAAGGGCGTTAGCAAAATCAGTTATCGAAAGGTTAAGATGGACGCCGATCAGGCGCTTTCCGCCATCTCGGCTTCGGCCTCGGCTTCCTTGAGGCTGCATTCGATCAGGGCCCCGTTGATCGTGAACTCCGAGAACAGCGCCCCCGGCGCCGAAGCGCGCAGCGCCGAGAAGAACTGCGCATCCCCCGGGCTCTTCAGAAAGAAGCGGATGTGGCTTGCGGTCATGGTATCCCGCGACAGCCACACGATGCCGGAGAACAGCGCCACCATCATCTGGGCGTACTTGCCGGCCTCCGCGATCCCCAGTTCGTAGACCGGCGACACCACGATGAACCGTGCGCGCAGGATCGGGTTCGGAAACTTGCTCATCATCAGGCGGCTGACCTGACAGGCCGCATGAACCCGCTCCCCGTCGGAGAGGCAATAGAGATTGGGCCCGTCGCCATCCTTGGTCATGGCGTCGTAGGCGGAATAGGTCCCGGTCGAGAATGTCGAAAAGTCTTCGCTGACGCTTTCAGCGTCCTTCTTCCATTGGCCCTTGATCGACCGCCAGGACCTGTCCTGATCTTTCATCGGCAGAAGGCGCATAACTAACCAGAGGTTAATGCGAGGTTGATGGGGTATCTTACTGTCAGCGACTAAACGTTTGCTTACGCTGGAACCCCTTGCGCAAATATTTGTCGGGATTGGGAAATTGGCTACCTCAGCGCGTGTTCTGCCGGCGCACTTCCTTGCGTAGACCATTGGAACAATCGTGCGGTCTGCGGGTTTTCAGGCATCGGCGTTTCCTCCCCCGCAACGTCGAACTTGAGCCCCGCAGACAACCCCACGGACGGGGTTGGCGGGGCTCCTCTTTCAATTGCAGATCACCTGGGATTTCTTTCCCGGCGGATCGCCACCTTTGTCGACCCGGCTCACCCGATGGGCGCGATCCTTGTCCCGCGGCTACTCCTGGCCACGTTCGTCACGGACAATGCCCTGATCGTGACCGCGCCGGCGTGGCGCCGGCTCGGTGGCTTCCTGCTGCTGCTCCTTGCCTTCCTGAACCAGCAGTTCATCGCCGAGCATATACCCGATGATCTGCTTGGTCTGCGCCTCGACTCTGTCATGGAATTTGGTCATGGCGGTCTCCTTCCAATGGAGAACGGCCATGGGCTGCAATGTTTCCTAAAATGCTCCGCTGGTTGATGCCGGGGCATCTACAAGAAGGCCCCCACCCCTTGAGGCCGGTATCAGCCGGTGTAACAATCCTGTCGCAGAGAAATTCTAGCAAACGGCGGATCGCCGGGATTGCTTCTTACGGGGGAGAGTCTGATGCGCCGCACAATCATTGGGTTATCGGCCGGCCTTGTCGCGCTCACCGCCAGCGCCGCTTCCGCACAGAACGCCACCCCGCGCAATTTGATCCTGTTCGTGCCGGACGGGCTTCGCGGGCGCATCGTGACGCCCCAGACCGCGCCGACAATGGCCGATGTGCGCGACAAGGGCGTCAATTTCAGGAATTCGCATTCGCTGTTCCCGACCTTCACCATGGCCAACGGCTCGGCGATGGCGAGCGGCCATTATCTCGGCGACACCGGCACCTTCAGCAACACGATCTATACCGGCTATTCGTCGGCGCCGGCCGGTGACACGGTGGTGCCCTTCATCGAAAACGACGCGGTGCTCGGCGACATCGATGAGCATTTCAACGGCGACTATCTGAACGAAGAGACCATCCTGAAGATGGCCCGCGCCAAAGGCTTGTCGACGGCCGCGATCGGCAAGCTCGGCCCGACCTATCTTTTCGACCATACCGACGGCGGCAAGAACACCATCGTCATCGACGATTCCACCGGCGGCAAGAACGGCGTGCCGCTATCAGACGAAATGAAGGACGCGCTGACCAAGGCCGGCCTCCCCCTGGTGACGACCCCACGCGGCGAAAACAGCAAGGCCGGCAACGCCAAGACGCCCGGTACGACCAGCGCGAATGTCGCGCAGCAGACCTACATGGCCGATGTCGCGACCAAGGTCGTGCTGCCGATGTTCAAGGCGCGCAACAAGCCGTTCATGCTGGTGTTCTGGTCGCGCGACCCCGATGGCAGCCAGCACAATACCGGCGACAGCCTCAACAGCATCACGCCCGGGATCAACGGGCCGACCTCGATGGCCGGCATCAGGAATGCCGACGACAATCTCGCCCAGTTGCGCAAGGCGCTCGACGAGCTCGGCCTTACCGCCTCGACCAACATCATCATTTCCTCCGACCACGGCTTCTCGACGATCTCAAAGGAAAGCAAGACCAGTCCGTCGGCAAAGATCTCCTATGACGACACGCCGAAGGACTTTCTCCCGATGGGCTTCCTTGCGATCGACCTCGCCAAGGCGCTGAACCTGCCGCTGCACGATCCCAACAACAAGAATGCGCCGGTGGCCGACAATGCCCATCCCAAGGCCGGTAACGGCGTGCTCGGCAAGGACCCGACCAAGCCTGATCTGGTGATCGCCACCAACGGCGGCTCGGACCTGATCTACATTCCCTCCAGGGATCGCAAGCTCGCGGACCGCACCATCAAGGCGCTGCTGGAGCAGGACTACGTCAGCGGCATCTTTGTCGACGACGCGTTGGGCGGTTTCCCCGGCACGCTGCCGATGTCGCAGCTTGCCCTCAAGGGCAAGGCGGTGGTGCCGCAGCCGTCAATCGTGGTCAACTTCCGCTCCTGGTCGTCGGGCTGCGACGAGCCGACCAACTGCTCGGTGCAAATTGCCGACACCGTGCTGCGCCAGGGCCAGGGCATGCATGGCAGTTTCAGCCGCGGCGATACGCTCAATTTCACCGCGGCGATCGGGCCGGACTTCAAATCCGGCTTTGTCGATCCCCTGCCCGTCAGCAATGCCGACGTCGGCGCCACTGCCGCGAGGCTGCTCGGCCTGACGCAAAAGCCCAAAGGCAAGCTGATCGGCCGCGTCATGACGGAAGCGATGCCGAACGGCGCAACGCCGAAAGCCTTCACCGCCACGGTGACGTCAAAGCCTTCAGCGAACGGCCTGCGCACGGTGCTGAACTTCCAGCGCGTCGGCTCGCAGCGCTATTTCGACGCGGCGGGCTTCCCCGGCCGCACGCTCGGGCTCGATGCGGGCGACGGCAAGCAGAAGACGGCGGGCAAATAAGCGACCACGCGGGTCGATCGCCGCCCGCGTGGCACAAATTGTACATGGCGGGTGATCTGCCATTCACCGCCTGTGCGCCCGTTCCGTTCGCACATCCAGGCAGGTTCCAGCCGCGGCCCGCCATCGATCGGCCGGACGCGTGACACTTGTGTCACAACAATCGGAAGTTTTCTCCGACGGGTTGCATACTCGGCGGAAAGCATTCGAGAATCGCATTGCATTCGTCCGACAAGATACCTGTCAAAGGGGACGCGCAATGATCGGGCATTCGATATCCTCGAGGCGAACCGCGGCGGGTTTTGCCGGGATCGCCATGCTGTCGGCCATCGCGATGGCCGCGGCGCCCGCCAAGGCCGACAACGGCGGCATCGGGTTCTGGCTGCCGGGCACCATGGGCAGCCTCTCCGCGGTGTCGATAGCTAATTAAGTTGGCCGGTTTTGGTAACACATCAAATGTCCGCTTC
>NZ_DAINNI010000187.1:0-6822 GCF_036735945.1 Bradyrhizobium sp. | reverse complement strand
ACGGCAAGACCACCCTGGTCGACCGCCTGCTGCAGCAATCCGGCACCTATCGCGAGAACCAGAAGGTGACCGAGCGCGCGATGGACTCCAACGACCTGGAGCGCGAGCGCGGCATCACCATCCTGGCCAAGGCCGCTTCGGTGCAGTGGAAGGATACCCGCATCAACATCGTCGACACCCCCGGCCACGCCGATTTCGGCGGCGAGGTCGAGCGCATCCTCAACATGGTGGATGGCGCGCTGGTGCTGGTCGATGCCGCCGAAGGCCCGCTGCCGCAGACCAAGTTCGTGGTCTCCAAGGCGCTCAAGGTCGGGTTGAAGCCGATCGTCGTCATCAACAAGGTCGACCGCCCCGACGCGCGCCCGACCGAGGTCATCAACGAAGTGTTCGACCTGTTCGCGGCGCTCGACGCCAGCGAGGAGCAGCTCGATTTCCCGATCCTCTACGGATCGGCCAAGCAGGGCTGGATGGCCGACAGCCCGGACGGCTCCCACGACGCCGGCATGCAGCCGCTGTTCGACCTGATCGTGCGCCACGTCGCGCCGCCGACGGTCGAAGAGGGCCCGTTCCGGATGATCGGCACCATCCTCGAAGCCAACCCCTATCTCGGCCGCATCATCACCGGCCGCATCACCTCGGGTTCGATCAAGCCGAACCAGCAGGTCAAGGTGCTCGGCGCCGACGGCAAGACCATCGAGCAGGGCCGCATCTCGAAAATCCTCGCCTTCCGCGGCATCGAGCGCACGCCGCTGGACGAAGCCGAAGCCGGCGACATCGTCGCGATCGCAGGGCTCACCAAGGGCACCGTCGCCGACACCTTCTGCGACCCCACCGTCGAGACGCCGCTGCCGGCGCAGCCGATCGATCCGCCGACCGTGTCGATGTCGTTCATCGTCAACAACTCGCCGCTCGCCGGCACCGAGGGCGACAAGGTGACCAGCCGCATGATCCGCGACCGCCTGCTGCGCGAGGCGGAAGGCAATGTCGCGCTACGCGTCGTCGAGGCCGCCGACAGGGATTCGATGGAAGTGTCCGGCCGCGGCGAATTGCAGCTCGCGATCCTGATCGAGACCATGCGCCGCGAGGGCTTTGAGCTTTCGGTGTCGCGCCCGCGCGTCGTGCTGCAGAAGGACGAGGCCACCGGCCAGTGGCAGGAGCCGATCGAGGAAGTCGTGATCGACGTCGACGAGGAGCATTCCGGCGTCGTCGTGCAGAAGATGAGCGAGCGCAAGGCCGAGATGATCGAGATGCGCCCCTCCGGCGGCAACCGCCTGCGGCTGGTGTTCTACGCGCCGACCCGCGGCCTGATCGGCTATCAGGGCGAATTGCTCACCGACACCCGCGGCACCGCGATCATGAACCGCCTGTTCCACGGCTACGCCAACTACAAGGGCGACATCCAGGGCCGCCGCAACGGCGTGCTGATCTCCAACGACCAGGGCGAGGCGGTCGCCTACGCCATGTTCAAGCTCGAAGATCGCGGCCCGATGATGATCGAGCCGGGCTGGAAGGTCTACAAGGGCATGATCGTCGGCGAGCACACCCGCGACAACGATCTCGAGATCAACGTGCTCAAGGGCAAGCAGCTCACCAACATCCGCACCACCTCGAAGGACGAGGCGGTGCGCCTGACGCCGCCGATCAGGATGACGCTGGAAAAGGCGCTGGCCTATATCGAGGACGACGAGCTGGTCGAGGTGACCCCGAAGTCGATCCGCCTGCGCAAGAAGTTCCTCGACGCCAACGACCGCAAGCGCGCGGAGAAGGCCAAGGAAGCGGTGGCGTAGGCAGCGAATGGCCAATGGCGCGTAGCGAATAGGGGCGTTTCCGAGCCGTTCGGATTGCTGTACCCTATTCGCCATTCGCCACCCACCATTCGCGGTTCATGACCTCCCTCCCCTCTTCCGTCGATGTCGCCATCATCGGCGCCGGCGCCGCCGGCCTTGGCGCCGCGAACGCGCTGAAAGGCTCCAACCTCTCCGTCATCGTGCTGGAAGCACGCGACCGCCTCGGCGGCCGGGCGCACACCATCATGGCCTCGCCCGACGTCACTTTCGACGTCGGCTGCGGCTGGCTGCACTCGGCGGACGAGAACTCCTTTGTCAAAATCGCCGGGCAGCTCGGCTTCGAAATCAACAAGTCATTGCCGCCCTGGCGCGAGCGCGCCTATGGCAAGGCGTTTCCGCAGGAAGACCGCGACGATTTCATCCGCGCGCTGAACGAATTCTACGACCGCGCCGAGCAGGCCGCGAGAGAGGCCGAGCGAAGCGGCCGCGACTGCGCCGCCAGCCTCTATCTCGCGCCCGGCAATCGCTGGAATCCGATGATCGACGCGATCTCGACCTATGTGAACGGCTGCGAGCTCGACCAGGTCTCCGTTCTCGACATGGACGCCTATCAGGACACCGACATCAACTGGCGCGTCCGCCGCGGCTATGGCGCGCTGATCGCGGCCTATGGCGCCTCGTGTCCGGTCGCGCTCAATTGCGCGGTGACGCTGATCGACCATTCGGCAAGGCGCATCCGCATCGAAACCGCGCGCGGCACCGTCGAGGCGGACAGGGTGATCGTCACCGTGCCGACCAATCTGATCGCCGACGAAGCGATCCGCTTTCATCCTCCGCTGCCCGCGAAGGTCGACGCCGCGCGCGGCCTGCCGCTCGGCCTTGCCGACAAGGTGACGCTGGCGCTCGAAGGCGCGGAGGAGTTTCCGAGCGAAGGCAATCTGCGCGGCGCCACCATGCGTACCGGCATGGGCACCTATCACATCCGCCCGTTCGGCCAGCCCTGCATCGAAGGCTTCTTCGGCGGCCGCTACGCGCAGTCGCTGGAAGACGCCGGCGACGGCGCGCTGGCCGCGGCCAGCATCGACGAGATCGTGTCCTTCCTCGGCAACGATTTCCGCCGCAAGCTGAAGCCGCTCGCGGAATCACGCTGGGCCCATGACCCGTTCGCGCGTGGTTCATACTCGCATGCGTTGCCGGGACATGCCGGGGATCGGGCAGTGCTCGCCGCGCCGGTCGACGACAGGCTGTTCTTTGCAGGGGAAGCAACCTCGCCGGAGTTTTTTACCACCGCGCACGGGGCGCGGGACAGCGGCGAACGGGCGGCGGGGGAAGTGCTGGCTGCGTTGAAAAAGCGCTGACCTCTCCGCCGTCATTGAGCGCAGCGAAGCAATCCTTTGCGCGGCATAACGGAGAGATGGATTGCTTCGTCGCTTTGCTCCTCGCAATGACGCGGAGGCAGCACCTACTCCATCACCCGCGCCCGCATATCCGCGTCAGGCACAAAGCACTCGTCATACTTCCCGAAGATCCGATACCGATTCCGCGCGACGAGGCTGTAGACGGCATCCCGCAGCGGCTTCGGCACCGCGAACAGCATGCGGACCCAGCCCCAGCGCGGCAATTGGCTGAGCACCGTCAGCGCGGCGTCGGATTTCAGCCACGCCACGCCGCCGTGCACCACGGCATTGGTGTCGGGATCATCCGGATCGATTCCGAATGTCTGCGCTAGCCTTGTACCGTAGGGCGACTGGATCGCGGTGAAGCGGAATCGGCGCGCTGTATCGCGCGTCGCGACGAAGCGAACCCAGCGCGAGCAGAAGATGCAGACGCCGTCATAGAGGATCACGTCATCGTCGGGCCATTTGGCAGTCATCGGTTATCCAGCGTCAGAAGCGCCACCAGCATCAGCACGATGGCGGGGCCGGTCTTCACCAGCGCGCCGAGCGGCTCGATCCAGAGATCCGGCGTCAGGATCGCGGCGCCTGCCATGTAGCCGAGCGAGGCGATGATACCCGCGATCAGGCCGAATGCCGAGGTGGCGCGAAACGCGATCAGGAGGCCGATGCTGATGTCCATCAGGCTGGTGCCGACGGTGACGGGACCGACCAGCCATGCCGGAAAATTGTGGCTGCGCAGGATATCAGCCGCCGCGTCAAACGAGATCACCAGCGCGATGAAGCCCGACACCAGCCAGAACAGCACGAGGCTTGCAATGACAAACGCCTTGATCGGATACAGCCGGGCAAACCATTTGTCCTGGATCGTCGCCGGATATTTTCCGGCCATCTGCGCCAGCGTCTTCGGCTTGATCCCGGTGGCGTTGATCCAGCCCGCGGGATCGCCGCGGACGCCGCGGCGCAATTCGGCGATCGCGGTGGTCCGCATCGGCGGCATCCAGCCGAACAGACTGGCGAAATCGCCAAGCTTCGCGCCGAGGTCGAGCAGGAACGAAGGCATCGTGATGCGCGGCCAGTCGTGCGTTCCGAATGCGTAGCGAATCTGGTCGATCACGCCGCCGAGCGTGGTCGGCTCTTCCTGCATCAGGTCCCAGATCACGCCGTTGGCGACGGTTGAATCGCGCACGGCAAGCCAGGCGATGGTCGCGGCAATGTCCTCCATCGCGACCGGCTGGAACGACGTCGCCTGTTCCTCTGCGGGAAGATCGAACGGATAGGCGGCCAGCGAACGCACCATGGCGCTGCCGCCATAGGCCGCCAGCGCGACCACGAAGCCCGGCCGCAGAATCGTATAGGCGACGCCGGACTGCGCGATCAGCCGCTCGCCTTCGCGCTTGGTGGTGCTGAAGGCGGTCTGGTCGGTCTCGTTGCTGCCGGGGATCGAGATGTGCACCAGGCGGATCGCGCGGCGGCTGGCGCGGATCGCGTCCAGAAGGCGCGTCACGAAATCACGATGCACGGCGGCGGTGTCGCTGCCAGGCCCGTCCTGCAGCACGCCGAGGCAATTGACGACGACGTCGATGTGATGGTCGCTGATCAGCTTGGTCAGCGCCGCCGCCTTCATCGACATCAGCGGCAACTCCAGGTCGAACGCGTCTGTCTTCTGCGAGGCAGTCAGCTTGCGGCCGACACCGACAACCGGAAATCCACGATCGCGCAGGTCGTGCGTGATGAAGCAACCGATCAGACCGGAAGCGCCGAGTACAAGGATTTTTCTGAAGTCGGCGTTCATGCTGGCTAGAACGGTTTGGCGATCATCAGCCACAGAATAGCCATGACCGAGCCAAAACCGGGAATCCCAAAAAGAAACCAGCGGTGGAAAAGCGCAAAATATCTGTGACACAGCCCTTGATTGTGTTCGGCCGCTTTTCGCGCGATGTCACGCATTTCGATCTGCATGAACACGACCGGCACCCAGAACAGCCCGGCCACCGCATAGAGCACGAGCGAAACCATCAGCCAGCGTTCGGTCCACGCCGTCGACGACATCACCATCAGCACGCCGCCGCTCACCGGCTGCAGCAGCACCGCGGTCAGCGTGAACAGCATGTCGGCGATGACGACGGTCTCGGCCGTGCGCGCGATGAAGGCTGTGTCCCGGCTGCGATGCGCCATCAGCATGAAGAACGCGATGCCCGTGCCGGTGCCGAGAATGACGATAGCGCCGAGCACATGCAGATATTTGACGAGGAGATACAGCATCATCGTTTCTTTGATGGGGCGGCAGATCGCACCTTCAACGCGCGGTCGAGTTCGGCTTTCGCAAGCGCTGCGCCACCAGTGCTTTCCGCCAGCCAGTGTCCTTCGCCGCCATGGGCCGGCAGCACGCGGAAGTCCACCTTGCCGCCGCCGGCGCGGAACGCATCCGCCAATTGCCTGGAGAATGCCGGCGCGAAATAGCTGTCATTGGCGGCGACCAGCCAGATCACTTTAACACGCGCGGCCTTGCCGAATTCGCGTGCCGCAGCGATCAGTGTGTGCGGCGCGCAGACCTTGCCCGGCAGATCATTGGCGTGCCCGCCGCGTCCGGGCGCGAACGCGATGATGGCGGCAATGCTTTTTGGATCTTCCCCCGCCAGCGCCAGCGCGCCCCAGGCCCCGGCCGAGTGGCCGATCACGACAACGCCTTCGGGACGGATGAAGGGCTGCTTGCGCAACGGGCCGATCGCCGCGGTGATCTCATCCGCGGTGGCGCGGCCGGCGCGCGCGTAGTCGGCCTCATCGCAGCCGCCCTGATCCTCGAGATATTTTCCACCCGCGCCATGGCCGGGCCGCTCCGGTACCAGCACTGCAAAACCGCGCGCCACCAGCGATGCGGCCAGCGCACGATATTCCGGCTGCGGCATCTGCGCCCGCCGCAACACGTTCTGGGTCGACGCGTGCGCGATCACGGCAAGTGGAAACGGTCCCTCGCCCGATGGCCTGAACAGCACCGCGCGCGCGGTGCTGCCATCAGGCGAAGGCACGCGCCATTGCTGCAGCCGATGCGGCTCGCCTTCCCGCCCTTGCGCACCGAGCGCAGGCTGCGCGGCTGCGGCTTTCACGCCGAGCGCGGCAACGAGCGCGATTGCAAGCAGCAGGACTGGCGAACGCATGAACTGAACTGACGGAGCCGAAGGCAGGCGGATTTCCTTGAAGCCATCAGCAGAATATTCGCCGGCGAATCAAAACCGGTTAATTTTTCCGTGAACGGAATTCGTATCCCGCTCAGGTTGAGGATACCGGTAACCATTCGCCGTCAGGGCGTCGGCAGACAGCCCCTTTGTCCTCTTTCGATACATATAAACCGGTTACTGATGCAGAAAATCCACAGGCTAACCGATAATTAACGATGGACCTTGAAGCCGGCCCGCCGACTTGCTTTGATCAGCACATGAGCACAACCCTGATCGAGGTTCGACCGGCCAAGGCTGCGGACGCAGCTGCGGTGGCGGCTACGCATGATGAAGCCTGGCGCTCGGCGTATCAGGGCATTATTCCCGGCGCCGAGCTCGAAAAACTGATTAACCGTCGCGGCCCGCATTGGTGGGACAGCGCGATCCGCAAGGGCAGCCGCGTCAGCGTGCTGGTGTTCGGCG
>NZ_DAINNI010000186.1:0-6868 GCF_036735945.1 Bradyrhizobium sp. | reverse complement strand
GATCTCGTCGCCGCGCACCATCACCACCTCGTCCATCATGTTGACGACGACGCAGACATGGTTCGGTACGATCCGCACGACGTCGCCGACCTTTGGCCGCGTGTTGCTGCGGGTGAGGTCGAGGAAGCCGTGCTCTTCGGCAAAGCGCGCGATCTTCGCTTCCGGATGTTCCAGGATCAGTCCGTAGCCATCGAGCCCGCCGCCGGGGTCCGAGGTCAGCGTCTTCGAGCCGGCGTCGAGAATGCCGCGGTCCGCACCGGCGCGGCTGACCACCGTCGAATAGATGTTGAGCGCGCAATCGTCCCATTCGGCGACGCCGGCCGCGACCTGCATACGGTCGTTATAGATATAGGTGCCGGGCCGGTGCTCGGTCGCGCCCTTGAGCTTGCCGAGGTTTTTCAGGTTCGGCGAGCCGCCGGTCGAAACCATCGCGGCATCGAGCCCGTGCGCGCGCACGCCCGCCAGCGCCTCGTCGTAGAATTTTTGCGCCTCGGCCCAGCCGGTCTCGGTCGGGTAGAGCATGAAGCCCGCGAACCGCAGGCCCTTGGACGAGGCGATCTCGTGCGCCAGCACGATAGCTTCGGCCGGCGTCTCGACGCCGGCGCGCTTGCGCCCGGTGTCGCACTCCACCACGACGTTGAGGATGCGCCCGGATGCAGCGGCCGCATTTGGCAGGTCCGCGACAACGACCGAATTGTCGGCCGCGACCGTCATATTGGCCTTGGCCTGCAGCGCGCCGAGACGCGCCATCTTCTCGTCGCCGAGCAGATTGTAGCTGATCAGGATGTCGTCGATCCCGGCCTCCGCCATCACCTCGGCCTCGCCGATCTTCTGGCAGGTGATGCCCCTGGCGCCGGCCGCGACCTGCATCTGCGCCAGCATCGGGCTCTTGTGGGTCTTGATGTGTGGCCGGTTGGCGACGCCGGCCTTGTCGCAGGCGACCTGCACCCGCGCGATGTTTTGTTCGACGCGGTCCATGTCGATGACGGCGCAGGGCGTGCCGTATTCGCGGGCGATTTTTGCGGCGAGTGGGGTGGTCATGGGGCTAACTCCAATTCGGTATTCCCGTCATTGCGAGCGGAGCGAAGCAATCCATTGCGCGGCATAACGGATGGATGGATTGCTTCGCTCCGCTCGCAATGACGTTGAAACGTCTATGCCTGCTCGATCTCTTCCCGCAAAACCTCCAGCTCCAGCCAGCGGTCTTCGGCGGTCGAAAGTTCTTCCTGCGCCTTTGCGATCGCAGCGGACGCTGCATCGAACCTCTTGCGATCCTTGGCGTAGAGATCGGGATCGTCAAGCAGCTTCTGCTGCTTTGCGATCTCGGCCTGCAATTTTGCCATCGTCTTCGGCAGCGTTTCCAGTGCATGCTTCTCGTTGAAGCTCAGCCGCCGCTTTTGCGCGGTCGAAGGCGCCGCCGGCTTCGCTTCCTTCTTTTCTTCGGCCGAAGGCGCCGCCTTGAGCGCTTCCCGCGTCAGGTCGCCGCCGCGCTGCGCCAGCATGTCGCTATAGCCGCCGGCATATTCGATCCAGCGTCCCTGACCTTCAGGCACGATCACCGAGGTCACGACGCGGTCGAGGAAGTCGCGGTCGTGGCTGATCAGGATCACTGTGCCCTCATACTCGCCGAGCATCTCTTCGAGCACATCTAGCGTTTCGAGATCGAGGTCATTGGTCGGCTCGTCCAGCACCAAAAGGTTCGAGGGCTTGGCCAGCGCGCGCGCCAGCATCAGCCGGCCGCGCTCGCCGCCGGAGAGCGCCTCCAGTGGCGTGCCGCGCTGCTCTTGCGCGAACAGAAAATCCTTCATGTAGCCGATGACGTGCTTCGGCTTGCCGCCGACGTTGACATGGTCGCCGCGGCCGCCGGTCAGGGCTTCCGCCAGCGTCGACTTCGGATCGAGGCTTTCGCGGTGCTGGTCGAGCGTCGCCATCTCGATATTGGCGCCAAGCCGCACGGAGCCGGCATCGGGCGGATCGTTGCCGATCAGGAGATGAACCAGCGTGGTCTTGCCGGCGCCGTTCGGGCCGACGATGCCGACGCGGTCGCCGCGCTGGATGCGGATCGAAAAATTCTCGACGATTGGGCGGTCGCCAAAGGCCTTGCCGATGTTCTTTGCTTCGATCACGAGACGGCCGGATTTCTCGGCCTCCGCCGCAGCGAGATTGGCGCTGCTGGTCGCGCCGCGATAGTCGCGCCGCTGGTCGCGCAGTGCATGCAGGTTACCGAGCCGCTTGACGTTGCGCTTGCGGCGGCCGGAGACGCCGTAGCGCAGCCAGTGCTCCTCGTTGACGATCTTGCGGTCGAGCTTGTGCTGGTCGCGCTCCTCCTCCGCCAGCACCTCGTCACGCCAGCCTTCGAAGGCGGAGAAGCCGCGGTCGATCTGCCTGATCTGGCCGCGGTCGAGCCAGGCGGTCGCGCGCGACAGGTTGGAGAGAAAGCGGCGGTCGTGGCTGATCAGCACCAGCGCGCATTTGCGGCTCTCCAATTCGGCCTCCAGCCACTCGATGGTCGGAAGGTCGAGATGGTTGGTCGGCTCGTCCAGCAGCAAAATGTCCGGCGAAGGTGCCAGCACCCGCGCAAGCGCGGCACGGCGGGCTTCGCCACCCGAGACATGCGCGGGGTCTTCGTCGCCGGACAGCCCGAGCTGCTCGACCAGATAGCGGGCCTGGTAGTGGTCGTCGCCCGGGCCGAGGCCAGCCTCGACATAGGCCAGCGTCGTCTTGTGGTCGCTGAAATCAGGTTCCTGCGGCAGATAGCGGATGGTGGCGCCTGGCTGCACGAAACGGCTGCCGCCGTCGGGCTGGACGAGGCCGGCGGCGATTTTGAGCAGCGTCGATTTGCCGGAGCCGTTGCGCCCGATCAGGCAGACGCGCTCGCCCGACGACACCGACAGCTCGACGCCCGACAGCAGCGGGGTGCCGCCAAAGGTCAGCCTGATGTCCTTCAACTGGATCAGCGGCGGCGCCATCGTCTAGCCCTGGTTCGGCGCAGGCAGGTCGGCCCGCTGGCGCTGGATGCGGCGGATGGTCTGGTCGAGCGTCGAGAGAAACGTGGAACGGTCGCGCGGCGCGAACGATCTCGGGCCGCTAGTCACTTCGCCGGATGAGCGCAGGTCGGTCATCAAATTGCGCACCGCCAGCGTCATGCCGATCGATTCTTCCGAGAACGGCTTGCCGTTCGGCGCGATCACCTCCGCGCCGGCTTTCACGCAGCGGCTGGCGAGCGGGATATCCGAGGTGATGACGATGTCGCCCTTGCCGGCGCGCTCGGCGATCCAGTCATCGGCGGCATCCATGCCGGAACCGGCGGCAATCCGCTCGATCAGGGGATCCTGCGGCACGCGGATGAAGTTGCCCGCGACGACGGTGACGGGCAGCCCGTGCCTGCCGGCGACGCGATAGATATCGTCCTTCACCGGGCAGGCGTCGGCATCGACATAGATGCGGATGGGGTTCTGGTCGGGCACTTCAGGATCGGTCAAATCTGCTTGGGTTCGGTCAGGTCTTTGTTGTCGGCGCGTGGTACCTCACCGGGCGGAAAAATGCGAGGAAAACAGCTGATGGAACATGCTTGCCACGGCACTTTCTTCGCGTACGATAACGGTCCGAAAGAACAAGAATATAGAGGAAACGGGATGACAAGCCGTATCGAGCCCCATCGGGTCTCGGCCTACAACACCTCAAAGCACTCCGAAAACAAGATGCACGATGACACCGTCGCGAAGCGTTATGGCTTCATCGGCGGGCTGGTGCCCGGTGTCGACGTGATGGCCTACATGATGCACCTGCCGGTCGAAAAATGGGGCCGCGCCTTCCTCGAACGCGGCCTGATCGAGGCGCGTTTCGTCAAGCCGGTATATGACGGCGAACTGACCGATGTCACCGGCGGAGAGAGCAACGGCGTGCTCGCGATCCAGGTCAAGAGCCGGGGCGAGCTTTGTGCTACCGGCACAGCATCGCTGCCATCAAAGGCGCCATCATTTTCGCTGTCCGACTTTGTCGACGTTGCGGCGGTATCCGAGCGCAAGCCGGTGGATGCTGCGTCCTATGCTCTCGGCAAATGGCTGGGAGCGATCCCGCGCACCTGGGCGGCGGACGCGGCCAGGGAGTATCTTTCGGATATTCGCGAAACCGAGGAAATCTACGCCAGGGAAGGGCTCGGTCATCCCGGCCTGTTGCCGCGGGTGATGAACAAGGTGCTGGTCGACAATGCCATCATGGGGCCGTGGATCCACGTCGGCACAACGATGCAACTGCTGTCGGCGGGGCGCATCGGCGACGAATTGACCGCGCGTGCCAAAGTCGTCGGCAATTACGACAAGAAGGGGCATCGCTTCGTCGAGCTGGACGCGCTCGTGGTCGGCAACGGCACGACGCCGCTGGCGCATTGCCATCATATCGCGATCTACCAGCCGCGCGAACAGGCGGCGGCGTAACCATGGCCATCACCATCACGTATTACCTGTCGCTCAACTCGCCCTGGACCTTCATGGGCAGCGCGCTGTTTGCCGAGATCGTGCAGCGATATGGCGCTGATGTCGACGTCAAGCCCTGCAAGTTCGGCCCGATCTTCGAGCAGACCGGCGGCCTGCCGCTGCCAAAGCGCTCGCCGCAGCGGCGCGCCTACCGCCTGATGGAGCTCAAACGCTGGCGCGAGGTCAGGGGCATTCCGCTCAACCTCGAGCCCAAGCATTTTCCGAGCGACGACCTCGCGGCGGTGCGCCTTGTGATATCTGCCAAACTGCAGGGCAAGGATGCGCACCTGCTGTCGCTGGAGTTCGGCCGCGCGATCTGGGAGCGCGAGGAATCGCTCGCCGACGCTGCTGTGATGGCCGCGGCTGCGCAGCGCGCCGGCCTCGACGCGGCGGCGCTGCGTGCCAACGGCCCGCCGGATGCCGAGCTCGACGCGCTGTACGAACAGTACACGCAGGACGCGCTGAAGGCCGGCGTGTTCGGCGCACCGAGCTACGTGTTGCCGTCGGGCGAAATCTTCTGGGGCCAGGACCGGCTGGAGCTCTTAGACCGCGCCCTCAAGATGGCTTGATTGATCGAGCCGCGCGCTGCCAGGCCGACGTAATGCGGCTGCAAAAATACGCTATGACCGGGATGTAGCGAGAAAAGGAGTACACCATGCCCAGTTCAGTCAAGGACCTGCTCGCAGCGGCGAACAGCTCGGTTCCGACCATCAGCCCACAGGATGCGAAATCCCTGATCGAGAGCGGCAAGGCGCTTGCGGTCGATGTGCGCGACGGCACCGAAGTGCAGGCTACCGGCAAGGTTCAGGGGGCGAAGCATGTCTCGCGCGGCATGCTCGAATTTCGCGCCGATCCTGAGAGCCCCTATTACGACAACGCGTTCGATCGGGAAAAGACCGTGATCGTCTACTGCGCCTCCGGCGGCCGCTCCGCGCTCGCCGGCAAGACGCTGCAGGATCTCGGCTACAAGGACGTGCGTAATCTCGGCGGCTTCAAGGGCTGGGCCGAGAGCGGCGGCCCGGTCGAGAAGGTGTGATCTTTCGGCTGGCTCAACCCTGTCGTTCCCCGCGAAGGCGGGGAACCCAGCACGCCGCGGCCCCTCGTTTAATTTACTGGCGTCTCTGGCATACTGGATCGCCCGCCCCTGTGCGCAATCGCGCACAAGGCGGGCGATGACAGCTGTGAGTGTTGTGGCAGTCCTACGCCGCTTTCGCCTTCGCGTCCTGGATCGCGCGCCACACCCGCTCCGGCGTCAGGGGCATGTCGATATGGCTGATGCCATGCTCGGACAGTGCGTCGACCACGGCGTTGACGATGCAGACGAGGCTGCCGGCGCAGCCGGCTTCGCCGCAGCCCTTGGTGCCCAGCGGATTGGATTTGGCGGGCGAGGGGTGGTCGCCGATCTCCATCGGCGGAATGTCTTCCGCCCGCGGCAGCGCGTAGTCCATGAACGAGCCGGTGATCGGCTGGCCGCTTGTATCGTAGCTGACCTGCTCCATCAGCGCCTGGCCGATGCCCTGCGCCACGCCGCCATGCAATTGTCCCGCGACGATCATCGGATTGACCACGGTGCCGAAATCATTGACCGCGAAATAGCGAATGATCTTCACCACACCCGTATCGGGATCGATCTCGACCTCCGCGACATGGCAGCCATTCGGGAAGGTGGACGGCGTATCCTTGGTGGCATGGTCGACGTCGAGTGACTGCGGCGCGCCTTCGGGCATCTTGCCCTCGCGCAGGCGTTTCGCCAGGTCCATGATGCCGATCGAGCGGTCGGTGCCGGCGATGGTGAAGCGGCCGCCGGCGAACTCGATGTCGCCTTCGGATGCTTCCAGGAGATGCGCGGTGGCCTGCTTGCCCTTT
This sequence comes from Bradyrhizobium sp., assembly GCF_036735945.1. Classification (GTDB taxonomy): domain Bacteria; phylum Pseudomonadota; class Alphaproteobacteria; order Rhizobiales; family Xanthobacteraceae; genus Bradyrhizobium. Next base: position 527 of record NZ_DAINNI010000186.1, on the reverse strand, counting down.
TCGATCACGAGCGCGGAGGCTTCCACGATCGCCTGGCCGGTCGCCGTGATCGAGCGCGAGCCGCCGGTGCCGTTGCCGAAGCGGACAAGGTCGCTGTCGCTCTGCTCGAGGGTGATCTTCTCGAAGGGCACGCCGAGTTGCGCCGACAGCACCTGCGCGAACGGCGTGGCATGGCCCTGGCCGTAGTCGAGCGTGCCGGTCGTCAGCTTCACCGAACCGTCGGGCTCGAAGGTGATCTTGCCGAGCTCGCCGCTCGGCGGCGCGGTGACTTCGAGATAGGAGCCGACGGCGATGCCGCGAAGTTTGCCATTCTTCTTGCTCTCCTTCTTGCGCCTGGAAAAATTGACGTGGTCGGAAATTTCCAGCGCCTTGTTGAAGACGCCGGCGAAATCGCCGCTGTCATAAGTAACGCCGCTCGCGGCTGCGAACGGCAGTTGCGACGGCTTGATGAAGTTGCGCTTGCGCAGCGTCAGGCGATTGATGCCCATCTCGTCGGCGGCGCGGTCGATCAGCCGCTCCATGTAGTA
>NZ_DAINNI010000185.1:0-6940 GCF_036735945.1 Bradyrhizobium sp. | reverse complement strand
CGGAAATATTCGACATGGCCGTGATCGAGCTGGCGGGTGCGGTCGCCGATCCAGATGAAATGGCCCGAGGTCGCGTACCAGTCGCCGGTCGTGGAATCGACGCGGGTGAACGCCTGCTCGTAGCCGAGCAGCAGCGCCTCATGGCTGGTGTAGAAATCGGTCGCGCGCAGCTCCGGATGGCTTTCGAGATCGAGGCCGCAGGCGCGCATGAAGTTGAGCGCGTCCGAAATACGGTCGGCCAGCTCCTTGTAGCGCCGCGACTGCGGGGAATCCTTGAGGAAGCCGAGCATCCACTGGTGCACGCTGCCGAGATTGGCAAAGCCGCCGGTCGCGAACGCGCGCAGAAGATTAAGCGTCGCGGCCGATTGCCGGTACGCCATCATCTGGCGCTGCGGATCGGGAATGCGCGCTTCCGGCGTAAACGCGATGTCGTTGATGATATCGCCGCGATAGCTCGGCAGCTCGACGCCACCAATCTTCTCGGTGTTCGACGAGCGCGGCTTGGCGAACTGCCCGGCGATGCGGCCGACCTTCACCACCGGCAGCGCGCCGGCATAGGTCAGAACCACCGCCATCTGCAGCAGCACGCGGAAGAAGTCGCGGATGTTGTTGGCGCCATGCTCGGCAAAGCTCTCGGCGCAGTCGCCGCCCTGCAGCAGGAAGGCCTCGCCCTTCGCTACCCGCGCCAGCGCCTTTTTCAGGTTGCGGGCCTCGCCGGCGAACACCAGCGGCGGGAACGTGGCGAGCTGCGCCTCGACGTCGGCCAATGCCTTGGCATCGGGATAGTCGGGCACTTGCAGCACCGGCTTGGTGCGCCAGCTGTCGGGCGTCCACCGCTCGGACATGAGGTCAACTCCTGAGCAAAAACCGTAACTTATCGGAAGGGCCGCGTTATACACAGGCCTTCGCCCCACCGCCAGTTAGATTTCAACCTGTCCTGACAAGCCCTTGCAGCGCAAGCCGAATTCGAATTTGCTGGCCGTACTCGCGGAAGCTGAGGGGGACAAGCAGCGGCCGAGCAGGCCTGACGCTAACCCACCTAACTGCTCACTTCCCGTAGCTGTAGAATCCCTGCCCGGTCTTGCGGCCGAGATGGCCGGCGGCGACCATTTCCTTGAGCAGGGGCGCGGGGCGATATTTCGGATCGTTGAAGCCTTCGTAGAAGACCTCCATCACCGACAGCATCGTATCGAGGCCGATCATGTCGGCGAGCGCCAGCGGGCCGATCGGGTGATTGCAGCCGAGCTTCATGCCGGCATCGAGGTCCTCGGCGGTCGCAATACCCTCCTGCAGCGCGAAGATCGCTTCGTTGATCATCGGGCACAGGATGCGGTTGACCGCAAAGCCCGGGCTGTTCTTCGCCGTGATCGCGACCTTGCCGACCCGCTTGGCAAAGGCTTCCGCCTTGGCGTGGGTGTCGTCTGAGGTCTGCAGACCGCGGATCAACTCCAGCAGCGCCATCAGCGGCACCGGGTTGAAGAAATGCATGCCGATGAAGCGGTCGGGACGATCGGTCGCTGCGGCAAGCTTGGTGATCGAGATCGACGACGTGTTGGTCGCGAGCAGCGCCTGCGGACGCAGCTTTGCGCAAAGATCCTTCAGGATCTTGACCTTCAGGTCTTCGTTCTCGGTCGCCGCCTCGATGACGAGATCGCAGGTGGAAAACTTTGTGGTGTCCGTGGTCGTCGTGATCCGCGCCAGCGCGGCCTGCCGGTCGGCATCGGTCATCTTCTGCTTGTTGACGAGGCGCTCGAGGCTACCGGACACAACAGACATGCCACGCGTGAGTGCGGCGTCGGAGATGTCGCTCATGACGACGGGGAGCCCGGCGGCGGCGCAAACCTGGGCGATGCCGTTACCCATGGTGCCCGCGCCTACGATACCGATCTGCTCAATCATTGTTGGTCTGCCCTTGTTCTAGAATGCCGGTCACGTAGCCCGCATGAGCGAAGCGAGATGCGGGAAGCAAAGGTCCCGGATATTGCTTCGCTCATCCGGGCTACAGATGAAACCACCCTACTCCGCCGCCTGCCTCACATGCCGCGCCGTCGGCGTCCGCATCGTCACCAGTTCTTCCGCGGCGGTCGGATGCAGCGCGATCGTAGAGTCGAAGTCGGCCTTGGTCGCCTTCATCTTCACCGCGATGGCCACCGCCTGCACGATCTCCGCGGCAGCGTCGCCGACGACGTGGCAGCCGAGCACGCGATCGGTCGTGCCGTCGACCACGAGTTTCATCAGCACGCGGGTGTCGCGGCCGGACATCGTCGCCTTGATCGGACGGAAATCTGCCTTGTAGATATCGACATGGTCGAATTGCGCGCGCGCCTGCGCTTCGGTCAGGCCCACCGTGCCAACTTCGGGCTGCGAGAACACCGCGGTCGGGATGGTGTCGTGATCGACCTTGACCGGACGCTTGCCGAACACGGTGTCGGCAAAGGCATGACCCTCGCGGATCGCCACCGGCGTCAGGTTCAGGCGATGGGTGACGTCGCCGATCGCATAGATGTTGTCGACCGAGGTCTTCGACCATTCGTCGACCGCGATGCCGCCATTCCCCGGATTGATGGCGACGCCGGCCTTCTCCAGCCCGAGATTGACGACGTTGGGGTGCCGTCCGATCGCGAACATCACCTTCTCGGAGGCAATGCTGGAGCCGCTCGACAGATGCGTGGTGAATTCGTCGCCGTGCCTCTCCACCTTCTCGATGGTGCAGCCGGTGATGATGGTGATGCCCTGCTTCTCCATCTCGGCGCGGACGTGCTTGCGGACGTCCTCGTCGAAACCGCGCAGGATGTTGTCGCCGCGATAGATCACGGTGACGTCGGAGCCGAAGCCGGCAAAGATGCCGGCGAATTCCAGCGCGATATAGCCGCCGCCCTGGATCACGATGCGCTTCGGCAGTTCGGTCAGGTGAAACGCCTCGTTCGAGGAAATCACATGCTCTATGCCGGGAATCTCGCGGCCGTGGTTGGGCGCGCCGCCGGTGGCGATCAGGATATATCTGGCGGTGACCTTCTCGCCGGTCATCAGGCGCAGCGTGTGGGTGTCTTCCAGAACTGCGCGGGTCTTCGCAATGCGCGCGCCTGATTTCTCGACATTGGCGGCATAGATGCCTTCGAGCCGCGCAATCTCCTTGTCCTTGTTGGCGACCAGCGTCGGCCAGTCGAAGGAGACGTCGGGGATGGTCCAGCCGAAGCCCGCGGCGTCGGCGATCTCGTGGCGGACATGGGAGCCGATCACGAACAGCTTTTTCGGCACGCAACCGCGGATCACGCAGGTGCCGCCCATCCGGTATTCCTCGGCGACCATGACCCTGGCGCCGTAACCGGCTGCGATTCGGGCGGCGCGAACGCCGCCCGAACCACCACCGATGACGAAGAGATCGACGTCGAATCCAGCCATGGTCAGCCTCAGTTTCCGCGAGTGGCGAGAGGCGAATAGCGAATGGTCAGCCGCCCCGGTTACGCGTCTTCCATTCGCTGCTCGCTATCCGCCCACTCAGATTTCCTTGCCGCGCTTCTTCATCTCGGCGCGGAACTGGCCGTTGATGACTTCGGCGAAGGCCTGCGCCCACTGGTTCATGTAGGACATGCTGAGCTGAATGGCGCGCGGTTCGGCGGTGAGCAGTTTCTGGCCCAGCGGCGACTTGTAGAAGGTGACGAGGTCCTTCAGCTCCTGCTCGGTGAATTCGTTGGCGTAGACCTGCGCCATGCCTTCGCCGATCTCCTTCTCGCGGCCGGCGAGATTCTTGGCGACGATCACCGCGACCTCGTTGAGGTCCTTCTGGTAGTTCAGATTGCTCTGCATCAGCGTGTTCTTGGTCTGCTCGACGAGATTGGGAACGGCCGCGGCATACATCCCGCTCGCATTCTTCATCGCCAGAATTTCCTTGGCGGCGGCGATCGCCGCCGGTGAGCCGGGCTTCATCCCGGGCACAGCCAGGGTGGGTGCCGCGTTTTTCTGCTGTGCGTCGGCCGGGACGGCGGTCAGGGCCAGTCCCACTGCAAGGCCGGCCGCCGACAAAATCCGTGAAAGGCTCTTCATTCCGATTCTCCTCGATTTCCGGCGTTACCGCCGCTCAACTACGCGAATTCCCTGGGCACCTGCCAGGAAGGCGGTGCTGGCCAGGCCAATGAACAACCCGTGTTCGACGACACCCGGGATCAGGCTCAACAGGCCCGCCAGACGCGGCGCATCCGTGATGCGCCCCAGATGGGCATCGACAATCCAGTGGCCGCCATCGGTGACAAAAACGTGGCCGTCCTTGCCCTTGCGGAGCCCCATTTGCCCGGAAACGCTGCTTTGGGCAAATGCCTTGGCCATGGCCCGCCGGGTTGCCGCCAGCCCGAACGGGATGACCTCGACAGGCAGGGGGAAACGGCCGAGGACATCGACCCATTTGCTGTCGTCGGCAATCACGATCATGCGATCCGAAGCGGCCGCCACGATCTTCTCGCGCAGCAGCGCACCGCCGCCGCCCTTGATCAGGTTGAGCGCGGAATCGATCTCGTCGGCGCCATCCACGGTGAGATCGAGCCGGTCGATTTCATCCAGCGTGGTCAGGGGAATCCTGCAGGCCTCGGCCTGGGCGCGGGTCGCTTCCGAGGTCGGCACGCCGATCACGCGCAAACCGCCGGCCACCCGCTCGCCGAGCAGGTCAACGAAGTGCCTGGCCGTCGAGCCGGTGCCGAGCCCGAGCCGCATGCCGTCCTGCACCTGCTCCAGCGCTTGGGCCGCCGCCTGCCGCTTCAGTTGGTCCATGTTCACGTGCTGACGATGCTCCCGGGAATCCGCCGATCCGCGGGCGCATGTCTAGCGTCGTTTTACCGGAAGGAACAGCGTCCAAAGTCCTGTGTAAGCAGGATTATGGAGGCGAAACCCGGTCCATCGCAGCCAGAATGGCGGCAAATCGCGGCTCGACCTCGGCCCGCATGCCGGGATGGGTGAAAATGTACAGCTCATCGTGGCGGATCGCGTCGAGTACGCGCGCCGCGACTGTCTCCGGCGCAAGTCCCGCGTCGATATTGCGGGCGATCGCCGCCACCGTCGCTGCCGCCGGGCTGGCGGGATCCAGCGGTTGCGACTGACCATAGCGAGCGGGTCGATTGCGCCCGCTCTCGCCGATACGGGTACGCACATAGCTGGGACATAACACGCTGACGCCGATGCCGAGCGGCTGGAGTTGCATCGCGAGCCCTTCCGACATGCTCACCACGGCAAATTTGCTCGCACAATAGGGGCTCAATCCCAAGCCGGGCTGCATCCCCGCCATCGACGCCGTGTTGACGAAATGACCGCCCTCGCCATGCGCGCGGATGTGCGGCAGGAAGCTCCTGATGCCGTGAAGCACGCCCATCAGGTTGACGTCGATCACCCATCGCCAATTATCGAGCGAGATATGGTCGATGCCGCCACCGGCGGCGACGCCGGCATTGTTGCAGACCACATGCACCTTCCCGAACGCGTCGAACGCGGCCTTTGCAGCGCGCTCAACGCTTTCGGCATCGGCAACATCGCAGACCGTGCCGCTTACATCGGGTGAGATGTCCTGCAGGTTCTTGACGGCCGCGTTCAAGGCATCCGTCTCGATATCCGCCAGCATCACTTTCATCCCGGCCCCAGCAAACGCACGGCCGAGCGCCACGCCGATCCCGGCAGCCCCACCGGTTATGAAGGCCGTCTTGCCGGCAAGCTCCCGCATGGTCGTTTCCTCATGATAGCAATTCCCTACTTGCATGATATCCCGCCTGCCGCTAGCCAATCCGGATGACCCTTCCCCGCACAATTGTCTTTGACCTTGACGGCACCCTCGTCGATACCGCGCCGGACCTGATCGCCGCACTCAATTACGTGCTCGACCGTGAAGGCCTGCCGCCGGTCCCCTTTGAATCCGCCCGCAGCATGATCGGCGCCGGGGCGCGCAAGCTGATCGAGCGCGGGCTCGAGGTGGATGGCCGCGTCACCAGCGCCGACGACCTCAACCGCCTCACCAGGGAATTCGTCGACTATTACGCCGACCACATCGCGGACGCTTCGCGGCCGTTCGACGGGCTGGAGGCCGCGCTCGACGAACTCGCGGCGCAGGGCTGCCGCTTTGCGGTCTGCACCAACAAGCTGGAATGGCTGTCGAAGCGGCTGCTTGACCAATTGGACCTGAGCAGACGGTTTTCCGCTATCTGCGGCGCCGATACGTTCGGTATCGCCAAGCCCGACCCGATCATCCTGCAGCAGACGGTGGCCCGGGCCGGAGGGACGATCGGCGCCACCATCATGGTCGGTGACGCCGGGCCCGACGTCGGCGTCGCGCGGCGGGCGGGCGTTCCCGTGATCGGCGTCGAGTTCGGCTATACGGACGTGCCGATCGCCGAGCTGAAGCCGGACCGGCTGATCGGCCATATGCGTGACCTGCCGGCCGCGGTGGAAGGGCTCAGAAAGGCCCCGCCTCCCTCGTAAAGCATTGACTTATCATGTGTATCTGCGACGATGCTTTGGCGTTACAGGTCCCCGCTCGAAGCCGAAGGACAGCGTCGGCCGACGCCCCTGCCCCGGCACACCCCGCGCGATGATCCCGGCCGCCGCGGCAGGATATTCTGATCGCCGTTGCGGATTGTGGGCGCCATACAAGGTGCCTAGATTATGGTAGCCAACAGTAGACAGAGGCAGCCTTCTGCAAGGCGACAAGGCAGTTTTTAAATGAGCGGATCCCCTTCACCCGATCAGCTGTTCCGTCCGATGGTTGACCCCTTCGGCCGGACGATCCGGTACCTGCGCGTATCGGTGACCGATCGCTGCGACCTGCGCTGCTTCTACTGCATGTCCGAGGACATGACGTTCCTGCCGAAGAAGGACCTCCTGACGCTGGAGGAACTCGACCGTCTGTGCTCGGCCTTCATCGCCAAGGGCGTGCGCAAGATCCGCCTCACCGGCGGCGAACCGCTGG
>NZ_DAINNI010000184.1:0-6955 GCF_036735945.1 Bradyrhizobium sp. | reverse complement strand
ACCGGCCCGACCGGATCGGCGCTGAGCACGGCGGGCGCGGCATCGTCGTAGTCGATGTCCGGCGGAATGAACTTGTTGGCGCAGCCGGCAAGCGCTGTCGTCGCCAGCATCATGGCGATCAGCGCCGGCGCAGCATTTTTTCTGTTGTCCCCCATCACCCCATCTCCTTCGACCAGTTGATTGCGTTGACGAACACACCGAGCGGATTGGCGCGCAGCTTGTCGGCGCTGCGCGGCTGCTGGATTACGATGGTCAGGATGGCGGTCCAGCGTTCGGTGCCGGAGAGCTGACCATTCTCGTAACGGCGCTCCAGCCAGGCGATGCGGAATGATTCCGGCGAGGCGCGAATGACGCTTGAGATTTCGACCGCGACCTGCTGCTTGCCGACCTTCGCGAAGGGATCGTTGCCGCGCGCGTAATCGTTCAATGCGATGGCGCCGCGATCGGTCGTGTAGTCGTAGGCGCGCAGCCAGTTCTGTCGCACGACGACGGGGTCAGCCGGAATGCTGCGCACCTGCTCGATGAAGCGCGCGAGATGCCACGCGATCTGCGGATCGGTCGGCTTGTAGTCCGCGACGGCGGACGCGATCGCCTGCGCCTCGCCGAACTTGTCGACTTGAACCACCCAGGGAACGACCGTGCCCTGCGTCGATTGCCACACCAGCGCGGCCGCGAAGCCGCCGGCGAGCACCAGCGAGCCGAAGGCCATGAGTCGCCAGTTCTTTGCTTGCACGCGCGCAGAGCCGATGCGCTCGTCCCAGACCTGCGCGGCTTTGAGATACGGAGTTTCGGGTTCGGGCGTGCGCGCGTAGCGCACGGAGGGACGGCGGAAGAGATTCATTTATGATCATCCTGATGGAGGGACACGGACATGGAGCCGCCGCCGTGATCGCCCGAACGCACGGCATGGGCAGCGGCGGTCGCGCCGTGGCTCAAGGTCTGGCTGCGCTTCATGCGCGCGGCCCAGGCCGGTGGTGCGCCGGATGCTAAAGGGGTTTGAGCGGCTGAAGCGCCCGCGGCTGTTGCCGGTGAGGATGGTCCGCCCGTGGCGGCGGCGCGGCCGGCTGCGTAACTCGATTTGAGGGATGCGGCGGCGCGCGATGCAGCCTGTCGCACAGGCTGGATAGCTGCGGATGCGCCGGCCCTTGTAACGCCGCCCAGACCGGCAGCGACGGCGCCCATGCGGCTCTGGCCGGATGCGCCGGCGCCATAGGCGCTCGATGTGCTGCCGGCGAGATACGCACCTCCGCGCGCGGCGGCCGCGGTCATGCGTCCGCCGCCACCAACCGCGCTCGCCGCGCCGGAGAGGCCAGCGCTTGCGCCCATGACGCCGGCCGCACCGATGCCGGCGACGGCAAGGCCAGTGCCGACGGCGGCGCCTGCACCGAGTTGCGGCGCGCCGGAAACAAGTCCGGTAGCGATGCCGGGACCGAAGATCGACAATCCCATCAGCGACAGCGCGCCGAGCACAAGCGCCAGCGCGTCGGTGATGGTCGGTGTACCGGAGAAGCCGGTCGTGAATTCGCTGAACAGGCGGGAGCCGATGCCGACGATCACGGCGAGCACGAGAATCTTGACGCCGGAGGCGACAATGTTGCCGAGGACCTTTTCGGCGAGGAACGCGGTCTTGTTGAACAGCGCGAACGGGATCAGCACGAAGCCCGCGAGCGTGGTCAATTTGAACTCGATCAGCGTGACGAATATCTGGACCGCGAGAATGAAGAAGGCGATGAGCACGATCGCCCAGGCGATCATCAGCACCATGATCTGCACAAAATTCTCGAAGAACGAGATGTAGCCCATCAGGTCGCCGGCGGCCTTGAGGATGGGCATGCCGGCGTCGATGCCGACCAGCGCGACGCGGCCGGGCTGGAGCAATGTGTCGGCCGTGAGCGACGATCCGCCCGCCTTCAGGCCGAGGCCGCTGAAGGACTGGAAGACGATCCCGGCGAGCCGGTTGAAGTTACCGATGATGAAGGCGAAGAAGCCGATATAGAGCGTCTTCCTGATGAGACGGGCAAGCACGTCTTCGTCGACGCCCCAGGCCCAGAACAGGCCCGCCAGCGTGATGTCGATGACGATCAGTGTGGAGGTGAGGAATCCGATCTCGCCGCCGAGCAGGCCGAAGCCGCTATCAATGTAGCGGGTAAATGTCTCCAGAAAGCGGTCGATGACGCCGGTGTTCATGGCCGCGCGCGCCCAGCATCGCCTTCCAGGAAATGACGGCGGCTGTCCGCCCACGCCTTCTTGCAACCGGCGTCGTCGAGCGCGGCCGCGCCGATCTCGCGGCAGCGGAGCAATTCGCTGGATGCAGGCTCCTCGCTCTGTGACTGAGCGGTCGACGCGGGTGTTTCCTCGGTGGCGTCGGGACGCAACGCAATGGCGCAAGCCGCCACGATCACGGCAAATGCGAGGACGGCGACAACTCGGGTTGCAACTTTCCAATCCATCGTCGTCCCTCAGTCATGGAACATGCGAACGGGCGTCGGGCTGTAGCTGCTTCCGGTCAGGAAGCGGCTGAGCTGTTCGCGCGACTGCTCCTGCGCCGCGGCCTTGCGGGAGTTCTCAAGGGCGTCGGCTCTGCCCTGTGCGGCGAGCATCGCGGTGAGGTCGGCAAGTTGCCGGGTCTGGACGCCGATGAGTTGGTTGCCGGCCTGCGTCGCCTGAAGCACGCCGACGGCCGACTGGCTGGAGTCGACCAGCGTGCTGGTCTGGGCGCGCGTGCCGTCGAGGTTCTGCACGGCGACCGCTCCGGCCTTCAGCGAGTGCTCGTAGGCCGACAGCGATTGCTGCCAACGGTCGCGTGCGGACGTGATGAGCTGCGCGTCGGTCTTGCCGACCGCGAAGTTCTGGAAGGTCGACGAGAACTGTGTCTCGATATTGCCGACGTTGTAGGCCAATTTGTCGGCCTCACCCATCAGCCGCTTCATCTCGGCGAAGTTGCCGTCGATCTGGGAGAGGACAGACGTTGGCAGGCTGGCGAGGTGCTTCGCCTGGTTGATCAGCATCTGCGTCTGATTGGCGAGCGAGGTGATCTGGTTGTTGATCTGCTGAAGCGCGCGTGCGGCGGTCAGGACGTTCTGCGCGTAGTTCGACGGGTCGTAGACGATGTCAAATGCATCGGTGCTGCCGGGTGCAAACGTCACGGCAAGCACGAGCGCACCCGCCGCAATCGGGTGGCGATAACGCAAGCGGAATACGGACAGAATCATGATGGCGTCTCCTGTTCTGACGGCGTGATGCGCGACGGCTGATGCGTTGCAACGGACGCATCGATGACATTCGTGAGATTGGGAACGAGGTCGGCGGCCCAGGCGAGGTCGTTGGCGTAGAGCCAGGCTTCGAGGAAGTACGGCCGCGCGCCATCGCGCAGCAGCTCGTCGATCAGCGCGTGCGCGGCCTTGTCCGACGATGCGCACAGCGCCAGCGCGACGGAGCCAAGCCCCAGCTCAAACAAGCGGTTGCCGCGTCGCGACTGGCAGTAGTAATCGCGCTTCGGGGTCGCCCGCGCGATGATCTCGATCTGACGGGAATTAAGCCCAAACCGCTCATAGACGGCGGTGATCTGCGGCTCGATGGCGCGCTCGTTGGCGAGGAAGATGCGCGTCGGGCAGCTCTCGACCAGGACGGGCGCGATCGGCGACGCCTCGATGTCGGCCAGCGACTGCGAGGAAAAGACCACGCTGACGTTCTTCTTCCGCAGCGTCTTGAGCCATTCCTTGATCTTGTCGGCGAAGCCACCGTCGTCGAGCGCCCGCCAGCCCTCGTCGATGACGAGCAGGCTCGGTCGACCGTCGAAGCGGGCCTCGATGCGGTGGAACAGGTAAGAGAGAACGGCCGGCGCCGCCCTGGTGCCGACAAGCCCTTCGGTCTCGAAGGCCTGGACGTTCGCCGTGCCGAGATATTCGTGCTCGGCGTCAAGCAGCCGACCATGCGCGCCGCCGATGCAGTAGGGACGCAGCGCCTGTTTCAGCACTGAGGACTGCAACAGCACCGTCAGGCCGGTGATGGTGCGCTCCTCGACCGGCGCCGAGGCCAGCGACGTCAGCGCCGCCCAGATATATTCCTTAACATCCGGGGTGATCGTAACGCCCTCGCGCAGGAGAATGTCGACCAGCCAGTCGGCGGCCCAGGCCCGTTCGAGAACATGATGGATGAGAGCCAGCGGCTGGAGCGCGACGGACGTGGATTCCGCCTCGTCGGTAAGCGTGCCGCCGAGGTCCTGCCAATCGCCGCCCATCGACAAGGTCGCGGCTCGGATGCTGCCGCCGAAATCGAAGACGAAGACTTGCGAATTGCGATAGCGGCGGAACTGGAGCGCCATCACAGCGAGCAGCACGGACTTGCCCGCCCCGGTCGGCCCGACGATCATGGTGTGGCCGACATCGCCGACATGGAGCGCGAAACGGAACGGCGTCGCGCCTTCGGTCCTGGCGTAGAACAATGGCGGCATGCCGAGGTGTTCGTCCCGCGCCGGCCCGGCCCAGACTGCCGACAGTGGCATCATGTGCGCGAGGTTGAGCGTCGAGATCGGCGGCTGGCGGACGTTCGCGTAGGTCTGGCCGGGGATCGAGCCGAGCCAGGCTTCGATGGCATTGACGCCTTCCACGATGCAGGTGAAGTCGCGCGACTGGATGACCTTCTCGACCAGCCGCAGCCGTTCGTCGGCGATGGTGCGGTCGGCGTTCCACACCGTGACGGTCGCGGTCACATAGACCTGGCCGACCTGATCGGAGCCGAGGTCTTGCAGGGCCGCGTCGGCATCGGCGGCCTTGTTCGCGGCGTCGGTGTCCAGTAACACCGACTGCTCGTTCGTCATCACCTCCTTCAGGATCGCCGCGACTGATTTGCGCTTTGCAAACCACTGCCGGCGGATTTTCGTGACGAGGCGCGTTGCGTCGGTCTTGTCGAGCATGATGGCGCGCGTCGACCACCGATAGACGAAGGCCAGGCGGTTGAGGTCGTCGAGGATTCCGGGGAATGTCGAGGTCGGGAATCCGACGACGGTGAGCGTGCGGACATGGAAGTCGCCAAGCCGCGGTTCCAGCCCGCCGGCGAGCGGCTGATCGGCCAGCAACGCGTCGAGGTGCATTGGCGTTTCCGGCACGCGCACGCGATGGCGTTTGGTCGAAATGGTCGAATGCAGGTAGGTCAGCGTTTCCGAGTCATCGAGCCAGTCGGCTTCCGGCACGAAGCCTTCGACGAGATTGAGCACGCGGTCGGTACGATCGACGAAACTCTTCAGCAGTTCCCAGGGATCGACCCCACTGCGCTCACGGCCCTCGTAGAGCCAGGCTTCCATGCGCGAGGCTTCCTCGGCGGGCGGCAGCCAGACGAAGGTGAGGAAGTAGCTCGACTCGAACAGGACGCCGGAGTCCTCGAACTGCTCGCGGCGTTCGATGTCGAGAAGGGCCGAGGCAGATTCCGGAAACAGGCTTTCCGGGTAGTCGGTGGCGGGATGACGCTGTGCTTCGACGAAGATCGCCCAGCCGGAGCCGAGACGGCGCAGCGCATTGTTCAGGCGCGCGGTCGTGCCGACCAGTTCGGCCGGCGTGGCGCTGTCGAGATCGGGACCGCGAAACCGCGCCGTCCGTTGAAACGATCCGTCCTTGTTGAGGACAACGCCCGGCGCGACCAACGCGGCCCAGGGCAGGAAATCCGCGAGCTGTGCGTTCTTCTTCCGGTATTCGGCGAGGTTCAGCATCGGCGCGCCTCACACGTCCATGTGCGCGGGATAGCGCAGGTGTCGGCGGCCGACGTCGACGAACTGCGCGTCGCGCTTCGCGGCCCAGACGGCCGCGAAATGCCCGATCGCCCAGATGACGAGGCCGGCGAGCCACAGGCGCAGGCCGAGCCCGACGGCGCCGGCAAGCGTTCCGTTGGCGATGGCGACCGTGCGCGGCGCGCCGCCGAGCAGGATCGGTTCGGTGAGCGCGCGATGCACCGGCGCGAAGAAGCCGCGGACGTCTTCCTCCATCAGACCAGCGCCCCGCCGCCAAAGCTGAAGAAGCTGAGAAAGAAGGAAGAGGCCGCGAAAGCGATGCTCAAACCGAAGACAATCTGCACCAGCCGCCGGAAGCCGCCTGCGGTGTCGCCGAAGGCGAGCGTGAGGCCCGTGGTGATGATGATGATAACCGCCACGATCTTGGCGACCGGCCCCTCGATGGATTCGAGAATCTTTTGAAGCGGTTCTTCCCACGGCATCGACGAACCGGAGGCATGGGCGGGCGCCGCCGTCAGCAGCGTGATCGTGGCGAGCGCCGTCGCCTCGGTCAGGTGGTGGCGCACACGAGACAAGGCAAGCCGGGTCATTCAGGGTCTCCTTTCGAGGGGTTTGGGGTGGGGAGCAGCGCGTTGAGGGTGCGGTAGTCGCCGGTTGCTGGATCGAGTCCGTCGACATGGGCGATCTCGGCCAGGCGCCGTTCGGCGCCGCGGCCAGACAGAACGGCGACAATATCGATGGTCTCTGCTATCAAGGCGCGTGGGACCGTGACGACGGCCTCCTGCACGAGCTGCTCGAGCCGGCGCAGTGCGCCGATCGCGGTATTGGCATGGATGGTGCCGACCCCGCCGGGATGTCCGGTGCCCCAGGCTTTGAGCAAATCGAGCGCTTCGCTGCCGCGCACTTCGCCGACCGGAATGCGGTCGGGGCGCAGACGCAGCGACGACTTCACCAGATCCGAGAGCGAGGCGACGCCATCTTTCGTCCGAAGTGCGACAAGGTTCGGCGCGGCGCATTGTAGTTCGCGGGTGTCCTCGATCAGCACCACGCGATCTGACGTTTTCGCCACTTCCGCCAGTAACGCATTCGTCAACGTCGTCTTGCCGGTGGAGGTGCCGCCGGCGATTAGCACGTTCTTGCGCCGCTCGACCGCGAGCCGCAGCACGTCCGCCTGCGCAGCCGTCATGATGCCGGCGGCGACGTAATCGGCGAGCGTGAACACGGCGACCGCCG
>NZ_DAINNI010000183.1:0-7086 GCF_036735945.1 Bradyrhizobium sp. | reverse complement strand
CCAGGCAATCGCTCAGCGTGCGCACCTCAAAGCAAAACGGCAACTGTAATGCTAGGAGGCGAACGACGTCCGGCTCACCTTTGAGCCGGCGTGGAAGCCTTGAATGATGGCGGAACGGGCATGCTGTTCCCGTTCGAGGTCGAGAAGATCGGCATTTTGAAGAACCGGGTCGAGCGGCAGTAGGCTGCTACCGGGATCGTCCAAGAAGAACATCGCGAAAGAGGAAACGCCATGGCGCGCAAACTGATCGACATCTCCGTTCCGCTGCAAAACGACGTGCCGGCCGATCCGCCCGGCAATCACCCGACCATCCAGTATATCGATCACCAGCAGGGCCTGCCGCGCATGCTGCAGTTCTTCGACGGGCTGAAGGCCGAGGATCTGCCGGATGGACAGGGCTGGGCGGTGGAGCAGGTCTCGCTCTCCACCCACAACGGCACGCATCTGGATGCCCCCTGGCACTTCCATCCCACGATGAACCGTGGCGAGCGTTCCTGGACCATCGACGAGGTGCCGCTGGAGTGGTGTTTCCAGCCGGGCGTGAAATTGGACTTCCGGCATTTTCCGGATGGCTATGTCGCCACCGCCAAGGATGTGGAAGCGGAATTGAAGCGCATCGGGCACACGCTGTCGCCGCTGGAGATCGTCGTGGTCAACACCAGTGCCGGCGTCAAATACGGCCGGCAGGACTACGTCACCTCGGGCTGCGGCATGGGCTACGAGGCGACGATGTATCTTCTGGAGCGCGGCGTGCGGCTGACCGGCATCGACGGCTGGAGTTGGGATGCGCCGTTCATCTACACCGCGAAGAAATATGCCGAGACCAGGGACGCCAGCCTGATCTGGGAAGGCCACAAGGCCGGGCGCCACATCGGCTATTGCCACATCGAGAAGCTGCACAATCTCGAGCAGCTGCCGTCGATCGGCTTCATGGTGTCGTGCTTTCCGGTGAAGATCGAGCGGGCATCCGCCGGGTGGACCCGGGCTGTCGCCATTCTCGACGGCTGATCCAGGGGCACGACAACGAACGAAAACAATCAAAAACGGGAGGAGTGGATGACGGATTTGCGCGCAGCGCCGCTGCGGGGATGCTTCTGTTGTAATCAATTATCTGCGCTGCACGCCGCGCCCAGCGGCCGCAGATTCATGCTCGGCGCCGGCGCCCTGGCGCTGGCTGGGGCCTTGGGGCCGGGCAAGGCAATGGCGCAGACCGCCACGGCGTCGCAGATCGTGTTCGGAACGGATTTCCCGTACCGCACCGGCATCGATCATGTGAAGGGTCTGCGCGAGGCGGGCGTGTTCACCGACGAACAGATCGCCGCGATCGAGCGCGGCAACGCGCAGAAGCTGATCCCGCGGCTGGCAGGCTAGCGGCGGACCACTCGCTTGCGCGTCGCAAAAGCGTATCAAAAGAGAAAGGCGCGCCGGATATCCAGCACGCCTCCATTTTATCGGGATGCCGCCTGAGACGGCAGCCGATCTATCTCACCACCTGCAGACGCGTTGACCGTAGGCGTTCCACCAGCAGCGCGGACCAGGGGCCACAACCACCGGGGCACCGTAGAAGCCGCGTCCGCGATAGAAGCCACGACCGCCGCGATAGTAGCCGCGCCCGCCGCCGCGATAGTAGCCACGGCCACCGCGCGCCTGTGCGGATACAGTCGTTCCGCCCACCAGAATGGCAGAGGTGCTGGCCACATAGACGAACAAGAGAGCCAGCGCTGCGAGGCAGCGGGTCAGAATATTGTAGCGTTTAGCCATTCAGAATCTCCGGTCACTTCCCAACATCTGGACTTCAGCACTTCTCACTTGGACGCGCGAGAAAGCGATCGGTTCAGATGCACTTCGACAATATTTACAAGGTTCTTTATTAAGAAGGGCAGATAAGGTCAAGTTAAGGCGGTCCTGCCGGGATGTCTGACGTTGCACCGTTCATGTTCCTGAATGTTTGCTGAACGCCGGGGGTGGCGCGCTGCAGAAATCCGATGGAAGAAACAGTAACGCCACGCCATCAACTTGATCTCGACACGATTTGCATTTTTCAGCGTAAGACGACTTTGCCTTCACGAGTACCCATGCCCAAAAAACACACCTATGTCCTCGGCCTGAACACGTACGACCATGATGTGAGCGCGTGCCTGCTGCGCGACGGCGCCATCGCATTTGCGATCGCCAAGGAGCGGATAACGCGAATGAAGCACGCATCCGGCTTCTACAAGGAAGTGATCGACTACTGTCTCGAAGCGGAGGGAATCACGCTCGACGACGTCGATCTGGTGGTGCGCAATTGCTACATCCTGCCGGTCCCGGAAATGGAGGAGCGGCTGGTCTATTTCGACGCGCCGGGCTTCTTGCCGGACTTCGAGCGCGGCGAGGCGGCCAGGCATCCGCTCTACCTGAAGCATTCGGACAAGATCGTCACGATCTCCCACCATCTCGCGCACGCCTACAGTGCGTTCGCGGTGTCGCCGTTCGAGGAAGGCGTCGTCATGATCGTCGACGGCGTCGGCAGCTACCGCTCTGATGTCATGGAATCCTTTCCTGCCGGCGATGCGGCGACGCCACTCGCGCGCGAATCCGAGAGCTATTACAGCTTCAACGGCACGACGCTGGAGTGCCTGAAGAAGGTCTGGATGGAGCCCGACCGCGGCTTCCTCAGCGACGAATTCTACAACATGCCCGGGCTCGGCGCGCTCTACAGCCGCGCCTCGACCTATATTTTCGGCGACTGGAACAAGTGCGGCGAGTTGATGGGACTGGCGCCCTATGGACGCCGGGACCAGGTCAAGTATCTCCTGGAAATGCACGACGGCACACTGCAAGTGCCGCATTGGACCGCCGACTTTAAACAGCCCTACGTGTTCGACGGCACGAGCTCCTGGGAAAAGAGCCCGTCGATGCGCCATTGGGAAGATCTCGCCTGGCGCACGCAGGACGATACCGAGAATGTTCTGCTCGCCCGCGCGCGCTGGCTGCGCGAAACCACCGGCGCCAGGAACCTCACCATGGCCGGCGGGGTGGCGCTGAACTGCGTGGCGAACGGGCGGCTCGCGCGCGAGGCCGGCTTCGACAATGTCTGGATTCAACCCGCCGCCGGCGATGACGGCATTGCGATCGGCTGCGCCTATTACGGCTGGCTCGAAATTCTCAAACAGCGCCGCGGCTTCGTCATGGATCATGCCTATGTCGGCCGCCGCTACAGCGATCAGGATGTCGCCAGGGAATTGCAGAAATTTCTGGTGCGGATCCAGGCCGATGTCGTCAAGAGCGACAATGTCTGTCGCGACACTGCAAGATTGCTCGCCGACCAGAAGGTGATCGGCTGGTTTCAGGACCGCTCGGAATTCGGGCCGCGCGCGCTCGGCAACCGCAGCCTGATCGCCGATCCGCGCAAGGGCGAAATGAAGGACATCCTCAACAGCCGCGTCAAGCACCGGCAGGCGTTCCGCCCCTTCGCGCCGATCGTGCTGGCGGAACGCATGAAGGAAGTCTTCGAAGGCGAGGAGGACTCGCCCTTCATGCTGATTGCCAAGTCGGTTCGCCCGGAGTGGCGCGACAGGATTCCGGCGATCGTGCATGTTGACGGCACCGCGCGGGTGCAGACCGTGCGCGAAGAAACCAATCCAATGCTGTATCGCCTGCTGAAGGAATTCGAGGCGCTGACCGGGGTTCCCGTGCTGATCAACACCTCATTCAACATCAAGGGCGAGCCGATCGTGGAAACACCGCAGGACGCCGTGAACTGCTTCCTGACCACCGGCGTGGATCATCTGGTCATGCACGACACGATCGTCTCGAAGAGCGCGATGCACAAGGTGGTAGCGCCAGCCCTCAACGTCTACGCCGACGTTCGGACGCTGGTGGCCTCGACTGCGCAGCCGGCCTGACGCCGGCTGCCGCGTTTCAGCCTGATGCCGCCGGGGTGGGTTTCGGCGCCGGCGGCTTGAGCGGCTTGTCCTGCCGCTTCGACCAGGAAATGTAGTAGGCGACGATTGTCATGATCGCGATGCCGGTCACGCTGACGAAGATTTGCGCGAACAGCGAGCCCGAGCTCATCGACAACTGGAAATGCCCGACAAAGGACAGGAACACGCCGACGCAGAACACCGCCAATGACTGCTGGCCGCAAACGATGAGCGGATCGAAAACCTTCCACTCCAGTCCGGGCCATTCCTTCGGCACGAAACGGATGACGAGGATGACGATGCAGACGAAGTGCAGGAAGCGGTAGGGCGCGAGGTTGGTCTTGTCGTTCGGGTTGAACGTCGAATACAGCCAATGCGGGAACATCTCGCCGAAGCTCGGGAAGCGGCCGGCCATGGTCATGATGAGCGAGAAGATCATATAGCCGATACACAGATACAGTGTGGCCGGCGCATTGATGATGGCGAGGTTTTTGCGGGCACCGCCGAGCGCGCACCAGGCGCCGAACACGAACAGCACCTGCCAGGCGAACGGGTTGAAATACCAGGTGCCGGCCGGGTAGGCCGGCAGGTTCCAGCCGGTCTGCCGCGACACCAGCCACAGTGCGATCGCGGCCAGCATGGTCCAGTTGGGCTGGCGCAGCATGATCCACAGCACCGGCGGGAACAGCCCCATCAGCACGATATAAAGCGGCAGCACGTCGAGATTGACCGGCTTGAACTTCAGGAACAATCCCTGCCGCAGTGTCTCGGTCGCATTGTCGATCAGGCCGGCCACGTTGAAATCGTTGACCAGTTGGGAGTCGCCGAAGCGCAGCGCCAGGTAGCTGATCGAGGCGATGTAGATCACGAACAGGATGATGTGGGCGACGTAGAGCTGCCAGACCCGCTTGGTCAGCCGCGTGGCGCCGACGATGAAGCCGCGTTCCAGCATCATCCGGGCGTAGACAAAGGAGGCGGTGTAACCGGAAATGAAAACGAAGAGGTCGGCGGCGTCGCTGAACCCGTAATTGCGGGTGGTGATCCAGTTCACGACGTTGTCCGGGATGTGGTCGAGATAGATCGCCCAGTTCGCGACCCCGCGAAACAGGTCGAGCCGGAGGTCGCGTCCTTTTTCGGGCAGGGTGGCGTTGATTTTCATGGATGCCGCTTCGTGATGCCTTCGGGGTGATCGCGCCGCAAGTCGGTATCCCGGGCGCCGGATAGCCCTAGATTGTCACAGTACGGCATAATGACTATACCGGTGCGGAAATGATACATCCGGGTGTCTGGAATCACCGCTCAATTCTCTGAAAGGTGTCTATACTATCCCGGCTGTTTCCGCCAAACGCTACCATGCCGCAGATCGATCGAGGACCCGACCATCCATGACCGCACGGATTTTCAAGCCCGCCAAGAACGCGATGCAATCAGGCCGGGCCATGACCCGGGAATGGCAGCTTGATTACGAGCCGGAGCAGCCGCGGGCGGTGGAGCCGCTGATGGGCTGGACCTCTTCGACCGACATGAAGCAGCAGCTCACCCTGCAATTCGATAGCAAGGAAGACGCGGTTGCCTATTGCGAGCGCAAGGGCATCGCCTACCAGGTGATTGAGCCCAAGGATTCGGCGCACCGGTCGGTCGCCTACGCCGACAATTTCGCTTTCAAGCGCGTCGAGCCGTGGACCCACTGAGCGGCACCGCTTTTAGTTGATCGTGCGATCCGCCCGCGTTGCGGGCGGCGCTATCGTGACGGATTGATCGCCGTCGGATTTGCCGGAATCGGCAGCGGCGCATCCTTGGCGACGCCGAGCACCGGGAAGGTCCTGATATTGCGGACCTCGGGCATCGCGGAAAACTGCAGAAGCTGCTGGTGCATGCCCTCGACATTGCGGGCCACGCATTTGAGCAGATAATCGGCGTCACCCGAGATCCGCCACGACTGCAGAATTAGCGGCAGCGCGGCGATCGATTTCTCGAACGTCCGCAGCGTGGCCTGGGCCTGGCTCTGCAACTGGATCAGCACAAAGGAAATCACCTCGTAGCCGAGCAGCTTTTCGTCGAGCGTGGCGCGGATGGCGTTGACGTGGCCGCGCTCGCGCAAGGCGCGGACCCGGCGTCGGCACGGCGGCTCCGAGAGGCCGACCCGCTCGGCGAGTTCGTTGTTGCGGATGCGTCCGTCCCGCTGCAGCTCGGACAGGATTTTCAGGTCGATCCCGTCGAGGGGCGGGCGTTCCGTCATGGGCACTTCACCGGTGCTTCGGCCGGCTCCGCGCCGTGCCGGCGGGAGAGGGCGTGCGTTTGGCCTTGGCCGGGCCAGAGGCGGCGGCGGGCGCGACGCCCGACAATACCAGCTTCTCATGGGCGGCGACGATCGCCTCCCTTGTGAGCCGGCCGCCCGGCCGATACCAGGCGGTGAGGCCGGTCAACAACGCGATGATTGCAAAGGTTGCCACCTGGATATCCACGACATCAAACTCGCCTTCAGCCGCGCCCTGGCTGAGGATGTCCGCCAGGCGCTGCTCATAGGCGCCGCGGAGCGCCACGATCTCCTGGTAGTTCTTCGGCTCCAGACTCCGCAACTCGGAATTGGCGATGAACACCTCGCGCTTCCGGGTCATGTGATAGGTGACGTGGAAGGCTGTGAAGGCGCGCAGTCTGTCGCTTGGCCGCTGCTTGCCTTCCAGCGCGCGGTCGAGCTGGCGAAGCAGTTCGTTGATGTGGTCGCGCACCAGGTCGAACAGTAATTCCTGCTTGGTCGAGATGTGGTTATAGAGCGAGCCCGATTGGATTCCGACTTCGGCCGCGAGCTGGCGCAGGCTCATGGCGGCGTAGCCGTGCTCGAAGATCAGGCGCAGCCCGGCCTTGCGGATCGCCTCCATCGTCCTGGGGCCGTGTGAGCCGATCGTCCGCGCCATGAGGCCTCTGGAGGTAGCCGCTCGTCGGTGATGGAAACGAGCGATCGATCGTATGATTCTGGCATGAAAAGCCAGTAATTTCAACTGCCTGTGTCCTCGAATTCGAGCCAGACAGGTTCTACTTGCGGCAATAGTAAAAAAACGTATGATCGTTTAATTATAGGGAAACGAACATCGAGAAAAATGATGGCCTCAAACAGGGCGCTCCTTCTCAATTTCGACCTCGGCGAGACCGCGGATGCGATCCGCGAGACGGTGCATGCGTT
>NZ_DAINNI010000182.1:0-7160 GCF_036735945.1 Bradyrhizobium sp. | reverse complement strand
ACAAAAAATCTCAAAATTCGCGTTTTCGGGCGCGAATCCGCGAAGTCGGGTTAAGAGATTGTCGGCCCTCGCCGAACCAAAATCCGGAATCTGCGATACTCTCACTTACCGGATACAGCGAGTGGGGGCTCAATGTGATCAGGACGATCTGGCTTGGCTTGACGTTTCTAATTATCCTGGCGGCAGTGGCTTCGTTCAGGTTCGCATATGGAAACTTCGACGCCACCAATGCCTCAAGCATTTCCCGTCAAGAGAGCAATCGGATTGTCGTTGCAAGGGCTGTTCAACAGCCTGTCGCGATCGCCATGCCGTTGCCAGCCGCTTACGTCCCTCCCGCACCTGCCGATCCCGAATTTGCCAGGCCTGAGCCCGATCTCGATCCGGTAGAGCCGCTACTTCGCGTGCCGCCAGCGATCGTTGCAACGAGCAGCCCGCCATGGCGCGAGATCCCCTCTTTCGAAACCAGGAAGACGAAGGGTCCGAAGATCAGGCGCAGGAATGCCGAATTTGCCGAGTCCGAGCCCGATCTCGATCCAGTAGAGCCGCTACTGCAAGTGCCGCCAGCGATCCCTGCAGCGAGTAACTCCGGTCCGCCCTGGCGCGATCTCTCCTCTTTCGCAACTCAGCCGAAGGATCAGAAAATCAGGCGCAAGAGCGCCAGGAAGGAAACCGTCGTCGTGGACAAGGATCTGGTGGCCGCCGAGCCAAAGGCCTGCCAACTGGAGGATTTTGATGCGCTCCGGTGGGCGTTCAATTTGCCGACAGGCTGCTTCAGCAGCGCGTCGCTCCTGTAACGAGATGAAACCTCTGCCGCGGCGCGCTTCATCGATTTTTTACTTCAAGACAACGCCGGCTTTCCCGCCGTATAGTTCAGCCCTCAGACGAGCGGATGTCTGTTCGGAGGTTTGAGTTCATGCGCAAAACCCAGGGATTGCTACTTCTGACACTTGCTGCTGTCCTCTTCAGCCCGCCGGCAGGCGCGCAACGGGCTGCAGCCGAAACGCCGCAGACCATGCTGTCGGCCCAGATTCGCATGCAGGGGTTCACCTGCGACAAGGCGCTCGGCGCCACCAGGGACGCAAAGCGCTCCCGGCCGGACCGTGCGGTCTGGGTCCTCAGATGCAGCAACGCGACATACCGCGTCACACGCGCGCCCGACATGGCGGCGCAGGTGCAACCGCTGCCGTGAGCGAATGGCTTTTTGTAGCGGGAAGGTCCCGGGTGTCGCTGCGCTCACCCGGGCTGCACTTCCAATGCGCCGTGTCAGCTCGTCGGCATGACGTAGGCGTAGATCCGGCCGCGCGAGACCGGGGCCTCGCGGACGCGGTTGCCGTTGTTGCCGGAGATCATGATCGGATTGCCCCTGGCGTCGACGCCGGTGATGATGCCGACATGGCCGCCGCGGCGGCCGCGCGACATTACCGCGATAGCGCCGATTTGCGGGCCGGACACACGCTGGCCGTACCTCGCGAATGAGTTCGCCATATCAGAGCCGGTGCCGCGATAGCCGGAATGCTGCAGCACCATGTTCATGAACCGCGCGCACCACAGGCTGCCGCGACCGGTCGGGTTGCCGCCGAGATATTTGCGCGCTTCGGCGACGACATTCGAGGACGTGGAGCCGGAGGCCATGGCGCCGCCGGTCGGCGTCACCGTTGCATTCGACGCGATGCCCGCGGCGGGCGCGACGCTGGCGTTGGCATCGGCAAGACCGCGCGACTGCACCTGCGCGACGGCGCGCTCCCAGCGCGATTCATGCCTGGCGTGTCGTGCCCTCGCACGGCGGCCGGCGCGACCGGCTCGCGCTTCGGCGACGTTGGCCGGGCCGAAGCCGGCCGGCGCCATCATTGGCGCGCTGTTCGGGGCATAGCCCGGATTGAACTCGGCGAAGCCACCGGCCTGCATCCCGGCACCCTCGCGCTCCCGGCGCGACGTGTAGTGTGCATGGCGATGGTGGCGATAGGCATGATGCTTGAAGTGACCCGCGTGATACGCGCGGGCGTTCCGCCCTGCGCCGTGATGCGGTCTTGCTGAAGCCGGAGAAACAAATACGAAGACGGAAGCCGAACACAGCGCCAGCCCAAGGAAACGAAGCGACCGGCGAAACGCAAACAACTGATTCATCCTTGATCCTCTGTAGCACCCCCTGCTCGCCCCGTGCGTTCGCGTACGAACGAACGCGGGGCGTTTTGCATTGCGGGATATGACGAGAGGAAGATTTCATGTGTCGGCCAGATAACGATTCCGGGGTTATTCCGCGCAGATTCCGTGGCGAAAATGAATCCAGTCCGCCGTATTGCAGCCGCGAAAATTAACTGCAATTTTCACCACCACCCGCGCAATGATCTTGCGTGAAGACAGGAAAATCGAGAGGAAAGCGAAATGCCCCATGCTGTCGCCAAGGATAACGTCCGCCTCTACTTCGAAGAGGCCGGAAGCGGCACGCCGATCATCTTCCTGCACGAGTTCGCGGCCGACCACACCAACTGGGAGCCGCAGATGCGCTACTTCTCGCGCGGCCACCGCTGCATTGCCTATTCGGCGCGCGGCTATACGCCCTCCGACGTGCCGGCCTCGGCCGATGTCTACACCTACGACTATTTCTACACCGATGCGCTCGCCGTGCTCGATCATCTCGGCATCGAGAAAGCGCATTTCATCGGGCTCTCGATGGGCTCCTATTCCTCGCTGCAGGTCGCGCTCAACGCGCCGGCGCGCTCGCTGTCGATGACGCTTGCCGCAGTCGGCTCCGGCGCGGACCTGGACAAGCTCGACGCCTTTCGCGCGCAATGCGTCGCCAATGCCGAGCAGTACGAGGCGATCGGCTCGGTCGAAGTCGCCAAGGCGACGCGCGAGGCGCCGAGCCGGATTCCCTTCCTGCTGAAAGACCCGCGCGGCCATGCCGACTTCTATGCGGCGCTGGCGCGGCATGACGCAAAGGGCTCGGCCAACACGATGCGCAGCTTTCAGGGCAAGCGCCCGTCGGTCTACACCATGACGGAGGCGATCCGCCGCGTGGCGACGCCGGCGCTGATCCTCTGCGGCGACGAGGACGACAATTGCGTCGGGCCGAGCCTGTTCCTGAAGAAGCACCTGCCGGCGGCCGGGCTGTCGTTCTTTCCGAAAGCCGGGCACGTGCTGAATCTGGAAGAGCCGGCGCTGTTCAACGAGATGGTGGAACGGTTCATCGCGCTGGTGGAGGCCGGCCGCTGGCCGGTGCGCGATGCGAGGTCGATGGTGGCTGTTCACGTCTAACGGTGTCATTGCGAGCGAAGCGAAGCAATCCATGCCGCCACGCGTGGACCGATGGATTGCTTCGTCGCTGCGCTCCTCGCAATGACGTCGGAAACTTATTTACCCTTCTCGCCCCGGCTCAGCAGGAACACGCCCTGCTCGCCGAACATGTTCCAGACCCACCAAGGCAGGTTCAGCGGCACCGGGCGGCCGTAGAGATCCAGCGCCACCGCGCGCTCCATCTTGACGTTGATCTCGTCGCAGAGCTCGACGAAATCCTTGATGGTGCAGAAGTGGATGTTGGCGGTGTCGTACCAGGTCGCCGGCAAATTCTCCGTGCGCGGCATGTGGCCGCCGATCAGAAGCTGCAGCCGCATCTTCCAGAAGCCGAAATTCGGGAATGACACGATGGCGCGGCGGCCGATGCGCAGGAGGTTCTCCAGCACCACCCTCGGCTGCCGCGTCGCCTGCAGCGTCTGCGACAGGATCACGTAATCGAAGGCGTCGTCGGGATAGTTCACGAGGTCGGTGTCGGCATCGCCCTGCACCACTGCAAGGCCCTTGGCGACGCAGCGGTTGACGCCCTCGCGCGACAATTCGATGCCGCGACCGTCGATTCCGCGGCGCTCCAGGAGTTGCAGCAGCTCACCGTCGCCGCAGCCGACATCGAGCACCCGCGAACCCGGCTCGACCATGCCGGCGACCAGCAGATGATCGGTGCGATCGCTGCCGGTGCGGTCGGGCACGATGCCCGGCAGTGGCAAGGTCTGATCCTGAAGCGCCATATCAACCATCTTTCCTTGACGCGTTTTCTTCACGCGAACCGGTACCCACTTCGCCCGGAAACGCTTTGCCTTTCAGGCCGCGCGCCTTGCCGGCCGATTCCAGGAAGGCGCGCGTGATGTCGAAGAACTCCGGCACGTCAAGCAGGAAGGCGTCGTGGCCGCGATCGGTCTCGATCTCGGCGAACGACACCCGCGCGCTCGACGCGTTCAGTGCATGCACCAGCGCGCGGGACTCCGAGGTCGGGAACAGCCAGTCCGAGGTGAACGACACCACGCAGAACCGGGTCTTGATGTCGTTGAACGCCTTCGCCAGCACGCCGCCATGGTCGGCGGCGATGTCGAAATAGTCCATCGCCCGCGTCAGATAGAGATAGCTGTTGGCGTCAAAGCGCTCGACAAAGGACGAGCCCTGGTAGCGCAGATAGCTCTCGACCTGGAAATCGGCGTCGAACGAAAAGGTCGGGAGGTCACGATCCTGCATGCGACGGCCGAACTTGCGATGCAGCGCGGCGTCGGAGAGGTAGGTGATGTGCCCCGCCATCCGCGCCACCGCGAGCCCGCGATGCGGTTGGGTGTCGCTTTCGAAATAGCGCCCGTGATGCCAGTCCGGATCGGCCATCACGGCCTGCCTTCCCAGCTCGTGGAACGCGATGTTCTGCGCCGAGTGGCGCGTCGCGCAGGCGACCGGCATCGCCGAGAACACGCGCTCCGGATAGGCCGCCGTCCATTGCAGCACCTGCATGCCGCCCATCGAGCCGCCGAGCACGCAGAGCAGCGTTTCGATGCCGAGGCGATCGAGCAGCATGGCCTGTGCGCGCACCATGTCGGGGATGGTGATCAGCGGAAAATCCAGCCCCCACGCCTTGCCGGTCGCCGGATTGGTCGAGGCCGGACCGGTCGATCCCATGCAACCGCCGATCACGTTCGCACAGATGATGAAATATCTGTCGGTATCGATGGGGCGGCCGGGACCGACCATGATTTCCCACCAGCCGGCCTTGCCGGTCAGCGGATGCGCGTTGGCGACATGCTGATCGAGGGTCAGTGCATGGCAGATCAGAATGGCGTTGCTGCGGTCGGCGTTGAGCTCGCCATAGGTCTGATAGGCGATCTGGAACGGCGCAAGATCGATGCCGCAATCGAGTTTCAGGGGCTGATCGGTGCCGAACTTCGCCACCAGCGACGTCGGATGATCGGCCTCGTGCGCACGATCCTCGCTGAGGATCGACGGACCTTGTATCGAATGCGCGTTTGTCATGACTTCCGACCCGCCTCCTCGCGGAGGCCCAGAACTCAGGCCACAAAAAACCCGGCCTGAACAAAGGTTCGGCCGGGATCAACTGGTCCCCGGCCTGTTTAGCGAGTTGTTTAACGTGGCTGCAAGCCGGCCGGCTCAAATGACCACGGAATGCCGTAAAATTAGTCGCAGGCGGGCTTTTCGTCAAGGCAGGCCCATGGTTAACCGGATGGCGGAAGCCCTCATGGCGAGGGGTGCTCTTGCGCCGTCTCGAACCATGGGGGAGAACGGGCTTCATCCCTCAGGTTGCTCAAAAATGTCCGATTCTCAGATGTCGAAGGCTCCGCCGGCCCCGCCCTCGCTGCAGGAATTGCGCAAGGAGATCGATTCGATCGACGAGCAGGTCCATCGCCTGCTGATGGCGCGCGGCGACATCATCGACCGCCTGATCCAGGTCAAGCAGACCCAGGAAGTCGGCTCCGCGTTCCGCCCCGCGCGCGAGGCCAGCATGATGCGCGAGCTGGTCCGGCGCCATCGCGGCATCCTGCCGCTCGACACCATCGAGAGCATCTGGCGCGTCATCATCTCGACGTTCACCTATGTCCAGGCGCCGTTCGCGGTGCACGCTGACGTCTCCGTCGGCGAATCCGCGATGCGGGATTCGGCGCGGTTTCACTTTGGCTTCGTGGTGCCTTATGTTGGCCATTTCAGCGCGCAGGCGGCCGTCGAAGCGGTGGCGAAATCGAAGGGCGATCTGGCGCTGGTCTCGGCGATCTCCAGCCGCACCCCATGGTGGAATCTGCTCGAGGCGGAAGGCGCGCCGAAGATCATCGCGCGGCTGCCGTTCCTCGAACGCGCCGATCATCCGGCGGCATTGCCGGTGTTCGTGATCTCGCGGGTCGCCGACGATGCCATGGTGACGGAAGTGCAGACCTGGAGCGTGCGCGTCTCCGGGTGGAACGCCGATATCGCCCGCGCAGTAGCGCCGCTCGCCGAAATCGTAGCGGTCCCCGATACCGCCTTCGACGGCGCGGCGCTTCTGGTGTCGGATGCCGGCACCGGCTTCGAGAAGATCAAGGCTGCCCTGATCCAGGCCGGGGCCTCGGTGCGCTCCTCGGCCCTCGTCGGCAGCCACGCAACGCGCTATACGGTGCCCCCGAACGGGTCGGCCAGGTCCTAGGTCGCCGCCCCGCCATTTCCGGAGTTGAAGATGTCCCGCCCCGTGCCGAATCCCGGCATTCTCGATATTGCGCCCTACACGCCCGGCAAGACGCCGGTGCCGGAGCCGGGCCGCAAGGTGTTCAAGCTGTCCGCGAACGAAACCCCGTTCGGGCCGTCGCCGAAGGCGATGGCCGTCTACAAGGACGCCGTTGACCATCTGGAAGACTACCCGGAAGGAACCTCGAAGGTGCTGCGCGAGGCGATCGGCCGCGCCTATGGGCTCGATGCGAATCGCATCATCTGCGGCGCCGGTTCGGATGAAATCCTCAACCTGCTGGCGCACACCTATCTCGGCCAGGGCGACGAGGCGATCTCCACCACGCACGGCTTTCTGGTGTACCCGATCGCCACAATGGCGAATGGCGCCAGGAATGTCGTCGCGCCCGAGACCAACTTCACCGCCGATGTCGACGCCATCCTGGCGCGGGTGACGCCGAAGACAAAACTCGTGTGGCTGGCCAACCCGAACAACCCGACCGGAACCTATCTGCCGTTCGACGAGGTCAAGCGGCTGCGGGCCGGGCTGCCGTCGCATGTGCTGCTGGTGCTGGACGCCGCCTATTCCGACTATGTCTCGCGCAACGACTACGAGGTGGGCCTTGAACTGGTGGCGACCACGGAAAACACCGTGATGACGCACACCTTCTCCAAGATCCACGGGCTGGCGGCGCTGCGCATCGGCT
>NZ_DAINNI010000181.1:0-7225 GCF_036735945.1 Bradyrhizobium sp. | reverse complement strand
ATTTGTCGCGGTCGATCCTGTGCGGGCCCATCTGCACCAGCGCGCCGCGCACCTTGACCTCGGGCAGGATCTTCCGCGCGATGGCGCCGGCCGCGACACGCGTCGCGGTCTCGCGCGCCGACGAGCGACCGCCGCCGCGATAGTCGCGCAGGCCGTATTTAGCCTCGTAGGTGAAGTCGGCGTGGCCCGGGCGAAACTTGTCCTTGATCTCGGAATAGTCCTTGGAGCGCTGGTCGGTGTTCTCGATCAGCAGCGCGATCGGCGTTCCCGTCGTCACCTGCACGCCGGTCTCCGGATGCGCCATCACGCCGGACAGGATTTTCACCGCGTCCGGCTCCTGGCGCTGGGTGGTGAAGCGCGACTGGCCGGGACGGCGGCGGTCGAGATCGTGCTGGATGTCCTCGTTGGTGAGCGGGATCAGCGGCGGGCAGCCATCGACCACGCAGCCGATCGCGACCCCGTGGCTCTCGCCGAAGGTCGTGACGCGGAACAGGTGGCCGAAGGTGTTGTGGGACATGTGCTATGTGCCGGCTGCGCAGACGCTTCGGAATGATGTTGATTGTCAACATGTGGTAACGCGGCGCGTTACGTGGGTCAAATGACCTCTGGGGGCTGGCCGGAACGAGCCCAGCCTAGCCGAAGGCCGCGACGACGGTTTCGATGGGCAGAAACAGGGTGCGGCTGTCTTCCGGATACTCGATGAACTCGGCGCATCTCATGTAGAAGCGTTTCGCTGCCCCGTCCTTCGCATGCACCATCACCGCCCCCATGCCGATGCTTTGCGAGGCGACCGCGATGCGGCGAAGGGCATCCGCGAGAATGTCGGCACCGAGCCCCTTCCCTGCGTGATCGCGGCTGACCGCCAATCGCCCGATGACCGATACCGGAATCGTGTCGGGCGCATTACGCCGCACCTTGCCCGGCGCCGCCGCGCGCTCCACGGCCCCGGCCGAGATGCAGAAATAGGCGACCGCCCGGTTGCCTTCGCAGACGACATAGGTTCGCGAAAAACGGCTTTCGTTCTTCAAGGCGCGATGCCGCAACCAGTCGTTCAATGCGGGTTCGCCGCAGTCGAACCCGGAAAGATCATGCTCGATGGTCAAGGCAACGGGTGCCGACAATCCGGGTTCGGCGTGCTCCGATGCGTCTCCTACTTCCGCCATGCAGGCGCCCGCCGCAGCAGCGATCGCAGCTTCGGTCCCGGCGCGGGAGGATTGTCGAGGGCATGCATGAAGGCGTCGTAACGCCTGGCATCGAGGACGAACAGGCGCTGGTCGAGCAGCACGTCAATCGCTTGCCGCCGGGCGGTCTCGATCATGAACTCCGTACGCGTCTTGCCGAGGATCGCTGCCGCGTCGTCGATGAGTTGCCGCGTGTTGGCCTCGATACGCAAATTGATGCTGCCCTTCGTATCGGCAACAGCAGAGCGCTCCGCGACATCAACGCTCGAATTTCCGAAACCTTCCGAACGGTCCTTTGCCATGGTTGGAATATGCGTCATTGTATCCACAATGTCAATACAAAGCCAGATTAGCTATATTTCCGCAAGCCCCCGTCGCGGAACACGTAGACCGCGCCCTGTTCGATCAGGAGGTCGGCGGCGCTCGCCGGCGTCTCGATGCCGAGCGCGACCATCAGCGCCCGCGCGGTGCCGCCATGGGCGACGGCTACGGTGTCAGCGTGAAGCGAATCGTACCAGTCCTGCATGCGCTGCTGCACCTCGGCGTAGGTCTCCCCGCCTTCCGGCGCCATCGTCCACTTCGCGGTCAGCCGCCTGGCGTACAGCACGGGATCGGCCGCCTGCATCTCGGCCAGCGTCGATCCCTCCCAGACGCCGTAGCCGATCTCGCGCAGGCGATCGTCGAGCGCATAATCCTGCAGCGGAAGTTCGAGAGTCCCGCGCACCAATTCCATTGTCGTCCGTGCGCGCGACAGCGGGCTTGCGACGAATGGCAGCGCCGAAGCGTCGCGGCCTTCGCGCTTGAAGATATCGGCCAGGATGGCGCCGGCATGGACCGCCTGCCGCCGACCGAGATCGTTCAGCGCGATGTCCCGCGTGCCCTGCAGCCTGCCTTGCGCATTCCACGACGTCTCGCCATGGCGAATGTAGTAGATCACAGGCGCAGGCATCGTACCGTCAGCTATTCCTTCGCAACCGAATTGGAGAGCTGCGCTGACTTCCGCGACATGCTTTCCAATCACGCTCTCCGGAAATTGGAGGTACACCAGCACTCCGGCGCGGTCGAGCCCTAATCGAACGTTCGATTAACGCTGTTTCCGCCTGCCCTCAATGACTGGAATAGAGCAGGCGATTGGGTGTTATGTTGGGTAAGGCGTTCGCGCCGGACGAGCCTTGCAACTCTTGCAAACTGGTACTGATGAGCGCGTTTCGCCAAAGTGTCGAAGCCATGATTCCGGCGCTCCGCCGCTATGCCCGCGCACTGGCGCGCGACGCGGATATCGCCGACGATCTGGTGCAGGATACGCTGGTGCGCGCGTTGCGTTCGGAGCGGCTGTTTCTCGGCGGCGACGTCCGGAGCTGGCTCTATACGATCCTGACCAATCTGAACAAGAACCGGCGGCGGTCGCTGGCGCGGCGGCCGCAGTTCATGCCGCTGTCGGACAACAATCCGGACGCCAGCGGCACCGAGGCCGAAGGCCGCGACATTTCGCGCGCACTGGCGACGCTGGCGGAAGAGCAGCGCTCGGTGCTGCTGCTGGTGATGCTGGAAGGGCTGAGCTACCGCGAGGTCGCCGACATCCAGGGCGTGCCGATCGGCACCGTCATGTCCCGGCTCGCCCGCGCACGCGCCCACGTCAAGGCTTCGCTCGAGGGTGAACGCACGGCGCTGCGGCGGGTTAAATGAGCGCGCAAGAGAACACGTTTGTAATGCGTCACGGATCGACAGAGCAGGAATAGACAGAGACCACGACAATGACCGATCGCAATATCCCCGTCACCGAAGACGAGCTGCATGCCTATGTCGACAACGAGCTGCCGGCCGAACGCCGCGGCGATGTCGAGGCGTGGCT
This sequence comes from Bradyrhizobium sp., assembly GCF_036735945.1. Classification (GTDB taxonomy): domain Bacteria; phylum Pseudomonadota; class Alphaproteobacteria; order Rhizobiales; family Xanthobacteraceae; genus Bradyrhizobium. The sequence continues at coordinate 4,192 of NZ_DAINNI010000181.1, read as the reverse complement.
CGCCACGCATCCCGAGGATGCCGCGCGGGTGCAGTCGTGGCAGGCGATGGCCGAAGAGCTGCATGCCAGGTACGATTCGATCGTCGACGAGGCGGTGCCGAAGCGGCTGGAGATCGAGCGGCTGGTGCGACAGCCGCGCCGATGGGTGTACGGCGCGGTCGCGGCCACGCTGGCGGCATTCATCGTCGGCGGCGGGGCGGGCTGGTTCGCGCGCGAGGCCACCGCGACGCCATCGCCTCTGCAAGCCTTCACGGTTCACGCGATCGAGGCGCACCGGCTCTATGTCGTCGAAGTCCGCCATCCCGTCGAGGTGCCCGGCAGCGAGCGCAGCCATCTGCAGCAATGGCTGACCAAGCGCTGCGGCTGGGTGGTCCGTGCCCCCGAGTTGCAGGGCGCGGGACTGAAGCTGGTCGGAGGCCGGCTGCTGCCGAGTTCCACAGGTCCCGCCTCCTTCATGATGTACGAGAGCGCCTCGGGCGAACGCTTCACGCTCTACACCGCCAAATCCGAGGCCGAGGCGACGCAGATGCGATTTGCCGCGGAAGGCAAGGAAAGCGCGCTGTTCTGGGCCGACGACGGCGTCATCTATGCGGTGGTCTCGACCGATGCGGACCGGGGACGGCTGAGCCAGGTGGCCCAGGCGATCTACGATCAGATGGAGAAGAAGGGCGGTTAGGCAACCTCAGCCGCTCTGTCCCAATTCTGACATCGAAAATCTGGAATTAAACCCCCAGCCGGTCTCATTATTGCGCCGGGTGATCACGCGAAAATGAGTAGCGCTCGATCCGCCGATCGGCGCAAGCGGCCTCGATCGGGGTTTGGTACCGCGCTGGTCCCCCTTTCGAGGCCGCCCCTTTTTCCGGGAAACCATTGATTTCACGGAAAGAAGTTCGCTTTCCCGGTAAGCGCCGACTCGAACGCCGAGCTCAATTTCACACGCCATCGCCGCCGCGAATCGCGGCGAATCAGCCGAGATCGCTGCGCGGATTATATGGGTGGCTGTCACGCCACTTTTCCATCAATGCCTCAAGCTCGGCATCGTTCCCGTCGGGTAAAATAATCCGGGTAATGACGAACAGGTCGCCCGTCCCCCCGGACTTGGGCAGGCCCTTACCCTTGAGGCGAAAGGTACGGCCGCTGGAGGTGTTCTTCGGGATCGACAGTTCCACGGCACTGCCCAGCGTAGGTACGCGGACCTTGCCGCCCAACACGGCTTCATAGAGCGTGATGGGCAGATCGAGGCGCAGGTCGCTGCCGTCGACCTTGAAGAACGGGTGCGGCGCGATGCTGACGGTGATCAGGAGATCGCCCGGGGGGTGACCGGGCGCGGTTTCGCCCTGCCCCTTCAGGCGGATCTGCTGACCGGCGGTGACCCCCGCGGGGATCTTGACGTTGAGTTCCTTGCCGTTGGGCAGGCGCACGCGCTTCTCGCCGCCCTTGACCGCCTCCTCCAGCGATACCGACATCGCGACGCTGAGATCGAGATCGAGGCCGATCCCGCCGGTGTCGAACTCGAAAGTCCTGCTGCCGCCGGGACGCCCGCCCCGGGCCGCGCCGCCGAACATGCTGTTGAGGATATCCTCGAAGCCGGCCCCGCCCGCGCCGCCGGCGCCGCCGGGACCACTGCGGAAGCTGTACTCGAAGCCGCCAGCGCCGGGACCGCCGCCGGCGCGGCCACGCGGGCCACCACCGCCGGGGAAGCCCTGGAAGCGCGGCTTGCCCTCGGCGTCGATTTCACCGCGATCGAACTGCTTGCGCTTGTCCTCGTCGCCGACGATCTCGTTGGCCGAATTGATCTCGGCAAAGCGTTCGGCCGCCTTCGGATCGTTCTTGTTGCTGTCCGGGTGGTGCTTCTTGGCGAGCTTGCGGTAGGCACTCTTGATCGCCGCAGCGCTGGCGCCCCGCGGCACCCCCAAGACCTCATAGGGGTCGCGCATCCGTCATGTCTCCTTCACGGAAATTCAGTTCTCAAGGGTTTAAGGCAATTCGCCTGCTTTGGCTTCATCTGGTGAGCCAGTTGCATTTTTGCAACGGCTGGAAGGCGACTTCAGCCCCTTGTCCACGGCTTGATGGTGTGAATTTCCCAACGGCCCTGGCCGGCCTTGCAGGCCGCGCCCTGCAGCCAGCTTTCCGAACGCCCGTTGACATAGCTCGCCAGAAAATCCCGGCAGGTGCGGCCGTCTTCCGCGGAATAGGCCTGCGACAGCGGCGTCACCGAGCCGCGCGCGCCGGTCTCCGGATTTTCCCATGGCTGGCTGGAATCCTTGTCGCCCTTGGCCAACACATCGGTGGCGGCGGTGCGGGCAAAGGCCAGATCGCTCTCGGTCGGCTGCGCTGCCGCCAGCCTGCCGAGCGTGCCCGTGAGGTCGGCGGATTCCATCCTGGCGTAGGAATCCGGGCGCGACAGGCTGCATCCGCTGGAGCCGAGGCCGATCAGGATCAACGTCATTGCCGCGCCCCTGCCCCTCGGCCCGATCACCAATAGGCCAACGCGTCCCCATGCCCTATATAGAGCCTGCCCGTAACTGGGCTGCAACGCGCGCTGGGACGCGAGGGTACGCAACTGGGACTCCTGCCATGACGGACACGACCTCCATCAAACACCCGACACCGTTAACATCGGGTGATTTTACCGCGGCGGAGGAACCGTTTGCGCTGTTCGCTGAGTGGTTTGCGGAGGCCGTGAAGTCCGAACCGAACGATCCCAACGCGATGGCGCTTGCGACCGTCGACGGCGACGGGCTGCCGGACATCCGGATGGTGCTGATGAAGGGCTATGATGCCGATGGTTTCGTGTTCTACAGCCACATCGCCAGCCAGAAAGGCCGCGAGCTCGCCGCAAATCCCAAGGCGGCTTTACTGTTTCACTGGAAGTCGCTGCGCCGTCAGATCCGCATCCGCGGCAACGTGACGCCGGTGACCGATGCGGAGGCCGACGCCTATTTCGCCACGCGGCCGAAACAGGCGCAGATCGGCGCCTGGGCCAGCAAGCAGTCGCAGCCGCTGGAAAGCCGCTTTGCCTTCGAGCAGGCGATCGCGCTGGTCGCCGCCAGGCACGTGATCGGCGAAGTGCCGCGGCCACCGGGCTGGAGCGGCTGGCGCATCACGCCCGCGCGCATCGAATTCTGGCACGACCGCCCGTTCCGCCTGCACGACCGCATCGAATTCCGCCGCGATGCGCCGGGACAAGCATGGAGCAAGGTGCGACTCTATCCCTGACGCCAAAACGCACGCGACGACATTCAAAGTTGAAAGACCTGCATGCCCGCCTCATCCAATGCGCCACGGCGCACGCTGCTTCTGACCGGTGCCAGCCGCGGCATCGGCCACGCCACCGCGATCCGCTTCTCTTCCGCAGGCTGGCGCGTCATCACCTGCTCGCGGCACGCCTTCCCGGAAGTCTGCCCGTGGGGCGCGGGCCCCGAGGATCACATCGAGGTCGATCTCGGCAACCATGACGACACCGTGCGCGCGATTTCCGAAATTCGCCGGCGGCTCGACAACGACGAACTGCATGCGCTGGTCAACAACGCCGCGATCTCGCCGAAGGCGCCCGCCGGCGGACGGCTCGGCACCATCGATACCGATATCGAGACCTGGACCCACGTCTTCCACGTCAACTTCTTCGCACCGGTCATGATCGCGCGCGGCCTTATCGAGGAGTTGAAGCACGCCAGGGGCGCGGTGGTGAACGTCACCTCGATCGCCGGCTCGCGCGTGCACCCGTTCGCGGGCGCGGCCTACGCGACGTCCAAGGCCGCGCTCGCCGCGCTGACGCGCGAGATGGCCTTCGACTTCGGCCGCGTCGGCGTGCGCGTCAATGCGATCGCGCCCGGCGAGATCGACACCTCCATCCTGTCGCCCGGCACCGAAAAGATCGTCGACCAGCAGATTCCAATGCACCGGCTCGGCACGCCGGACGAGGTCGCGAAGATCATCTATGTGCTGTGCACGGAAACCAGCTCGTACGTGAACGGCGCCGAAATTCACATCAACGGCGGCCAGCACGTTTAGTGTTGATCGCCGACATCTCTTCAGACCCTCATGGTGAGGAGGCGCGCTGGCGCCGTCTCCGGACGATGCTTCGCATCGCCGGGTGAACCATGTGGCCCGGCTTGAGTCTTACCTGGGCTTTCGTCCTTCGAGACGGCGCTAGCGCGCCTCCTCAGAGTGTGAGAATCTTTCGGCAACG
>NZ_DAINNI010000180.1:0-7327 GCF_036735945.1 Bradyrhizobium sp. | reverse complement strand
CCGGCTCGGCCTACGTGATGCTGCACCATGCCTTCGGCGAGGTGAACGGCAAGAAGGGTGTTTGGGGCCACGCGATCGGCGGCATGGGCGCGATCACGCAAGCGATGGCGCGTGCCGCCCGCGGCCACGGCGTCGAGATCGAGACCGAGGTCGGCGTGCGCGAGGTGATCGTCGAGGGCGAGCGGGCGGTGGGCGTCATCCTCGACAATGGCCAGACCATCCGCGCGAAATACGTCGTCTCCGGTGTCAATCCGAAACTGCTGTATACGCAGCTCGTGCCGTCGGGCGCGCTGGCGCCAGATTTCCGCGAACGCATCGGACGCTGGCGCAACGGCTCCGGCACCTTCCGCATGAATGTCGCGCTTGATGCCCTGCCCTCCTTCACGGCCTTGCCCGGCGCCGGCGATCATCTCACCGCCGGCATCATCCTGGCGCCGAGCCTCGGTTACATGGACCGCGCCTGGCAGGATGCGCGTGAGCATGGCTGGAGCCGCGAGCCGGTCATCGAAGTGCTGATCCCCTCGACGCTCGACTCCTCGCTGGCGCCGGAAGGACGCCACGTCGCGAGCCTGTTCTGCCAGCATGTCGCGCCGGAATTGCCGGATGGAAAATCATGGGACGATCATCGCGACGAAGTCGCCAACCTCATGATCGCGACGGTGGATAAATTCGCGCCGGGATTTGCAGGCAGCGTGATCGGCCGGCAGGTGCTGTCGCCGCTCGATCTCGAGCGGCAGTTCGGCCTGCTCGGCGGCGACATCTTCCACGGGGCGCTGACGCTCAACCAACTGTTCTCGGCGCGGCCGATGCTGGGCCACGCCGATTACCGCGGGCCGCTGAAAGGCCTCTACCATTGCGGCTCGGGCGCCCATCCCGGCGGCGGCGTCACCGGCGCTCCCGGACACAACGCGGCGCGGACGATCCTCGGCGATCACCGCGCGCTGTTCGGGTAACGGTAAAACGCGCAAGGCGCGACGCCGAAACCGGCACCGCGCCTTGCGAAGCGATCAAATCGTCAAATCAAACGGCGTCCCAGGATTCGACCGGGAGCGAACGCGACTCCTGCATGGACGCCGCCAGCGGTGACGTCCCACCGGAGACGACAGTCGCGGACGGATAGCTCACATAAGCGCTAAGCGCGCACATCAAGGCAAGAACCGCAGTAATCCTCATCATTTCGAATTCCCCCTGTGTTTTCCGCTGCTGCTGGCAGCTTGCCGCCTTCGTAAGCGCGGCCACTTAAGGGCAGGTTCCATAGCGACCGCCGGGGAAAGCATTTGAACCCGCGGTGAATCGCAGGTGTACGGGGCCGGGGCATAAAGCAGATGGTAACCACGTTCTCGGATCGGCGCGGCGGCCCGCAGCTCAGTGTGGAGCACGCCTGTAGAGCCGGTGGAAAACCCTGTGAATCGACTGTCGATCTCCCGCCGTCGCCCTTGTGGAAAAGCAGGTCAGCCCACGGTGAACAACGCGCCGGCGATTGTCACCGCCAGGCTGTGGATAAGCGGTGGAGATGGTGTGATGTATGTCGAAACAAAAAAGGGGCCGGGCGCTGGCAGCGCCCGGCCCCGAAATTTTCCCTGAAAAGGGCTCTTATTTCAGCGAGCTGGAGATGGTGTTGAAGTTCTCGGACAGCTTGCCGCCAAGACCGTTGACGGCGGTGATGATCGCAATCGAGATGCCCGCGGCGATCAGGCCATACTCAATGGCCGTGGCTCCAGATTCGTCCTTGAAGAATGACTTGATGAGCGACATTGGATGGTTCCGACCTAGGTTTTGCGTTTACTCGGAACCGAGGCTCCCCCTGCAGTTCCTACCGAGGAACCTACACGGAGGTATCTAAAGGTGATTTAACGAAAATCGTGCAACTTTTCCGAGTAACACGAGATGAATTACTTCAAATATGAACGAAGCGCTGATCCTCGATCGCGGATGCGCGCTTTTCTACAGGTTGTTCAATGAACTCCCCCGCCCCCACACACCGTGTCCAGTTCGCTGTCGGCGATGAGCATGTAGCCAAGGGCATCGTCGATGCCCTGACTGAAATTTTCTTTGAAGGACAGGCCGCGATCGCTGCGTTCGAGCGGCCTGATGGCCGATGGGATGTCACCGTGCATTTTGCTGATGCCCCGGATTATCAGCTGATCCGCGAACTCGTGACCAATGCGGCCGGCGCCGGGATCGCTGATGGCATCATCTTCGACACCGTCGAGGCCAGGGACTGGGTGAAGGCCAGCCTCTCGGATCTGATCCCGGTGCCGGCCGGTCGCTTCGTCGTGCACGGCCAGCATGACCGCGCGCGGGTTCCGCCCAACAAGCTCGGCATCGAAATCGAGGCGGCGCTCGCGTTCGGCACCGGCCACCACGGCACCACGCGCGGCTGCCTGCTGCTGCTCGATCATGTCCTGAAGGCCTGGCGGCCGCGCCGCGTGCTCGATCTCGGAACCGGCACCGGCGTGCTCGCGATTGCCGCCGCCAAGGCGCTGCATGAAAACGTGCTGGCCAGCGATATCGATCCACCCTCGGTGCAGGTCGCCCGTGATAATGCCAGGCTGAACATGGCGGGACCTCTGGTGCAGGCGATCCGCGCCACTGGTTTCGCGGCGCCCCAGTTTGCCGGCCGTGCCCCGTTCGATCTGGTGCTGGCGAATATCCTCGCCAATCCGCTACGGCAGTTGGCCGGGCCGATGGCAGGTCACCTGGCACCATCAGCGATGGTCATCCTGTCGGGCCTGCTGACCCATCAGGCGACCGCCGTGATCGCTGCGTATCGTGCCCGCGGGCTGGTGCCGCTGCGCCACCTTCGCATCGAGGGCTGGAGCAGCCTCCTGCTGCGCAAGGTGGACTGAAGCTTAGTCGACGCGCGGCTTCCCGGCAGCTACGCCCTTTTCGTTCTTCAACGACCGCTTGACGCGTGCTTCCGCGAGCCGGTCGAGGACCTGAACGATGACGCCGCGCTGCTTCTTGTTGGCGACCGGCGAAACGGCGGTGCGATTGGCTGGCGGCGAAATCTTCTCAAACGTGAAAGCAGGCATCGTGCATCCCCTCTTCGTTGAGTTGAAACACTCCCGGAGCCTCCCGAATATATTTTGAACCTAACCGCTTCCGGCTGGGATAGGAAGATTTGAAGCACGGATTGTGCCAAATTGTGGCGATCGCGGCCTGCATTGCAGACCGCTCCACCGAACTTTAGAGTAAGCAGGCGATGTTCGAAGCCCATTTCCAGACGTTCGAAGAACCCGAGAGCGGCGTGGCGCTCGCCGCGCGGCTGGCCGCCTTCCGCGAGGAACTGGCGCGGCGGAAGCTGACGGGATTCGTGATTCCTCGCGCCGATCAGCAGCAAAATGAATATGTCGCCGCCTCCGAGGAGCGGCTGGCCTGGCTTACCGGCTTCACCGGCTCCGCCGGCCTGGCGATCGTGCTGACGCGCGAGGCCGCCGTCTTCATCGATGGCCGCTACACGCTGCAGGCCGCCAAGCAGGTCGACCGCAAGGCCTGGCATATCGAGCCGCTGGCCGATCCGCCGCCGGAACACTGGCTTGCCAGGCACCTGGTTGCCGGCGACCGCCTCGGTTTTGATCCGTGGCTGCACACTTCCGCGGCAGCCGAACGTCTGGCTGCGGCCTGCACCAAGGCCGGCGCGGAATTGGTCGCGGTCGACAGCAACCCGCTGGACCAGGTGTGGACCGAGCGCCCGGCGCCGCCGATCGGCCCAGTTTCGCTTCACGGCCCACAATTCTCCGGCGAGATCGAAGCCGAGAAGCTCAAGCGCATCCGGCTCGAGATCAACAAGCTCGGCGTCGATGCGCTGGTGCTGTCGGACAGCCACGCGGTGGCCTGGACCTTCAACATCCGCGGCGCCGACGTCTCGCACACGCCGCTGCCGCTATCTTACGCGCTGGTGCCGAAGGACGGCCGCCCCAGCATCTTCATCGACCGCCGCAAGCTGTCCAACCTGACGCGCGACCATCTCGAACAATCCGCCGATGTCCGGGAGCCCGACGCGCTGGTGGCTGACCTGACCGAGCTCGCGCGTGGCGGCACAGCGATCGCGCTCGACAGCGCCACCGCCGCCGACGCCCTGAGCCGCCTGGTCGCAGGCGCCGGTGGAAAGCCGGTGCGCGGCAACGATCCGGTGAGCCTGCTCAAGGCGGTCAAGAACATCACCGAGATCGAGGGCACCCGCACGGCGCACCAGCGCGACGCGGTGGCGCTGACGCGCTTCCTGGCCTGGATCGATCGCGAGGCGCCATCCGGCGCCCTGACCGAGATCGACACCGTCGAGGCGCTGGAAACCTTCCGCCGCCAGACCTGCGCGCTGAAGGATGTTTCCTTTCCCACCATCGCCGGCACTGGGCCGAACGGCGCCATCGTGCACTACCGCGTCACCCGCAAGAGCAACCGCCGCATCGTGCCGGGCGATCTCCTGCTGATCGATTCCGGCGCGCAATATGAAGACGGCACCACCGACGTCACCCGCACGATTGCGATCGGCCATCCCACCGACGAGATGCGCGACCGCTTCACCCGCGTGCTGCGCGGCCACATCGCGATCGCGCGTGCGGTGTTTCCCGACGGCACCACCGGCGCGCAGATCGACTCCTTCGCCCGTCAATTCCTGTGGCAGGCCGGCCTCGATTTCGAGCACGGCACCGGCCACGGCGTCGGCAGCTATCTCTCGGTGCATGAAGGTCCGGCGCGGATTTCGAAACTCGGCGCCACGCCGCTGAAGCGCGGCATGATCCTTTCCAACGAGCCCGGCTACTACAAGACCGACGCCTATGGTATCCGGATCGAAAATCTCGAACTGGTCGTCGGCACGGACATTGCCGGCGCCGAGAAGCCGGTGAACGCATTCGAGACGCTGACGCTGGCGCCGATCGACCGCCGGCTGATCGACGTCAACATGCTGAGCGCGACCGAGCTGAAATGGCTCAACGACTACCACGAGCGCGTCAACCGCGCGGTGCGTCCGCATCTCGATGACAGCGCCACCAAGCTGTGGCTGGACGAGGCAACGGCAGCGCTGCTGCCGATCTGAACTTGCCACATCCGCAACCGTCGTCCCCCGCGGCCCACCCGCGGCAGCGATACGGCACGCGCGCCGGACACAAAAACGCGAAAACAACCCCATGCAAAGTAGAGTCCGGCGGGCCACCCTCGTGCCCGCCTCCCCAATTCAGCATGGCCGCATGCCGAAACGTCCCTGTTCGCGCTGAGCCATCTGGTTAAAAGTCCGATCCAACCAAAGCAGGATCGGAACTGAATGCACGGCGTCGTGGGCAAGCCGCCCGGCGGGACGGACGATAACGTCGTCGCAACATCGAAGATCATGCTGCTGATGCTGGTCGCGATGACCGGCGTCGCGCCGATCTCGTTGTACATGCTGGTGCCGGCGCTGCCTGTGCTGGCGACGACGTTCGGCGGCGACATCTCGGTCGCCCAGATGACGGTGTCGCTCTACATGGTCGGCATCGCCTGCTCGCAACTGATCATGGGGCCGCTGTCGGACAGGTTCGGCCGCCGCCCGGTGCTGCTCGCGGGGCTCGTACTGATGGTGGCCGCCAGCGTCGGCTGCTCGCTGGCGCAGACCCTGCCGCAATTGATCGCCGCCCGCTTCCTGCAGGCGCTGGGCGGCGCCTCCGGCATGGTGGTGAGCCGCGCCATCATCCGCGACCTCTACGGCCGCGAGCGCATCAGCTCGATGATCAGCCTCGTCATCGCGGTCATGATGATCGCGCAGATGCTGAGTGCGCTGGTCGGCGGCTTGCTCGAAACCGCGTTCGGCTGGCGCGCGATCTTCTATTTCATCACGATCGCTTCGCTCGGCATCGCCGTGCTGATCGCCATAGCCCTGCCCGAAACCCGCCGCGAGCGCAGCCAGAGCAGCAGTTTTCGCGGCGACGTCGGCCTTCTCATTCGCGATCGCGCCTTCATCGGCTATGTGCTGTGCCAGGTGCTGGCGTCGCAGATCATCTTTATGTTCGCCGGCGGCGGGCCTTACATCGTGGTGACGCAGATGGGCCGGACCACCGCCGAATACGGCGCGTGGTTCGCGACGACGGGCTTTGCCTATCTGATCGGCAACGTGTTCTGCGTCCGCTTCGCGCCGCGCCAGACGCTGGAGCGGCTGATCTGGTTCGGGCTGGCGCTGCAATTCGCCGGCGCCCTGCTCAACCTCGTCCTCAGCATCAGCGGCACCAACCAGGCGCCATCATGGCTGTTCGGCACCCAGATGATCGTGATGGTCGCCAACGCCTTCGTGATGAACAACTCCGCCGCCGGCGCCATCAGCGTCCGTCCAGAGGCCGCCGGCACCGCCTCGGGCGCGATGGGCTTCCTGCAGCAAGGCATCGGCGCGCTGATCTCGCAGTTCGGCGCCTATCTCGGCGGCCACTCCACGTCCACGCTGCCGCTGACCTCGGCGATCTTCGCGCTGTCGATCGCCTGCGTGTCGGTGATGTTCTTCATCGTGCCACGGCGAAAGGTCGTGGTCAGCAAGGAACTGGTGAAGAAGGCGGAAGAGGAAGAGTCGGGGATGTTGTAGTCGCCGCCGTCATTGCGAGCGAAGCGAAGCAATCCATGGCGCCGCAAGCCGAGACATGGATTGCTTCGTCGCTTCGCTGCCTTGCACAAACGCCTTGCGTTTGTTGCAGGCAATGACGGGAAGAGAATCACTCCCCGATCAATTTCAACCACTCGTCTTCCGTCAGCACGGCCACACCCAGCTCCCGCGCCTTGGTCAGCTTCGAGCCGGCGTCATCGCCGGAGACCACATAATCCGTCTTCCTCGACACCGAACCCGCAACCTTGGCGCCCAGCCGCTCCGCCATCGCCTTGGCCTCGTCGCGGGTGAACTTGGCCAGCGAGCCCGTGAACACCACGGTCTTCCCGAAAGCAAGCGAAGTCGAAGTGAGCCCGCCATCGGCGATCCCGATCTCGGAGAAGGACGGCGCAACGACCGGAGCGGAGTTCGCACCGATCGACAGCGCAGCTTTCGTCTCCTTGGTTCGAGTCGCAGGTGGCGACCAATCCGCGTAGAGAGGTGGGATTCCTCCAAGGCTCTCCACCTTGAACTGGAGCTTCTTTACATCGTCAATGTTATCTGAAATCAAGTTGTCCACATCGCCAAACAACAGCGCATGGATATGCCTACATCGGCGGCCCGTTTTCCAGCCCGTACATTCACAACTCAAATCAAAAGCACCGTCCGTCTCAATTTCAGAAACACTATATACGTTTCCTGTTCGACCTCTTACCAAGAAACTCAAACAATCCTTGGCTGATGATACCGAAACCTCATGCTTATAGTCAGAGAGAAGCTTAG
>NZ_DAINNI010000179.1:0-7531 GCF_036735945.1 Bradyrhizobium sp. | reverse complement strand
GCCGGCACCGACCAGGGCATCACCTCGCTGCAGATGGACATCAAGATCGAGGGCATCACCGAGGAGATCATGAAGGTCGCCCTCGGCCAGGCCAAGGACGGTCGGATCCACATCCTCGGCGAAATGGCCAAGGCGCTGACCAACGCCCGCGCCGAGCTCGGCGAATACGCGCCGCGCATCGAGACCTTCAAGATCGCCACCGACAAGATCCGCGAAGTGATCGGCACCGGCGGCAAGGTGATCCGCGAGATCGTCGAGAAGACCGGCGCCAAGGTCAACATCGAGGACGACGGCACGGTCAAGGTCGCCTCCAACGACGGCGAGGCGATGAAGGCCGCGATCAAGTGGATCAAGTCGATCGCCTCCGATCCGGAGATCGGCCAGATCTACGAAGGCACCGTGGTCAAGGTGATGGAGTTCGGCGCCTTCGTGAACTTCTTCGGCGCCAAGGACGGCCTCGTCCATATCAGCCAGCTCGCGGCCAACCGCGTGCAGAAGACCTCCGACGTCGTCAAGGAAGGCGACAAGGTCAAGGTCAAGCTGCTCGGCTTCGACGACCGCGGCAAGACCCGGCTGTCGATGAAGGTGGTCGACCAGGCCACCGGCGAGGACCTCGAGGCCAAGCAGAAGGCGGAAGGTCAGCCTCCGCGCGAAGCGGCCGGCGAGTAAGGCATCGCTAAATCGTGAACAAGGGGGCGGCCGGCCGGCCGCCCTTTTTTATTGCCCGCCGGGGTTACATTCATGAGGTGGGAAGGCCTGTGCGATTACGTCGCAGGTTCGTGATTATCTGGAAACGAAACCGGCTTGCACCCACTTCCGTAACTGATGGCGCAGCGGCCACGGCGTTCAGTTCAACGCGTACGAACCCCAGTTCATCTACAGGTAAGGAGAAATAGATGTCATCCATGTCCCGGCGCCATCTGATGTTTGCCGCAACCGGCCTCGCGGCCGCCGCGGCGACGACCCCGCGTCTTGTCTTCGCGCAAGCCGCCCCTCCTGCCCCGGCAGCCGCGGCCCCGACCGGGCCGTTCACGCTGCCCGCGCTCACCTATCCGACCAATGCGTTCGAGCCTCACATCGACGCCAAGACGATGGAAATCCATCATGACCGCCACCACGCGGCCTATGTCACCAACCTCAACAACGTCGCCAAGACCAACACGCAACTGGGCACGGCCAGGATCGAGGACGTGCTCGGCAATCTGAACGCGCTCGACGACAGCATCAAGTTCACCGTCCGCAACAATCTCGGCGGTCACGCCAACCACACCATGTTCTGGGAAATCATGGGCCCGAACGGCGGCAAGCCGGAGGGCGAGCTGCTCGCGGCGATCGACCGCGATCTCGGCGGCCTGGAAAAACTCCAGAACGAGTTCAACGCCGCCGGCGGCCGCCAGTTCGGCTCCGGCTGGGTGTTCGTCACCGTCAGCAAGGACGGCAAGCTCGCGATCGAGACCCGCCCGAACCAGGACAATCCGATGATGGACGGCAAGCGCGCGCTGATGGGCAACGACGTCTGGGAGCATGCCTATTACCTCAACTACCAGAACCGCCGTGCCGATTATCTCAAGGCGTGGTGGAATACGGTGAACTGGGCCAAGGTCGGCGAGCGCTTCGCGTCGGCGAAGGCCGGAACGCTCGGCGTGTAAATCGCGGCTCAATAAGAAAGGGCGGCCTTTCGGCCGCCCTTTCTATTTTTCGCTATCGGCAGATCTCAAGCGAGGTCGAAGCGATCGTGGTTCATCACCTTGGTCCACGCCGCCACGAAATCCCCGGCGAACTTCTCCTTCGAGTCCGTGCACGCATAGACTTCCGCGAACGCGCGGAGCTGCGCGTGCGAACCGAAGATCAGGTCGACACCGGTGCCGGTCCACTTCGCCGCATTGGTCTTGCGGTCGCGGCCTTCATAGGTGCCATCGGCTGCCGGCTGCCAGACGGTGCCCATGTCGAGCAGGTTGACGAAGAAATCATTCGTCAGCGTGCCCGGCTTCTTGGTGAACACGCCGTGCTTTGATCCGCTGACGTTCGCACCGAGAACGCGCAGGCCGCCGATGAGAGCCGTCATCTCAGGGCCCGTCAGTCGCAGCAATTGCGCGCGGTCCACCAGCGCCTCCACCGGCGCCATGAACTGATGCTTCTTGCCGTTGATGTAGTTGCGGAAGCCGTCGGCGCGCGGCTCGAGCGGGGCAAAGGACTCGACGTCGGTCTGGTCCTGTGACGCATCCGCGCGGCCCGGCGTGAACGGCACCTTGACGTTGACGCCGGCATCCTTGGCAGCCTTTTCGACCGCCGCAGAGCCGCCGAGAACGATCAGGTCGGCAAGAGAAACCTTCTTGCCGAACTCCTTCTGGATCGCTTCCAGCTTCTGCAGGACCGTCTTCAACTCGGCCGGCTGGTTGACCTCCCAGTCCTTCTGCGGGCTGAGACGAATGCGCGCGCCGTTGGCGCCGCCGCGCTTGTCCGAGCCGCGGAACGTCGACGCCGACGCCCACGCGGTCGAGACGAGCTGCGACACCGTGAGACCGGAGCCAAGAATCTTCTCCTTCAGCGCGGCAATGTCCTGCTCGCCGATCACGGGGTGATCCACGGCCGGGATCGGATCCTGCCAGATCAGCGTTTCCTTCGGCACCAGCGGGCCGAGATAGCGCGCGACCGGACCCATATCGCGGTGCGTGAGCTTGAACCAGGCACGAGCAAACGCGTCGGCGAATTGATCCGGGTTTTCCAGGAAGCGCCGCGAGATCTTCTCGTAGGCCGGGTCGAAGCGCAGCGAGAGATCCGTGGTCAGCATTTTCGGCACATGCTTCTTCGACGGATCGAAGGCATCCGGGATGGTGGCTCCGGCAGCCTTGGCCCGCCACTGCTTCGCGCCCGCCGGGCTCTTTTCCAGTTCCCATTCGTAGCCGAACAGATTCCAGAAAAAGTTGTTGCTCCATTTGGTTGGCGTCGTGGTCCAGATCACTTCAGGACCGCCGGTGATGGCGTCGGCGCCAACGCCGGTGCCGTGCTTGCTCTTCCAGCCGAGGCCCTGATCTTCGAGCGCGCCGCTTTCCGGGTCCGCTCCCACCAGCGACGGATCGCCGGCACCGTGGGTCTTGCCGAAGGAGTGGCCGCCGGCAATCAGGGCGACGGTTTCTTCGTCGTTCATCGCCATGCGGAAGAAGGTCTCGCGGATGTCCTTGGCGGCGGCGAGCGGGTCCGGATTGCCGTTCGGGCCTTCCGGATTGACGTAGATCAGGCCCATCTGCACGGCGCCGAGCGGTTCGGCGAGCTGGCGCTCGCCGCTATAGCGTTCGTCGCCCAGCCAGGTGCCTTCAGGCCCCCAGAACAGCTCTTCCGGCTCCCAGACGTCGGCGCGGCCGCCTGCAAAACCAAAGGTCTTGAAGCCCATCGATTCCAGCGCGACGTTGCCGGCGAGAATTATCAGATCGGCCCAGGAAATCTTGCGGCCGTACTTCTGCTTGACCGGCCACAGCAGCCGGCGCGCCTTGTCGAGGTTGGCGTTGTCGGGCCAGCTGTTGAGCGGCGCAAAGCGCTGCTGACCGGCCCCGGCGCCGCCGCGGCCGTCGGTGATGCGATAGGTGCCCGCGCTGTGCCAGGCCATGCGGATCATCAGGCCGCCATAGTGACCGAAGTCGGCCGGCCACCATTCCTGTGAGTCCGTCATCAAGGCCGTCAGGTCCTTGATCACGGCGTTGAGGTCGAGGCTCTTGAACTCCTTGGCGTAGTCGAACGCCTCGCCCATCGGATCGGAGAGGTCGGAATTGCGGTGGAGGATCGAAACGTCGAGCGCATCGGGCCACCAGTCACGGTTCGAGCGCGCGCGATTGCCGCCCGAGAACGGGCATTTGGTCTGGTCGTCCATGGTTATCTCCTGGGGTCGCGTCTTGTTTGGATTGGAAGCAATCTAAGCACGCACATCCATCAGGTGAAGTTGATTTTAATGATCGAACCGATAAGATTATCTGATGTTCCAGATCACCCTTCGACAACTCCGCTATTTCGATGCGCTGGCCCGGCACGGCCATTTCGGTCGCGCCGCCGAGGCTTGTTCCATCTCGCAACCCGCGCTCTCGATGCAGATCAAGGAAATGGAAGAGGCGCTTGGCGGCGTGCTGCTGGAACGCAGCGCGCGGCAGGTTTCGCTGACGAAATTCGGCGAGGAAATCCTCCAGCGGGTGCGCGAAATCCTGCGTTCGGTGGACGAACTCGGCGACTTTGCACGCGCCTCGCGCGACCGGCTTGCCGGGCGGCTGCGCATCGGCGTGATCCCGACGATCGCGCCTTATCTACTGCCCAAGGTGATCGAGAATCTCGCACGCATGCATCCGGAACTCGACATTCACGTTCGCGAGACCCAGACGCCGCGGCTGATCAAGGAGGTGACTGAGGGCCGGCTTGATACAGCGATCGTCGCGCTGCCGGTTTCGCAACCGTCGCTGGCCGAGGTCGCCTGTTTTTCGGAGACGTTCCTGCTGGTGCGGCCGGGCCGGGATGAAGGCACGCCGGTGCCGAGCCATGAGACGCTGCGCGAGATGCGGCTGCTGCTGCTCGAGGAGGGACATTGTTTCCGCGACCAGGCGCTGTCGTTCTGCAACATGCAATCCTCGCCGCCGCGCGAAGTGCTGGATGCAAGCTCGCTGTCGACGCTGGTCCAGATGGTGGGAGCCGGCATCGGCGTCACCCTGATCCCGGAAATGGCCGTGGGCGTAGAGACGCGCTCGGCGTCGGTCTCCGTCGCGCATTTCAAGAACCCGCAGCCGTCGCGCACCATCGGCATGGTCTGGCGCAAGACGAGCCCGCTGGCCGGACAGCTTCTGCAGATCTCGGAAGTCGTGTGCCTCGCCGCCGAAGCCTTGCGCGAGCAGCGCGAGGCGAAATCATCGCGTCGGAAAGCGCGCGCCTGAAACTTCATGACCTGTCGCGAGTAAGTACTATCGCTGGAAGAAAAAGGGAATCGCCAGATGATCAAGCTCTATTGGTCGCCGCGTTCGCGCTCGTTCTCCGCGATCTGGCTGCTCGAGGAATCCGGGCTGCCTTATGAACGCGTGCTGACCGACATTTCGACCGGCGCGCAGAAGACGCCGGAGTATCTCGCCATCAATCCGATGGGCAAGGTGCCGGCGTTGACGGATGGCGAGGCCGCGCTCGGCGAGGCCGCGGCGATCTGCGCCTATGTCGCCGACCGCTATCCCGAAACCGGCCTCGCGCCTGCTGTCACCGACCCGCTGCGGGCGCGCTATCTGCAGTGGCTGTTCTTCTCGCCAAGCTGCATCGAGCCGGCGCTGATCCAGATCTTTACCAAGCTGGAGGTGCCGCCGAGCACGGCGGCATGGGGCAGCGCGGCCCAGACCTTCGACGTGCTCGATGCCGCCCTGCAGAAGGGCCCGTGGATTCTCGGCGAAAAATTCTCCGCCGCCGACATCACGATCGGCGCCGGGCTGAATTTTGCGGTGCGGATATTCAAGATGCTGCCGTCGCGGCCCTCGTTCGACGCGTATATCGAACGCTGCGTGTCGCGCCCGGCGTTCCAGCGCGCCGAGAAGATCGCGGCGGGCTGAACGTCAAGCCGGAACGACGCGCGGGTCGACGTCCTGCGCATAGTCGACGCCGTCGATGCCGAACCCGAACAGCCGCAGGAACTGGCTCCTGTACTCCGGAAGGTCTGCCAATTCGCCGAGCGTTTCCGTCGTGAGAAGCGGCCACCGTCGCGAAACTTCCTTCTGCACTTCAGGCGACAGCTCCCAGTCGTCGACGCGAAGGCGCTTGTCCTCGTCAACCTGGGCATCCCGGCCAAGGCGCGTCCGGAACAGGCGATCGATCTGCTCGATGCATCCTTCGTGCAGGCCGAGCTGCTTCATCACCTTGAACAGCACCGTGCCGTAGAGCGGCACCACCGGAATGGCCGAGCTCGCCTGGGTGACAACGGCCTTCAGCGCCACCACGCGAGCCGCGTCCTCGCCGAGCCGGCTGCGAATCTCTTCCGCCTTGCGGTCGAGATCGGCCTTGGCGCGACCCAGCGTGCCCTTCCAGTAGATCGGCCAGGTCAGCTCGCTGCCGATATAGGTGTAGTTGAGCGTCCGGAAGCCGGGCGCCAGCACGCCGGCGTCGGCAAGCTGGTCGATCCAGCGCTTCCAGTCCTCGCCCCCCATCACCGCGACGGTAGCGGTGGCCTCATCCTCACTCGCCGGCGATATCGTCGTCTGATAGACCTCGCCGGTTTCGGTGTTGAGGGTCTTGATCGCGACGGGCGCTCCGAGCGGCTTGATCGCCGAGCGCCAGGTCTTGCCCGTGACCGGATCGGTGCGAACCGGAGCGGCCATGCTGTAGACCAGCATGTCGAGCTGTCCGAACTTTTCGCGGACCCGATCGATGAAGGTCTTCTTCAGCTCGTCGGAGAAGGCGTCGCCCTCGAGCGTGAGGGGTGATCGTCCGATCCTCTCGGCCTCGATCTCGAAGGCCCGATTGTTGTACCAGCCGGCGCTGCCGCTTTTCGTTGCCGACGGCTCGCGCTCCAGCGACACGCCGATGGTATCGGCGCCGCCGGCGAAGGTCGCGACGATGCGGCTCGCCAGACCATAACCCGTCGAACAGCCCAGCACGGCGACGCGCTTGGGGAAATCAGCAACAGGCCCGTGGCTGCGAACGTAAGCGATCTGCTCGCGGACGTTGGTGGCGCAGCCGACCGGATGTGCCGTCGTGCAGATGAAGCCTCGCACGCGCGGTTCGATAATCATGCCCACCCCGTTTCGGATTGTTGCAAAGTCACCACCGGCGGCCTGCCGGCCTCTTGCCGCCAACGAGGGACGGCAACAACGAAATCAGGCATCCATCCGCTTGAACACCAGCGTGGCGTTGGTGCCGCCGAAGCCGAACGAGTTCGACAGCACGGTGCCGAGCCTGGCATTGTCGATGCGCTTGCGCACGATCGGCATGTCGGCGAACACAGGATCGAGCTCGGTGATATGGGCGCTCTCGCAGACGAAGCCGTTGTTCATCATCAGCAGCGAGTAGATCGCCTCCTGCACACCGGTGGCGCCGAGCGAGTGGCCGGTCAGCGCCTTGGTCGCCGAAATCGGCGGGCACTTCTCGCCGGTGCCGAACACCTTTCGGATCGCCTCGATTTCCGGGGGATCGCCGGCCGGTGTCGAGGTCGCGTGCGGATTGATGTAATCGACCGGCGTCTTCACGGTCGACATCGCCATCCGCATGCAGCGCTCGGCGCCTTCGCCCGACGGTGCCACCATGTCGTAACCATCAGACGTCGCGCCATAGCCGACCACCTCGGCGTAGATTTTCGCGCCGCGCGCCTGGGCGTGCTCGAGTTCCTCCAGCACCACCACGCCGGCGCCGCCGGCAATGACGAAGCCGTCGCGGCTGATGTCGTAGGGGCGCGAGGCGGTAGCGGGCGTATCATTGTACTTCGAGGACATCGCGCCCATGGCGTCGAACAGCACCGATAGCGACCAGTCGAGTTCCTCGCAGCCGCCGGCGAAGATCACGTCCTGCTTGCCGATCTGGATCGTCTCAT
>NZ_DAINNI010000178.1:0-7575 GCF_036735945.1 Bradyrhizobium sp. | reverse complement strand
AGCACGATCACGGTGAGGCCGGCGTTGGAGCGGTCCTCGGCCACCACGCTCTGGATCAGGGCGCATTGCTCGCCCTGAGCGCCGGGCGGGGTGTCGCAGCGGATCTGCCAGTCGCCATGGACCGAACGCACGGCGCCTTGCGCGCTCGCCGCCCGGGTCAAGCCGAACTGGAAGGCCAGGAACAGGAGAGCCACGAGCAGGCCGCCGAGCCAGCGGGCCGGTTCCAAGCGATATCCCGCCTGATGTTTTGAACGCCCCATCGGGGTCAATCCTCTCGCGATTTCCGGCAGTGCCGGTGACGTTTTTCCGGCCCAGGCCGGGAGCATACATGTAATTGGACCCGATCGGACTGATACGCAATGACGGCGCCTTGAAGGCGGCCGGAGTGCCAATCCACGCCGTCCAGGCGCGTTCCGGCGCCCGAATCAGCTTGCCCGGGAGCGCGATGACTTTGCCTACATCCGGCAACCGGGCTGTCAAGCGGCGGGGGCGCACGAAATGGCGGGATTTCGCGAATTTGCCGGGAAAATACAACACTCGGCGAATAGCAGGTGACGCATGGCGTTGCCCCCCACTAGTGCATTGCGAGACCCCAAGAATTATGGTTTGAGAGGCTGGATTTCGACGCGTTCTAACGATCGGCTCAAGGGTACTGTAGCAATACTGTTGCAGGTACTTTCGAAGGTGGACTTCCAAAGTACCTCCGGTAGGCCGTTTGTGAGGGCGATCGTGGCGGCATTCCCGGCCATCCGGCGGGAATGCGTTGGGACTATTCTTTAGGGAGCGCGAGCGGCATGAAGATGTCGAATGGCCAGATGGGCCGGCGATTGCTGGGGTTGACGGTGGCGGGCATGGCGCTTGCGACCGGTGGTGCGGCTTTGGCGGCCCAGCCCAAGCCGTGGGAAATCACGCTGCAGGAAGCGGCCACCCCGGTGATGGAAAACATCATCAGCTTCCATAATTTGCTGCTGGTGTTGATCACCCTGATCACCCTGTTCGTGCTGGCGCTGCTGATCATCGTGGTGATCAAGTTCAACGCGAAGTCCAATCCGGTCCCCTCGCGGACCACCCACAACACCCTGATCGAAGTGGCCTGGACGCTGATTCCGGTGCTGATCCTGGTCGGCATCGCGGTGCCGTCGTTCCGCCTGCTGTTCCAGCAGCTCGACATTCCGAAGGCCGACCTCACGGTCAAGGTCACCGGCAAGCAGTGGTACTGGAGCTACGCCTATCCGGATAACGGCAAGTTCGAATTCGATTCGCTGATGGCGCAGGACAAGCAGCCGCGCCTGCTCGGCGTCGACAACGAGATGGTGGTGCCGGTCAACAAGGTGATCCGCGTCCAGACCACCGGCGCAGATGTCATCCACGCGTTCGCCGTGCCGTCGTTCGGCATCAAGATCGATTCGATCCCCGGCCGTCTCAACGAGACCTGGTTCAAGGCGACCCGGGTCGGCATGTTTTACGGCCAGTGCTCCGAACTGTGCGGCAAGGACCACGCCTTCATGCCGATCGCCGTGAGGGTGGTGAACGATCAGGAGTTCGCGGCCTGGGTCGAGGCGGCGAAGAAGAAATTTGCCACCAACCCGGCGAACACCTACGCCTCGGCTGGTGGTCAGGCCGCGCAGTAAGGCGCGGTCAAGGGACGAGCAAGCGACAAGGGCGACGGGACCTGAAAGGGTCCGCAAAGGGACTGCAAGGCAGGATTTCAAAATGGCAACGACCGCAGCGACACACCACGATCACGCCCATGACGACCATGCGCATGCCAACCCGACCGGATGGCGGCGCTGGGTCTATTCGACGAACCATAAGGACATCGGCACGATGTACCTTATCTTCGCGATCTTCGCGGGCATCATCGGCGCGGCGATGTCGATCCTGATCCGCGTCGAGCTGATGTATCCCGGCGTCCAGATCTTCCACGAATCCCACACCTACAATGTGTTCGTGACCTCGCACGGCCTGATCATGATCTTCTTCATGGTGATGCCGGCGATGATCGGCGGCTTCGGCAACTGGTTCGTGCCGCTGATGATCGGCGCGCCGGACATGGCGTTCCCGCGCATGAACAACATCTCGTTCTGGCTGCTGCCGGCGTCCTTCGCGCTGCTGCTGCTGTCGACCTTCGTCGAGGGTGAGCCGGGCGCCAACGGCGTCGGCGCGGGCTGGACGATGTACGCGCCGCTGTCGACCTCGGGCCATCCGGGGCCGGCGGTCGATTTCGCCATCCTGTCGCTGCATCTGGCCGGCGCCTCCTCGATCCTCGGCGCCATCAACTTCATCACCACGATCTTCAACATGCGCGCGCCGGGCATGACCCTGCACAAGATGCCGCTGTTCGTGTGGTCGATCCTGGTGACCGTGTTCCTGCTGCTGCTGTCGCTGCCGGTGCTCGCCGGCGCCATCACCATGCTGCTCACCGACCGCAACTTCGGCACCACCTTCTTCGCCGCCGACGGCGGCGGCGACCCGGTGCTGTTCCAGCACCTGTTCTGGTTCTTCGGTCACCCCGAAGTGTACATCCTGATCCTGCCGGGCTTCGGCATCATCAGCCACATCGTCTCGACCTTCTCGCGCAAGCCGGTGTTCGGCTATCTCGGCATGGCCTACGCCATGGTCGCGATCGGCGGCATCGGCTTCGTGGTGTGGGCGCATCACATGTACACGGTCGGCATGTCGTCGGCGACGCAGGCTTATTTCGTCGCCGCCACCATGGTGATCGCGGTGCCGACAGGCGTGAAGATCTTCTCCTGGATCGCCACGATGTGGGGCGGCTCGATCGAATTCCGCACCCCGATGCTGTGGGCTA
Source organism: Bradyrhizobium sp. (assembly GCF_036735945.1). GTDB lineage: Bacteria > Pseudomonadota > Alphaproteobacteria > Rhizobiales > Xanthobacteraceae > Bradyrhizobium. The sequence goes on along the minus strand of NZ_DAINNI010000178.1, from coordinate 4,763 downwards.
TCGGCTTTATCTTCCTGTTCACGGTCGGTGGCGTCACCGGCGTCGTGCTGGCGAACGCCGGCGTCGACCGCGTGCTGCAGGATACCTACTACGTGGTCGCGCACTTCCACTACGTGCTGTCGCTCGGTGCGGTGTTCGCGATCTTCGCCGGCTGGTACTACTGGTTCCCGAAGATGTCGGGCTACATGTACAACGAGACCATCGGCAAGCTGCACTTCTGGGTCACCTTCATCGGCGTGAACCTGGTGTTCTTCCCGCAGCACTTCCTCGGCCTGTCGGGCATGCCGCGCCGCTACGTCGACTATCCGGACGCGTTCGCGGGCTGGAACCTGGTGTCCTCGGTCGGCTCCTACATTTCGGGCTTCGGCGTGCTGATCTTCATCTACGGCGTCGTCGACGCCTTCGCGAAGAAGCGGGCGGCCGAGGCCAATCCGTGGGGCGCCGGCGCCACCACGCTGGAATGGACGCTGCCGTCGCCGCCGCCCTTCCACCAGTTCGAAGTGCTGCCGCGCGTGCAGTAAGCAACATTTCGCGGCGCGCGCCCGTTGCGCGCCGCGGCCTTCATGAAGCGAGATCAATCTTGTCGGTAGTCGACCACAACGCCATCGATGTTCTCCCTCGGATTTCCGAGGCTGATGTCGGTGATTACCTCGCGCTGCTGAAGCCGCGGGTGATGTCGCTCGTGATCTTCACCGCGCTGGTCGGCTTCTTCATTGCGCCCGGCCATGTCCACCCCGTGATCGCCTTCACCTCGATCCTCTGCATCGCGGTCGGGGCCGGCGCCTCGGGCGCGATGAACATGGCCTATGAGGGCGACATCGACGCGTTGATGTCGCGCACCGCGAACCGGCCGATCCCGCGCGGACGGATCACCCAAAGCGAGGCGATGGCCTTCGGCCTGATCCTTTCGTTCTTCTCGGTGATGACGCTCGGCATCCTCGTCAACTGGCTGGCCGGCGCGCTGCTCGCGTTCACGATCTTCTTCTACGTGGTGATCTACACCATGGGGCTGAAGCGCTGGACCGCGCAGAACATCGTGATCGGCGGCGCCGCCGGCGCGCTGCCGCCGGTCGTGGCCTGGGCCGCGGCCACCGGTTCGCTGTCGATGGAGCCGGTGCTCCTGTTCCTCATCATCTTCTTCTGGACCCCGCCGCATTTCTGGGCGCTGGCGCTGTTCCGCAACGACGATTACGCCCGCGCCGGAATTCCGATGCTGCCGGTCGTCGCCGGTCCCGATGCGACGCGGCTGCAGATACTGCTCTACACGGTCGTGCTGGTCGCGGTCGCGGTCGCGCCCTGGCCGCTCGGCTATTTCGATGCGATCTATGGCGTCACCTCGCTGGTGCTAGGCGCCGGCATGATGTGGCTCGCTATCGAGGTCTACCGCCACCGCGAGGGCAAGCCGGCGGCCCGCGCGACGCGCCGGCTGTTCGCCTTTTCGATCCTGTACCTGTTTGCGCTGTTTGCGACGCTCCTGCTCGAGGTCGTGGCCCGCGCTGTTGTGCCTCTGATCGGGTAGGGGGCGCATGGAACGCGAATGGACGACAATCGCAAGCCAGATGGAATCGTCCTCACCGAGGCGCAGAAGCGCAGCCGCCGTCAACGCTCGATCGCGATTGCGCTCGCGCTTGGCGTCCTCGTCGTGCTGTTCTTCGCGGTCACCCTGGTCAAAGGGCCGGCCGTTCTCGTCCGGCCGATGTGACTGACATGGAAAACAGTCCGCAAATCCGCAAGCGCGAGACGGGGGGCGACAAGGCAGCTCCACGCCGCACGCTGTCGCGCGATGCGGTGGTCGCGTCGATCTGTGGCTTCGTCGTGGTGCTGATGGTCGGCGCTTCCTACGCGGCCGTGCCGTTCTACGACTGGTTTTGCCGCGCCACCGGCTTCAACGGCACCACGCAGGTCGCGACCGCGGCGCCGGCGGAAGGGCCGCTCGCCCGCAAGATTTCCGTGCGGTTCGACGCCAATGTCGGACCCGGCCTGCCCTGGAAGTTCGAGCCCGAGCAGAACGAGATCGAGGTCCGGATCGGCGAAGTCGTCACCGTCTTCTATGCCGTGACCAACCAGGCCGCGCGCACCACCACCGGGGTAGCCGCCTACAACGTCGCGCCGCTCACCGTCGGCGCCTATTTCCAGAAGATCAACTGTTTCTGCTTCAGCGAACAGACCATGGGCCCGGGCGAGAAGCGCGAGATGCCCGTGGTGTTCTATGTCGATCCGGCGCTGGCCAGGGACAGCGAGAACGACGGGCTGAATACCATCACGCTATCCTACACCTTCTATCCCGCGCGCGACGTGGCGCCGAAGCCGGTCGCGGCCGGCGAAGGCGACAAGCGCAAGGGAAGCTTGTGACGGGAAGCTTGTGACGGGACACGTTTGAGAAACCTGTGACCGCCGGATACCGTATCTGACGGCATCCGGATTTGAAATTTGAGACGAATATGTGCCGACGGGAACGGCACATGCAACGGAGAGACCGCAATGGCTACGGCGCACGCGAAGCACCACGACTACCACCTCGTCGATCCGAGCCCGTGGCCGGTCGTCGGCTCGATCTCGGCGTTCATCATGGCGGTGGGCGCGATCACGTGGATGCATCACATGTTCGCCGCGGCCCCGATCATCTTCGGCGTCGGCACCATCGGCGTGCTCTACACCATGGCGAGCTGGTGGGGCGACGTGATCCGCGAAGCCCAGTACAAGGGCGACCACACCCGCGTGGTGCAGATCAGCCACCGCTACGGCATGATCCTGTTCATCGCCTCCGAGGTGATGTTCTTCGTCGCCTGGTTCTGGGCCTTCTTCAATTCCGCGCTGTTCCCGGCCGACGCGGTCCATGCCACCCGCGACGCGGTGTTCGGCTGCGGTCCGGGCACGGCGATGGGCGCCTGCAGCGTGCCGGGCACCTGGCCGCCGAAGGGCATCGAGACCTTCGACCCCTGGCATCTGCCGCTCCTCAACACGCTGCTGCTGCTGACCTCGGGCACCACGGTGACCTGGGCTCACCACGCGCTGCTCGAGAACGACCGCCAGGGTCTGAAGTACGGCCTGATTCTCACCGTGCTGCTGGGGGCCGCCTTCACCTGCGTGCAGGCCTATGAATATGCCCACGCCACCTTCCACTTCTCGGGCAACATCTACGGCGCCACCTTCTTCATGGCGACCGGCTTCCACGGCTTCCACGTGCTGGTCGGCACCGTGTTCCTGCTGGTCTGCCTGATCCGCGCCTATGCCGGCCACTTCACGCCGAAGCAGCATCTCGGCTTCGAGTTCGCCGCCTGGTACTGGCACTTCGTCGACGTGGTGTGGTTGTTCCTGTTCATTTGCATCTACGTCTGGTTCCGCGGCGCGGGGGCGGCGGCCGGCGGCCACTAACAAGGCGTGACGTGCTAAAAGGGGCGGTCGGAGCGACCGCCCCTTTTGCTTTCTTCCTTCCTCCCGTGGTGGAGAGGGAACAGACAGAACATGACAGACGATGCGGCAGTCACGGTAACCCAGAGCGCGCTACGCGGCATCGCCTGCCGCTGTCCGCGCTGCGGCAAGGGCAAGCTCTACGCCGGCTTCCTCAACCTGCGCCCGAATTGCGAGGTTTGCGGGCTCGACTACGCCTTCATCGATTCCGGCGACGGGCCTGCGATCTTCATCATCATGCTGGCGGGCGCCATCGTCGTCACCGCGGCGCTGATCGTCGAGGTCAAGTATCAGCCGCCGTTCTGGCTGCATGCGGCGCTGTGGCTGCCGCTGATAGCGGCGACCACGCTGCTGCCGCTGCGCTCCATGAAGTCGCTCCTGATCGCGCTGCAGTTTCATCACAAGGCGGCGCCCGGCCGGCTGATCGATCGCGAGCCGAAATGACCGACCTCCCGTCGCGGCGGCAGCCGGCCGTCGGCTTCGCCATCTTTACGTTGGCCATGGTGGCGGTCTTCGTCGGCCTCGGGGTCTGGCAGTTGCAGCGCCGGGTCGAGAAGCATGCCCTGATCGCGCGGCTCAACGAACGCCTCGCGGCCGCGCCCGAGGCATTGCCGGCTGCGGCGCAATGGCCTTCGCTGACGCCTGCCAAGGACGAATTCCGCCGCGTCAGCTTCACCGCGACCTACGCGCCGCTGCCGGACGCGATGGTCTACAGCTCGGGCTCCGCGGTTCGCGACGACGTCTCGGGTCCCGGCACATGGGCGTTCCTGCCGGTGCTGACGGACGACGGCAACACGATCGTGGTCAATGCCGGCTTCGTCCGGAACACGATGCAGGACCGCAGCCAGCAGGATCGCGCCGTGCGCCGGCTGATCACCGGCGATCCCGTGCAGTTCACCGGCTATATCCGTTTTCCCGAAAGCGCGGGCGCGCTGACGCCGGACGAGAGCCCGGCAAAACGTCTCTGGTTCGCCCGCGATCACCTCGCCATGGCGCGCGCGCTCGGCTGGGGCGACGTCGGCAAGGCGGTCGCCCCGTTCTACATCGATCTGGAAACGCCGGTGCCGGAGAGCGGCATCCCGAAGCCCGGCGCGCTCTCGGTGCATCTCAAGGATGACCACCTGCAATACGCCATCACCTGGTTCGCACTCGCGGTTGCAGTCGTCATTGCCTTCGTCGTCTGGTGGCGCGGCTGGGCCTCGTAGACGGGGGCGTGGGCACGGCACTGCCGCCTCATCTCGATACGCCCCGTATTCAACCGGACTACCTGCCGGAACCATTGTTCTTCAGAATTGTTCTAACCCGTCTTCGCGGATTGGCGGGTTTTGAAGACACCCGGTCGTTATAAATCA
>NZ_DAINNI010000177.1:0-7582 GCF_036735945.1 Bradyrhizobium sp. | reverse complement strand
GCGCCCGGCAGGATGACGTCGGCGCGATGCGCGCCGCGGTCGCCATGCGTGCCGACATAGACCACGAATGTGCCGTCAGGCACCTTCACCTCGTCGGCGCCGAGCAGGAACAGCACGTCCAGCGTGCCGAAGGTCGTCATCTGCGCAAGCGTCAGTCCGCCCTTGCCGGCCGAGAAGCCGATATCGAGCGCGCCGGCGCGCGAGGCGGTGTCCTGCAGCACGGCAAAGCCGTTCCAGCCGTCCTTGAGTGCGCCCGTAGCAGTCGCGATCCTGGCCGCCAGCGCCAGCACCGCCGCGCCGTCATGCCGCGACAGCGAACCGCCGCCGACCAGCACGATCGGGTTCCTGGCGCCCTTCAGCACCTCGATGAAGGAGTGCTTGCCATTGGCGAGGTCGTTGAGCGTATCGGTGCCGGCGCCGAGATAGTCGTAGTCATAGGTCAGATCGGCCTTCGGACCGATCACGCCGACCCTGAGCTGGCCGGTACGCCAGCGCTTGCGGATGCGCGCGTTGAGCACGGCCGCTTCCCGGCGCGGGTTGGCGCCGATGATCAGGAGCGCATCGGCCTGCTCGATCCCGGCGATGGTCGGATTGAAGATGTAGCCGGCGCGGCCGAGCTTGGGGTCGAAGGCGTCGCCGCCCTGCACCGCCAGATTGGTCGAACCATATTGTCCGAGCAGATCCTTGAACGCGAACATCTCCTCGACCGCGGCAAGATCGCCGGCGATCGCACCGATCCGCTTGCCGTCGCTCCGCTTCAGCCTGGCGGCGATGGCCGCGAAGGCCTCCTGCCAGGACGCGGGGCGAAGCTTCTCGTTCTCGCGGATATAGGGCCGGTCGAGCCGCTGCGTGCGCAGGCCGTCGACGACGTGACGGGTCTTGTCGGAAATCCATTCCTCGTTCACGGCCTCGTTGATCCGCGGCAGGATGCGCATCACCTCGCGGCCGCGGGTATCGACGCGGATCGCAGACCCCACGCCGTCCATGACGTCGACCGACTGCGTCTTGCCCAGTTCCCACGGGCGCGCGGCAAATGCGTAAGGCTTCGAGGTCAGCGCGCCCACCGGGCAGATGTCGACAAGGTTGCCCTGCAGCTCGGAGGTCAGCGCCTGCTCCAGATAGGTCGTGATCTCCATGTCCTCGCCGCGGCCGGTCGCGCCCATTTCCGGGGCGCCGGCGACTTCGGCCGAGAAGCGGACGCAGCGCGTGCACTGGATGCAGCGGTTCATCGAGGTCTTGACCAGCGCGCCGAGATACTTGTCCTCGACCGCGCGCTTGTTCTCGGCGAAGCGGCTGGTGTCGACGCCGTAGCCCATCGCCTGGTCCTGCAGGTCGCACTCGCCGCCCTGGTCGCAGATCGGGCAATCCAGCGGGTGGTTGATCAGCAGGAATTCCATCACGCCTTCGCGCGCCTTCCTGACCATCGGCGAACGCGTGGAGATTTCCGGCGGCTCGCCCTTCGGGCCCGGACGGCAGTCGCGCACGCCCCAGGCGCAGCTTGCGACCGGCTTCGGGCCGCCCTTCACCTCGACGAGGCACATCCGGCAATTGCCGGCGATCGACAGCCGCTCGTGATAGCAGAAGCGCGGAATTTCGGCGCCCGCGGCCTCGCATGCCTGCAGCAGCGTGTATTCCGCGGGCACATCGATCTCTTTGCCGTCGATGATGAGTTTGGTCATTGCTGTCTCAGGTCTTTCCCAGCTTGCAGTCTGGCGGTGTAACGCTGGCGGTCTTCAGCGCCGTCTTGATCCATTGCTGGGTCTCGGCGCCGTAGGTGGCGAGCCAGGCCGGCTGCGCCGCGTTCTTCTCGCACAGGAACGGCAGATGCGGCTTCAAATCGTAGTCGCAGGACGCCTGCCATTCCTTCTTTCCGGAGAACGCGCTGATCGCCTCCTCGCAGGCATAAAGCAGGTAGGTCACGAAGCTCTCGTACTGCACCTGCTCGTCACGCCCGGCCGCCTTGATCTTCTCGTAGTCCGGCTGCGCGAATTTCGGATTCTTGAACGCAAGATCAGTGTAGCCAAGAAACGCCTGCCGCGCGCTGGAGGCGCGATTGCCGGTGCGGATCTCGTTGATCTGGAACAGAATCGCAACAAAGCCGAGCAGCGCCACGGCCGCCTGCGCCATCTGCGCCAGCGTCCCGTATCTCTGCCACCAGAAGCTCGGTTGCGACATCGGTCCCATCATCTCAGCGCGGGTGATCAACCAGATCGAGACGTCGCTCGATCCGTTCGACGCGCATTTCCAATCGGTCAAGCCGACGATTAATGCCAGCCAAACCTTCCTCGACCGCAGTCGAGCGGACCTTGACGTCGAGCATCTCATCGACGACGCGATCAAGCTTCTCATCAAAGCGCCGCATGTGCTGCAGAAGAATATTGTCAGGTTCGACTGCCATTGCCCTACTCCGCCGCGACCATGTTCACGGGGTCGCGCACGCCGATATCGTCGATATCGGCCTTGTGCGAATACTCTGATATCCGCTCCTCGATCTCATGGCGAAAATGCGCGATCAGGCCCTGGATCGGCCATGCCGCGGCGTCGCCGAGCGCACAGATCGTGTGTCCCTCGACCTGCTTGGTCACTTCCAGCAGCATGTCGATCTCGCGCTTGTGGGCGCGGCCTTCGGCCATGCGCGTCAGCACGCGCCACATCCAGCCGGTGCCTTCGCGGCACGGCGTGCACTGGCCGCAGCTCTCATGCTTGTAGAAATAGGAGATGCGCGCGATCGCCCGGATCAGGTCGGTCGACTTGTCCATCACGATCACGGCGGCGGTGCCGAGGCCGGAGCGCAGCTTGCCCAGCGAGTCGAAATCCATCGGCGTATCGATGATCTGCTCGGCCGGCACCATGCGCACCGACGAGCCGCCGGGAATCACGGCCTTCAGATTGTCCCAGCCGCCGCGAATGCCGCCGCAGTGCCGCTCGATCAGTTCGCGGAACGGAAGCCCCATCGCCTCTTCGACGTTGCAGGGCCGCTCGACATGGCCGGAGACGCAGAACAGTTTTGTGCCGACATTGTTCGGACGGCCGATCGCCGCGAACCACGCCGCGCCGCGGCGCAGGATGTCAGGCGCGACCGCGATCGACTCTACGTTGTTGACGGTGGTCGGGCAGCCATAGAGGCCGACATTGGCCGGGAATGGCGGCTTCAGCCGCGGCTGGCCCTTCTTGCCCTCGAGGCTTTCGAGCAGCGCGGTTTCCTCGCCGCAGATATAGGCGCCGGCGCCGTGCGCGACATAGATGTCGAACGGCCAGCCATTGACGTTGTCCTTGCCGACCAGCTTGGCATCATAGGCCTGGTCGATCGCGGCCTGCAGGTGCTCGCGCTCGCGGATAAACTCGCCGCGCACATAGATGTAGCAGGCATGCGCGTTCATCGCGAAGCTGGCGAGCAGGCAGCCCTCCACCAGCAGATGCGGATCGTGCCGCATGATCTCGCGGTCCTTGCAGGTGCCGGGCTCGGATTCGTCGGCGTTGACCACGAGATAGCTCGGCCGGCCGTCGGTCGATTCCTTCGGCATGAACGACCATTTCAGGCCGGTCGGGAAGCCGGCGCCGCCGCGGCCACGCAGGCCGGAGGCCTTCATCTCGGCGATGATCCAGTCGCGGCCCTTGTCGATGATCGCCTTCGTGCCGTCCCACGCGCCGCGGCGGCGCGCGCCCTCGAGCCCCCAATCGTGGAGACCGTAGAGGTTCTTGAAGATGCGATCCTTGTCGTCGAGCATGACTTGGGGCTTCCTAGCGGATCAACGGTTGGACTGTGCGTAGGCAAGGCCCGCGGCGCATCCGCCGAAGGTCAGCGCCCACAACAGGCTGGATTCGAGCGTCGCGTTCAGCCCGTAACGCTGCAACAGAAAAATAAAGGTCGCCGCGGCGACGGCGTGCATGCCGATATAGCGCCAGTTCTTCATCGTACTGACCCTCCCCGGCCCACCCCTGGCCAATATGCGCGTCATGTCGATTCCTTCAGCGTCGTCGGCCCGCCCGCGGGCGCCGAGAACTGACGGTCGGTCTGCGGTCCGGGCTTCGGCGGATTGCCCGAGGCAAAGCCGTCCAGCACCTTGCCGAAGGTTTCCTTGGTCAGGTCCTCGTAGGTGTCCTTCCAGATCTGCACCATCGGCGCATTCACACAGGCGCCGAGGCACTCGACCTCTTCCCAGCTGAAATTGCCGTCCTTGGACAGATGGAAGGGCTCGTGATGGATGCGGCTCTGGCACACGTCGATGAGGTCTCCGGCACCGCGCAGCCGGCACGGCGTGGTGCCGCAGACCTGCACATGGGCCTTCTTGCCGACCGGCTGGAGCTGAAACATCGTGTAGAAGGTAGCGACCTCCAACACGCGGATGTAGGGCATCTCGAGCATGTCGGCGACGACGCGGATCGCGGCTTCCGACACCCAGCCTTCATGCTGCTCCTGCGCGCGCCACAGGATCGCAATCACCGCGGAGGCCTGCCGGCCCGGCGGATATTTGGTGATCTGCGCCTTGGCCCAGGCAAGATTTTCGTCCGTGAACGCAAAGCTCGCGGGCTGCAATTCCTTCGGGGCAAGACGGCGGACGGACATCGTTTCAGTCTCTCATTGTACGCGGCGCGCGGCCTTCGCATTGAGCGCTTCGATCCGGGCGAGCCAGAATGCGCTTGCGGTGCCGAACACGTTGTAGCCGACATGGGTTGAAACCTTGATCCGGTCGAGAATCGACAGGTCGGTCACGGTTTCAAGGCGATTGCTGCGCGGATCGTAGACGATCAGCGTCAGCGACTGGTCGAGGATATAGCGCGATACGGTGTGCCTGGGGTCATTGCCGTGCTCCTCGCACAGCAAGACGCTGTCGCCCTGCAGCAGCCGCGCGCCACCTTTCATGGCTTCGATCTCGACGCCTTCGACGTCGAGCTTGACCAGATACTTGCCGCCAGGCGCGATCCTGCCGTCGTCGAGCAGGTTATCCAGCGCGATCACCGGAACCTCCTCGCCATCAGCCTGGTCGCCGGCGATGCTGAAGGCCTCATGCTTGGTGCCTGAGAGACGCGCGGTACCGCGCGCCGCACCGATCGCGCATTTCATGGTCTCGAAACGATTGCCGTTGATGCGGGCGTTGTTGGCAAGCTTCGGAAAGTTCTGCCCGGAGGGTTCGATCGCGATCGCCTTGTGCGATCCGAACGGCCTGCTCGACACCAGGACCGACCAGTAGCCGTAATTGGCGCCGCAATCGAGCAGCGTGTAGTCGACGTCGGCGGAATCCCGAAACAGCAGCTCAAGTTCGTCCTCGTACCGGAAGGTGCGGTTGAGCAGCTTGCTCCAATAGCCGTCGCCATAGGGAAACTCGAACACGGCGTCGTCATTGAGCCTGACCTGGAGGCCGCGCTCCGGCAGCGTCGTGCGCAGCAGATTGGCGCACATGTTGTAGCCGCGATGCGAGAAGTTCGACGCCACCTTCGATCCCAGCACCAGCGCAACGGCGGCCAAACGCTCCCAGGTGTTCGCACCTTCGAGTGCGCCCGATGCCCGGTCAAACTGGATGGGCGCCTGCGCCATCACCGGTCAACCTCTCCGAACACGATGTCGAGCGAGCCGAGGATGGCCGAGACGTCGGCCAGCAGATGGCCCTTGCAGATGTGATGCATCGCCTGCAGGTGCGCAAAGCCCGGCGCGCGGATCTTGCACTTGTAGGGCTTGTTGCTGCCGTCGGAGACAAGATAGACGCCGAACTCGCCCTTCGGCGCTTCGACGGCGGCATAGACCTCGCCGGCCGGCACGTGCACGCCTTCGGTATAGAGCTTGAAGTGATGGATCAGGGCTTCCATCGAGCGCTTCATCTCGCCGCGGCGGGGCGGTGCGATCTTGTTGTCCTCGACCACCACGGGCCCCTGCCCGTCCGCTGCCCTGAGCTTCTGGATGCACTGCTTCATGATGCGCGCCGACTGGCGCATCTCTTCCATGCGGATCAGGTAGCGGTCGTAGCAGTCGCCGTTCTTGCCGATCGGGATGTCGAAATCCATCTCGGCATAGCATTCGTAGGGCTGCGCCTTGCGAAGGTCCCAGGCCGCGCCCGAGCCGCGCACCATCACGCCCGAAAAGCCCCACTCCCAGGCTTCCTTCAACGGGACCACGCCGATGTCGACGTTGCGCTGCTTGAAAATGCGGTTGCCGGTCAGGAGCGTATCGAGGTCGGCGACGGTCTGCAGGAACGGATCGCACCAGGCTTCGATGTCGTCGATCAGCTTTGGCGGCAAATCCTGATGCACGCCGCCGACGCGAAAATAGGCCGCGTGCATGCGCGAGCCGGAGGCGCGCTCATAGAACACCATCAGCTTCTCGCGCTCTTCGAAACCCCACAACGGCGGAGTGAGCGCGCCGACGTCCATCGCCTGCGTGGTGACGTTGAGCAGATGCGACAGGATGCGGCCGATCTCGCAGTAGAGCACGCGGATCAATTGCCCGCGGCGCGGCACGGTGATGCCAAGCAGCTTTTCCGCCGCAAGGCAGAACGCATGCTCCTGGTTCATCGGCGCGACGTAGTCCAAACGATCGAAATAGGGAATCGCCTGCAGATAGGTTTTCTGCTCGATCAGCTTTTCCGTGCCGCGATGGAGCAAACCGATATGCGGATCGACGCGCTCGACGACTTCGCCGTCGAGTTCCAGCACCAAGCGCAAAACACCGTGCGCCGCAGGATGCTGCGGTCCGAAATTGATCGTGAAATTTCGCAGGTTCTGTTCATTCATGACGGTCAGGCCTTCGGCTCAGCCTTCTCATCGCCGGGAAGCGGATAGTCCGCGCCTTCCCATGGCGAGAGGAAATCGAATTTGCGGAATTCCTGGTTGAGGCGGACGGGTTCGTAGAGCACCCGCTTCTCCTGGTCGTCGTAGCGCACCTCGACAAAGCCGGTGAGCGGGAAATCCTTGCGCAGCGGATGGCCGTCGAAGCCGTAGTCGGTCAACAGCCGGCGCATGTCGGGATGGCCGGTGAAGATCACGCCGTAGAGATCGTAGGTCTCGCGCTCGAACCAGTCGGCGCCCGGAAAAACGTCGATGATCGAGGGCACCAGCGTGGTCTCGTCGGCCTCGGCGCGAACGCGGATGCGCTCGTTCAGGGTCGGCGACATCAGGTGATAGACCACATCGAATCGCTTCTCCCGGCTGGGATAGTCGACCGCGGTGACGTCGGTGATGTTGACGAAGCGCAGCGCGGGATCGTCGCGCAGGTGCTTCATCACCTCGACAATCCTGGCCGCCTCGGCCGTAATGGTGAGCTGGTTGAACGCGACCGCATGGGCCGTGGCCGCACCCGGAAGCGCGCTAACAATCGTCTGCCCAAGGGCCTCGAGCTTGCCGTCGTCCATTGCCTAAAACCTTAGCGTTCGATGGTCCCGATGCGGCGGATCTTCTTCTGCAGCAGCAGAACGCCGTAAAGCAGCGCCTCCGCCGTCGGCGGGCATCCGGGCACATAGATGTCGATCGGCACGATACGGTCGCAGCCGCGCACGACCGAGTAGGAATAGTGGTAGTAGCCGCCGCCATTGGCGCAGGAGCCCATGGAGATGACGTAGCGCGGCTCCGGCATCTGGTCGTAGACCTTGCG
>NZ_DAINNI010000176.1:0-7604 GCF_036735945.1 Bradyrhizobium sp. | reverse complement strand
GCGTGATAGCCGTGGCGGCGCGCGATCTGCTTCACCGCCGAGCGGAACAGCACCATGGTGTCTGCGGGCACCAGCCCCCTGGTCGGCTGGAAGGTGAATTCGCACTGGCTCGGCCCGAACTCGACCTCGACCGAGCGCAAGGGAAGGCCGAGCGCCAGCACGTCGCGGCGGATGATCTCCAGCGCCGGCTCCATCTGGTCGTAGCGCTGCTCGGTCAGGTATTGATAGCCGTGCGAGAGCAGGCTGACCGATGGCGGCCGTCCGGGCTGGCCGGCGTCCTCCGGCGACATATGCGCGTCGTCGAGCCTGAAGAGGTGGAATTCGACTTCGAGGCCCGCGACGAAATCGTAGCCGCGCGCGCCGAGCTGGTCGATCACCTTGCGATAGAGATGGCGCGTGGCGAACGGCACCGGGCGGCCGTCGTTGAAATGGAGATCGCAGAGCAGCCAGCCCGTGGTCGGCGCCCAGGGCAGCACGCGAAAGGTCGAGGGATCGGCCACCATCAACACGTCGGCGGCGCCTTCCATCTCCTTCATGCCGAAGCCGCCGCCTGATGTGAACACCGGAAACACCGTCTTGTGCGAGGTGTCCTTGGCGAGCATCGTGGTGGTGATGGAGCAGCCGCTTTCCAGCGAGGCGACCGCTTCGCCCGCGATCAGCGTCTTGCCGCGCAGGATGCCGTGCTGATCGGGAAACGACAGGCGGATGACTTCGAGGTTCCTCTCTTCGACGATTTTCCGAAGGCGGCCCGCCGCCTCCTGCTGCTCTGAAGACCACAGCCCGTGACGTCCGACGAAACTCAACGCCGATCCCCCGAAGGTTTGCCCGAACCCAACGTCGTCATCGCGAGGAGCGAAGCGACGAAGCGATCCATACCTCCACGCGTGGCGCGATGGATTGCTTCGCTTCGCTCGCAATGACGGGGAGAGGACATCACTCCGCCGCCGTCAGGTGCGCAACCTTGCCTGCGATCTCGCGCGGCACCGGCGCAGCCCACGGCGCGCCGCGGCGCCGCTTGACGTCGACTTCCATCCAGTAGAGCTCCCAGCCCTGGGTTGGCCCGATGCCGTCCATCGTGGCGGGACCCTGGATGCTGCGGGCCGTCGCCTCGTCCAGGAACAGCATCGGCTTCTCGCCGCCCACGGCCTTCTCGATCTCCTGTCGCAGCAGGCGGCGATATTGCACGATCGCCTTGTCGGACGTGCCGAGATGCTCGTTGGTGCGGTCCTGGATCGCGCCCATCGATTCCACCGCCCACTGGTCGTGGACGTTGATGTCGTTGCCCATGCCGGTATAGGTGGCGGTCGCCTGTTCGTGCGGATCGAAGCCGTAGTCGTTGCTCCTGTTCTTGCGCGATTTGTAATCGGGCAGCTCATAGAGTTCGAGGCGCTGGTCGCGCATCTTCTTCCTGTCGACCGGCGCCGCGTAGGAGGTGAAGATCGCGTACCAGTAGCAATTCTCGTCGTCGATGGGCACATGCCACTGCGTGATCGTCATCTCCGTGCTCATCGGGATGACGAAGCCGTGCGGAAAGAGCTGGTTGGTGACGCGCACATGCGTCCGCTCGGCATCCAGTTCGCGCAGCGCGATCAGCCGCAGGCCGTATTCGGTATGCTCGACATTGATGATCGGGTTGTCGTATTCGCGCAGGATCTTCGTCATCGGCATGTCGCTGCCGGCGGACGCGCCGCGGAACTGCTTGCCGTAGGCGGTGGAGGTGTCCTCGTCCTCGAAAAAACGATGCAGGAAGGAGGCGTGCGCCGGATCGATGCCGACTTCCAGCGCCTGCAGCCAGTTGCAATTGATGTGGCCCTTGAACGCGAAAGTATGGCTGTCGGGCGCGACGAAGCAGTCGATCTCCGGAAATGCCGGCGGCTCACCTTCGCCGAGATAAGCCCAGAGGATGCCGCTCTTCTCGATCACCGGATAGGAGCGCTGCCTGATTCCCTGGCAAAGCTTCGAGTCCTTCGGCTCGGCCGGCGTTTCCAGGCACTGGCCCGACACATCGAACAGCCAGCCGTGGAAGGCGCAGCGCAGGCCGCCATTCTCCAGCCGGCCGAAGGCGAGGTCGGCGCCGCGATGCGCGCAGTGGCGGTCGATCAGGCCGTAGCGCCCTTGTTCGTCGCGAAACAGCACGAGGTTTTCGCCGAGCAGTTTGACCGGGCGAACCGGCCGCGCTCCCTGCAACTCGTCGACCAGCGCCGCCGGCTGCCAGTACATCCGCATCAGCTTCCCGCACGGATCCTTGCGGCCGGTGCGGGTGATCAGGTCGTTCTGCTCCTGGCTCATCATGGCGGGGTCTCCAGATCGGATTTGTTCGCCTATTGAACGTTTATGCGATTTTAACGCAGGCTATTCTGGAGGCAAGCGCTTGCAGCGCTGCCGCCGTTCACCGTCACCGACAAGAAGAAGCCGTTGAAGACAATCCTCGCCGATCGTGCGCTTCCTGCCGCGATTGCAGGAGACGACAGCGTCGGTCAAACCGCTACTGGTGTGAGAGGGCTCCGCCCTCTCCACCGTCATTGCGAGCGAAGCGAAGCAATCCATGTCACCGCTCGCCGAGAGATGGATTGCTTCTTCGCTTCGCTCCTCGCAATGACGGCGGAGAGGGGACCCTATCGCGGCAGGCGCCTGAAGGCGTCCTCCAGCGTCTCGAACGTGGCGACGATCTTCGGCGTCACCAGATAGTGCAGCGTCGTCGCGACGGTCACGCCGACGATGGCGGCGATAATCATGTATTGCGTCAGCAACGTCAGCAGGATCGCGCGCAGCGGGCGCCGCCGGCCGCGTGGCGGCCGGGCGGAGGCGAGGAGGGCGTCGTCGTCTTCGAGCGTACTCATGCGATGGTTCCGATCATCCGCGTCAATATTCCGACAGCAGCTGATTGAGGCGCGACTTGAGGCGGCGGTTGTCGCGTTCGCTGGCGCGGAGTTTTCGCGCCCAGTCCAGCGTGACGACGGTGCCGGTCTCGTACGCTTCGCAGAACTCCAGGCCCGCCGCGCTGTGATCGCGCCAGGTCAGGCGTGCCAGGCAGGAAATGCCCTTGCGCACGACCTCGAAGTCGACCTGGTCGGGCAGCATGGCCGAATTCTCGAACTCGATCTTCGCGCCGCGCGGGCTGAAATTGCGCACGACGCAGTCGAGCGCCGAGTTGCGGGCGTTGAAGGCGATATGTCCGCCGTAAAAAACGCGGTTGCGGTGATGATGACGGCGCTCCAGCATGGCTGCTCTCCATTTCGCTTAACGGATTGTTAACACAATTGGAGGGTGCATTGCTGCGGCCGTTCGCACCGAACTTGTCGCGTGGTTAATCGCGGTGCGGTGCAATTATGGCGCGCAAGCGCCTGCGTAGGCCCGAACCAGGCAAAAATGAATGTCGCCGGGGTCAGGAAACGGCGCTGCGCAGGCCGAAGGCGTGCTTGTCGTGCAAAACCGGCGCGACCGCGTCATTCAGCCGCGCGGCCGCCGCATCCACCGAAAGGCCCGCGGTATCGACCACGGCGGAGGCGCGGGCGTAGAGCGGTTCGCGGCTGATCAGGATGTTGCGCAATTCAGCCATCGCGGAGCGGTCGTCCGCCATCGGCCGCAGATCGCCCTGGCCGCGGACCCGCGCCATGTGCTCTTCCGGATCGGCCTTGATCCAGATCGTGTAGAACGACGACAGGATCAGGTCGAAGGTCAAGGGCTCGGACACGATGCCGCCGCCGGTCGCCAGCACCATCAGTTCCTTGCGCGCCAATAGTTGCGACAGCGCCGCCTGCTCCATGCGGCGAAAGCCTTCCTGGCCGTAGAGCGCGATGATCTCGGCGACGGAGAGGCCGTTCTGCGCCTCGACCTCCTTGTTGAGCTCGACGAACTTCCAGCCGATCTGCTTCGCCAGCATTCTGCCGAGCGTCGATTTGCCGGCGCCGCGTAGCCCGATCAGGGCGATGCCGGCGAAGGTGATGCGCCGCTGCGTCGCCGCGCCGCCGCTCGTGAGCGCGTCCTTGGCCTGCGCGATCTGCGCCGGCGTCGCCTTGCGCAGCAGGTCGCGAATGACGGCCCAATCGGGCGCCGGCTCGGCGGATGGAATGAGGTCTTCGAGATGCGCGCCCATCGCGTTCGACACGCGTCTGAGCAGCACGATCGAGACATTGCCCTTGCCGCTTTCGAGCTGCGCGATGTAGCGCTCGGAAATCCCCGATACCTTGGCGAGCACTTTTCGCGACATGCCGCGAAGGGCGCGCATGGTGCGCACCCGCTGGCCAAGCTGCTCCAGAAATCCGGATTCGGGGTCGCTCGCCTCGGTCAATTGCCCTCGTTCGGCGCTGCCACGGGTGGGAGGAACTTCGGAAACATAATGCCGACGAGGATTGACAGCAAGCGCCGCCGGTGTCTTTCTATGAATTATAATTCTTAAAGCTCAAGGGAGAGGCGACGTGAGCGGTACGTCCGGTTCGTACAATGCGGTGACCTGGCTGCTCGACCGCAACGTCGACGAAGGCCGCGGCGCAAAGCTCGCCTTCACCGACACGGTCTCAGAACTCAGCTATGGGGACCTGCAGAAACAGAGCTGTCGGGTCGCCAATATGCTGCGTCGCCTCGGCGTCCGACGCGAAGAACGCGTCGCGATGATCATGCTCGACACCGTGGATTTTCCCTGCGTGTTCCTGGGCGCGATCCGCGCCGGCATCGTGCCGGTGCCGCTCAACACGCTGCTGACCTCGGAGCAATACGCTTACATATTGGCGGATTGCCGCGCGCGCGTGCTGTTCATTTCCGAAGCGCTGCTGCCTGTCGTGAAGGACATGGTCGGACGGATGCCGGATCTCGAACACGTCGTCGTGTCAGGCAAGGACGCGCACGGCCACAAGAAGCTTTCCGACGAGCTGGCGCGCGAGGGCGATGATTTCGCCACGGTGGCGACGCATCCCGACGAGCCCGCGTTCTGGCTCTATTCATCCGGCTCGACCGGCATGCCCAAGGGCGTGCGCCACCTGCATTCCAACCTCGCCGCTACGGCGGACACCTACGCCAGCCAGGTGCTCGGTATCAGGGAGAACGACGTCGGCCTCTCGGCGGCGAAGCTGTTCTTTGCCTACGGTCTCGGCAACGCGCTGACCTTTCCGATGTCGGTCGGCGCCTCGACGGTGCTGCACAGCGACCGGCCGACGCCGGCGGCGATGTTCGCGCTGATGAACAAATATCACCCGACCATCTTCTACGGCGTGCCGACGCTGTTTGCCGCGATGCTCAACGACGAGACGCTGAAGGAGGCACGCGCCGGCAACCGGCTGCGCATCTGCACCTCCGCCGGCGAGGCGCTGCCGGAATCGGTCGGCAATGCGTTCAAGGCCCGCTTCGGTGTCGACATCCTCGACGGCGTCGGTTCGACCGAGCTGCTGCACATCTTCCTCTCGAACGCGCCCGGCGACATCAAATACGGCTCATCGGGCCGTCCGGTGCCCGGCTACAAGGTGCGGCTGGTCAATGAAGCGGGCGACGACGTGGCCGACGGCGAGGTCGGCGAACTCCTCGTCGATGCGCCCTCCGCGGGCGAGGGTTACTGGAACCAGCGCAGCAAGAGCCGCTCCACCTTCGAAGGCCACTGGACCCGTACCGGCGACAAATACATCCGCGATGCCGAGGGCCGTTACACCTTCTGCGGCCGCAGCGACGACATGTTCAAGGTATCCGGCATCTGGGTCTCGCCGTTCGAAGTCGAGAGCGCGCTGATCACCCATCCGGCCGTGCTCGAAGCCGCCGTCGTGCCGGAATCCGATCCGGAAGGATTGCTGAAGCCAAAAGCCTTCGTCGTGCTGCGGGCCGGCGCCAAAGCCGACGATCTGCACGAGGCGCTGAAGGAGCACGTCAAGCAGAAGATCGGCCCATGGAAATATCCGCGCTGGGTGGACGTGGTGGACAGCCTGCCGAAGACGGCGACGGGAAAGATTCAAAGGTTCAAGTTACGGGATGGTGCAAGCTGACGCGTCGTCAAGCCCGGGCATGACGGAGCAAGTGGATACAGCGAGATGACAACCCTTTCCCCATCCGGCTTCCTCACCGTTGGCGCGGCGCGTCTCGAATACCGCATGATCGGCCCGTCGCCGGAGAACGCGCCTGTCATCGTGATGCTGCATGAAGGGCTCGGCTCGGTCGGGCTGTGGGGAGATTTCCCCGACAGGCTGCAGGCCGCGACCGGCGCCGGCGTGTTCGTCTATTCGCGCGCCGGCTACGGCAATTCGACGCCGGCCAAACTGCCGAGGCCGCTCGGCTACATGCATGTCGAGGCACTCGACGTGTTGCCGAAGCTGCTCGACAAGATCGGCTTTCGCCGCGGCATCCTGCTGGGACATTCCGACGGCGCCTCGATCGCGGCGATCTATGCGGGCTCGCACCAGGATCACCGCGTGCAGGGGCTGGCGCTGATCGCACCGCACTTCATCGTCGAGGACATCTCGATCGCCTCGATCGCGGAAATCCGCACCGCCTACGCGACCACCAATCTGAAAGAGAAGCTCGCGCGCTGGCACAGGGATGTCGACAACGCCTTTTATGGCTGGAACGGCGCCTGGCTCGATCCTGACTTCCGCAACTGGGATATCTCCGAATACCTCGCCTATATCCGCGTTCCCGTGGCGATCCTGCAAGGCGCCAGCGACCAGTACGGCACCATGCGGCAGGTCGAGATCGCCCAGGAAGAGTGCTACTGCCCGGTCGATGTGACTGTCATCCCGCAAGCCGGGCATCAGCCGCATCGCGAAGCGGCGGAGGCGACGCTCGATGCGATCGCGGAATTCGCAACCGCGGTGCTGCAGGCCGACAGCCCCTCGCAGGGACGCGCCGCCTGACGCACGCGCTGCCGCGACTCGCCGGGACCGATCGTCTGGCACTTACGGCCGCCACGAAAACATGAAACAAAATGCATGTTATGGCGTTTCAGGCTGGACTTGACCAAAAACATGCACTATTGTGCATCTAACTTAACAAGCCGTTACCAGAGAAAACGACAGAGGGTGGCCCATGGCTGGCGAAAAGCCCGGTGAAGACCGCGTCCTCGCAGGCGGCGCGACATACATCGATTTTCAGACCGACCCGTCGCGCTACCGGCATTGGAAACTCGCCGTCGATGGCGATGTCGCGACCCTGACCATGGATGTCGACGAGAATGCCGGCCTGTTCGAGGGCTACCAGCTCAAGCTGAATTCCTACGATCTCGGCGTCGATATCGAGCTGGCCGATGCCGTGCAGCGGCTGCGCTTCGAACATCCCGAGGTGAAGGTCGTGGTGATGCGCTCGGGCAAGAACCGGGTGTTCTGCGCCGGCGCCAACATCCGCATGCTGGCGGGCGCAACCCACGCCCACAAGGTCAACTTCTGCAAATTCACCAACGAGACCCGTAACGGGCTCGAAGACTCGTCCGAGAATTCCGGGCAGCGCTTCATCACCGTCGTCAACGGCACCGCGGCCGGCGGCGGCTATGAGCTGGCACTGGCGACCGACCACATCATCATGGCCGACGACGGCGCGGCTGCCGTCGCCTTGCCGGAAGTGCCGCTGCTCGCGGTGCTGCCGGGCACCGGCGGCCTGACGCGCGTCGTCGACAAGCGCAAGGTGCGCCGCGA
>NZ_DAINNI010000175.1:0-7625 GCF_036735945.1 Bradyrhizobium sp. | reverse complement strand
TGATTTATAACGACCGGGTGTCTTCAAAACCCGCCAATCCGCGAAGACGGGCTAACCTCTCGCGCTTGCGGGGGAGGTCGGCACGCAGCGCCGGGTGGGGGCTCTCTCCACTTCGGCAGCGTCGCCTGCGGAGACACCCCCCCACCCCAGCCCTCCCCCGCACGCGGGAGAGGGAGCGGGTTTCGCCGTCTGTGAACAGCCGGTCGAAGTCGCTGCCGTCGGTGCGCAGATCTTCGGCATTGAATACCGGCCGGAAGATTCGCTGCACGTCCTTGATGTGCTCACCGATCCCGATGCGCGCTCCCGTTCTGGACTTGATGTAGGGCGCGCCGGACAGGTGGTCGGCGTGGGCATGGGTCTCCAGCACCCATTCGATCGTCAGCCTCTCCCGGTTCGCCGCGGCCAGAATGGCTTCCACCGAGCGAATGTCCACGGTGCCGTCCCGCTGGTCGAAATCGAGTACGGGATCGATCACCGCGGCGCGGCGCGTGACGGGGTCGGCGACCAGATAGCTGATCGTGTTGGTGGCGGAATCGAAGAACGCCTTGATCTGCGGGGCCGGGTGCGAAGTTGTCATGGCTTGTTCCCTTCCATTGGCGGCAACCCGTCATCTCGCAGGGCAACGTAGATCGCGGGGATCACCAGCACGGTCAGCAGCGTCGAGGACGCGAGCCCGAACAGCAGCGAAATTGCGAGACCCTGAAAGATCGGATCCGGCAGGATCGTCGCCGCGCCGATCATCGCGGCCAGCGCGGTCAGGATGATCGGCTTGAAGCGCACCGCGCCGGCTTCGAGCAACCTCTCGCGCAGACTGTTGCCCGACGCGGCATGACGGATGAAGTCCACCAGCAGGATCGAGTTTCGCACGATGATGCCGGCGAGCGCGATGAAACCTATCATCGACGTCGCGGTGAATGGTGCGGAGAACAGCCAGTGGCCGATCAGGATGCCGATCAAGGTCAGCGGAATCGGTGTCAGGATGACAAGCGGCAGCTTGAAACTGCCGAATTGCGCGACGACGAGGATATAGATGCCGACAATGGCGATCGCAAACGCCGCACCCATGTCGCGGAAAGTGACATAGGTTATTTCCCATTCGCCGTCCCACAGCAGGGTCGGCCTCGTTTCATCCGCGGGCTGGCCATGCAGGCCGAGGGCGGGCTTCGGCAGATCTCCCCATTGATGCGCGTCGATGCGGCGCGCCACCTCCAGCATGCCGTAGATGGGCGCTTCATAGCTGCCGGCGAGCTCGGCCATGACCATGTCGGCGAACCGGCCGTCACGGCGGAAGATCACCGGAGAGCCGGCTTCGGTCGTTGCACGCACCACCTCGCCGAGTTCGACCACGGTCTTGCCGCCCGGCAAGGCATTGGCCGGCACCGGCGTGGAAGCAAGCGCCTGCGTCCAGGAGAGATCGCTCTTCGGCAGCCGCACCGTGATCGCGATCGGGTTGCGATCCTCACCCCGATGCGAATAGCCGACGGTCAATCCTCCGAACAGCATCTCGATGGTGTCGTAGACGTCCTTTTGTTCGACGCCGAAGAACTCGAGGCGGTCCTGGTCGATCGAGAGCCGCAGCCGCGGCCGCGGCTGCCCGACCGAATCGTCGACGTCGACGATGAAGGGCACCGAGGCGAATATCTTCTTCGTCTCGTTCATCACGGCGCGACGGGTCGCGGAATCCGGGCCATAGATTTCCGCGAGCAGGGTCGCCAGGACGGGCGGACCGGGTGGCACTTCCACCACCTTGATCGAGGTGCCTTCCGGCGTCACGAGAGCTTTCAACCTCTCGCGCAGTTCGAGGGCGATGGCATGGCTGGCCCGGGAGCGATCGCCGCGGGCGGTGAGATTGACCTGCAGTTCTCCCAGTTCCGGGGCCGCGCGCAGGTAGTAATGCCGCACCAGGCCGTTGAAGTTGAACGGCGCGGCGGTGCCGGCATAGATTTGAGCCGAAGTCACCTCGGGCAATTGCCGGGCAATGCTGCTCGCAGCCAGCAGCACCCGCTCGGTGTCCTCCAGGCTCGCCCCTTCCGGCAGATCGGCGACCACGGCGATTTCCGACTTGTTGTCGAACGGCAGAAGCTTGACCGTCACGCTTCGGGTGTAGAACAGCCCCATCACCAGCACCGTCGCGATACCGACCGACACCAGAAATATCCAGGCCGAACGGCGTGTCCGAATGATCGGCGCGGCGACCTTGCGATAGATACGGCCGAGCCACCCTTCACCATGCGCCGCCTCGTGCCGGTCCGGAGCGCCATCCTTGCGATGCAGCTTCAGCATCAGCCATGGCGCAATCACCATTGCGACGAAGAACGAGAACAGCATGGCTGCGGATGCATTGGCCGGAATCGGCGCCATGTACGGCCCCATCAGGCCGGATACGAACAGCATCGGCAGCAGCGCGGCGACGACGGTCAGTGTCGCGAGAATCGTCGGATTGCCGACTTCGGCGACGGCCTCGATCGCGGCCTGAAGCCGCGGCCGGCCATCCCGCATCGCCCAATGCCGTGCGATGTTCTCCACCACCACGATCGCGTCGTCGACCAGAATGCCGATCGAGAATATCAGGGCGAAGAGGCTGACGCGGTTGATGGTATAGCCCATCAAATTGGCGGCAAACAGCGTCAGCAGGATCGTGGTCGGAATGACCACCAGCGTCACCACCGCTTCGCGCCAGCCGATCGCCAGGGCGATCAGGATCACGATCGACACGGTGGCAAGGCCGAGATGGAACAGGAGCTCGTTTGCCTTCTCATTGGCGGTTTCGCCGTAGTCGCGGGTGATCGTCGCGGCGACATCGGCGGGGATCAGCACGCCCTCGAGCGCCGCGACCCGCGCACGCAGATTTTCCGACACGACAACCGCATTGGCGCCGGCGCGCTTGGCTATCGCGACGCTGACGGCGGGCGAAGTCGACCACACGCCCTTGTCCTGCTGCGACACGTTCCAGACCCGGTGCTCGGCCGGCGACGGTCCAAGGACGACTTTGGCGACGTCGCGCACGTAGACCGGACGATTGTCGCGGGTCGTCACCAGCAACAATCCGATATCCGGCACGCCGGAAAGCGTCTGACCGGCGACCACCGCGCGCATCTGCCCGGCGTCGCGCACCCGGCCGGCCTGGAACGAACGGTTCGCGTCGCGCACCTTGGCCAGCAACTGCTGCAGCGTAACGCCATAGAGCGAGAGCTTTTCGGGGTCCGGCTCGACGCGTATCTGCTGGGCGTCGCCGCCGGCGATGTAGGTCAAGCCGACATTGTCGACCTTGTTGAGCTCGGACCGCAGCTTTTCGGCGAGTTCGTAGAGATCCTTGTCGGTGTAGCGTCCGGCGGCGGCCGGCTTCGGCGACAGCGTCACCACCATGATTGCCACATCGTTGATGCCACGGCCGACGATCAGCGGCTCGGGTATGCCGACGGGGATGCGGTCTATATTGGCCCGGATCTTCTCGTGCACGCGCAGGATGGCTTCGTCGGCTTTGGTGCCGACGAGGAATCTCGCCGTCACCATGACGCGGTCGTCCTGGGTCTGGCTGTAGGTGTGCTCGACGCCGTCGATCGCCTTGACCACCGTTTCCAGCGGCTTGGTCACCAGTTCGACCGCATCCGGCGCCTTCAGGCCGTCGGCGCGAACCGTGATATCCACCATCGGCACGCTGATCTGCGGCTCTTCCTCGCGCGGGATGGTCATCAGCGCGACCAGGCCCGCCGCCAGCGCTGCGAGCAGGAACAGCGGCGTCAACGGCGAGCGGATCGTCGCCTTGGTCAATCGACCGGAGAAGCCGAGGTTCACGGGCGCACCAGCCTGTCGGAAACGTGCAGGCCCGACAAGATCTCGATCCCGTCGGGTATCTCCTTGTTCGGCGCCGGCCGGCCGCGCTGCACCGGCACGTCGGTGTCGACGTTGCCGGCGCCGCGGATCCTGACATAGTCGACGCCGAAGCGGGTCGTGATGAACCGCGCCGGTATGACAAACGCCGTGCGCTCGCCGGCGCTGATCCACACCCTGATGCGCTCATTGACGAAGTAGTCGCCGAGCCCTTCGACGGCGGCATCGGCAACGACCCGTCCGTCTTCGATTTGCGGGTAGACCAGGCTGATCTTGCCGTAACGTGTCGCCGACGTACCGAGATCGTCGCCGTCGATGCGCACCGGATCGCCCGCCTTCATCAGCCGCGCATGCCGCTCGGGCACCCTGAGCCGCATCACGAAGTTCTGCTCGGCGATCAAGGCGACGGGATCGCCGGACATCACGACTGTGCCGGCAGTCAGCGGGACCTTCAGGACCCGGCCGGCGGCCGGCGCCAGTATGTTGCCTTCGGTGAGTTGCTGCTGGATCACCGAACGCTCGGCCGTACGCGCCCGCATCGCGTTGCTGGCGACGTTGACGGCCGTGCGCGCCTCGTCGAGCCGCGTCTTCGGCGCTATTGCCTTCTGGAACAGTTCGTCGGCCCGCGCCAGGTCGGTCTGGGCCTGGGCAAGCTGGGCTTCGAGCCCGGCGATCTGCGCATCGAGGGACTTCATCTGCAGCGCCAGCTTGTCGTCACCGACGGTGGCGATGACCTGGCCGAGATCGACGTGGTCGCCTTCCTTGACTGCGATCGCGGCAACGGTACCGCCGATCCGGCTGCGGCCCGGCACCACGCGCCGGCTCTCGATCGTCGCAAACACCGCCTTCTCGTCGGGCACCGCGGACGACGTCACGTCGAACAGCTCTTCTGCCGCGCCCGCCGGGGCGGGCGCCATGCCGAATACGACAAACAGGAACGCGCCGATCGTCGGGAACGATCTCCGCTTACTCAAGGAGGACATGAAACTGCTCCGAACCGTTTTCGATTCACTAGAACCGTGGAAGCCCGTGATGGTTGATCCCGATCAACGCCTGCGAGCACGAGTGGACTTGGTTGACCGGCATGCGACGCTCGGCGCGCAGAATGAGCGGTAGAGCACTTCGACCAGATCGCGCGCCGGAGCGCTGCTGATCGAGTACCAGATGGTCTGACCTTCCCGGCGCGAATCGACCAGGTCGTCGCGGCGAAGGATCGCGAGATGTTGCGACACGGTGGAATCGCGGACGCCAAGAAACGCGGCGAGTTCGCCAACCGAGCGCTCGCCGTCTATCAATTGACAGAGGATCAGCAGGCGGTGGCGATTGGCCAGGGCCTTGAGCAGCTCGCTCGCGGCATCGGCGGCGGATTGCATTTGTTCGACGTCTACTTTCATACTTGCGTATATACGAATTATCGAATATATTGTCAAGCACGATGCAGCTTTTGCGCTGCCCATCCACAGCAACAAGGCGAGCACAATCAAAGCAAGTCGAATCAAACGGAGGAAGAGTCATGGCGGAACTCGTCGTTCTCGGTGCAGGCCTCAGCGGAACATTGATGGCCTATGAACTTTTGCCAAAGCTGCGGAAGGATCAGGACCGCATCACCGTGATCGGCCAGGGATCGCGATATCACTTCGTTCCTTCCAATCCGTGGGTTGCGATCGGCTGGCGGGAAAAGCAGGACATCGAAGTCGATCTGGACGAGGTGATGCGGCGGAAGGGAATCCGCTATTTCGCGCAAGGTGCGCGGCGTGTCTTCCCGAACGAGAACCGGATCGAACTGGAGGACGGCAGTTCCGTCAGCTACGATTATCTCGTCGTCGCGACCGGGCCGGACCTCGCCTTCGACGAAATTCCGGGATTAGGCCCCGACGGACAGACCCAGTCGATTTGCCATGTCGACCATGCGGTCAAGGCAAGACAGGCATTCGAACAGTTCACGAAATCGCCGGGACCGATCGTGGTCGGCGCCGTGCAGGGAGCATCATGCTTCGGCCCGGCCTACGAGTTCGCGTTCATTCTGGATACCGAGCTGCGCAAGCGCGGCCTGCGCGACCGGGTTCCGATGACCTTCGTCACGTCCGAGCCCTATATCGGTCATCTCGGCCTCGACGGCGTCGGCGACACCAAGGGCCTGCTCGAAAGCGAAATGCGCGATCGCCACATCAAATGGATCACGAACGCGCGCGTCACCGGCGTAGAACCCGGCAAGATGTCGGTTGAGGAAGTGGCGGAAGGCGGTGGCGCGGCCAGGAACCACGAAGTGCCCTTCGGATATTCGATGATGCTGCCGGCCTTTCGCGGCGTGGCGGCGGTCCGCGGCATCGAGGGCCTGACCAATCCGCGCGGTTTCATCATCATCGACAAGAAGCAGCGCAATCCGGCATTTCCCAACATCTTTGCCGTCGGAGTCGGCGTTGCGATTGCGCCGGTCACGGCGACGCCGGTACCGACCGGCGTGCCGAAGACAGGCTTCATGATCGAATCGATGGTGACGGCGACGGCGATCAACATCGCCGACCTGTTGCGGAACGCCGAGCCGAAGGCCGAGGCTACCTGGAACGCCGTGTGCCTCGCCGATTTTGGCGACGGCGGCGTCGCCTTCATTGCCCAACCGGAGATCCCGCCGAGAAACGTCAATTGGTCCGCGAAAGGGCGCTGGGTCCACCTCGCGAAGGTCGCGTTCGAAAAATTCTTCCTGCGCAAGATCAGGCTCGGCGACAGCGAGCCATTCTACGAGCGGTTCGTGCTCGAACAACTCGGGATCCGCAAGATCAAGGCCGGCTAGAGCCGGCAACAGCGAAGTGTCATGAGTTCAACACGCAATATCGTCTGTCCGCACTGTAGCGCGACCAATCGCGTTCCGGCGAGCAAGCCGGCGAAGGAAGCTCGTTGCGGCGCCTGTCACAAGGGGCTGTTCGAAGGTCACCCGGTGGCGGTCGACGGCCTGACCTTCAACAAGCATCGCCACGCCAACGACATCGCCGTGCTGGTCGATGTCTGGGCGGCGTGGTGCGGTCCATGCCGCGCCATGGCGCCGATGTTCGAGAGGGCCGCCTCCGAGCTCGAGCCCGAGGTCCGGCTGCTCAAGCTCAACGCCGACGAAGAGCAGCGCACCAGCGCCGAACTTGGCGTGTCCGGCATTCCGGCGCTGCTGCTGTTTCGAGGCGGCAGGCTGCTGGCGCGAACGGCGGGCGTCATGGACACCGCAAAGATCGTCGCATGGACGCGGAGCCAGCTCGCCGGAAGCGGCTGAACTGAACTGCAAGGACACGAACGGGAATGGGCATGGGCCCTTTAACAAGGAGAAGTGAAATGAATGTCGATCGTGCCGTGATGGCCTTTGCCGGGATGATGATCCTGGTCAGCGTCCTGCTCGCCTTCTATGTCAGCCCCTATTGGCTGGCACTGACGGCCTTCGTCGGCCTGAACCTGCTGCAGGCATCGTTCACCGGGTTCTGTCCGGCGGCGAGGATCTTCAGCAAGCTCGGATTGAAGTCCGGCTGCGCATTTTCCTGATCGGAAAGGCTGGCAGGCTGCGCTGGCGGCCTGTCCCGGCTTCCAACGCCCTCGATAGCAAAAGGGCGGCTCATCGAGCCGCCCTTTTGAATTCTTCAATCGAGAACGATCTTATTCAGCGGCGAGCCTGGTGTCCGGCGCTGCGGCGCGGACCTCGGCGTCGACCTGGGCTTCGAACTTGGCAAAGTTCTTCTGGAACATGCCGACCAGGCTGCGGGCGGTCTTGTCGAACTCGGCCTTGTCCTTCCAGGTGTTGACGGGATCGAGGATCT
>NZ_DAINNI010000174.1:0-7710 GCF_036735945.1 Bradyrhizobium sp. | reverse complement strand
CCGCCGATGATCGCGGCGATGAAACCCTTCAGGCCGATCAGGAAGCCGGTGTCGTAGTAGAGCGTCGTGATCGGCACGATCAGGATGCCGGAGATCGCACCGATCACGGATGCCAGCAGGAACGCGATCTGGCCTGACAGCGTGGTACGGATACCGACGAGGCGGGCGCCGAGCCGGTTGACGGCGGTGGCGCGCAGCGCCTTGCCCATCAGCGTGAAGCCGAAGAACAGCCACAGCCCGACGATGAAGCCGATGGTGAGCCCGTAGACCGCAAGGCTCTGGCCGGTGAAGCGCAGCGGACCGATGGTGAGCGCCGCGCTCGACAGCGCCGGACCGCGCAGGCCTTCGGCGCCGAAGAACACCAGCCCAAGGCCCTGCAGCGCGAGGTGGCAGCCGACCGACGCGATCAGCAGCACCAGCACCGACGTATGCGCGAGCGGCTGGAAAGCGAGGCGGTACAAGTATAGCCCGATCGCCGCGACGATCAGGAGCGACAATGCGATATTGATCGCGATCGGCGTCTTCGGCCCGGCGAGGCGATAGGTGAGGACCAGAAGGGCGGCGGGCAGGACGACGTTGAGCGCAAACGAGCGCATGATGCGCTTCAGCCGCAGGGCTCGCCGCGCATCGAACAGGTCGAAGCCGAAGGCGGCGACGCCCATCGCCATCGCCAGCCACACCGTGCCGGGCACGGCGCCCGTCGCCAGCATGGCGTAGCTCAGCGCGCCATAGGTGACGAATTCGCCCTGCGGGATCAGGATGACGCGGGTGACGGCAAACACCAGCACCAGCGCGAGCCCGAGCAGCGCGTAGATCGCGCCATTGGTAATGCCGTCCTGCAGCAGGAACAGCATGATCGTCGTATTCAAGACTGGCGCTCCCCCTCAAGCGTCTCCGGCAGTTGAAAGACGCCGATATTTGATATATTCGATAACAATTATCGACTATAACATCAAGGGCCGGGCCACCGGCCGAAGCCTTTCTCGGGTGCGAGCCTCACGTCATGACAGTTTCCAAGGCAGCGACCGATCCCGTCAAGTCGCCGCGCAACCACGGCAAGGAAATGGCGGAGGGCGCCCCGGACAGTGCCGCCCTGCATCTGGGTGAACTGGCCGAGCTGCTGGGCTATTCGCTCAAGCGGGCCCAGCTCAAGGTGTTCGAGGACTTCCTGCGCTGCGTGGCGCCGTTGCAGCTGACGCCGGCGCAGTTCTCGGTGCTGCTGCTGCTCGACCGCAATCCCGGGCGCAACCAGACCGAAATCGCCAACACGCTCGGCATTCTCCGGCCGAATTTCGTCTCGATGCTCGATGCGCTGGAGAGCCGCGGCCTCTGCGCCCGGATGCGCTCGACCAACGACCGCCGCTCGCACATCCTGGTCCTGACCGACAAGGGGAAGGCGGTGCTGGCCCGCGCCAAGAAGCTGGTTGCCAGCAAGCACGAGGCGAGGCTCAACGAGCTGCTTGGGCCGGCCAACCGCGTGGCGCTGCTGGGGATGCTGTCGAAGATCGCCGCGCAGTTTTGAGGCGCGTCACGCCGCGCCGATACGGCCCTGAACTTCGCGCCGCCCGCGACCCGACAGAAACTGCCGCTCGATCTCGGCGGCGGGAAGCGGCTTGCTGAACAGGAAGCCCTGCATCTCCGTGCATCCCTCGGATGTGATGCTGTGGAGCTGCTCGGCGGTTTCCACGCCTTCCGCGGTCGCCGTCATGCCCATGCCGTTGGCCATCGCCGCAACCGCGCGCACGATGTTGAGCGAGCTCGAATTCTCGGTGATGTTCTTGACGAAGGAACGGTCGATCTTGATCTTGTCGAACGGAAAGCTCTGCAGATAGGTCAGCGACGAGTAGCCGGTGCCGAAATCGTCCATGGCGATACGGATTCCGAGCGAGCGCAATTGGTGCAGCAGCGCCAGCGTCGCCTCCTTGTTGTGAAGCAGCACGCTCTCGGTGATCTCGATCTCCAGCCGCGTCGGCGCAAGACCGGAAGCGGCGAGGGCGCCTACGATCACCTGCATCAGGCCGGGACTGCGGAACTGGATCGCGGAAATGTTGACGGCGACGCGAAGGTCATCAGGCCATTGCGCCGCCGTGGCGCAGGCCTGCCTGATCACCCACTCGCCGATCGGGACGATGAAGCCGATCTCCTCGGCCAGCGGAATGAAGGCCGCCGGCGAGACCATGCCCCTGGTCGGATGGTTCCAGCGGATCAGGGCTTCGAAGCCGCTGATCTCCTTGCTCGCGAGGTTGACGACCGGCTGGTAGTGCAGCTCGAATTCGCCGCCGGGCAGCGCCTTGCGCAAGTCCAGCTCCATGACACGACGGATCTGCATCTGCAGGTCCATCGCGGCTTCGAAGAAGCGGAACGTGCCGCGGCCGTCGCTCTTGGCGCGGTAGAGCGCGAGGTCGGCGTTGCGCAGCAGCTTGTCGGGAACAGACCCGTCGCCGGGGCCGACCGAAATGCCGACGCTGACGCCGATCACGGCCTGCTGGCCGTCGATGTCATAGGGCTCGCTCAGTGCATCGATGACGCGCTGAGCCAGCCGGGTGGCATCGGCGGGGTCGGTAATTGCGCATTGCACGATCACGAATTCGTCGCCGCCCATCCGTGCGATCGTGTCGGCTTCGGCAACGAGAGAGCGCAGCCGCTCGGCGACGGTCCTGATCAACCTGTCGCCGTAGGGGTGGCCAAAGGTATCGTTCACGGCCTTGAACTGGTCGAGGTCGAGATGGTGGACCGCCACCATTTCCCCGTGCTGGATCCTCGCCAGCGCCTGTTCGAGCCGGTCGTTCAACAGCACGCGGTTGGCAAGGTCGGTCAGCGCATCGTGGTGCGCCATGTATTCGATCTTGATTTCGGATCGCCGCTGTTCGGTGATGTCCTCGTGGGTCGCGACCCAGCCGCCGCCGGGCATCGGCCGGTGCCGGATCTTGATAGTGCGCCCGTCCTGCAATCCGACGGTACTATCCCTCGCCTCGTTGGACACCGCAACATTGGTGCGCCAATGGATATATTCTTCCCGCGTCATCGCCGGAAAGCTGCCGGCAGCGATACGCAGGTCGACGATTTCCGTCACCATCATGCCGGAGCGGACGCGGTCGGCGGGAATATTATAGAGATCGATGAACTGGTCGTTGCAGACGATCAGGCGGTGATCGGCATCGAAGAAGCAGAGCCCCTGCGACATGTTGTTGATCGCCGTGTCGAACTGGAAGTTCTTGATCCGCATCGCCTCTTCCTGCTTGCGGCCGAGTTCGAACTGCGTCTTCAGCCGGGCGTTGAGTTCCTCGCGTTCGGTGATGTCCTCGTGGGTCGCCATGCCGCCGCCGCCGGGCATCGGGTAAACCGTGTAGGCGATGATGCGGCCGTCGCTGAACTCCTGCATCGTGGTGTCGAGTGCGACATCGCGGCCGACGCGCTGCCGAATGTAATCGTCGGGCGCGAGCGGTACCTTGAGGCCGAGATTGAGCCGGTGCCGGATCAGTACGTGGGTCGGGGTTCCCGGCTTTACCTGTTCGGGCGACAGGCCGTACATGTCCCGGTAACGCACGTTGCAGAAGACGACCTCGCGCTTGTCGTCGAAGACGACGATGCCGAGCGACAAATTGTTGATCGCCTCCTCGAGGCGCGCACTCAACGGCGCCGACTTGACGGCGATGTTCTGGCCCTGGTCCGGCATAAGACGTTTCCCGGCCGCTATCGGCGGCTCTCTTCCTTCAGAATGATCGGGGATTAGAAAGCCTGGCTGGTGAATCGCATCCTCGAACCGGGTAAGCCCGCAAGGCTTCCTGCCAACATGCTCAACAAGGCATTAACGCTGCGCCGGCACGTCCAGGATGCGAGGGACGCCTGAAAAACCTAGGCGGGATCGACCAGTATCACCCTGACGTCATTGACGTTGGTGAGCGTCGGGCCGGTCAGCAGCAGATCGCCGGTCGCGGAAAAGAACGCGGTCGCATCGTTGTTGGCGAGATAGGCCGCGGGGTCGAGGCCGAGCGACTTCATCTTCGCGAACGTGGTCTGGTCGATCAGGGCGCCGGCCGGATCGCTCGCGCTGCCGGCGCCGCCATCGGCGCCGTCGGTGTCGGCGGCAAGCGCCACGATGCCCGGCGTGTCCTTGAGAAGATCCGCCAGCGCCAGCGCGTATTCCTGGTTGGGGCCGCCGCGACCGTTGCCGCGCACGGTCACCGTCAATTCGCCGCCCGACAGGATGGCGGTACGCTTGCCCTCGCCGCGGGCCTTCAGCGCCAGCCGCGCATGATCGGCGGCCACATCGCGTGCCTCGCCTTCGAGATCCGCGCCGAGGCCGACGACCTCATAGCCTGCATCCCTTGCCACCTTGATCGCGGCGTCGAGCGACGCCTTCGGCTTTGCGATCAACTCGAACTGCGCGCGGGCAAAGGCAGGGTCGCCGGGCTTGCAGCTCTCGTTCCTGGGATCGTCGAGCGCGCGCTTCACGGCATCGTCGACCGCAAGGTTATATTTCGCGACCAGCGCGCGGGCGTCCGCCAGCGTGGTTGGATCCGGTACCGTCGGCCCCGACGCGATCGCCGAGGGGTCGTCGTGCGGCACGTCAGAGATCGCGAGCGTCACGATCTCGGCGGCGCGTTGCCCGGCACGGGCCAGCCGGCCGCCCTTGATCCGCGACAGGTGCTTGCGGACGACGTTCATCTCGCCGATCGGCGCGCCCGAGCGCAGCAGCGCGCGGTTGACCTGCTGCTTCTGCGCGAACGTGACGCCATCGGCCGGCGCGATCCAGTTCGCCGAGCCGCCGCCGGACAGCAGCACCAGCAACAGATCGTCGGCGGTCGCTTCCGCGGCGAGGCGCAGCGTTTCGTCGGCGGCCTTCAGTCCGGCCTCGTCCGGCACGGGGTGGCCGGCCTCGATCACTTTGATCCGCCGCGTCGGCACGCCATGGCCGTGGCGCGTCGTGGCAAGGCCGATCAGCCGCGACGGATCGAGTCCCAGCGTATCGAGATAGTGCCGTTCGGCCGCCGCGGCCATCGCCGCCGCGCCCTTGCCGGCGGCAAGGCAAATCACGCGACCCTTCGGCACGGGTCGCAGATGCGCCGAGAGCACGACATCGGGATGCGCGGCCGCAACGGCTGCGTCGAAGATCGCACGCAAGAGGGAACGCTGGTCGGTCATGATGGCAACGGCAGCTATGGACAGGAAGGGTGGTTATCCATCCAAACGCTGCAAAAGAAAACCCCCGCAGCGTGTTCCTGCGGGGGCTGTGCGGCCCGCGAATGGGCCGATTGGCTTTTCGAATAGCTAGCCGCCGACGTCGCCGCTCATGATCTCGCCGAACAGCTCCCACGCTTCGCCCTTGAACTTCTGCAGTTGGACCTGCGAGATCGGAGCGAAGTCGGTCGGGCTGGTGTTGACCTTGATGCCGGGCAACAGGCCACCGAGCTCGAGTCCCTTGATGTTGGCGGCCTGCTTCATGACGTTCTCACGCGTCAGATCATCGCCGCACGCCTTGAGGACGTGAACGAGTCCCTGGGCAACGGTGTAACCATACATCACTCCGCCATCGATCCGGTTACCTTCCGGGAAATACTTCGTCAGGAATTCATCGAAGGCTTTCATGCCGGCGTCGTTCTTCCACTGCGGGTCGGACGTGTCCTTGAGGTAGGCCGAGGAGATGATGCCCTGGCTGGCTTCGAAGCCGGCGGGCTTCATGACGGCGCCAATCGAGGCCGAGACGTTGTTGAGGAAGTGCGTCGGCTTCCAGCCGATCTCGGCGTTCTTCTTGATCGCCTGCGCCGCGAATTTCGGCGTGGTGATGTTCATGAACACGTCGGCGCCGGTCGCCTTCAGCTTGACGATGTGGGAGTCGATCGTCGGCTCGGAGACTTCGTAGCTCTCTTCCATGACGATCATCGAGGCGGCCTTCGCACCGAGACCGTCCTTGAAGCCCTTCAGATAGTCCTTGCCGTAGTCGTCGTTCTGGTAGAGCACGCCGATCTTGGCATTCGGAAAATTCTTCAGGATGTACTTGGCGTAGATGACGGTTTCGCTCTGGTAGTTCGGCTGCCAGCCCATCGTCCACGGGAAGCTCTTCGGATCGTTCCACTTGGTGGCGCCGGTCGCGACGAACAGTTGCGGCACCTTCTTGCTGTTCAGGTACTTCTGGATCGCCGTGTTGGGCGGGGTGCCGAGCGGGTTGAAGACGATCAAGGCTTCATCGCTCTCGACCAGCTTGCGTGCCTGCTCCACCGTCTTTGGCGGCGAGTAGCCATCGTCATAGCTGATGAAATTGATCTTGCGGCCGTTGATGCCGCCCTCGGCGTTGACCTTCTTGAAGTAGGCTTCCTCGGTCTTGCCGATCACGCCGTAGGCGGAAGCGGGTCCGCTGTAGGGCATGATGTTGCCGATCTTGATTTCGGTATCGCTGGCGCCGGGGTCGTATTTCTTCTGTGCGAATACGCTGCTCGAACTTGCAGCAAGCAATCCAACCGCGGCCGATATGACCGCAAGTTTTTTCATTTTGGACATTTCTGTCTCTCCCTTTTCATTTCTTAATGTAACTTGCCCGGCCCCTTGATGGGGCTCTTGTGGACCGCATCGTGATTAGCATCTTGGCAGGGGCGTCACAACAAGAAGCCCCTGCGGCAAAAGTCGCAAGGGCTGCATGTTTATTGGGCTGACGCGGTAGGACTAGCCGCCGACGCTATCGGAGAGGATTTCGCCGAAGCGCTCCCAGGTCTCCCCTTTGAATTTGATCAGTTGTACTTGCGAGATGGGAGCGAAGTCCGTGGCCGACGTATTAACCTTGATGCCCGGCAGCAGGCCGTCGAGCTCGAGATCCTTGATGCTGGCCGCCTGCTTCATGACGTTGGCGCGGGTAAGGTCGTTGCCGCAGGCTTTCAGCACATGAACCAGGCCCTGTGCAACGGTATAGGCATACATCACTGCGGCGTCGGCGCGATTGGCTTCCGGGTAGTACTTGTCCAGGAACTCGTTCCAGGCCTTCATGCCCTTATCATTCTTCCACTGCGCGTCCGTCGGATCCTTCAGATACTGCGAGGAGATGATGTCCTGGGCATTTTCCGGGCCGGCCGGCTTGATGACGCTGCCGATCGAAGCCGAGACGTTGTTGAGGAAGTGCAGCGGCTTCCAGCCGATCTCGGCGTTCTTCTTGATCGCCTGCGCCGCGAACTTCGGCGTGGTGATATTCATGAAGACGTCGGCGCCGGACGCTTTCAGCTTGACGATGTGGGAGTCGATGGTCGGCTCCGAGACTTCATAGCTCTCCTCCAGAACGATCATCGACGCGGCCTTGGCGCCGAGCCCGTCCTTGAAGCCCTTCAAGTAGTCCTTGCCATAGTCGTCGTTCTGGTAGAGCACACCGATCTTGGCATCCGGCTTGTTCTTCAGAATGTACCGCGCATAGATCTGCGTTTCGCTCTGGTAGTTGGGTTGCCAGCCCATGGTCCATGGAAACTCCTTCGGGTCGTTCCACTTGGTGGCGCCGGTCGCGACGAAGAGTTGCGGCACCTTCTTGCTGTTGAGATATTTCTGGATCGCTGTATTCGGCGGCGTGCCGAGCGAATTGAAGACGATCAGGACCTCATCGCTCTCGACCAGCTTGCGCGCCTGCTCCACCGTCTTCGGCGGGCTATACGCATCGTCGTAACTGACGAAGTTGATCTTGCGGCCGTTGATGCCGCCCTCGGCATTGATCTTCCGGAAATAGGCTTCTTCGGT
>NZ_DAINNI010000173.1:0-8076 GCF_036735945.1 Bradyrhizobium sp. | reverse complement strand
CGCCTCGCCTATGGCCGCCTGCGCCACGGCATGCACAACGTCGCCAAGGCGCAGCGCGCGCTCGACATGGCGGTGGCCCATGTCACCAAGCGCTCGACCTTCGGCCAGTTGCTCGCCGACCGCCAGGCCGTGCAGTTCATGCTCGCCGATTGCGCCAGCGAACTCTATATCGGCCGGCTGATGCTGCTGCACATCGCCTACAAGGCCGAGAAGGGTCTCGACATCCGCCAGGAGAACTCGATCGCGAAGATCTTCCATGCCCACATGGTGCACAAGGTGATCGACACCGCGATCCAGCTCCACGGCGCTCTCGGCTTCAGCCAGGATACGCCGCTGGCGAAGTGGTACACCCAGGTGCGTTCGCAGCGGCTGGTCGACGGTCCGGATGAAGTGCACAAGTGGAAGATCGGCAAGAACGTCATCAAGGCGTTCCGCGAGCACGGCACCACCGCGAGCGCGGCCGGTGGGGATTTGCTGTAGGAGCGTCATCCCGCAGTTGTCGTCATTGCGAGCGAAGCGAAGCAATCCACATCTCCGCACGGGGGTAGAGGATTGCTTCGTCGCTTCGCTCCTCGCAATGACGGAGGCGACGGTTAGCACGCGTCCCTCTCCGCCTCCACCGCCTGCCAGGCAATGTCACGCCGGCAGAATCCATCGGGCCACTTGATGCGGTCGACGGCCTGATAGGCGCGCTCTCTCGCCTCGGTCACGGTCTTGCCCATCGCGCAGACGTTCAGCACCCGGCCGCCATTGGCGACGATTCCGCCATCCTTTGCCGCCGTACCGGCATGGAATATCTCGACGCCCTCGATCTTGCCGGCATCATCGAGGCCCTCGATGCGCGTGCCCTTCCGGTAGTCGCCGGGATAGCCCTTGGCCGCCATCACCACCGTCAGCGCCGGATCGGGGAACCAGCGCAGATCAAAGTGCTTCAACTCCCCGTCGCAGGACGCCAGGAACGCCGGCACAATGTCGGACATCATCCGCAGCATATGCACCTGGGTTTCGGGATCGCCGAAGCGGACGTTGTACTCGAACAGTTTTGGTCCCTGCTCCGTCAGCATCACGCCGGCATAGAGCACGCCGCGGAACGGCGTGCCGCGCTGCTTCATGCCGGCCACCGTCGGCAGGATGATCCGCGCCATGATCTGATCGTGAATTTCCGGCGTCACGAACGGCGTCGGCGAATAGGCACCCATGCCGCCGGTGTTCGGTCCCTCGTCATGATCGAACACGCGCTTATGGTCCTGCGCCGAGGCGAGCGGGATCGCCGTCTCGCCGTCGCAGAGCGCGAAGAAACTGATCTCGCGCCCGACGAGACACTCCTCGATCACGACCTCGGCTCCTGAGGCACCGAACGCGCCGTCGAACATCATGGCGATGGCAGCTTCGGCCTCGGCCAGCGTCTTCGCCACCACGACACCCTTGCCGGCCGCCAGCCCGTCGGCCTTGACCACGATCGGCGCACCCTGGGCGCGGACGTAAGCCAGCGCATCATCAGCGTTATCGAAGCGCCGGTAGGCGCCCGTCGGGATATTGAACTCGCTGCACAGGTCCTTGGTAAATCCCTTGGAGCCCTCGAGTTGCGCCGCCTCCTTGCGAGGGCCGAACGCCTTGATGCTTACAGCCGCGAGATCATCGACGA
Source organism: Bradyrhizobium sp. (assembly GCF_036735945.1). Lineage (GTDB taxonomy): Bacteria > Pseudomonadota > Alphaproteobacteria > Rhizobiales > Xanthobacteraceae > Bradyrhizobium. The sequence goes on along the minus strand of NZ_DAINNI010000173.1, from coordinate 6,431 downwards.
TGCCGGCTACCAGCGGCGTCTCCGGGCCGACCACGACAAGATCGACGGCGTTGCGCTTGCAGAACTCGATCACCGCCGGATGATCTGTTATATCGAGTGCGACGCACTCGGCCTCCCGCGCCATGCCGGCATTGCCGGGTGCGCACCACAGTTTTGTGAGCAGCGGGGAAGCGGCGATCTTCCATGCGAGAGCGTGTTCGCGGCCGCCGGAACCGAGCAGGAGAATCTTCATTGGGAGTGCAGCCAATTGGAGGGTTGCCGGCTATTGCACGACGGTTTAGCACGGCGGCGGCCGACCGCAACAATGGGCCCAATCCTGTGTGGATATGTGTCCTGACACACCTATCCCGGCCCCGGCACCTTGCGGAAGCGCTGGAAAAGGCCGATTCTAAGCCCTGACATGCCTGCTGAAAACGTCAACAACGCGCCCGAATTCACCGTCTCCGAACTCTCCTCCGCCCTCAAGCGCACGGTGGAGGACCGCTTCGGCCATGTCCGCGTCCGCGGCGAGATCTCCGGCTTCCGCGGGCCGCACTCGTCGGGACATTGCTATTTCGCGCTGAAGGACGAGAGCTCCAAGATCGAGGCGGTGATCTGGAAGTTCGCCCACGCCCGGATGCGTTTCAAGCCGCAGGAAGGGCTCGAGGTCATCGCGACCGGCAAGCTCACGACCTATCCGAACTCCTCGAAATACCAGATCGTCATCGACTCGCTCGAGCCGGCCGGCGTCGGCGCGCTGATGGCGCTGATGGAGGAGCGCAAGAAGAAACTCGCCGCTGAGGGCCTGTTCGACGAGGCGCGCAAGCAGCTGCTGCCCTGGCTGCCGGAAGTGATCGGCGTCGTCACCTCGCCGACCGGCGCCGTGATCCGCGACATCCTGCACCGCCTGCAAGACCGCTTCCCCCGCCGCGTGCTGGTGTGGCCGGTCAAGGTGCAGGGCGAAGGCTCGGCCGAGCAGGTCGCCGCCGCGATCCGCGGCTTCAATGCGCTGCCGGAAGGCGGCCGCATTCCGCGCCCCGACCTGTTGATCGTGGCGCGCGGCGGCGGCTCGCTGGAGGATTTGTGGTCGTTCAACGAGGAGATCGTGGTCCGCGCCGCCGCCGACAGCATGATCCCGCTGATCTCGGCCGTCGGCCACGAGACCGATATCACGCTGATCGACTTCGCCGCCGACAAGCGCGCGCCGACACCGACGGCGGCGGCCGAAATGGCCGTTCCGGTGCGCAGCGAATTGTTCGCCGAGGTCGAGAGCCTGGCGCGGCGCACGATGGTGTGCTGGCAGCGCGGCCAGGAGAGCCGCCGCAACGAACTGCGCGCCGCCGCCCGCGCGCTGCCGAGCCTGAGCGAGTTGCTCGCGATCCCGCGGCAGCGGCTGGACCATCTCGGCGCCGCCCTGCCCCGCGGCCTGAAGGCCAACACCCACGCCCATCACCGCCGGTTCTCGCAGCTCAGCGCCGGCCTGACGCTGAAGGTGCTGCGCGGACAGGTCGCCCAGGCCAACCATCGCCTCACCGTATCAGGGGAACGCATCCGTCTCTCCGCCCGCGCGCTGCTGCGCCAACGCCGCGAACGATTCGCGGGGCTGGAGGTCAGGCTCAAGGCCTCGAAGCTCTCGAACGCGCAGGCGCAGCGCAACGCCATTGCACGCGACCGCGAGCGCATGCAGCGGCTGGCCGAACGCGCCCGCCGCGCGCTGCTGACGACCATGCAACGCCTCGATGCCCGCGTCGCGCATAATGGCCAGTTGCTGTCGGCGCTGTCCTATCGCGGCGTGCTGGCCCGCGGCTTTGCGCTGGTGCGCGACGAACAGGGCCACGCCGTCCATGCCGCCGCCGCGGTCGGACCGAGCGCCCGTCTCTCGATCGAATTTGCCGATGGCCGCGTCGGCGCCGTCGCGGATGCGGATCGTCCTGCCGCAGCGGCTCCTGCCGACAAGCCCGCCCAGCGCGAGGCGAAGGTAACGGCGCCCAAGCGCGTATCGAAGCCGATCGATCAGGGAAGCCTGTTCTGATCAGCGCGCCAGCCATTCGCTGACGCGCTCTTGCGCATCCTTGCGCGCCTCCGCGTCGGTGCCGATATGGCCGCGTTCGGGCAGTTCGGTGTCGGAACCTGCGATCGCGCGCAGCGGAAGGTTGGCGCGGTCGAAATCATGGGCCGCGCCGGGATAGACGATGATCCGCGCCAGCGCGCTGCGGCCTCGCGCGCCCTCCACCACCTGGCGGCAGGCCAGCGGTGAACTGACGTCATCCTTGGCGCCGATCAGCAATAGCGTCGGTACGCGCGTGCTCCAGCCGAGACCGGATGAGACCCGGCAATCCGGATAGAATGCGATCGCCGAACGAAAGTCGGGGTCGGTGCCGCGCGACAGCGACTGCGGACGCACCGCCCACAATAGCGCGCTGGCGCCGTTCGCCCATCCCATCAGGCTGATGCGGTCCCGCGCCACCCACGGCTGCTGCAACAGCCATTGCCGCGACGCATTGACATCGGCGACCCGCTCGCGGCGGGCGAGCACGCGGCGCTCCTTGGCGCGGCATTGCGGGCCGAGTTCGCGCGAACCGTAGCTGTCCGGCAACAGCACCGCATGGCCGGACCGCAACAGCTCTGCCGCCCAGTCGCGGTAGCGCGGCAGCACCGGCTCCGACGGTGTTCCCAATCCGCCGCAGCCGTGGAGCGCGACAACGGTCGGAAACGGCCCCAGGCCTTCGGGCTTGTAGAGTTGCGCATGCAAGGTCAGGCTCGCGGCCGGGATATCGACGGCCTGCGGCGCCGGCAACGGCGCGGCGCTTGCTGTGCAGGCCGCGGCGAGGAGCGTCAGGGATAGCGCTGCTGGCAATAAACGCATGATTGGGGCCGGATGGTTGTGGCGCCGCGGTCACAGCGAAATTAAGGCTATCATGCGCCCTTGGGCAAAATCATCACAAGTAGGTGGGTTTCCACGGCGGACAGTACGACCTATTTATGATAGATCGAATCCTGAAAATGTACTTGAGGCCGGCCCGCACGGGGCAGCCGATCGGAGAGTTTGGCGGTGCTTAATAAATTCGGATCCTCGGGCCATGGCGAAGCGCAGGTGCAGTATCTCGACGGCGATTTCCGTGTGATCTCGCCCGGGACCTATGTGCGCTGCGCCATCACCGACGCGCGGATTCCGCTCGACGAATTGAAGTACTGGAGCGTCGACCTGCAGGAGGCCTATGCGATGCCGAGCGCGGTGCTGCAGCGGCATTTCCCGGGCGCGCTGAAGGCGGATTAGACTAGGTCGCCTTTCGTCGTCCCTATTCGTAGCCCGGATGAGCGCAGCGACATCCGGGGCCTAACGTAGACTTATCCCGGATATCGCTGCGCTCATCCGGGCTACGATTCTTTCCTCTCCCGGGCTTTGAACAGGCGATTCATGACGAACTTGCGGAGCAGCGCCGGCTCGTCGAATTCCAGCGTCACCGCGAACGGCACGATCGGCTGCGCCTTGTCACGCAGCCGCGCCATATCCTTTTCCGTCGTCACCAGCGTCAGCGCCTCGCGCTTCGCCTCGGCGATCAGGCTTTCGATCTCGGCCTGCGAATACGGATGATGGTCGGCGAAGGCGTGCTGGCTCGCGACATCGATGCCGCTGGCGCGCAGCGTGGCGAAGAATCGCGCGGGATCGCCGATACCGGCGAACGCCAGCACGCGCCTGCCCCGCAGCTGGGCCACCGCTTCCTGATCCGGCTTCAGCCACGCGCGCAGCACCGGCTTGCCTTGCGCCGCAATCTCTGCCGCCACCGCCGCGGCGGCTGCGCCGTCGCCGACAATGATCAGCGCATCGGTGCGCGCCAGTTGCGGCCGCAGCGGCGCGCGCAGGGGACCTGCCGGAAATACCTGTCCGTTGCCGATGCCGCGCTCGCTGTCGATCACGATCAGCGACGCGTCCTTGACGATCGAGGGATTCTGGAAGCCGTCGTCCATCAGGATCACGGTCGCGCCTCGCGACCGCGCCAGCGGCACGCCATCCGCGCGCCTGCGCGACACCACGACCGGCAAATGGCCCGCCAGCATCAGCGGTTCGTCGCCAACATCGGAAGCCGCGTGCCTGTCGGGATCGACCTTGACCGGCCCGCGCAATTTACCGCCATAACCGCGGCTCAGCACCACCGGCGTCTCGCCGAGCTCGCGCATGAGTCTTGCGAGCGCCAGCACGGTCGGGGTCTTGCCGGCGCCGCCGACGTGATAATTGCCGACGCAGAGCACGGGAATGCCGGCGTTCAATCCCCTGCGCTGCAGGCGCCTGGCGGCGATGGCGCCATAGAGCGCGCCGAGCGGTTTCAACAGATGCGAATTCAGCGAAGCCGGGCCGTGCCAGAAGCCCGGCTCACGCATTGGCCGCTCCCATCTCGATCCGCAATTGCAGCAGATACGGTTCGAGCGCGGACAGCGTCCGCTCCAGCGCGCCGCCGAGATGTCCGACGACGTGTTCGGACGCCCTGAGCACGGCCTCGCGCGCATTGGGATCGGCAAGCATCTGCCCGAAATGCTTTGTCAGCGCTTCCTGCGTATCGGCCCGCCGCGCGCCGCCGGCGGAATCGAGCGCTTCATAGACGTCGGTGAAATTGAAGACATGGGGGCCGTGGACGATGGAGGCGCCGAGCTTGATCGCTTCGATCGGGTTCTGCCCGCCACGCTCGACCAGCGAGCCGCCCATGAACACGATCGGCGCCAGCCGATAGAACAGCCCCAGTTCGCCCATGGTGTCGGCGACGTAGATGTCGGTGGTGGCGGTCGGCAATTCCTCGCGCGAGCGCAGGCTGGGATTGAGGCCGCTTGCTTCGATCATCCGCGCGATGGCTTCGCCGCGCTCGGGATGCCGCGGCACGATCACGGTCAGGAGCTTCGGAAAATAACCGGCGAGCGCGCGGTGGGTTTCGGTGAGGATTTCCTCCTCGCCGGGATGCGTGGAGGCCGCGACCACGACCGGACGGCCGCGGGTCATCGACATCAGCATGTCAAGCCTGTTGGCGTCAGCCGGCGGCGCGGGAACGTCGAGCTTGAGATTTCCGGTGACGATGATGTTGTGGCTGCCCAGCGCGGCGAAGCGCTCGGCGTCGGTTTTCGATTGCGCGAGGCAGATGTCGAACTTGTCGAGCAGCGCCGAGATGGTTCCCTGGACACGCTGCCAGCGCGGAAACGAGCGGTGCGACATCCGCCCGTTGATCAGCACCATCGGCAGCCGCCGCGCGGCGCTGGACAGGATCAGGTTCGGCCACAGATCGGATTCGATGAACAGCGCCAGCGACGGCTGCCAGTGATCCAGGAACCGCGCGACATAGCGCGGCGAGTCATAGGGCACGTATTGGTGGATGACGTCGGGCGGGAACCGCTTGGCGACGATCGCGGCCGAAGTCACCGTGCCCGAGGTCACGAGGATGCGCAGATTCAGCGCCCGCAACCGCTCGATCAGCGCCGCCGCCGCCAGCACTTCGCCGACGCTGGCGCCGTGAATCCACACCAAAGGACCTGCCGGGCGGACATCGGCACTGAGGCCGCGGCGTTCGCCGATCCGCGCCGGATCTTCCTTGCCGAGCCTCAATCGCCGATTGATCAATGCAGGCGACAACGGCACCATCGCGAACGACAGTTTCCGGTAGACGCGCAACGTCATCGGCAGCGAATTAGCCAAGAGCGGCCTCCGGACGCCCGACGGCGGCATAGGCACGACGGGTCGCTTCGTTCAGATAAGTTTCTACCTGAAGACGCAGTTTTTCCATAGTCTCGGCATCGGCATCCGGCGGAACATACACGGCTTCGATGCCGACCAGCGCACCGCGCCCGAACGGCAAGTTGATGGTGGAAGAATCCCAGTTCTTCAACCGGATGAATCGGCTGGTCGCCATCGCAAAGGGCATGATCGGCCGCCCCGACTCGCGCGCGAGCATGATGACGCCGAGCCCGACCACCCGCGCGCGCTTCGGCACGTCGGCGGTGGTGGCAACGTTCCACTTGTCCTCCAGCGCCTGAAGCATCTCACGGAACGCGCCGACTCCGCCCTTGCGGTGAAACGCGCCGCCATGGTCGCCGGATCCCCGGATGGTTCCGATGCCGAGCCGCTCGGCGGCGATCGCATTGAACTCGCCGTCGCGATGCCGCGAGATCAGGACCTTGGCGCGGTAGGTTTCCTTGGTCTTGATGAACGGCGTCATGAAATGCTGGCCGTGCCAGAACGCGAAGATCGCCGGCATTTGCGGCTCGACCTGCGCATAGACGTCGGCCGGCTCATAGCTGAAGCGGTTGGTCAGCCAGACCAGCCGCAGATACTCGGCCGCAAGCACACCCAGCACGCGCTGAACGAAGGCGCTGCGCAGCAAATCGCGAAGGAGGCGTTTCAACTGGATTACTTCGCGTCTTGACCTGGATCGAGCAGCCGGTGGAGGTGAACCACGAAATAGCGCATGTGG
>NZ_DAINNI010000172.1:0-8253 GCF_036735945.1 Bradyrhizobium sp. | reverse complement strand
ACCAGATCACCTTGTACATCAACGGATCGATGTCGGAGATCAGGCCGAGCGACCATAGCCAGGTCGGGATCAGGATGATCGCGCCGGAGGCGATGGTGAAGACCGCGATGATGGCGGCGGTCAGCGCGCCGAATGTCACCAGCGGGATAGACCCCTCATAAGTCCCCTCCTCCTTGGCGATCACCAGCGTCGCGAAGAACAGCCCGCAGCCGATCAGCGCACCGACGGCGAACAGGATGATGCCAAGATAGAAGTGCGGCTTGGCCATCATCGGCGGATAGGAGGTGAACATCACGCTCGAATCGCCCTGCAGCACCGCCACATTGGTGGCGATCGCGCCGACGATCATGAGCACGAAGCCGAGCCAGCCGAGTTTTGGCGCGGCCAGCCGCGAATTCAGCAGCACAGCCGACGCGAAATAGAGAATGGCGATCTCGAAGAAGATGATCCAGAACAGCAGCACGTTGGCGCCGTGGCCGGTCAGGATCAGATAGAACCAGTCGGCCGGAAGCAGATGCACCGCCGGCCACCTAGTGAGCGCGACCAGCAGGCCCATCAAGCCGCCGATCGCCAGGAACACCACGGCCGCCACCGCATTGGCGATGATCAGCTTCTGGGCGGCGGCGTCGACCTTGAGCCCGGTGTACTGGCAGGTGCGGAAATCGCCCTTGGCGGAAACGGCACCAATCACGGTCTCTGCGGTCATGCTTACCTCCCATCCGCCAGGCGCGGTTCCGCCTCGGCCTTCTGCGGCTCGGTCACGTAGATCTTGCCGGTCATCGTGTGATGGCCGATGCCGCAAAACTCGTTGCAAATGATGCCGAACTCGCCGCTCTGCGTCGGCGTCAGCGAAATCACGTGCTCAAGCCCGGGATGGACCTGGATGTTGATGTTGGTCGGTTGCAGCGAGAAGCCGTGCTGCCAATCGATCGAAGAGAGATGGATGCGATAGCTCTGGCCCTTCTCCAGTTCGAGGATCGGCCACCACTGCCACAGGCGCCCGAGCAGGTAGACGTCGCTTCCCGGCTTCGGCTTCGCGACGGGAACGCCGCCCTCTTCGCGCACCTGATTCTTCTTGGCGAAGTCATCGACCTTGGCCTCGTAGGCCGAAGGCGTGATTCGGTAGGCTTCCTTGCTGAGGTTCTGCTGTCCGATGAAATGCCAGGCGATCATGAACACGAACATGAACAGCCCCCACAGGAAGGCGATCACGATCCAGACCAGTTCGACCCGTTCGATAGGCTCGTTCCACCACATGCGTCTTTCGGGCGGTGTGACAGCCATTTCGATTCCCCTTCCCAGATTGCGTTATCGGTTGCGCGAGACGATTTTCATTTCGCGAGCGGGATCGAGGCGACTTCCATCACGCCCCAGATCAGATAGAGGACGGTAGGCAAGGTCACGCCGAGGAACAGCAGCAGGAACGGATTGTCGAGCACTTGCTGCATAACGGGCACTCGTTCGGCGACACCTGGGCGCGGCGTATTCACTTCAGTGGGGGGCATCGGCGATCTCCCGGCTCGATGATCTTTCGCAAGCTAGGACGAAGGCAGCGTGTGCTTCCTTGACCGCGGTTAAGGACGTGCCACCCGCGATCGAAATAATGCGAGCATGAGATATGCTGTGGTGCGCATGAGTGTCTGCCGGGCGCCAAGCGCGCGGCTGTGCCTGGGGATGTTTGCAGCGATGGCAGCGATCGTCACGGCGCTGCTCCTTGCGCAGACCCCTCCGCCGGCGCGCGCGGCCGACCTCAAGCTGATCTACGTTGGAGCCGAGGACTGCGCGCCGTGTCGCGCCTGGCAGAACAATGACGGCGCGGCGTTCCGGCGATCGGCCGAATTCGCGCGCATCACCTATATCGAGGTGAAGGCAGCCCATCTGCACGATATCCTCAAGGATGAAACCTGGCCGGAGCAGATACGTGGCCTCAAGACCCGCTTGAAGAAGAGTGATGGGGTGCCGCTGTGGCTCGTCGTTTTCAACGAGGAGGTCGTGGAGCAGCGCTTCGGCGCCGCCGCCTGGCACGCGAACATCCTGCCGGCAATCCGGTCCGCTCTGCGCTAGCCGCTACCGATCGACCGCTGCCAGCGCGGCCCGCGCTGCCGCATCCGCGGAGGGAGACTTGCGGTTGCCGAGATTGAAAGTGATACCACGCGGCTTGATGCGATCGCTCGCAACAAGGCTGCGCAACGTCGAGACATCGTCCACGATGACATCCGAAACGCGAACATCGACGCCGACCGACCTCAGCTTGGCAAACACCCTGGAGAGCGATTCGGGCTTCAGACCAAGCTGGCCGGCAATCAGGGATTTGTCATAGGGCAAGGCAATCCGGCACGGCCCCTCGACGGTCGACGCCAGCGAAATGAGAAAATCCGCAACCCTCTGCATTCCGCTCTGCGCGGTGAGTTGTTCGATCCGGCTTACCATCAGGTGCAGGTGGCACGACACCGAGGCAATCATGGCAATCGCCACCTCCGGCATCTTTCGAATGCAGTCGATGACGTGATCGGCCGGGATCATTATCATGCGCGTGCGCGTCACCGCGCTTGCCATCGCCGGATAACGGCCTGATGTGAACGTCACGGCTTCCGCAAAACTCTGGCCGGCGCCAAAGACACTGAGGACCGCCTCATCACCGGCGGGAGTGACGCGATAGAGCTTGATCCAACCTTCGACGATAATGAAGAACGACGCCGCCGGCTCACCCTGCCGGAACAGCATGCTCCCCGGCCGAAGATTGACGACCCGCGCCGGCGCCAGCAGGACATTAAGCACCTCCGGCTTCAGTCCGGAGAAGACCGGGATCTGTGACGCAACGGCCAGATCGGCAGGAGTCGGCACGGTCATGTGTCCCCTCGAAGGTTTCCTCTGGCATGACTCTTCCGCCTCCGATCTCGGCGCGCACTGCCTCGTGGCAGCACCGCGATGGACTGGCGCTTTTCCAATGCACGTTCGTGCATGGTCTGGTTTGGAGTAAACGGGCGTTGCCGGCTTCGATGGCGGCTCGCGCTCACAATCAACTCTCCATCCGCCGAAAGAACTTTGAGCCAGCGCAAACTTTGACCCAAGTTTCGGCTGCCCGGAGATTGCGCGGACCGTCGTGCTTCGCCCTTCCCGCCGACCGGCCAGGAGGAAAACGTGAGCGGCGCGCGCTGTTTGTGACGAGATTAGCGGCTTGGTTGCGCGATAGCGCCTATACAAGCGTTCACGAACGCCGCTGAGATAGTTCAGGGACGACCAAGCTGGCCGGAGGCGAAGCGGCCTTGAGAGACTGACGCTGGCGCCGGCACTGGTTGCCGACCTGCCGGCAATCGCCGCGATCCGCCTGTCATTCCGTCAGATGAGCAGCCCTCCGCCGGCGACGATCACCTGGCCGCTGATGTAGTTCGATTCCGGGCTGCAGAACAGATAGACCGCGTCTGCCGCCTCCTCCGGCGTGCCGCCGCGACCGAGCGGAATCATCCGGCCCATCGCTTCCAGCATCTGCGGTTGCACGCCGACCTTGATGTCGTGGCCGGCAATCTCGATGGTGTTCTGTTGCGCCTCGATCGGCTGGGTCAGACGGGTGTTGATCAGCCCGAAAGCCACGCAATTGACGTTGACCTTGTAGCGGCCCCACTCCTTGCACATGGTGCGGGTGAGCCCGACCAGCGACGCCTTCGCCGACGAATAGCTCGCCTGCCCGGCATTGCCGTAAAGACCCGCAATCGAGGAGATGTTGACGACCTTGCGGAAAACCTCGTGGCCGGCCTCGGCCTCCTTCTTCGCCATCACCCGGATCGGTTCGGCCGCGGCACGCATGATGCGGAAGGGAGCGACGAGGTGGACGTCGAGCATCGCCTGGAACTGCTCGTCCGTCATCTTCTGGATCGTGGAGTCCCAGGTATAGCCGGCGTTGTTGACGATGATGTCCAACCCGCCAAAGCGCTCGATCGCGGCACCGACGAAACGATCGGCGAAGCCCGGCTCCGTCACGCTGCCATTGACCGCGACCGCCTCACCGCCGGCGGCCTTGATCTCGGCAACCACGGCGTCAGCGGGCTCGGCATCGAGATCGTTGATGACAACCTTCGCGCCCTCGCTTGCGAGCTTCAGCGCGATCGCGCGGCCGATGCCGCGCCCCGAGCCCGAGACGATTGCGGCCTTCCCCTGCAGTTTCGACATGATCTCTCCCTAGATCGCGATGACGGCTTCGCCGGCGAGCTTGATCTCGCCGGTCTGGTCCTTTGCGGTCAGCGCGAGCCTGGCGCGCCGCTCGCCCTTGTCTTCCAGCAGCTCGGCGACGGTTCCTTCGCAGGTCAGCTTCGCGCCGAGCTGCGTGATGGCGGCAAAGCGGGTCGAGAGCGAGCGGATGCGTGACGGCGCGACCGCGTCCGTCAGCGCCTGCCCGAGATAGGCCATCACCAGCATGCCGTGCGAGAAGACATCCGGAAACCCGGCCTGCTTCGCGAAATCGATGTCGACATGGATCGGGTTGTGATCGCCCGACGCTCCGCAATAAAGCGCGAGCCGGTGGCGGGTGATCGGCGGAAACTCCTTGTGGACCAGACGGTCGCCAATTGACGGAGAATCTGCGCTCATGACGGCCTCGCATTGCGCACCACCACCGTGCGCGAAATGTCGGCGACGTGGACGCCGTGCTGGTTGGTCACCTCGGTCTCGACCACAACCAGGGTCATCGCCCCGCCCTTCTTCTCGGTCACGCTGGTCACGCGCGGCTTGAATGTCACGGTATCGCCGACGGCGACTGGTCCGCGATAGTCAAAGCGCTGCTCGCCATGCAGCACGCGGGCGAGATCGATGTCGAGCGCCGTCAGGAATTCAAAGGGCTCGGCGGCATCCATCATCTCCAGGCAGAACAGATAGGTCGGCGGCACCGGCGGCGCCGCATACCCCGCCGCCCGCGCGGCGCTCTCGTCGCGATAGAGCGGATTGGTCTCCCCGATCGTGTCGAGGAAGAAGCGCAGGCGCCCCGGCTCGACGCATGCAGTGACCGGCGTGAAGGCACGCCCGACGGCGGATTGATCGACCATCGCGGCCTCAGGCGCGTTCATAAAGCGTGACGACGCAGGCGCCGCCAAGGCCGAGATTGTGCTGCAGGCCGATCCGCGCGCCCTCGACCTGGGTTGCCTGCGCCGTGCCGCGGAGCTGCCGCGTCAGCTCGTAACATTGCGCCAGGCCGGTGGCCCCCAGCGGATGGCCCTTCGACAGCAGGCCGCCGGACGGATTGGTCACGATCTTGCCGCCATACGTATTGTCGCCGTCGTCGATGAAGCCCGCCGCCCCGCCCTCGGGGCAAAGGCCGAGGCCTTCATAGGTGATCAGCTCGTTATGGGCGAAACAATCGTGCAGCTCCACGACGTCAAGGTCATCAGGGCCGATGCCGGCGGCCTCGTAGACTTTCCTCGCGGCGTCGCGGGCCATGTCGTAGCCGACCACCTGCATCATGTCGCCGGCGCCGAAGGTCGACGTCGTATCCGTCGTCATCGCCTGCGCCGCGATGCGGACACTCCTGTTGAGCCCATGCCGGTCGGCGAACTTTTCGGAGACCAGGATCGCCGCCGCGCCGCCGCAGGTCGGCGGGCACGCCATCAACCGCGTCATCACGCCCGGCCAGATCACCTGGTCGTTCATGACGTCGTCGGCAGACACTTCCTTGCGGAACAGCGCCAGCGGATTATTCTTCGCGTGACGGCTGGCCTTGGCGCGCACTTTTGCGAACGCGCTGAGCGGCGTGCCATGCTTCTTCATGTGGCTGAGGCCCGCGCCGCCGAAGTAACGCAGCGCCAGCGGCACGCCCGGCGCGTCGACCAGCTTGTCGGCGGCCGCATCGAAATCGTCGAAGGCGCTGGGACGATCGGTGAAGACGGCCCCGAGCGCGCCGGGCTTCATCTGCTCGAAGCCGAGCGCCATCACGCAATCGGCGGCGCCCGACTCGATGGCCTGGCGCGCCAGGAACAGCGCAGTCGAACCGGTCGAGCAGTTGTTGTTGACGTTGACGATCGGTATCCCGGTCATGCCGACCCCATAGAGCGCGCGCTGGCCGCAGGTGGAGTCGCCATAGACATAGCCGACATAGGCCTGCTGCACCTTGCCGTAGTCGAGGCCGGCATCGGCGAGCGCGAGCTTCGCCGCCTCCGCGCCCATCACGTGGTACGGCGCGTTGGCGCCGGGCTTGACGAACGGGATCATGCCCACCCCGGCAATATAGGTGCGTGACGTCATTGCTTCCTCCCGGACATTACCCACTGGACTATTTCTTACCCATGGGTAATATACGGGCCGTCAGCCCCAAGTCAATGCGACAAGCCTTGCGAATATGGACGCCCGCTCGCCCTCTTCCATCCGTCAATCACCCTGGCTGCCGTTCGAAAGCCGGCGCCGCGCCCGCGACGAGAAACGCGAGGCCGTGCTGGGCACCGCCGTGCAGCTCTTCCTCGAGCAGGGCTATCACCGCACCACGCTCAACGACGTCGCCGAGCGGCTCAACATCACCAAACCGGCGCTCTACAACTACTTCCGCGGCAAGGACGAGATCCTGTTCGAGTGCTGGGCGATCGGCAATGAACGCGTCGACGACTGCATCAACGAGATCGCATCCGGCGGCGGCACCGGCCTCGCCAGGCTGCGCAAGCTGATCCTCAGCTACGCCGCGGTAATGACCACCGACTACGGCAAGAGCCTGGTCCGTTTCGACGTTCGCGACCTCACCGAACATAACCGCAGAACCGTCAACACCGCCAAGAGGAAGATCGATCGCGCCTTCCGCGACTACATCGCCGAGGGCATTGCCGACGGCACGATCAAGCCGTGCGATCCAAAGCTGTCGGCGTTTGCGATCGCGGGCTCGCTGAACTGGATCGGCCATTGGTTCCAGCCGGGCGGGCCGATGACAGCGGAAGCCATCGCAGAAGAATTCGCGATCCGCCTCACCGAGGGCATCGCCACGACATCGACGCGCAAGAAGGCGGACAAACCGCCCCGCAAGACCGAGGCATCAAGGGAGGATCAAGATGAACGTCACGCACGGACTGCGCCGCGCGCTGCAGGTCAATCCAAACGGGCTCGCCATCGTCTGCGGTGAACGGCGGCGCAACTGGCGCGAGGTCGGCGAACGTGTCGCGCGCCTCGCCGCCGCGATCCGCGGGCTCGGCGCCAGCGACGGCGACCGCGTCGCGGTGCTGTCAATGAATTCCGATCGCTATCTCGAGCTCTACCTCGCGGTCGGCTGGGCCGGCGCCGTGATCGTGCCGCTGAACATCCGCTGGAGCCCGCTCGAAAACGAGGATGCAATGCGCGATTGCCGCGCCGAGATCCTGTTCGTCGACAAGGCATTCGCGCCGGTCGGCGCCACACTCGCGAAAGCCATCCCCGGCCTGAAGCTGGTCCATGCCGATGACGGCGAGACGCCGGCCGGGATGGCAAACTACGAGACGCTGATCGCGCAGAGCCAACCGATCGCAGACGCTATGCGCAAGCGCGACGATCTCGCCGGCATCTTCTACACCGGCGGCACCACCGGCCGCTCCAAGGGCGTGATGCTCAGCCATGGCAATCTGATGGCCAATGCGCTGAACGCGCTCGGCGAAGGCCTGTGGCCGAGCACGACGATCTATCTGCATGCGGCGCCGATGTTCCATCTCGCCAATGGTGCTGCGATGTATTCGGTGCTGCTGTCGGGTGGCTCCAACGTCGTGATCCAGGGCTTTACGCCCGATGGCGTCGCGACCGCGATCCAGAAGGAACACGTCACCGACGTGCTGCTGGTGCCGACCATGATCCAGATGTTCGTCGATCATCCGACGCTCGGCAATTACGACCTGTCGTCCTTGAAGCGGATCGCCTACGGCGCCTCTGTCATCAGCGACGCGGTGCTGATGCGCGCGATGAAGGCCCTGCCGCATGTCGAGTTCACCCAGGCCTACGGCATGACCGAGCTGTCGCCGATCGCAACGCTGCTGCATTGGAAGGAGCATATCGGCGACGGCCGCGCCAAGGGCCGGCATCGCGGCGCCGGCCGCGCCGCGCTCGGCTGCGAAGTCAAGATCGTCGATGCCGACGACAGGGTGGTGCCATCAGGCACCGTCGGCGAGATCGCGGTGCGCGGCGACAATGTCATGATGGGTTACTGGGAGCGGCCCGAGGAAACCGCTAAGGCCGTCATCGACGGCTGGATGCATACCGGCGACGGCGGTTACATGGACGAGGACGGCTTCGTCTACGTCGTCGACCGCGTCAAGGACATGATCA
>NZ_DAINNI010000171.1:0-8405 GCF_036735945.1 Bradyrhizobium sp. | reverse complement strand
AGCCTCGAACGCGATCCGCAACTGGAATCCATCCTCGCCAACCGCAAGCGGGATCTCGGCATCGCGTTCGAGTCAGGCCGCCGGCTCAGCCAGGAGTTGGCCTTCACCCACGGCATCGACCTCGGCAGAGGCCGGGGCATCGGAATTTGATCCATCTGCCGCCGTCTCTACGCCACGCTATGACGAGTGGAACAACCCTCTTGCCGCGTTTAACTATCTGTCCTGTCTGGTCTCAGAAGCCCTCAGAAACATCCGGCAGGAGGCAGCGCGGCCATGCGCGAACCAGACCGTATCATCCGCCTGAAAACTGTTCTTTCCCGGACCGGGCTGTCCCGGTCCACCATCTACCGCAAGATCGCCGAGGGCACGTTCCCACCGCAGATCAAGATCAGCATTAACGGGAGCGGCTGGCATGAGTCCGACATCAACCGCTGGATCGCCGATCCCGTCGCATGGCGCCCGAAACGCGAGTTCGATGCGGTCTGATGAGGCCTCTTTGCTGCCGACGACAGTGAACCGGACCGGCGTCAGGCCGTAAAGGCTGGCGCTGTCGCGCCCCCGCTTCGCGGCTTCGGCCTTGAGGGCCTGACGCCGTCCCGGTTTGAGCTCTCCAAGCAGACAAAGACGGATTGGGAGCGGTCGCGCTTCCAATCCAGAACGGAGAGGCAGCGGGCGGAGCTCGACGACAAAAAATTTCCCTAAACCAAGCGCAGATTTTAGTCTGGGCGCACTTTACGCCGTTCTGAAAATCGACGACATGTGAACAAGATAGATGGCGCGCCCGGAACGATTCGAACGTCCGATCCTCAGATTCGTAGTCTAATCGGGCCGCAGTCGCTAGTCAGCAGCTGCGCCCATCGCGAACGGGCAGCGATCGGCGATGCGCTCGCAGCCGCAAAACCGGGCGTCGCGCTTAAGGACATGATTGATCATTTCGAGGGGAAGCGGTTCGGCCGCGCCGAACCGCTTCTGCTGCCAGTCGGCGCTCGATGTAATCGTTGATCGATTTGACTGTGATGCGTCGCGATTTGCCCTCGGTATAACTTTCCAGCTCGCCCGTGTTGATAAGTTCGTACAGCTTTTTGCGCGAGACCTGGATCGCTCTCATCGCTTGCTTCGGCGAAGCTACGAGCGGGACGTCAAACGTGATAGACACGGCGCTAGACATATGAAGCATCCTGTTGTCCCCGGATATTTCTGAGCATGCCAGACCGGACTTTCGGCCCAAAGCACTCACGGGACCGTGCGCATTTTTCGGATGCCCGGTCGTACGACTTCGTGCTCTTTTCGGTCCACAGCCTCGATTTCCTTCGGGTAGAGTACAAGGCCTGCTTAGGTAGATGACCGGCGACAAACCATCGGACAGAACAAGAAGCTCGGTGGATCGGTCGTGGACTGAACGGAGGGCTGACTTGTCCAAGACAAACTAACCGGTTTTGTCGAAGCGGATGAGATTTGATCTTGCGAGGAATTGCGCCCAATCTTTCATGAGGGAACCTCGCTTCTGGAGCTTTTGCCCGCGCTGATAGGCTGCCGTGGTCTCCGATTTGTACTTGTGGGCGAGCGCTGCCTCCCGGACGCCATCAGGATAGTCTGTGCATTCTTCGGCCCAGGTTGCGAAGGTCGAGCGGAATCCATGCACGGTAACGTGACCGTAACCTAAGCGGTCCAGTACGGCGAGCATGGCATTCTCAGAAAATGCTCCACCCTCAGGATTCCGAAAGATCAATTCGCGTTGGCCGCCGCGCATCTTATCGAGTATAGCCAGAGCAGGATCCGACAGCGGCACAACGTGATCCTGGTGCATCTTCATGCGTTCGCTCGGAATTCTCCAGGTCGATGAGGGCCGATCGATCTCCGACCAGCGTGCTCCTACAACTTCGTTTGTCCGGCATGCGGTGAAGATCAGAAAGCGCAACATCGCCGCGGCAATGCCAGCGGCGCTGGAAAGCACAATTATGAACTGCGACGCCTCGGTATATGGTAGGGCAGGATGGTGCTGGACGAAACGCTTGGGCCGCTTCGGAAGTTTCTCGCGTAGCTGTTTCGTGAGCTCGGCGGGATTGCGGAAGTCTTTATCGTCGACGTCGACGTTCTTCGCGATGACCGTTTCGATTCGGCCGCGCACCCGGTTCGCCGTTTCTCGCTTCTCGACCCAGATTGGTCGCAACAATTCATAGACATGGCTGGGCTTGATCTCCGGGATCGTGAGTTTCCCGATTGTCGGGTAGGCGTAGCGCTTGAGCGACGACGGCCATTGATCGCGGTGCTTTTCGCTCCAGGTCGTCCAGTGCTGGCGGATGTATGCTTCGGCGCATTCCTCGAAGGTTGGCAGCATAGCCTTGATCTCGACGGCCTTCTGCTCCTCGCGTGCCTCACGCCTCTCCTGCACGATGTCGACGCCCGGCGTGCTGCGATCACCCTTGACGCGAAGACGCGCGGCATCGCGAGCTAGGCGTGCATCCTTGAGCGACACGCCTTTGAATGAGCCCAGGCCGAGCCAGCGCTGCTTGCCGTCCTTCCAGTACCGGTAGCTCCAGTTCTTCGACGTGGCGCTCGCGACGATGAGGTAGAGACCGTCGCCGTCAGGGTATTTACCGGGCCGGGTTTCGCGTGCGACGTCGAGCGGTTTGAGCTTGCCGGCCATGTGTTCCCCCTCGCGGAAAAAATCCGTCCTCCGAACCAACGGCCAAAAGCTACGGTTTGCGCGGTATCTAGCGGTAACATCGCGGCACTAGCCGCAACAGCCTTTATCGCGCTACTCGTTGTTTTTGCAGTCGATTCGAACAATCGGATATGGAGGAGAACAGTGTAGTGGCGGAGAGAGTGGGATTCGAACCCACGGTACGGTTTCCCGCACACACGCTTTCCAAGCGTGCGCCTTAAGCCACTCGGCCATCTCTCCGGAGGCCCTCTCTTGAAGGGGCAGGACTGATTTTGCAAGGGAGGCTGGGCGCGGCGGCCAAAATTTCCCCAATCCATTGAATTCTATCGGAATTTTTGATCGCTTCGCCCCCGAAATCGGCACTTTCGCCGGGCGCTGAACCGGAATCCGGCCACGATCGACGATGATAGATGGCGGCCCTGATCGGTGGAGGACGGCAATCATGGTCTCGCGGACGCTTCAATTCACCGTCCTGCTGGCGGCGCTTGCGATCGGCGCGGTGGCGCCGGCGCTGGCGCAGTCCTGCACCCGGCAGGGGACGGACGTGACCTGCGACGACGGCCGGCGCGGCATCTTCTCCAACGACGCCATCGTCTGGGCCGACGGTACGCAATCGCGGCTGGCCTCGCCGCATCCGAGCGTCATCATCGGCAACAAGTCGTCGGTGGTGATCGGTCCCGGCGTGTTCGCCGGCAACGGCAAGGGCGGCTACGTGCCGATGGAGAATCCGAGCGCGCCGAACAAGGCGCGCTGTCCGGTGCTCGACGGCGCTTCGTATTGCTACTGAGGCGACGTCCCGGCATTGGGATAGATGGATTGCTTCGCTGCGCTCGCAATGACGGGCGGGGATAGGGTCGCGTCTTCTCAGGATGAGGAAATCAATCCGGAGAGCCGGTCGCTAATGATATCGCACGTTGCCGTTGCCGGCGGAGCGGATCGGCCATCGCGACGGCTCGACGATGACGGGCGCGAGCGCGGCGCGGTCGAGCTGGCATTCACGCAGCGCGTCGGTGAAATCGGCGAACCATTGCTGGATGGTCTGGCCGCGCAGCTTGGTCATCATCGCTTCCCAGCGCATCCGCCGCTCGGTCAGCGGCATCGACAGTGCGGTCGCGATGGTGCGCGCCATGCCGTCGATATCGTGCGGATTGACCAGCAGCGCGGTGTCGAGCTCGTTGGCGGCACCGGCGAATTTCGACAGCACCAGCACGCCGGGATCGACCGGGTTCTGCGCGGCGACATATTCCTTGGCGACGAGATTCATGCCGTCCTGCAGCGGCGTCACCACGCCGACCTGCGCGGTGCGATAGAGTCCCGCGAGCACGGCCTGGCCGTAGCCCTTGTTGAGATAGCGGATCGGGGTCCAGTCGACCTCGCCGTGCAGACCGTTGACGTCGCTGACGAGCCTGGCGACCTCGCTCTGCAGATTGCCATAGGCCTCGATGCCGCCGCGCGATGGCGTTGCGATCTGCAGGAACGAGACGGTGCGCGCCAGTTGCGGATGCATGCTCCACATCCGGTCGAACGCCTTGATGCGGTTGATCAGGCCTTTGGAGTAGTCCAGCCGGTCGACGCCGATCGCAAGCTTCTCGCCGTTCAGGCTGCGCCTGAGCCGCGACACGTCGGGATGCGTCGAGGCCTTCGCCGCGAGTTGCGCGAACTGCTGCGGATCGATGCCGATCGGAAACACCGCGGCGCGGGTGCGGCCGTGGCGGGAAACCACGACGCCGTCATGCACGGCAAGCCCGAGATCGGCCTGCGCGTAGGACAGGAAGTTCTCGCAATCTTCCTCGGTCTGGAAACCGATCAGATCATAGGCCAGCATCGCCTCGATCAGTTCGCGATGATGCGGCACGCCCGAGATCACGGCGCGCGACGGCCACGGCGTGTGCAGGAAGAAGCCCACCGGTTCGGTGACGCCGAGATCGCGCAGCTCGGCGCCGAGCGCGAGGAAATGGTAGTCCTGAATCCAGAACGCGGAATCCGGTTTGCGGAATCGCAGCAGCGCACGCGCCATGAAGGCGTTCACTTCGCGATAGCTGACATAGTCCTCTTGCGTGGCGCGGATCAGATCGGCGCGCGAATGCAGCGCCGGCCACAGCGCGGAGTTGGCGAAACCCTCGTAGTATCCGCCATAGTGCGCGGCCGGCAGGTCGAGCATCGCCAGCGCGCCGGTACCGAGCGCTTCGATCTCGGCGAAGGGTTCCTTCTGGTTCCCGTCGCGGACCCTTCCGCTCGAACCGACCCAGATAGCGCCTGACTTCTCGACGATCGGCAGCAACGCCGCCGCGAGCCCCCCCGTCATGGGCTCGTTGGGTTTTCCGCGCGAAACGCGGTTAGAAACGACGACGAGGTTCAATGGTCCCCTCCCGTTGGTGCGCCGCGGTTAACAACCGTTCATCAATATGGTTCCTGATCACCCTTTCAACGAATTGAAACCAAATTCGGGCTGCGGCGTGGGGGAACTCACTGGAACTCACGAAAAATAAAATTTGCCGCGAACCTCGGCGCGAAGCGCGAGAATCTGTGTTCGAATCTCGTCGAGACGAAAGACATTATGGCAGCGATGCGTCCCTTTCGTCATCAAGCAGGTGCGTCAGGAATTCCCTGACGTCGCTCGGCGCATCGAAATGTCCTGCGACACCTTTGGCGCGGCGGCCGACCGAAAATGCAAGGCCGCCGAGATCAGGCATGATCGCAAACACGGTCTCGTCGGTGACGTCGTCGCCGATGAAGAACGGACGGCGGCCCTTGAACGGCTCGCGGGTCATCAATTCGAGCACGCCGCTCGCCTTGGTGAAACCGGAATGCTTGATCTCGCAAACGCATTTGCCGGGCAGCACCTCGATCGGCGCGTTGGGCAGATCGGCGCGGATCAGCGACACCGCGGCATAGATCGCCTTCTCGGCATGCGGTGCCAGGCGATAGTGCAGCGCCAGCGAATAGCCCTTGTCCTCCAGCAGAATCCCCGGGCTCAACTTCGCGATCGCGGCGAGGCGCCGCTTCAATTCCTTGTCCATCGGCGGCGCATGCGCGGCCACCGCCTCGCTATCGGGATCGATCCGCATCTCGGCGCCGTGGCCGCCGACGGCAGGAAATATATCGGGCGCGAAGATCAGGTCGATGTCGTTGAGCGAGCGGCCGCTGACCAGCGCCAGCGCGCCGTTGGACCGCTGGTGCAGGCGCTTCAACGTCTCCGACAGTCCGGGCGGCACCCAGACCTCGCGCGGCGTCGGCATCAGGTCGAGCAGCGTGCCGTCGATATCGAGCAGGATGGCCGACCGGCTCAGATGCGGCACCAGCGAGCGCGGCACCGGCACCGTTTCGGGCGCGTCGTCTTCACGAGCGAGTTCGTCGTCCAAGGGCATTTCCGCCAGATCCCGGTTCATATCGTCCATCATATCCTACTCCACACTTGCGAGCGGCCGTGCGACGGATTCGAGCGACTTGCGCTCGGCCGCAACGGCGTACCGCCAGGCGACGGCGGCAGCCCCGATCATCAATGCCGACCCGAACAGATAGCCGGCGAAAACGCTGTTGCGCGATCCGGTATCGACCAGCGCCCCGAACAGCGCCGGCCCCGCCACGCCGCCGATGCCGGTTCCGATCGCATAGAACAGCGCAATCGCGAGCGCGCGCACCTCCAGCGGAAAGGTCTCGCTGACGGTGAGATAGGCCGCGCTCGCCGCCGGCGAAGCGAAGAAGAAGATCACCATCCAGGCGATCGTCTGGGTCTGCGCGGTGAGCACGCCGATCGAGAACAGATAGCCCGACAGCGCGAGCAGCACGCCTGATGCGCCGTAGGTGGTCGCGATCATCGCGCGCCGGCCGATCGTATCGAACAGGCGGCCGAGCAGCAGCGGCCCGAGGAAATTGCCCGCCGCAAAGGGCAGGATGTACCAGCCGACGTGACTGGACGGGATGCCGAAGAAGTCGGTCAGCACCAGCGCGAAGGTGAAGAAGATCGCGTTGTAGAAGAACGCCTGCGAGGCCATCAGCACGAGGCCCACCAGCGAACGCTGCCGATACGTCGTGAACAAGGTCTGCGCGACTTCCCCAAGGGGCGTGTGGCTGCGCATCCGCAAGCGGATCTTCGGGAATATTTCGTCGGCGGCATGATCGGAATGGCGCGTGGACGCCTTCTCGATGTCGTCGACGATGGCGTGCGCCTCCTCGGGGCGGCCATGGACCATCAGCCAGCGCGGGCTTTCCGGAATCCACATCCGCATGAACAGAACGATCAGGCCGAGACCGGCGCCGATGAAATAGGCGAGACGCCAGCCCATGTCGGGCGCGAGCAGCCTGGGATCGAGCAGCACGATGGCGGCGACCGCGCCGATCGCAGCGCCAATCCAGAAACTGCCGTTGATCACGAGATCGGTCCAGCCGCGATAGCGCGCCGGCACCAGTTCCTGGATCGTCGAGTTGATCGCGGTATACTCGCCGCCGATGCCGGCACCGGTGAGAAATCTGAACAGCGCATAGCTCGCGATATTCCACGACAGTGCGGTGGCGGCGGTCGCGGTGAGGTACAGCGCGAGCGTGATGAAGAACAGTTTCTTGCGCCCGATCCGGTCGGTCAGCCAGCCGAAGCCGAGCGCGCCGATCACGGCGCCGGCGAGATAGGCGCTGTTGGCGAGCCCGACGTCGAAATTGGAAAATTGCAGCGTCGGGCTTTCCTTCAGCGCGCCTGACAGCGCGCCGGCCAACGTGACCTCGAGCCCGTCCAGAATCCAGGTGATGCCGAGCGCGGTCACGACGCGGGTGTGAAAGCCGCCCCAGCGCAGGCTATCGAGCCGCGCCGGTATGCTGGTCTCGATGACGCGGCCGTTGTCCTGCTGCGCGGGCGCGGGATCGGAGACGCTCTTATCCACCGCCGCACCGCGCCTTCTTGCTGTCGCACCCATCGGATTGGACCAATGAAAAACACCCCGGAACGCCCCAGCCCCAGGGTTTTCACGCTCAATTGCGGCAAACATGATGCCCACGACAGTGATAACGCCTTGCAAAGGGCGATGTTCCTGACGTGGCGGGCAGGCTAAATTGCATGGCTGGGAGTTTGTTCGCGATAAGCCAGAGGTAGCGCCATGCGTGCCGCCGTCATCCTCCGCGCAGGCGGAGGATCCAGTACGCCGCGGCTTCTCGGCTCGATCGTTGACGCCTCTGGAATACCAGGTCACCCGCCTGCGCGGGTGACGACAGTCGAAGATTTGGCGACGGTGAGAGCTCCCCGCTCACGCCGCCCTGATATTCGCCATGAAGCGGTCGAGCTCCTCGCGCAGGCGGGTGCTTTCGCTCGACAGCGAGCGCGCCGAATTCAGCACTTCCTCCGAGGCCGAGCCGGTTTCGGTGGCGCCGCGATTGACGTGCATGATGTTGGTGGCGGCGTCCTCGGTGCCTTTGGCGACGGTCTGGACGCTGCGCGCGATTTCCTGCGTCGCCGAGCTCTGCTGCTCGACGGAGCTGGCGATCGTGGCGGCGATCTCGGAGATCTTTCCGATCGTGCCGCCGATTTCCTTGATCGCGGCGACCGATTCCTGCGTCGCGCCCTGCATGCCCGCAATGTGATTGGAAATCTCGTCGGTCGCCTTCGCGGTCTGGCTGGCCAGCGACTTGACCTCCGACGCCACCACGGCAAAGCCACGGCCGGCATCGCCGGCGCGCGCCGCCTCGATGGTGGCGTTCAGCGCCAGCAGGTTGGTCTGCTCGGCGATCGCGGTGATCAGCTTGACGACGTCGC
>NZ_DAINNI010000170.1:0-8406 GCF_036735945.1 Bradyrhizobium sp. | reverse complement strand
TCGCTGTTCGAGCGCGGGCTGACGCCGGGCTCCTCCGGCAATATCAGCGTGAAACTCGACGATGGCGGCTGGCTGGTGACGCCGACCAACGCCTCGCTCGGCTTTCTCGACCCGGCACGGCTATCGCGGCTCGGGCCGGACGGGCGGCTGGTTTCGGGCGATGCGCCGACCAAGGAAGTGCCGCTGCACACCGCGCTCTACCAGAGCCGAAGCGCGGCGCGCGCCATCGTCCACCTGCATTCGACCCATTCGGTGGCGCTGTCGATGCTGCCCGAGATCGACCCGCGCGCCGCGCTGCCGCCGATGACGCCGTACTACCTGATGAAATGCGGGCAGACCGCGCTCGTGCCCTACTACCGCCCCGGCGACCCGGGCGTGGCCGCCGCCATCAAGGGGCTGGCCGGGAAATACTCCTCCGTGCTGCTCGCCAACCATGGGCCGGTGGTGTCAGGCGACACGCTGGAGGCGGCGGTGTTCGCGATGGAAGAGCTGGAAGAGACGGCGAAGCTCTATCTGCTGCTGCGCGGGTTGAACCCGCGGTATCTGTCGCCCGAACAGGTGAAGGATTTGACCGAGGTGTTCGGGCTGACGCTGCCGGAACACGGGCACGATTAGCGCCGCCACGTCATGACCGGGCTTGCACCGGGCAGCCAATTTGGGGCGCGCCTCCGTCACTGCGAGCGCAACGAAGTCATCCCAACAAACAGCAACCTTGACTATAAGTTGAACGAGACGCAAGATGCTCGCTTTCAAAATGCTGGAATTGCTTGATTGATTTCGATTGGAGGTTCTCGTGCCTGCCCGGTCCGACAACATCCCGCAGTTTGACGAACTCTATTCGGTGTCCGACCTGCACATGGGTGGCGCCGAAACCGGCTCGCAAATCTTCAATTCAGGCGCCGAACTCGCCAAGCTGATCGAGTTTCTGCGAACGAAACCTGGCAACGTCGCCCTGGTAATCAATGGCGACATGGTTGACTTTCTGGCCGAGCCGGGCGCCAGAGCGTTCGATCCCGACGGCGCCATCCAGAAGCTCGACCGCATCGCCAGGGATGCCGCTTTCGCGCCGGTCTGGAAGGCACTCAAGAAATTCGTCGGCACCAGGGACCGGCGCTTGATCATCACGCTCGGCAATCACGATGTCGAACTCTCGTTGCCATGGGTTCGCGAACATCTTCTTCAACTGATCGCCGGGGATGACGACGCAGCCCGCGGCCGTATCATGCTGGCGTTCGACGGCACCGGGTTTCTCTGTCGGGTCGGCAATGCCACCGTCCTGTGCCTCCACGGCAATGAGGTCGACGATTGGAACGTGACCGACTTTGAGACCATACGCCGCTGCGGGCGCGATCTGCAGCAGGGACGTTCTGTCGACCCCTGGATTCCCAATGCCGGCACGCATCTCGTCATTGAAGTGATGAACGATATCAAGAGAGGGTATCCGTTTGTCGATCTGCTGAAGCCCGAGCTGGAAGCCGTGATCCCTGTATTGCTCGCTGTAGCGCCGGAAAAACGCGACCAGATCGGCGGCGTGTTCCCTGTGCTCAAACGTCTTGCGATGGATAAATTCCGGCGGGCCACAGGCCTGCTCGGCGCCGAAGAAGAGCGTGAGGAGATATCGCTGAAGGCAAACGGCGCGCCGATGCCGCGGCGGCAGATAGACCACGGCGCCCTGATGACGCAGATGGACGACCGCCTGCAAAGGGGCGTCGAACCCGTCTCACTCCTTCCCGACATCGAACGCGCGCGGCAACTGGGGGTCCCCGATGCGGTATGGAGTTGGGTACGCGGGAAGGATGTTCGCGAAACGCTCCGCAGAGCTCTCGACGATCTACAGAAGGACCGCAGTTTTGAATGGTCGCTCGCGGATGACACCTTCCACCAGCTCGACGACACGATCGCGTCGAATATCGACTTTGTCCTGGCCGGCCATACCCATCTGGAGCGGGCACTGCCGCGGCGCGCGCGAAACGGCTTTTATTTCAACAGCGGAACCTGGGCCCGATTGATCCGCCTGGCGCCCAACGCGCTGGCCGATCAAGCCGAGTTCAACAAGATCTACGGCGCGATGGCTGCCGGAACCATGAAGGCGCTCGATGAATTTCCCGGGCTCGTGCTGCAGCGGCGTACGGTCGTAGCCGTAAGACCAGGCAGCGGGGGCACGCGCGGCGAGCTTATGCGCTGGGACACGGTAAACGGCAAGCCCGACCTGGTTCCGGTCGGCGCCAATGCCGGCATGACAAAGCCCTGAGGCTGCGATGCATACGATCACTCTCGAACTGCTGCGGCACGGACCAGCGCACAATCAATTGCTGTCTCCCCTGACACCGTATCTCGCCCTTTGCGAAAATCATGGCGCCGTGACGATGCATGTGCCGTTCGAGCATAACCAGTTCCTGCACAGGCTCGACGCGCTCGGCTACCGTGTGAGCGACGACGCGAGAATTTTCCAGCTAAAGGATACTGCCGCCGTGCTCGGCGACATGCTCGGTACTGTTCCCGGACTGACGGCCGAAACCAACAAGCAAAATTCCAGCGATGAACCGCTGACGCATCTTCGCTTGATCCTGTCGGCCTCCGAACTGGCGCTGCTGCCGTTCGAGCTTGCGCTTTCGCCGGCCGGCCTCCCCGGCGCCGGCCAGTATCTGCTGCTGCAACCGCAGATGCCGGTCTGCCTGACGCGCGAGGTGCGCCGCACTCCCGACAACGATCTGAAATGGCCGGACCTCGCGCCGCGCGTGCTGTTTGTCGCTGCGGATCCTCCGGAGGTGGGCGAAATTCCGCTTGAAGCGCATCTGCTTGCGCTGCGGCGGTCCATCGCGCCCTGGGTCAAGTACTATAACCCGAACGACGAGGCGGCGCGCGCAAAGGTCCTGAGCAAGAACTTCGTATTCCTTCCCAACGCGTCGCTCGAGGCCATCGAACGCGAATGCGCTTCCTCGTCCTTTACGCACGTTCACATCCTGGCGCACGGCATCCCGTACGGCGAAGGTCATGACAATCGCTATGCGCTCGCTTTGCACGACCCGCGAGATTTCAGCCGGACGGATCGCGTCAGTGGCTCTCGACTTGCGACCGCCCTGCGGGCCGCCGGCCGATTCGGGAATAACGCCCTGTCACGCCCGGCTGTCGTCACCATGGCAAGCTGCGACGCGGCCAACGTCGGGTCCGTTGCGGGCGCCGGCTCGAGCATTGCGCATGCCCTGCACGAAGCGGGAATTGCCATGGTCGTCGCCGGACAATTTCCACTGTCGTTCGAGGGATCGGTTCGGCTCGTGGAAGTGCTTTATGACGGCCTGTTATCGGGCACCGATCCGCGTCATCTGATTTTCGACGTGCGCCGCCGGCTCTACGGCCAGCTTCCGCAACGGCACGATTGGGCCAGTCTCACGGCCTACCTCTCGTTGCCGCGCGATTTCGACAAGCAACTCTCGGCGACGCAGATAAAGCAGGCAATGGAAAGCATCAATGCCGCGATGACCTATGCCGACGAAGCAACGCGTCACACCTCGGTCAAGTTGCAATCGAAGCTGCGGACCGAACAGAAGCAGGACAACCTCGGTCAGTTGCTGGAGGACGCCAAGCAACGCATGCGCGATGCAAAGAAGCGACTGAACGATCTGGTTGCGACCATTCCGGAGGAGGAAGCCAAGATCTATGGATTGCTCGCCAGCACTGAGAAGCGACAGGCTCAGGTCTTTTACTCGGCCGGACTTGCTTCGGAGTCGAACAAGTTGCTCGTCAACGCACGCGATCACTATTGGGAAGCGTTCCAGACCGACCGCGCCTTGCATTGGGCCGTCGTTCAGTATCTGTCATTGAGCCTGATCGTTGCGCATATTCCAGGCTTGATGGAGGGTGAAAACGTGCCGGG
The DNA here is from genome assembly GCF_036735945.1 of Bradyrhizobium sp. Lineage (GTDB taxonomy): Bacteria > Pseudomonadota > Alphaproteobacteria > Rhizobiales > Xanthobacteraceae > Bradyrhizobium. The sequence goes on along the minus strand of NZ_DAINNI010000170.1, from coordinate 4,532 downwards.
GTCACAGCCGCGGCCGGAGAAGAGCCCAAAACAATTGTGGTCGATGGCCCGCCTGCTGTCGCTCTACGACACGAACCACGAGAGTCCGGTAACCCGGGGCTGGGCGCACGCCAATCTGATCGAACTCTATCTGCTGTCTCTCTTGCCGGATCTGGTCGGTTCGATTGACCAGGCCGAAGCAATGCGCCTGGCGGTCGAACATGCCGATCAGCTACTCAATATCGCGGGCTGGGATTCGTTCGAAGCATACTCGACGCGCCGCCAGGTGCTGCGCTATCTCGAATGGTACAACGATCTGACAGGGGTCTATCTCGCGCCGCTCGTCGATCTCGCGGAACAGATATTCAACCGCTTCCCGCCCGAGGTGGAGGACGAATTCTAGATATCGGACGCACCATGGCGCGCGGCCGATCACAATCCCAGATACGCCTTCCGCACATCCGGATTGACGCTGATGTCAGCGGCGCTGCCCTGCATCAGCACGCGCCCGGTCTGCAGGATGTAGGCACGGTCGGCGATCTCCAGACACTCCGACATGCGCTGCTCGACGATCAGGACGGTCATGCCGGCGTCGCGGATGCGCTTGACCGCCTGGAAGATTTCATCGACCAGTTTCGGCATGATGCCCTGCGACGGCTCGTCCAGCATCAACAGGCGCGGCCGCGTCATCAGCGCGCGGCCGATCGCGAGCATCTGCTGCTCGCCGCCGGACAGCGTCTCGGCGCGCTGCTCCAGCCGCTCCTGCAGGCGCGGAAACAGGTTGAAGACGAGATCGAGCGGCGCCTCGCGGTCGGCCTTGCCGCGGAACAGATAGCTGCCGAGCCGCAAATTGTCGCGCACCGACAGGCGCGGAAACAGCCGGCGGTTCTCCGGCACGTAGGCGATGCCGCGCGAGGTGATGATGTGCTGCGCCATGCCGTCGATCCGCGTGCCGTCAAGCGTCACGGTGCCGGAACGCGGACGCTCGGCGCCGGCGATCGATTTGAGCAGCGTCGACTTGCCGGCGCCGTTGGCGCCCGCGACGCAGACGATCTCGCCCTTCGTCACCTCGATCGAGACCGCCGAGATCGCGACCAGGCCCTGATAGGCGGTGGTGACTTCATGCACCGACAGCATGACGGTCTCCGAGATAAGCGGTGATGACTTTCGGATCGCGGACGACGTCGGCGGGCTTGCCCTCGACCAGCACCTTGCCGAGATCGAGCACGATGGCGCGGTCCACCAGCGGCATCACGATTTCCATGACATGCTCGACCATCAGCACGGTGACGCCGGTCTCGCGCACCTTGCGCACCAGTTCGACGCCGGTCTTGGCCTCGACCGGCGTCAGCCCGGTGAGCACCTCGTCGAGCAGCAGCAGTTTCGGCTCGGTCGCCAGCGCCCGCGCGACCTCAAGCCGGCGTTTTTCAGACGGGACCAGATCGCTCGCCAGTACGTTGGCACGCGGGCCGAGGCCGCAGAACTCCAGCACCTGATGCGCCTTGCGACGGGCATCGCGCATCACCGTGGTGCGGACCAGCGCGCCGACGATGACGTTGTCGATGACGGTCATGGTCTCAAAACTCTTCACGACCTGGAAGGTGCGGCCGACGCCGCGCTGGCAGCGCTCGGCGGCCGGCAGCGCCGTGACATCCTCGCCGTCGAAGATGATCGAGCCCTGGGTGGGCGGCAGCACGCCCGCGATCAGGTTGAACAGCGTCGACTTGCCGGCGCCGTTCGGACCGATCAGGCCGACGATCTCGCCGCGCCCGACCGAGATCGAGACGTCGCTGTTGGCGATCAGGCCGCCGAAGCGCTGCCAGACGCCGCGGGTTTCCAGAAGGGGCGTGGTCATCGTGCCGCCTCCTTGCGCTTGAACTGGAACAGTCCAACCAGGCCCTGCGGCCGCGCCAGCGAAATCAACACGATCAAGCCGCCATAGACGATCAAATCGACGCCGCGACCGGAGCCGCCGATGAACGAACGCGTCAATTCCGTCAGCGGGATCAGGATGACGGCGCCGAGCAGCGGTCCCCACAGCGTGCCGATACCGCCCAGCACCGCCGGCAGCGCCATCAGCAGGGAGAACTGGAAGCCCATCACGCTTTCAGGGTCGATGTAGGAGACGAACTGGGCATAGAAGCTGCCGCCGATCGCGACGAGAAATGCCGACACGGCCGCCGCGCCCATCTTGGAATTGAACACGTCGACGCCGAGGCTTTCCGCCGCTTCCGGATTGTCCTTCACCGCGCGCCACCAATAGCCCCATTTTGAGTCTTCGAGCCACCAGGTGACGAACCAGGCGACGCAGGCCAGCGCCAGCGCGAAGTAGAAATACGGCAGCTTGCTGCGCGTGAACTGGAACTTGAGCCAGCTATCGCCGCGCACGGGAATATCGATGCCGAGCGCGGCGCCGGCCCAGTCCCAGTTGTGGAACAGCAACAGCCCGATTTCGGCGATCACGATGGTGGCGATGACGAAGTAGTGTCCGCGCAGGCGGAAGCAGAGATAGCCGAGCCCCATCGCGATGATGCCGGAGATGATGCCGCCGCCGAGCATGCCGAACCACGGCAGCACGCCGAACTTGGTGAACAGCAGCGCGGTGGTGTAGGCGCCGATCCCGAAATACAGCGCATGCCCCAGCGAGATCTGTCCGCAATAGCCGGAAAGGATGTTCCAGCTCTGCGACAGCGCGCCGTACATCAAGGTCAGCACCATGATGTTCTGCACGTAGACGTCCTTGACGAACAGCGGGACGACGGCCGCGATGGCGGCAAGACAGAAGGCGACGATGAGGTCGCGGCGGCGGCTTCTGGCGAAATCCGTATCCATCAGATCGATCCGAACAGGCCGCGCGGGCGGATGAAGACGACGAGCAGATAAACCGCGTAGATGCCGACAGCCTTGAGCGACGGCGGCAGGATCAGCGCAGTGGTGGCCTCGACGAGGCCGACGATGATGCCGCCGGCGAAGGCGCCGAACACGCTGCCGAAGCCGCCAAGCGCCACCGTGACATAGGCGATCAGCGCAAACGACGCGCCGACATCAGGGTAGATGTAGAAGAAGATCGCCATGATCGCGCCCGACAGGCCCACCAGTGCAGCGCCCAGGCCCCAGCCCAGCGCGAACACCCTGTTCTTGTCGATGCCAACCAGCGCGACGGCGCCGGCATCCTCGCGGGTTGCTTCCAGCGCGCGGCCAAAATCGGTGCGGTTGATGAAGAGATACAGTGCGCCAAAGGCTGCGATCGCCACCAGCGCGCCGACCAGTTGCGGCACCGGCAGGAAGATGCCGGCGACCGAGATCGTCTTGCCGCCCAGCCATGAATTGGTGACGCTGCGGTAGTCGGGCGTGAAGAAGTACTGCGCCAGGCCGCGCATCACGATGGCGAGGCCGAAGGTCGAGAAGATCTGCACCATGCCGGCATTGGCTTTGGCGCGCACGGCAAAGCGGACGACCAGCAGGTAGACCACGGCCCCGAACACGAACAACGCCGCCGCGACCAACGGCGCAGCCAGCAAGGGATCGATCGCGAAGAACACGAACAGGAAGAACGTCACGTACATCGCGATCATCAGGAATTCGCCATGGGCGAAGTTCACGACGTCCATCAGGCCGAAGATCAGCGCGAGGCCGACGGCGATCAGCCCGTAGAGCAGCCCCATCAGGAGGCCGCTGGCGAGGCTTTGGATGATGGTTTCGGCGGTCATGTGCCCTGCCCCGCGTGTGCTTGGCTTACTTCATCGGCCAGGAAGCTTCGGCGACCGCGGCCTGCGTCGGGAAGACGGTGACGAACTTGCCGCCGACATATTGCAGCAGCACCGGATCGGCGTCGTTGTTCTGGCCCATCTCGTCGAACTTGACGCGCTTCCAGGGCATGATGGTCTGCTCGCCCGGCATGTCGGTGGCGACGAGCGCCGCGCGGATCTTCTCGCCGTCGGTCGACTTGGCGCGGTTGATGGCGTCGGCCATCACGATCAGGCCCATGAACTGCCGTGAAGAATAGTCGTTGAAGTCCTTGCCCGACCGCTCCTTGAACATGTCGTTGATCTTGCCGACCATCGGTCGCTTGGCCGCAAGGTCGAGCGAGAAGCTGCCGCGCGAGATCACGCCGGCGAGCTTGTCGCCGACCGCGTCATAGAGCGCCTTCTCGGAGAAGCCGGCGTCTTGCGCCACGATCGCATTCGGCTTGTAGCCGAGTTCGGCCATGGTCTTGACCAGCAGAATGCCGTCGGTGGTGTAGCTCGAGGGCATCAGCACGTCGGCGTTCGCGGCCTTCAACTGCTGCACCTCGGCGGTCAACGACGGCGAGTTGGCGCGGTACTTGATGTCGGACACGATCTTGTAGCCCCGCTCCTTCGCCAGCTTGGTCTGGGCGTTGGCGGAGTCGGTGCCGAAGATGGTGTCTTCGTGGAACAGCGCCAGCGTATCGATCCTGGTGCCCTTCTTCTTCAGCGCATCGAAGAAGTCGAACATCGCGGTCGAGAACATCTCGTCGTGCGGCGCGGCGCGGAAATAGAACTTCAGGCCGCGGCGATGCAGGCTCGGCGAGG
>NZ_DAINNI010000169.1:0-8471 GCF_036735945.1 Bradyrhizobium sp. | reverse complement strand
ACTCCGACATGATGCAGATCAAGATGGCGCAGGGCGCCAAGCCCGGCGAAGGCGGCCAGTTGCCCGGCCACAAGGTCGACGCGACGATCGCGCGCGTGCGGCATTCGACGCCCGGCGTCGGCCTGATCTCGCCGCCGCCGCACCACGACATCTACTCGATCGAGGACCTGGCGCAGCTCATCTACGACCTCAAGAACGTCAATCCGACCGGCGCGGTCTCGGTCAAGCTGGTCTCCGAAATCGGCGTCGGCACGGTGGCCGCGGGCGTCGCCAAGGCGCGCGCCGACCACGTCACCATCGCGGGCTTCGAGGGCGGCACCGGTGCGTCTCCCCTCACCTCGATCAAGCATGCAGGTTCGCCGTGGGAAATCGGCCTTGCCGAAACCCACCAGACGCTGGTTCGCGAGCGGCTGCGCAGCCGCATCGCCGTGCAGGTCGACGGCGGCTTCCGCACCGGCCGTGACGTCGTGATCGGCGCACTGCTCGGCGCCGACGAATTCGGCTTCGCCACCGCGCCGCTGATCGCGGCGGGCTGCATCATGATGCGCAAGTGCCATCTCAACACCTGCCCGGTCGGCGTCGCGACGCAGGACCCGGTGCTGCGCAAGCGCTTCACCGGCCAGCCCGAGCACGTCATCAACTATTTCTTCTTCGTCGCCGAGGAAGTCCGCGAGATCATGGCCTCGCTCGGCTACAGGAAGTTCGACGAGATGGTCGGCCAGACCCAGATGCTCGACCAGTCCAGGCTGGTGGCGCACTGGAAGGCCAAGGGCCTCGATTTCTCAAAGCTGTTCGTGCGGCAGAAGGAAGAGAAGAGCCAGAAGATCTATCACGCCGAGCCCCAGGACCATCATCTGGAGAAGGTGCTGGACCGCCGCCTGATCGAGAAGGCGCAGGCCGCGCTCGACCGCGGCGCGCCGGTCAAAATCGAGGAAGAGATCAACAATACAGATCGTTCGGCGGGCGCGATGCTGTCAGGCGCGGTCGCCAGGATCTACGGCCATGCCGGATTGCCGCTCGACACCATCCACGTCAGCCTGAAGGGCACCGCGGGCCAGGCATTCGGCGCGTGGCTTGCCACGGGCGTCACTTTCGATCTCGAAGGCGAGGGCAACGACTATGTCGGCAAGGGCCTGTCGGGCGGCCGCATTATCGTCAAGCCGCCGAAAAACTCCGGCATCGTGCCGGAAGAATCGATCATCGTCGGCAACACCGTGATGTACGGCGCGATCGAGGGCGAATGCTATTTCCGCGGCATCGCCGGCGAGCGCTTCGCGGTGCGCAACTCCGGCGCGGTCGCGGTCGTCGAGGGCGCCGGCGATCACTGCTGCGAATACATGACCGGCGGCATCGTCGTGGTGCTCGGCAAGACCGGGCGCAACTTCGCGGCCGGCATGTCGGGCGGTATCGCCTATGTGCTGGACGAGGCCGGCGACTTCGCAAAGCTCTGCAACATGGCGATGGTCGACCTGGAGCCGGTGCTCTCGGAAGAGCTGATCAACGCCAACACCTACCACCACTCCGGCGATCTCGAAGCGCATGGCCGGGTCGACGTGTTCCAGAACCTGCTCTCGTCCGACGTCGAGCGGCTGCACGTCCTGATCTCGCGCCACGCCAAGCTGACCGGCTCGAAGAAGGCCGCCGAGATCCTCGCGGACTGGAAGGCCTGGCTGCCGAAATTCCGCAAAGTGATGCCGGTGGAATACCGCCGCGCACTGAAGGAAATGAAGGCGAACGCCGATGCCGAGCCGAAAATCGCGATCGGGGCTTAATTACAACGAGCCCGTCATTGCGAGCGCAGCGAAGCAATCCATCGCTCCCCAAGCCGAACCATGGATTGCTTCGTCGCCAGCGCTCCTCGCAATGACGGAGGCGACAGAAACACAACGAACGTCAGATGCAGGGGCATCAGGTTTAATGGGTAAGATCACAGGTTTTCTGGAATTCGACCGCCACGACCGCAAGTATGCGCCGGTCGCCGAACGTTTGAAGCACTACCGCGAATTCGTCATTCCGCTGAGCGAGAAGGACACCCGCGACCAGGCCGCGCGCTGCATGAATTGCGGCATTCCCTATTGCCACGGTACCGGCTCGGTGGCGCCGGGCACGCCGGGCTGCCCGGTCAACAACCAGATCCCCGATTTCAACGACCTCGTCTATCAGGGCAACTGGGAAGAAGCCTCGCGCAACCTGCACTCGACCAACAATTTCCCCGAATTCACCGGCCGCATCTGCCCGGCGCCGTGCGAGGCCTCCTGCACGCTCAACATCAACGACAACCCGGTCACCATCAAGACCATCGAGTGCGCGATCGTGGATCGCGCCTGGGACAATGGCTGGCTGAAGCCCGAAATCGCCGCGGCCAGGACCGGCAAGAAGGTCGCGGTGGTCGGCTCCGGCCCCGCGGGCCTAGCCGCCGCGCAGCAGCTCGCGCGCGCCGGCCACGACGTCCATGTCTACGAGAAATTCGCCAAGGCCGGCGGACTGCTTCGCTACGGCATTCCCGACTTCAAGATGGAAAAGCACGTCATCGACCGCCGCGTGGCGCAGATGGAAGCCGAGGGCGTCACGTTCCATTACGGCGTTCATGTCGGCGGCAGCGCCGAGGGCGCGATCGATCCGCGCGAACTGCTCAACCAGTATGACGCGGTGGCGCTGACCGGCGGCGCCGAGGCCGGCCGCGATTTGCCGATCCCGGGACGCGAACTCGACGGCATCCATTTCGCGATGGACTTCCTGCCGCAGCAGAACCGCCGCAACTCCTCCGAGCCGCTCGGTGCGGCCGCGGACATTCTCGCCGGCGGCAGGCACGTCGTCGTGATCGGCGGCGGCGACACCGGCTCCGACTGCATCGGCACCTCGTTCCGGCAGGGCGCGAAGTCGGTGACCCAGCTCGAGATCATGCCGGCGCCGCCCGAGCACGAGAACAAGGGCCTGACCTGGCCGAACTGGCCGTTGAAGATGCGGACCTCGTCGAGCCAGGCCGAAGGCGCGGCCCGAGAGTTCGCCGTGCTGACGCAGAAATTCTCCGGCGCCGACGGCAAGGTGCAGAAGCTGCATTGCGTCAAGGTCGACGACAAGTTCAAGCCGCTGCCCGGCACCGAGTTCGAACTCGACGCGGAGCTCGTGCTGCTCGCGATGGGCTTCGTCCATCCGGTGCACGAGGGCATGCTGAAGACGCTCGGCGTCGACCTCGACCAGCGCGGCAACGTCCGCGCCAACACGCACGACTACCAGACCTCGCTGCCGAACGTGTTTTCGGCCGGCGACATGCGCCGCGGCCAGTCGCTGGTGGTCTGGGCGATCCGCGAGGGCCGCCTCTGCGCACGGGCTATAGACCAGTATCTGATGGGGACGACGACGCTGCCGCGGTAAGGGAGACAGAGCGGGCAATTTTTGCTGCTGTCATGCCCGGACTTGATCCGGGCATCCATCAACCTTCATGAGACTCTTGCGAAGCGATGGATTGCAGGGTCAAGCCCGGCAATGACGAGTTCAGACGCCCTCAATTCTGCACCCGCACGCCCAGCAGCATCACCGTCGACGCCGAGTTGTTCCCCGGAATATTCGACTCCAGCCAGCCCCGCTGCAGCGTGCCACGGAGCCAGACGTTGCGGTTCAGCTTGTAGATGGCTTCGCCCGACAGCGTGTAGATCTTGTCGCGCCTTGGATTGCCCTGGTAGTCGAGGTTGCCCCAGGTGAACTTGCCGATCGCGGTCAGCCAGCGGCGGAAGTCATGGTCGACCTCGACGGTGTAGATGTGCGTCAGCACGCCCGAGGTGCCGGGCATCGTGGTCTCCGTGATCGTGGTGTCGGAAACAAATTTGGCCGTCGTCAGCGGCGTCGCGGTCCAGACCAGCGAGGACGAGACGAGCAGGCCTTCGAGGCGGTTCAGCCTGGGATCGGCATAGTCGCGCATGGCGTAGCCGGCGGCGATTTCGCCGGTGAGCAGCCGCGAGAATTCGAAGCTGGTGCCGCCCTTGGCATAGCCGCCCGATGAATCGCGCGCATAGCCGCTGCGGTCGAGCCTGAGGTCGTGGACGCGGCTGTCGCCCTGCATTTCCACGAACGGCTTCAACCCGGGCCGCAATTCGTAGCTGACGCGGCCGACGCCGCCATACTGGGTGAAGTTGCGGTCGTCGTTGGTGCTCGAGGTGCCGTCGGTGAGTTTTGAGTTGGTATAATCGGTGCGGTCGACGGTGGCGCCGGCGGACACCTGCAGGCGGTTGAAGCTCTGGTCGACGCCGATGGTGCTGCCGACGGTGGTGTAAACAGGATATCTGGCCAGCCCCGCCTGCACGTTCGGGCTGCCGGGATTGTCAGTCGAGACGAACAGGCGCCCCTGCGCCAGCAGCCTTGTGTCGCGGCTGACATCGAGCCGGCCGTCGACATGGCCGATGAAATTGGGCCGGTCGATGTCGAGCGGCGCGGACAGCGGCGTGCCGTCGGCGTTCGGCGTGAGGTTGCTGGTGTAGCCGGTGAAGGAGCCACGCAGGTCGGCGACCAGCGCGTGGCGCTCCCAGTCGGAGACCGCCAAAAATTCCGGCGCGACCACGTAGAGCGGCCTGCCCTGCTGCACGGCAAGGCGGCCGGGATTGGTGTCGTAGCCGGCGGAGACTTCGACCGCCGATTTGATCAGGAAGCTGCCGGCGTAATCGCCGACCGCGCCGAACGGATCGTCGTCGACCTTGAGCCGCTTGCGCGGCGGCTGCCCGGCGATCGTCCCCGCCATCGCCGGCGGGATCGGCGTCTTGTGCGCCGACGCCGACGGCGGGATCGAGAGCCGCAGCGGCGTGTTCGCTGCGATCGCGGGACGCGGCGGACTGCCGGGCCCGATCGGCGGCTTCGGCCTGGCCTGCGCCGGATAGTATTTCGGCTGCTTGCGCCTGCGGTTCAGCGAGTCGTAGCCGGTATCAGCGGCGCCGTTCGCCGCCGGAAGCCCGTAGGTCGGGATCGGCCCGGTCCGCGGCGGCGGCGCGGGCTGCTCGTTCTCGGGAAGCCTCGGGCTTGCGAGCGGATCGTTCGCTTCGGCTGCGGTCCGCCGCAGCGGCGAATCCGATGGCGTCAACTGGCTGGCGCGGCGCGAGCTGAACAGGTCCGGCGTGACGGTCTGTGCCTCAGCCGCGGTTTCCGTCAGGACGATCAGCGCAAGGCACGGCAAGGCAGCGCGAATGACACGCGCGCGGCTGTTCCGGCCCGTTGCTGGCCCCGCCCTCACCAAAAATATATCCCAACCCAAACAGTCACTTAGCCAACGTCTACCGCCCGGTCGGGCGGAACACGTCGTTAATGGAGTTAAAACAATTATGGTTAATGAGGCGTTGAGGACGGCCCCGCGCACGTCGCATCGCGGCAGCGGCCATGCTATGGACGGGTTTGGCGCGTAGCGCCCTCCTCCCTGGGACAGACATGGCTAAACCGCATCCGCTGATGACCGATTCATCCGGCACCGACCCCGCTGACTCCGCCGTTCAATCGGCGCTGCGCACGCTCGATGCCGAGGGCAGCGGGATCGCGGCGCTGACGGCGGCGCTGCAATCCGATCTCCGCGCCCCCTTCACCGCCGCGGCCGACCTGATCCGCAACGCCAAGGGGCGGCTGATCGTCACCGGGCTCGGCAAGTCGGGCCATATCGGCCGCAAGATCGCCGCGACCTTTGCCTCGACCGGCACGCCGGCCTTCTTTGTCCATGCCGCCGAGGCGAGCCATGGCGACCTCGGCATGATCACGGCCGACGACGTCATCCTGGCGCTGTCCTGGTCCGGCGAGCAGCCGGAGATGAAGAATCTGATCACCTATGCCAAGCGCTTCCGCATCGCCGTGATCGCGATGACGGCGGATCGGGACTCCTCGCTCGCCAAGGCGGCCGACGTCGCGCTGACGCTGCCGAAGGCGCGCGAGGCCTGTCCGCACAACCTCGCGCCGACGACCTCCTCGCTGATGATGCTGGCGCTCGGCGACGCGCTTTCGATCGCGCTGCTCGAGGGCCGCGGCTTCACCACGACCGATTTCAGCGTGCTGCATCCCGGCGGCAAGCTCGGCGCGCTCCTCAAATACGCCCGCGACCTCATGCATTCAGGCGATGCCGTGCCGCTGAAGCCGCTCGGCACCAAGATGTCCGAGGCGCTGGTCGAGATGACGTCGAAGGGCTTTGGCTGCGTCGGCATCATCGACGCGCGCGGACATCTCGCCGGCATCGTCACCGACGGCGATTTGCGCCGCCACATGGATCATCCCGACCTGATGGCGGCGACCGTCGACGAGGTGATGACGCGCAATCCGAAGACGATCGGCCGCGACGTGCTGGCCGGCGAGGCGCTGGAGATTCTCAACTCCTCGAAGATCACGACGCTGATCGTCGCCGACGGCACCAAGCCGGTCGGCATCGTGCATCTGCACGACTTTTTGCGGGCGGGCGTGGCGTAAGTCGCAATTATCTCCCCGTCATTGCGAGCGCAGCGAAGCAATCCATCGCGCGGCATAACGGATGGATGGATTGCTTCGTCGCTTCGCTCCTCGCAATGACGGGGTTAGATTGGCGCCGGAAATCGCGCCGCCTTCTCCTCCAGCGGCAGCGCCAGTCCATTCGCGAGATACGATACCGTGCGATAGAATCCGCACAGCAGCATGATTTCGAAGATCTGCGCCTCATCATAATGCGCCGACAGATCGGCGAACTCGGCGTCGCTGAGCGTGGCGCGCGCGTGCAGCGCGTCGGCGGCGGCGATCAGGGCCTGCTCGGCCGCCGACCAGCATGTCGCATCGGCGGCCCCGCGCACGGTGGCGCGGATTTGCTCTTCGGTCAGGCGCGCGGCTTGCGCGAAGGTTGCGACATGGACGCCCCATTCGTATTCGCATCCTGTCCGCGCGCAGGTGCGGTCGATCACGATCTCGCGCTCCCGCAACGACAGCGGCCCGCGGTCAAGCAGGCCGCCGGCGGTGAATTTCTCCCAGGCGCGGGCGCTGCCGGCGACCACGCGAAACAGCATCAGCGGTAGCGCGCCGCGCATGATCCGGTCGAACTGCCCGGCAATCTCCGGGGCATAAGGCGGCTCGAGCGGCGCGATGCGCGGTGAGCTCTGGGACATGGCCAGCTCCTGTGCTACAAATAACGTAGCATAACGCTACATTATTTGTAGCGGAACGCAAGAGAGGTCCGCATGCCGAAACCGGCCGCCACTACCAAGCCACGCGCCGTTCGCGGTTCCCGGACCGGCCGGCCGATCATGGCCCTGCTCGATCTGCTCGGCCGCCGCTGGACCTTGCGGATCGTCTGGGAGCTGCGCGACGGCCCCCTGACCTCGCGCGCGCTGCGCACCGCCTGCGACGACGCCTCGCCGACCGTGATGCAGGCCCGCCTCTCCGAACTGCGCGAGGCCGGCCTCGTCGAGCTCCTGACCAGCGACGGCTACAGCCTGACGCCGCTCGGCCGCGAGCTGATGGCGAGCTTCCAGCCGCTGCATCATTTCGCGGAGCGCTGGAGCAGGCGCACGGCGATTTAAGCCACCGCCACCGTCAGGCTGGCGCCGTCGGCCTGCACCACCTTGACGCGGCTGCCGGCGGGCGCGTCGGGGCCGGCGACGCGCCAGATCGTGTCGTCGATCCGCACCGTGCCTGATCCATCGACGATCGGTTTCTCCAGGGTGAATTCGCGGCCGACCAGCGCCTTGGTCCGGTTGTTGAGAAACGGGCTCTGGCTGCGGCTGCCCGCGCTGCGCGCGAAGTAGCGCCACGCCGGCACCGCGGCGAGAGCGAACACCGCAAACATCAGGAGCTGCGTCTGCCACGACGGATTGATCGCGAACGACAGCAACCCGACCAGCAGCGCTGCGAGCCCGAGCCAGAACATGAAGACACCCGGCGCAAGCAGCTCCAGCGCCATCAGGATGAAGCCGAAGATCAACCAGTTCCAGGTGCCGAGGGTAGAAAACATGTCGGCCATGATACGAACCTCTCATCAAGCAATGTGATCTTCCGAACCACGCCTCACCGCTGCGGCGCGACCGGCGGCGCCGGGCCGGTGCTCGGCACCGAGGAGGTCCGCCGTGCGGCGGCCGCGGCCGAGGCCGAACTCTCGCCGAACGCCGCCTTGGCGATCTCGCCGATGCCGGCGAGCGAGGACAGCACGCTGGTCGCCTCCACCGGGATCATCAGGATCTTCTGGTTCGGCGATTCCGCGAAACTCCCGAACGCCTTGATGTATTTGTCGGCGATAAAATAGTTCAGCGCGGCAATGTCGCCCTTGGCGATGGATTCGGAAACCATCTGCGTCGCCTTGGCTTCGGCTTCCGCCAGGCGTTCGCGCGCCTCGGCATCGCGGAACGCGGCCTCGCGACGGCCTTCGGCCTGCAGGATCTGCCCCTGCTTGGCGCCTTCGGCGCGCAGGATTTCCGACTGGCGCTGGCCTTCGGCCTGCAGGATGTCGGCGCGCTTGACGCGCTCGGCCTTCATCTGCCGGCCCATCGCCTCGA
>NZ_DAINNI010000168.1:0-8571 GCF_036735945.1 Bradyrhizobium sp. | reverse complement strand
GTCCACAGGATCGGATGCATCTCCGCCATGTTGGAGCCCCACAGCACGAAGGCGTCGGCGGCTTCGAAATCGTCGTAGCAGCCCATCGGCTCGTCCATGCCGAAGGTACGCATGAAGGCGACCGCCGCGGAGGCCATGCAGTGGCGCGCGTTCGGATCGAGATTGTTGGAGCGGAATCCGGCCCGCATCAGCTTGGTGGCGGCGTAGCCTTCGAAGACGGTCCATTGTCCCGAGCCGAACATGCCCAGCGCGGTCGGTCCCTTCTCCTTCAGCACCTTCTTGGCGCGGGCGGCCATCACGTCGAAGGCCTCGTCCCAGGAGACCGGCGTCAGTTCGCCGTTCTTGTCGAACACGCCGCCCTTCTTGCGCAGCAGCGGCGTGGTCAGGCGGTCGGCGCCGTACATGATCTTGGAAAGGAAATAGCCCTTGATGCAGTTGAGCCCGCGATTGACCTCGGCAAGCGTGTCGCCATGGGTCGCGACCACCTTGTTGTCCTTGACGCCGACCATCACGCCGCAGCCGGTGCCGCAGAATCGGCACGGCGCTTTCGACCATTTGATCTCCAGCGAGCCGATGCCGCCCGGCACCGGTTGCGCGGCCGCAGGGGCGGCAATGCCGGCGGCTGCGGCGGCCACGGCGGCGGCCTGCGCCTTCAACAATTCGCGTCGCGAGAGTGACATGTTCTAGTCTCCGATATCGGCGGATCTTTCGACCTGCTCGAACACCATGTTGGCCGACAGGACACCCTGCCAGCATGCGATTTCGGCGAGACGGGCGCCGATGATTCCGCTCTCGGCCGCTTCCATGACGATGACGATCTTTCTTTCGTCGCGCTGATGGATCTCGACATCAGGCATGGCGGCGAGCGCACGCAGCACCTCGTCCCGCCGTTCCGGCAGCACCGACACCACCGCGCTCGAAATGTGAATGGTCGCATCCGCCGTCATGGCGATACTTTCTGCCGCGCAGCCCCGAGCGTGATCGCCTCGCCCGGACAGGCGGTGACGCATTCGCCGCAGCCGGTGCAGGCGGCCTCATCGACGACGGCCTGGGGCGGCAGTCCCAATCGCGGACGGAAGCGGATCGCCGAATCAGGACAGGTCTCGCCGCAGGAGCGGCAGACGATGCCGGCTTCGGCGAGGCAGAAGTCGCCGATCAGCGCAACAGGTTTGGAAAGGAATTGGCCGCGAAACAAGGCGCGGCGTGAGGGGCCCGGGCTTTCCATGGCGGCCTCAATGGCCGGGGGGACCGGGCGGTCCCACGATCAATTGCGTCATCCAGATGAGAAAGCCGTATCCGCCGACGACGCCGACGGCGACCACCGGCCAGATGAAGGCGGCGATGATGGCGAAAACCAACAGCTCCGCACGCCGGCCGACCCTGCCTGCCCCTTCGGGCTGCGCATCCTGTTTAACTGACGTGTCGAGCATATCCCGAACTGTCGCCTTAGAAGCAAACGATCAATCCAGCCGACTACCGGCTTCCCCGGTGACTGCAATTGCCGTTCGCATTATTGCTATTGGATCAGAGATGCGTGACACGCCTGCGCCGTTGCAGGAAATTCGCACGCCTCGCGCACTTACCTTGGCGGTAGCCCAGGAATGCTCGATTGATCTGGATCAAACAAACCGGGACAAACGCTTCGCTTATTGATGATGTTTCAATATGACGCGCCGTTCAAGCGTCGGCGCGTCGCACCCGCATGCTGCGCTGCGTTATGCAGCCCGCCGCAAATCCTCGGCCAGCGCACGATAGGACAGCGCTTCGGCGAGATGCAGCCGGCCGATCTTTTCCGTGCCGTCGAGGTCGGCCAGCGTGCGCGCGACGCGGAGCACGCGATGGTAACCGCGTGCGGTCAGCTTCATGGTTTCGGCGGCGTCGCGGAGCAACTTCTGGCCCTGCGTGTCCGGCTGCGCGATTGTCTCCAGCAGCGACGCCGGCGCTTCGGCATTGGTGCGGACCTGCGGCATGCCGGCGGAGGCATAGCGCGCCAGCTGGATATCGCGCGCGGCGGCGACGCGGGCGGCGACTTCCGCCGAGCCTTCGGACGGCGGCGGCAGGATCAGATCGGCGGCGGTGACGGCGGGAACCTCGATGCGCAGGTCGATGCGGTCCATCAGCGGGCCGGAGATGCGCATCTGGTAATCGGCGCTGCAGCGATCGAGCGGCGCGCGCTTGCAGGAATAGCCGGGTTCATAGGCATGGCCGCAGCGGCAGGGGTTCATCGCCGCGATCAGCATGAAGCGGGCGGGGTAGGTGACGCGGTGATTGGCGCGGGACACCGACACCTCGCCATTCTCCAGCGGCTGGCGCAGCGAATCGAGCACGCGCGGATCGAACTCCGGCAGTTCGTCGAGGAACAACACGCCCTGATGCGCCAGCGAAATCTCGCCGGGCCTGGCGCGCTGGCCGCCTCCGGTCAGCGCGGCCATGCTGGCGGAATGGTGCGGGCTGCGGAACGGCCGCCGCGCCGTCAGGGCGCCGTCGCGGATTTCGCCGGCGACGGAAGCGATCATCGAGACTTCGAGCAGTTCCGATGGCGACAGCGGCGGCAGGATCGAGGGCAGGCGCGCCGCCAGCATCGACTTGCCGGCGCCGGGCGAGCCGATCATCAGCAGATGATGGCCGCCGGCCGCTGCGAGCTCCAGCGCGCGTTTTGCGCTCTCCTGGCCCTTGATGTCGCGCAGGTCGAGATGCGTCGCCTCGTGCTCGTGCACTTTCGGCTGCGGCCGCGACAGCACCTGCGTGCCCTTGAAGTGGTTGGCGATCTGGATCAGCGATCGTGCCGCGATGATCTGGATGTCGGGGCTCGCCCACGCCGCTTCCGTGCCGCAGGCGGCGGGACAGATCAGGCCTTCCTCGCGCGAATTGGCGCCGATCGCCGCCGGCAATACGCCCGCCACCGGCGCGATCGAACCGTCGAGCCCGAGCTCGCCGAGCACGGTAAAGCCGGCCAGGGCATCGGCCGGGATCGCGCCGATCGCGGCCATCAGGCCGAGCGCGATGGGAAGGTCGTAATGGCTGCCTTCCTTGGGAAGGTCCGCGGGTGCGAGGTTGACGGTGATCCGCCGCGCCGGCAGCGCCAGGCCCGAGGCGATCAGCGCCGAGCGCACCCGCTCCCGCGCTTCCGACACCGCCTTGTCGGGCAGGCCGACGATCGCAAACGCCGGCAATCCCGGCGCGACCTGCACCTGCACGTCGACCGCGCGGGCCTCGATCCCCTCAAAGGCTACGGTGGATACCCGCGCGACCATGCTGCCCCTCGTGACGCAATCGAAGGTAGCGGGGAACCGCAGATCAAGTCAAGAACAATAAGAGAACAGAACGTCAAACAGCAATGCGTTGGCACCGTTAGGCGCGCAGACGCTCCTTCGCCCGACCGGTAGTTGGTCCATCGGGCGTCATCGAGCGTTTGGACTTTAGCTCGGCCAGGCGCTTAACGTATTTTTTCTTGGCGGGCGTTCCTGTCTCCGCCCTTGCTACACGCTCGGCCGCTTTTTTGGTGACCTCAACGATCCGGTCGCGGGTCATACAACATCTCCTATTTTTTATAGATATAGCATGATTTTGGCTTGTCTTAAACCCGCGGTCCAAACAGCCAGTAATCCTTCTGCGACGTTTCGTGTCGAAATTGATCCTTTGTCTCGTAGCCACAAGAATGCACCGAGGCACTTATCATGTCGTATTTTTTCAAAGCTTTCGTCGGCAGTCCGGCATAGTAAGTTTCCATGGTAATGCTTTCCGGCTGGATTTGGCTTACCAGCAATCTGACAGCTCGCATGATCTGAACGATAACAAAGGCTCTCCATTCCTTGGGTATGTAGCTGTCTACTGCTTCTTTCGTGTAATCGGGAGCAGAGATTTTCCAATCACTGACCAAGCTTTTTTCCCTGATGCCGAATCTAAGATCGTGAGCTTCGTCGACTGGGACAAGCATGACCGACATGAGTACGACGAGGTCGCGCTCCAAATCGTAGCCCAGCGCAAATTCGACGATTTCGACTCCCAGGTTATCCGAAAATGGAGGATCAGGATCAGTTTCTATGTCGAACTCATATGCCATGGTTTTAGGCATACGGCATTTCTCTGTGAAAGCGAAGTGCAGGCGTCCGACAACCTAATCGCGCGAGGTCGACGCCGGGGCGGCGGAGAGTGCCTTCCCCGGCGCAACTCGTCTCAAAGCTGCATGTTCATCGGCTCCGGATAGTAGCGGAAGCCATCGCCGTTCTTGGCGACGTGGCCGAAGCCCGGCCAGGCGAAGTGATAGGACATCACCGGGATCTTCTGGGCCGCGAGCATCTCCAGCATCTTCACCCGCGAATTCGCGGCCTGCTTCGGGTCGGTGTCGTAGGAAAATTCCATCCGCGGCTTTTCGAGCAGCAGCACCGCGTGGTGCGAGAGGTCGCCAAGGAAGCAGAAGGATTTGCCCTTCGAGTTCACCATGAAGATGGTGTGGCCGACGGTGTGGCCGGGGGCGGCGAGCGCGGTGACGCCGGGCAGGAATTCCTGGTTGTCCTTGATGAAGACGATGCGGTCGCGCACCGGCATCAGGTTCTTGCGGGCATGGACCACGAAATCCTTCAAGGGGCTGCCGAGCTTGCCTTCATCGGTCCAGAAATCGAAATCGCTCTGGGTGATGTAGACCTGCGCGTTCGGGAATAGCGGCTTGTCGTCGGCGCCGACGAGGCCGCCGATGTGGTCGATATGGGCGTGCGTGCACACCACGGCGTCGATGTCGCTGGCCTTGATGCCGGCGGCGGCCAGGTTCTTCTGCTGCTGGCCGGTGGTCGGGCCGAACGCCTTCGAGGTGCCCATGCCGGTGTCGAACAGGATCAGCTTGTCGCCGGTGTTCACGACCGGCGAGTTCTGCTCGAGCGTGACGCTGTCCGGATCGAGGAAGTTGTCGGAAAGCATCTTCTTCACCTCTGCAGGCGGCACGCCGGTGAA
The DNA here is from genome assembly GCF_036735945.1 of Bradyrhizobium sp. GTDB lineage: Bacteria > Pseudomonadota > Alphaproteobacteria > Rhizobiales > Xanthobacteraceae > Bradyrhizobium. Next base: position 3,624 of record NZ_DAINNI010000168.1, on the reverse strand, counting down.
GGTGCCGGAGGGATCGCCGAGCGGGAGCGGGCCGTCGGAAACGACGGTCACCTCGGCGTCGCCGAGTTCGAAGCGGTGCCAATAGGGCGTTTGGGTGTTGAGCTTAGGCGCTTTCGCCAGCGCGCTGCCGCCAAGCAGCGTTGAAGCGCCCAAACCGGCGCCGAGCGCAAGCAAAGACCGTCGCGAAAGATTCGTCGTCATGCTCTTCCTCCACCAATTTTTATGTATTGCAGTTATGCCCGGACAGATTCATCCGTAGCTACAGGCTGCCCCTGCTTGCCGAAATTGGCAAGTGGGATGAGACGACAGACGGCATGTGAAAAAGCGATGAGGTACGGTCTCGTGACGCGTGGTTGCGCGATGGCATCCCAGGTTTGACCGCGACTCGGTCCTGTCACGTTGAAGCGTTGTCGACGGACGGGAATTCGATGGTTGCCGCACCGACGGCTACCAATCGTCTTCGTACATCCACTCCCTCGGGTATCGCGGCCGCGATCGCACTTGCGGCGGCGGCCGCTCGAACCTGCGCACGGTTGAAGGCGGCGGTGCCGCGGGCGCTGACGCCTTGGGTCCGGGCGCGGAAGCCTTCGCGAGCGCGCGCTTCATTTCTTCCTGGCTCGCCTTCATTTCTCCGATGGCTTTTGCGTTGTCGTCGGCCATCTGCTGCTGGTTTGCCTTGAGCTGCTCGATGGTGCGCTCCAGGTTCGCAAGGTCGCGTGCGATGGTTTGCAGCAACTGGCCCTGGTCGGAAGGCGCTGCAGGCGTTGCCGGCGAAGCTTCGGGAGCAGGCGCGGCCTGAGCCGGCGTAGGTCCCGGTGCTGGTGCCGGCGGCGGCGCTTGCGGAGATGCTGTCTCCGCTGCCGCAAGTTGGACCGGCGATGGCGCGGGCTCCGGAGACGCCGGCGGATTTCCCGACGGTAACGATGCGGAAGCCGGCCGGGGTGCCCAAAGGGCGCCGTCTTCATAGGACAATTGCAACACCAGCACCGCGACCACGACGCATGCCGCCAAGGCCAGGGCGAAGAGGGTCGGGAGCGCGGGCCTTCCTGACGGCGGTGGTGGCAGCGGGACCGGTAAACCCGAAGGTGGCTGCGGGTCCGGTTGGGCCGAGGCCGGCTTCGGGGAGGGATCAGTGGAAGGCGATTGCCCTACCGATTCGGCCGGGGGCGATGGCTTCGGTTCGGTCGAAGGCGGCGTATCGCGCTCCATCCTCGCAAGCTGTTCATCCAGGCGCGCGAGCTGTTCATCCGCGCGCTTGATCTCTTCGTGGGCGTGCGCGAGCCGCTCGTCGGCGGCCGCGCCCGAGGCATCGGAGGCCTCAGCCGGTTTCGGAGGAGGCGTGGAGTTCACTGGCGTCTCACTGTTCTGTCCAATGTCGTCCGAAGGTGGTGGCTGGTCGACCATCCGGCAGCGCTCCGTGCAGTCTTGCCCAAACAATGGCCGCATGATGGTAGAAGATGGCAGCGCATGGCGATAGCCACTTCCGCACGTCGGAACGGCGACGGCAAGCTCGCCTGGCCGGTTCCGTGCGGCCGGCAGAGGCGGTCCGAACGGGTGGGCCGGAAGGCGCCAGGAAAAATTATTTCCCGCCGCGCTTTTTCTCGATCGTGTCCCAGATTTTCGCCGCGACATCCGGGCCGTTGAGGCGCTGGATGGCACGGATGCCGGTCGGCGAGGTCACGTTGATCTCGGTGAGGTTGCCATCGATCACGTCGATGCCGACGAACAACAGCCCGCGCTCGCGCAGCGCCGGTCCCAGCGTGTCGCAGATCTCGCGCTCGCGGGGAGAGAGATCGGTCGCCTGCGCCGCGCCGCCGCGCACCATGTTGGAGCGCAGATCGTCCGGTGCCGGCACGCGGTTGACGGCGCCGGCGAACTCGCCGTCGACCAGGATGATCCGCTTGTCGCCGTGCTTCACCTCGGGCAGGAAGCGCTGGATCACCCAGGGCTCGCGGAAGGTGACGGAGAACATGTCGAACAGCGAGCCGAAATTCATGTCCTGCGGCATCACGCGGAACACCGCAGCGCCACCATGGCCGTGCAGGGGCTTCATCACCACGGCGCCGTGCTGTTCGCGAAACGAATTGATCTCATCGAGGTCGCGCGAGATCAGTGTCGGCGGCATCAGCTGCGGAAAATTCATCACGAAGAGTTTTTCCGGCGCATCGCGCACCGAGGCCGGGTTGTTCACCACCAGCGTCTTCGGATGGATGCGCTCGAGGAAATGGGTCGAGGTGATGTAGGCGAGGTCGAAGGGCGGGTCCTGCCGCAGCAGGATGACATCGAAGCCTTGCAACGCCTCGCGCGCGGGCTCGCCGAGCGTGAAATGGTCGCCGGCCTCGTCGCGCACGGTGAGCTTTTGCACCGGCGCCACCAGCTCCTCGCCGCGCAGCGACAGCTTGTCGGGGGTGTAATAGGAAAGGCTGTGGCCGCGCTTCTGCGCTTCCAGCAGCAGCGCGAAGGTGGAATCGCCGCGGATGTTGATGCGCGCGATGGGGTCCATCTGGACGGCGACATTCAGTTTCATGGGGAGTTGGTCCGGTCTCTTGAGGGATCTTCAGGCGCTGGCGTCGAATGCCGCTAACAGATGGCGTGGCAGGCGGCGCGGTGCAATCAGGATGGCGTCAAATCGCAGCTCAAATTCGGCATGTTCGGGGTGCGCCATCAGCCAGGCCTGCGCCGCATTGACGATGCGCCCCTGCTGGCGCGGCGTCACGGCATAGGCGGCGTCATCGAGACTGGCGCGCGCCTTGACCTCGATGAAGGCAATGAGATCGCGCTTTTTCGCGACCAGGTCGATCTCGCCATAGGGGGTGCGGAAACGCTTGGCGAGGATGCGGTAGCCCTTCGCCATCAGAAGCGCGGCGGCGCGGCTTTCCGCCGACAGGCCGGTGCGGAAGGCGGCGACCCGCGCGGGTGCTGCAGGTTTTCCGGCCACATCCGGCGGCGCGGTGCCGTTACGCTTCGCCATCGCCGCCCCCGCCCCCGGTCTTACCCTTTATTTCCCTCGCCAGCTCCAGCGCGCGGGCATAGACCTCGCGGCGCGGCCGCCCCGAGAGTTCGACCGCATGCGCGACGGCGTCCTTGACGCTGTCGCGCGCCAGCGACGAACGCAGGAGATCGTCGAGATCGTGCTGCGTCATGACATCGGCATTCTTGGCCGGTGGTCCCACCACCAGCACGAATTCGCCGCGGGTTTCCAGCGTGTCGGCGGCCCTTGCGAGTTCAGCGATCGGGCCGCGCTTGATGTCCTCGTGCAGCTTGGTGAGTTCGCGGCAGATCGCGGCGTCGCGCCCGGCCATGATCCCGGCAAGATCGAGTAGCGTCTCCTGCACGCGGTTGCCGGATTCAAACATCACGAGCGTGGCGTCGATGCGGGCAAGCTCGGCCAGCCGCGTCCGCCGCGAGACCTCCTTTGCGGGGAGGAAACCTTCGAAGAAGAAGCGGTCGGTCGGAAGGGCCGCGACCGACAGCGCCGTCAGCACCGAGGATGCGCCGGGAACCGCGATCACCGCGTGGCCGGCCGCGGAGACCTCGCGCACCAGCTTGAAGCCGGGATCGGAGATCAACGGCGTGCCGGCGTCCGACACCAGCGCGATCGCGGCGCCCTGCGCCAGCCGTTCC
>NZ_DAINNI010000167.1:0-8696 GCF_036735945.1 Bradyrhizobium sp. | reverse complement strand
TCTTGGCCGCCAGTCCCACCAGCACCACGAAGCCGATCTGGGTCAGGATGTTGACATCCTGCCCCATGATGCGCACGCCGATGGTGGCGGCGAGCAGGCACATCGGCACGATCAGGATCACCGCGAACGGCAGGCTCCACGAACCATATTGCGCGGCCAGCACGAGATACACGAACAGCACGCAGATCGGGAAGACGAGGAGACCGGTATTGCCGCCGGTGACCTGCTGATAGGACAGATCGGTCCATTCGAACGAGAAGCCGCTCGGCAAGGTCTGGTCGGCAAGCTGCTTCATGGTGTTGATGGCGGTCGCGGAGCTCGTTCCCGGCAGCGTGTCGCCCTGCAGTTCGGACGCCGGATAGAGATTGTAGCGCGCGACACGGTCGGGGCCGGAGACGTCGCGGAAGCTGACGACGCTGCCGAGCATCACCATGTCGCCGGCGGCATTGCGGGTGCGCAGCCGCGCCAGGTCGGACGTCTCCTTCCGGAACGGCAGGTCGGCCTGCGCGGTGACGTGATAGGTGCGGCCGAACAGGTTGAAGTCGTTGACGTAGGACGAGCCGAAATAGGTCTGGATGGTGTCGGTGATATTGGCGATCGGCACGCCGAGCTTCTGCGCCTTGACGCGGTCGATATCGACGAACAGTTGCGGCGTGTTGGCGGTGAATGGCGAGAACACCTGGGTCAGCCCCGGCGCCCTGCGCGCCGCGCCGACCAGTTCGTCGGTCGCGGCCGCCAGCAATTCCGAGCCGCGGCCCTGGCGGTCCTGGATCCGCATCGTGAAGCCGCCGCCGGTGCCGATGCCGGGCACCGCGGGCGGCGGAATGACGATGATGAAGGCGCCCTGGATGCTCGACAGCCGCATGCGCAGATTGTTCGCGATCTGGTTCGCGGACAGGCCGCCCTTCCTGTGGCGCTCTTCCGGGTCCTCGAACACGGGGAACAGGGCTGCGGCATTGCTTGCCTGCGTCCGCGTCGCGCCCGAGAAGCCGGCGAACGCCGCGACGCGAACGATCCCCGGCGTATCCAGCGCAATCCGCTCGATCTCGCGCACGATCTCGGTAGTGCGCGCCAATGACGCCGCGCCCGGCAGTTGCACCGATACGATGACGTAGCCGCGATCCTGCGCCGGGATGAAGCCCTGCGGCGTGGTAATCAGCAGCCAGCCGGCGCTGCCAATCAGCGCGACATACACCAGCAGCATCACGACGGCGTGGCGGATGACGAAATCGGCGGCGCGGGCATAGCCGTGCGACAGCCGGTCGAAACCGCGATTGAAGACGCCGGTGAAGGCATCCCATCCGCGCGCGATGACATTCCAGCTCGCCGGCGGCCGCTTGTCCGCGTGCGGCTGCAGGATCAGCGAAGCCAGCGCCGGCGACAGCGTCAGCGAACAGAAGCAGGAAATCGCGGTCGCGACCGCAATCGTCACGGCGAACTGCTGGAAGAACTGGCCGGATATGCCGCCGAGAAACGCGGTCGGCACGAACACGGCGCACAGAACCAGCGCGATCGACACCAGCGCACTGCCGACCTCTTCCATGGTGCGAAGCGCGGCGTCGCGCCGGCTCATGCCGTGCTCGAGATGCCGCTCGACATTCTCGACCACCACGATCGCGTCGTCGACCACGATGCCGACCGCAAGCACGAGACCGAACAGCGTGAGATTGTTGATCGAGAATCCGAGCGCCGCCATCACCGCGAAGGTGCCGACCAGCGAGACGGGGATCGCGATGATCGGAATGATGGCAGGACGCCAGCCCTGCAGGAACACCAGCACGACGATGACGACCAGCGCCATCGCCTCATAGATCGTCTTGATCAGTTCGCTGACGGACTGCGCGATGAATTCGGTCGGATTGTAGCCGATATTGTAGTCAAGCCCTTTCGGGAAGCTCGCCTTCAGCCGCTCCATCGTATTGGAGATGTTCTTCGCCGTCGCCAGCGCGTTGGAGCCCGGCCGCTGCGTCACCAGCATGGCGACGGCGGATTTGCGCAACAGGAAGCTGTTGGTCGAATAGGCCAACGCGCCGAGTTCGATCCGCGCGACGTCGCGCAGCTTCACCGTGCGTCCGTCGGCGCCGGCCTTGACGACGATTTCCTCGAACTGTTTCGGATCCTTCAGCCGTCCGGTGAAGGTGAGGTTCGGCGAAAAGGCGCGGTCGGATATCGGCGGCTCGGCGATCTGGCCACCCGCGATCTGGACATTCTGCGCGCGGATCGCCGCCACCACCTCGGCCGCGGTCAGGTCAAGCGACGCGATTTTCTCGGGATCGAGCCACAGCCGCATCGAATAGTCGCGCGCACCGAAGATCTGGATATCGCCGACGCCGTCGAGCCGGAGCAACTGGTCGCGGACCTGCAGCAGCGCGTAGTTCGAGATATAAAGCTGATCGAACGTGTCGTCCGGCGACAGCATGAACGCGACCATCAGGATGTCGGGGCTGTTCTTCCGGGTGACGACGCCGTTGCGCTGGACTTCTTGCGGCAGCCGCGGCTGCGCGATGGCGACGCGGTTCTGCACCAGCACCTGGGCCTTGTCGAGGTCGGTGCCGAGCTTGAACGTGACTGTGACCGTCAACTGCCCGTTCGATGTCGCCTGGCTGTAGAGATACAGCATGTCCTCGACGCCGTTGATCTCCTGCTCGATCGGCGCGGCCACCGTGTCGGAGACGGTCTGCGCCGAGGCGCCGGGATATTGCGTGGTCACCACCACGGTGGGCGGCACCACCTGCGGATACTCCGAGACCGGCAGCGTCGTATAGGCAATCGCGCCAACGATCAGCAGCACGATCGACAGCACCATCGCGAGGATGGGCTGGTTGATGGAGAGACGGCCGAGATTCATGTCTTGCCACCGGCCGGCTTGATCTCGGCCGCCTTCGGCGTGACCTTTGCCCCCACCCGCGCCCGTTGCAGGCCATCGATGATGACCCGGTCTTCGCCATTGATCCCCTCGCGGATCACGCGCAGGCCGTCATCGAGCGGACCGAGCACCACCGGTTTTGCCTCGACCGTATGGTCGTCCTTGACGACGAAGACGATCTTGCGCGACTGGTCGGTCGCAATCGCGGTATCGGGCAGCAGCAATGTCTCGTAGGGCGCGCTGCCGATGATGCGGACGCGGCCGAACTGGCCGGGGAGGACCGACAGATCCTTGTTCGGGATCACCGCGCGGCTGCGCAGCGTGCCGGTCGAGGCGTCGAGCCGGTTGTCGAGGAAATCCATCTTGCCGTCATGCGACGGCTTGGTCTCGCCCGCGAGCGTGACCTGCACCGGGTTCGGCGTATCGCGCGAGCTGGGGCGTTTGCCTTCGGACCACAGCCGGCTGTTCCTCTGGTAGGTCGCTTCGTCGACGTCGAAATAGATGTAGATCGGATCGAGCGAGACGATCGAGGTCAGCAGCGTGGAGCCGCCGTCGCTGCCCTGTACGAGATTGCCGGGTGTGACCAGATGGCGGCTGGCGCGGCCGGTGATCGGCGCCACCACATGGGTGAATTCGATGTTGAGCTTGGCCGCCTTGAGCGCGCCTTCGGCCTGCATTTCGGCGGCGTGGGCGGCCTGCAGGGTCTGGCGGCGCTGGTCGACGATGGAATCGGAAACCGCCTGGGTCTGGTTCAACGTCAAGGCGCGATCGAGTTCGCGCTTGGCGAGTTCGGCCTTCGCGCGCGCGTCGGACAATTGTCCGTCGGCCTGCTCGGCGACCGCCTCGAACGGACGCGAATCGATCACGTAGAGCAGATCGCCGGTCTTGACGATGGCGCCGTCGCGGAATTCGACCGATGTGACGAAGCCGCCGACACGGGCGCGGACCTGGACTTCCTGGACCGCCTCGAACCGTCCGGTGAATTCATCCCAGTCCGTCACCGTGCGTTTCACCGGCTGCGCAACCGTCACCGGGGGCGGCGCCGCGGCGGGCTGCTGTGGCGGCTTGTCGCCGCAGGCGGACAGCGCGAGCATGAGCAGCGGGGACAACCATTTGGCGACACGGGACAGGTGAACAACGCCGTCCGCCGGCACGTCCGAACGTTTCAATGGCTCAATTGCGATCAAACCCCATCTCCCCTGCGCTCCCGACATCCATGTGGATGAAAGCCGCCCGCGGAACCCCAAGGCGGAGGCCTCAGATGTGATCGGTTCCCCAGTCTCGTCAAGAACCGCGGGCGATCAAGCACAATCGTTATGCATCTGCGTAGCCAACACCCTGCGCCCAAAGTCCTGCGCCCAAAGTCCTGCGCCCAAGACGTTTCCGTGCTCAACGGGCGAAACCCGATGCTGCGGCGGCCAGCTAATCGCCGGCCGGTGACGAAAACGTGACACGGCAAATAGACCTCTGACTGCACCCGTCCCGCCCCCTCATCTTCGGGCATGACGTCGCGGATTTCCTCGGCTAACCTCCCCTGCAAGGCCGCAACAAGGGCCAACGAAATGTCCGGGGAGGACAAGCGTGCACAGTGGGCGTGTCGTATTCGGCGCGATGGATGAGGTTGTCTTCGGACGGCCGGCATCCGAAGCGCTTGTCGAGCAGATGAACCGGCTTGGCGCCACGCGCGCCTTCCTGATGGTCAGCGGCACGCTCAACCGCCAGACCGATATCATCGAAAACATCCGCCGCACCCTCGGTTCGCGCTGCGTCGGCACCTTCGACGCGATGCCGTCGCACACGCCGCGGGCCGCCGTCATCGCCGCGGGCGAACAGGCCCGGGCCGCGAATGCCGACCTCATCGTCACGATCGGGGGTGGCTCGATCACCGACGGCGCCAAGGCCGTGCAGCTCTGCCTCGCCAACGACATCCGCAATCCCGATGATATCGACAAATTGAGAACCGGCCGCGGCGGTCCGGCGCAGCTCAAGGCGCCGGTGGTACGCCAAATCAGCGTCCCGACCACGATTGCCGGCGGCGAGTTCTCGGCCACCGCCGGGGTCACCAACGAGAAGACCAAGGTCAAGGAATCGCTGCACCATCCGCTGTTGATGCCGCGCGCCGTGATCCTCGATCCCTGGCTCGGCCTGCATACGCCGGAATGGCTGTGGCTCTCGACCGGGATCCGCGCCGTCGATCACTGTGTCGAGGGCATCTGCTCGCGCGAGGCGCATCCCTACGGCGACGCCCAGGCGCTTAAAGGTCTGTCGATGCTGGCGCAGGCGCTGCCGCGGGTGAAGGCCGACCTCGGTGATATCGAAGCGCGGATGGATTGCCAGATCGGCACATGGCTTTCGACCGGGCCGCTGACTTCAGGCGTGCCGATGGGCGCCAGCCACGGCATCGGCTACGTGCTCGGCGCGGAGTTCGGCGTGCCGCACGGCCACACGTCCTGCGTGATGCTGCCGTCGGTGATGCGCTGGAACAAGCCGGCCAATGCCGCGCAGCAGGCGCAGGTCGCCGCCGCGATGGGACACGCGAACGAGGACGCGGGCGACGTGCTCGACCGCTTCATTCGCGGCCTCGGCATGCCGCGCAGCCTGCGCGAGGTCAACGTGGGACCCGAACATTTCGACCGCATCGCGAAGGCCGCGATGGCAACACGCTGGGTGCCGCGCAACCCGCGCCGGATCGAGGGACCGGCCCAGGTCCGTGAGATTCTGGATTTGGCCGCATAGGGGACCACAGCACACATGTACACCGGCAAGCACGCGCACCTTCGTCCGCTTCAGCCCGCTTTCATCATGGCCGCCACCGGCGAGACGGTGACCTATCGCGAGCTGGAAGCCCGTGCCAACCGCCTGGCGCATCTGTTCCGCAGCCGCGGCCTCAACCGGCTCGACCACTATTCGATCTTCATGGAGAACAACAGCCGCTACCTCGAAGCCTGCGGCGCCGGCGAACGCAGCGGGCTTTATTATACCTGCGTGAATTCCTACCTGACCGCCAGCGAGCTCGCCTACATCCTCACCAACAGCCAGTCGCGCATCCTGATCACATCACGGGCAAAACTCGACGTCGCACGCGAGGCGCTGAAGGAATGTCCGCACGTCGAGCTTTGCGTCGTCACCGATGGCGAAGGCGAAAGCGACCGCATTGTCGGATTGCAGCAGGCGACATCGGGACTGCCGGCGACGCCGATCGCGGACGAATGGCTCGGCACCGCCATGCTCTATTCGTCAGGCACCACCGGGCGGCCCAAGGGCATCGTGCGCCCGTTGCCCGAGCAGCCGCCGGTGCAGAACCTGCCGCTGTTCGATTTCCTCATCAAGCTCTGGGAATACCGCGAGGGCATGATCTACCTCTCGCCGGCCCCGCTCTATCATTCGGCGCCGCAGGCCGCGGTCAACCTCACCATCCGCATGGGCGGCACCGTCATCATCATGGAGAGTTTTGACCCCGAACGATATCTGGAGCTGGTCCAGAAATGGGGCATCACCCACACCCAGCTGGTGCCGACGATGTTCTCGCGCATGCTGAAACTGCCGGAGGAGGTGCGCAGGCGCTACGACCTGTCATCGCTCGAGATCGCCATCCACGCCGCCGCGCCCTGCCCGGCTGCGGTGAAAGACGACATCATCAAATGGTGGGGCCCGATCATCCATGAATATTACGGCGCCACCGAAGGGCTTGGCTTCACCGCCTGCAACAGCACCGAATGGCTGGCGCATCGCGGCACCGTCGGCCGGGTGCTGCTCGGCGACCTGCACATCCTCGACGAGGAGATGAAGCCCTGCCCGGCGGGCACGGCAGGCACGGGGTGGTTCAAGACGGCGACGCCGTTCGAATATTTCAATGACCCCGCCAAGACCGCCGAGGCGCGTTCGACCGACGGCGCCATGAGCACGGTCGGCGATGTCGGCTATGTCGACGGGGACGGCTATCTCTACCTGACCGATCGCGCGACCTTCATGATCATCTCCGGTGGCGTCAACATCTACCCGCAGGAGTGCGAGAACCTCCTGATCACCCACCCCAAGATTGCGGATGCGGCAGTGTTCGGCGTGCCGAACCCGGATCTTGGCGAGGAAGTGAAGGCGGTGGTGCAGCCGATGCCGGGCGTTTCGCCTGGACAGGAATTGGCCGACGAACTGATCGCCTTCTGCAGCCAGTCGCTGTCGCGCCAGAAAGTGCCGCGCTCGATCGACTTCGAGGCGGAATTGCCGCGCCTGCCGACCGGCAAGCTCTACAAGCGCCTGCTGCGCGACCGCTATTGGGGCAACAAGACATCGCGGATCGTTTGAAGCAGACGGCTCGATGCGTGGTGCGGTGCATCATCGGATAGATGATATCAGGCGCAAGTTCCGCCACGCGGACTTCACGTAGTTCGAATTGCCAATTCCCGCAGCACCTTGCCCGGTTGCCCGAACGCCCCGCCGTGGTATCTTCGATGCCAATCGGGCCAATTGAGACCCAAATATAGAGTGGAGGAGACCATGCGGAGCGTTCATGCGCTTGCCGCCGCGGCGTTGTTGTTGCTGCCGGCATTCGACCTTGCATCGGCGGCGGAGCCGAAACAGGGCGGGATCCTCAGGATGTATCACCGCGACAGCCCGGGCAGCGCCTCGATCCACGAGGGTGCGACCTATTCGCTCAACGTCCCCTTCATGCCTGTTTTCAACAACCTCGTCGTCTTCAAGCAGGACGTGGCGCAGAACAGCGTCGATTCGATCGTGCCCGATCTCGCCGAGAGCTGGGCCTGGAGCGGCGACCACAAGAAGCTGACCTTCAAGCTGAAACAGGGCGTCAAATGGCACGACGGCAAGCCGTTCACGTCGGCCGACGTCAAATGCACCTTCGACATGCTGATGGGCAAGTCGCAGCAGAAGTTCCGGCAGAACCCGCGCAAGTCCTGGTACGACCAGGTCAAGGACGTGACCGTGAACGGCGATTACGAGGCCTCGTTCGAATTGAAGCGGCCGCAGCCGGCGCTGCTCTCCCTGCTCGCTTCCGGCTATACGCCGGTCTATCCGTGCCACGTCTCGCCGGCCGAGATGCGCACCAAGCCTGTCGGCACCGGGCCGTTCAAGTTCGTCGAGTTCAAGGCCAACGAATCGATCAAGCTGACGAAAAACCCCGATTACTTCAAGAAGGGCCTGCCGCATCTCGACGGCATCGAATTCACCATCATTCCGAACCGCTCGACCGCCATACTCGGATTTGTCTCCAACAAGTTCGACATGACGTTCCCGACCGAGGTGTCGATCCCGCTGCTGAAGGACGTCAAGACGCAGGCGCCGAATGCGGTCTGCGTGGTCGAGCCGCTCAACGTGTCGACCAACATCATCGTCAACTCGTCCTCTCCGCCGTTCGACAATCTCGACATCAGAAAGGCGTTGGCGCTGGCGCTGGACCGCAAGGCCTTCATCCAGATCATGTTCGAGGGACAGGCCGATATCGGCGGCACCATGCTGCCGGCACCCGGCGGCCTGTGGGCGATGCCGAAGGAGATGCTGGAGCAGATCCCCGGCTACGGCCCCGACGTCAACGCCAACCGGGAAGAGGCGCGCAAGCTGATGCAGAAGGCCGGCTACGGCCCGGACAAGCGCCTCGCCGTCAAGATATCCACCCGCAACATTCCGATCTATCGTGATCCCGCGGTCATCCTGATCGACCAGTTGAAGAACATCTACATCGACGGCGAGCTCGACGTCGTCGATACCGCGCAGTGGTTCCCGAAGGTCGCGCGCAAGGATTATTCGCTCGGCCTCAACCTCACCGGCAACGCCGTCGACGATCCCGACCAGTCCTTCTACGAGAACTATTCCTGCG
>NZ_DAINNI010000166.1:0-8700 GCF_036735945.1 Bradyrhizobium sp. | reverse complement strand
AACAAAAAGGTGGCTGCCCATCCTTGACACACGCATTCCCCATGTGAGCAATCCACATCCTCCGCGAAGCCTGGCTTGGGCCTCGTGGATCATCGCCCGCCTCGGCGGATGGGACGGATACCCACGCACCAAGCCCGGTCCCATCACCATGAGGCATGGCGTCGAATACTTCCTGGGCGTCGCCTCCGCCTGGAAAACTCTCCAAAGCGTGTGAATCTGTTAGTGCTTTCGCAGGGACGACGGGCTACGCGACGCGCAACTACCCCGCCGCCGGCAGCGCCGTATCAGCAGCCACGGCCCACGGACGCTCGGGCGAAGCCAGCCCGATCAAGCGGCCCTGGATGTAGCTGCAGCCCCATTCGCGCAGCATCACGGCGGCTTCCTCGTCCTGCACCCATTCCGCGACGGTCTTGATGTGCAGGCGGTTCGCAAGATCTATCAGCGTATGCACGAAGGCGCGATCGTCGGCGGAGCGCGCGATGTTCTGCACGAAGGCGCCGTCGATCTTGACGATGTCGACGCCGAGCTTGCGCAGATTGCGGAATGACGTGTAGCCGGCGCCGAAATCGTCGATCGCGATCCGGCTGCCGAAATTCTTCAAGCGGGTGACGAAGCCGCGGACATCGTCGATATCCTGGATCGCTACCGTTTCGGTGATCTCGACGATCAGCCGCTCGCCGACGCCGGGATGGGCCTGCATCAGCGATTCGATGCCGGCCCACCAATCCGGGTCCATGGTGGTGTCGGGCGAGATGTTGAGGCTGAGCCGCACGTTTGGCGACGCCGCAAGTTCGGCGACCGCGAGTTCGAGCACGCGATGATCGACCAGCCGGATCAGGCCGAGCCGCTCGGCGACCGGAACGATGTCGGGCGCCAGCAGCGCCCGCCCGTCCTGCTGCTCCATGCGCACCAGGCACTCGTAGAATGCCGGCTCACGCGAACGCGCTTCCACCACCGGCTCGAAGGCGGCGACGATACGCCGCTCGTTCAGCGCGGTGACGATCTCGTCGGTGACACGGATATTGACGCGCCGCTGGGCGTCGCGCTCGACATTCGGCTTCCATAGCGAGAACGATCCGGCGCGGCGCCGCTTGGCGGCATCGAGGGTTTCCTGGGCACGGTTGACCGCCTCGTCGGCATCGCGGGCGTGGCGTGGAATGGTGACCGCCCCGATCGACGCGGTCACCGAAACAGGGCCGGATTTGGTCGGAATCACCTCATCGCGGATCCCGACCAGGAAACGCTCGGCCGCGATATTGGTGTCGTCGACCGTGCAGTTGCGCAGGATCAGCCCGAACTTGTTGCCGGAGAACCGGCCGAGCACGTCGCCGCCGCGCAGCCTGGCGCGGATGCGCTTTCCGACTTCGGCGATCACGGCGTCCGCGACATCGAAGCCGAAGGCGTCGTTGACGCGGGCCAGATGGTCGATGCCGATCAGCATGAACGCCGCTGAGGATCGCAAACGCATGGCTTCCTCGATCGCTCCCGCCAGCGACGCGACAAGATGCGTGCGGTTGAGTTCGCCGGTCAGCGGATCATGCCGCGACAGCCGCATGAGCTGTTCGTCACGGGCATGGCGCTCGTTATTGACACGGACAACGCCGTGCGCGCGCACCGGCTTGCCGTCCGGCCCTGCGAACCAGCAGCCGGTTTCCTCGATCCAGAGGATGGGCGCCGAGTTCGACGCTCGCACGCCGTATTCGATCTGGTAGGCAACGCCTTCGCCGCCCCGTGGCGCCGCCGCCTGGGCAAGCGCGTCGTTGCGGACCGAACGGGAGGGCTCGATCAGCCGGGCAAAAGCGGCGCCGCTGGCCAGCGCTTCCAGGGGAATGTCGGTAAGGACAGCACCGGCATTGTCACTCCAGGCGATGCTGTCCGTCGCCAGGTCCCAGAGGAAGGTCGCCTGGCCGAGCGAGGCCAGGATGCTGGAGGCTTGCGGGACAGAGGTCATCAGGACGCCTCGATTCGGGACACCGGGTGATTCCCTCAAAACCTGAGGATAGGAGCTGATTCGAATGACAGGGTAGGTAAAGTTCATAAATAATCTGGAAACCATGTTTCCGGGACTTTCCAGGCCGCGCGGGAACGAACCGGAAGGAAGCGGCATAGACCTTGCGAAGTCAGATCGCAGGTGGGGCGTAATGTCCCAAAACGTGACAATTCAAGCCGGTTACGGTGTGCGATGCTGGGTATCGACCGACAAGACGAAATTCTGGACGCCGAATTCGTCAACCTCGACGAAGAGCCGGCCTGCGTCGAGCTGGTGCCGGTCACCCAGTCCGCCTGCTGGATCCAGCGAGCGGCCACGCCGCGGCCCGATCCGACCTTCCTCGTGCAGCTCATTGCGACCGCCGACCAGGCGCCGCAAACCCGCAGCCTGCGCCGTGCGTCGCCAGCAGATGCGAAGACGGCCTACGGCGCCAACCGCCCCCTGCGCGGCAGCACGGGCTTTCGGACGCGGCAGACTATCTAGATTTTAAATTCAGCTCTGGGACTTGTCCGGCTTGTCCGGCGATGGCGGGAAGCCCGTGCCGGGCTGCAGCCGGGGCGAACTGATTTCCGGGGGAGCTTCTTCTGGCGGTGGCGCGACGGCCGGTGACGGCGTGATCGGAATCGCCGTCTCGGGCTTGGCGGCTGATGTTTCCGGCTTCGGCTCGGGATGGACCACCGGCTTCGGTTGATCCGCCGGCTTCGGTTCGGGCGTGGCCGCGAGCACGGATTCCGCCACGGATGTTGCCGCGGGAGCGGCTGGCGTTGGAGCAACGGCGGGTGCCCGCACGGGCTCGGCCGGCGGCGCCTCGACCTTTTCAGCAGATTTGGGGGACGGCACAGGCGCGGCCTTTGCCGTGGCGACGCGGCGGCGCGTTCGCAAGGCGAGGCCGGACAGGAAATCCACCAGCACCAGCGCCGTCATCAGGAAATAGGTCGAGGTGGCGAATTTCGGCCACAGCAGGAATTCGGCCGCCGCCGCGCCGAACACGATCAGCGACAGCAGGTGGTCGGTGAGATATTTCGCGCCAGGGCGCGCGCCCTTGATGACCTCGGCCAGCAGCAAAAGGATGCTGAGCGTCAGCAGGACGTCGCTCAGCGTCACCGTCCATTCCGCCCCCGACATCAGCGTCAGCTTCACCAACGGGTCGGTGAACGACACGGTCGGCATCAGGAAGACAATGATGTTGTAGATGGCGAGTGGAATCAGAAGCAGCGGAAAACCGACCATGGGTCGCGCCTTGCTAGAAAACCGGAATGTCCCCGGGCAAAGCACTGCTTCGCCCCCAGGGAACCGTTGGCCCACTCGTTGGCCAAATTCGGGCAGACGCCACCCTAAGTGGCGTCTTATCCCTGAACCCGATCAGGATTCCTTCTTCTTCAGAACCTGGCGGCCCTTGTACATGCCGGTCTTCAGGTCGAGATGGTGCGGGCGGCGCAGTTCGCCGGAGTCCTTGTCCTCGACATAGGTCGGCTTCTTCAGCGCATCCGCCGAACGGCGCATGCCACGCCGCGAGGGCGAAGTTTTTCTTCTCGGAACGGCCATAACGGTCCTCTAGGGGTGTTGTCGGAGGCATCGTCCTGACAGGACGGCCCGGCGCGCCGGGCGCGGGCTGCGATGCCGATAAGGCCGCGCTTATAGAGGATGGAGTGACGTAAAGCTAGGGCAGCTTGCGGTTAAGAGGGCCGAAAATTGGCTCAAAAAGCGCGATTTTCGCTCCAGCAACGCGGCACGGCACCGGCGCGCGCCATATAGGTTCCAGCCAGCCGGCGCACCCCGGGGCCGGGATTGCGGGCGCTTCGCCTGACCGGATTGGGCAGGATCGCCGCCAGCAGGGCCGCCTCGCGCGGCGTGAGCGTCGAGGCCGAGCGGCCGAACGCATAAAGCGACCCGGCTTCGGCCCCGAACTGCCCGGATGGGCCGAGTTCGGCGATGTTGAGGTAGATTTCCAGTATCCGCTGCTTGGGCAGCACGAAGTCGATCCACATCGCCAGCGGCAGTTCCAGCGCCTTGCGAATCACGCTGCGCCAGGGCCAGAGGAACAGGTTCTTGGCCACCTGCTGGGTGATGGTCGAGCCGCCACGAGCAGGCTCGCCGTCCTCGGCATCGTCGATCGCTTCCCGCAACGCGCCCCAGTCGACGCCGCGATGACTGCAGAATTTTGCGTCCTCCGAGCCCACCACCGAGCGCGCCAGATAGGGCGACATCGCGTTGAAATCGATCCATTGCCGCGTGACCGGCGCGCCCTTGAGCCAGCGCCAGGCCATCAGCGTCGAGACCGGGTGGCCGGTGCGGTAGATCGGCGTCAGCACATAGGGCAGCAACAGCACCGCCAGCAGGATCAGCAGTAATATTCGGACAATCCGCAAATTCGATGCTTCCGGTTCTGCCCAAGCCGGCCCGGGGCCGATCAATACACCCCGCCCAGGTGACATCTCCATGATATTTCGTGAGTTTTCCAGCCCCTTTTGAGGCGCTGTGAGCTCCGTCATGGAATTGACGAAGCCGCTGCCATCAACGATTGTCCGGGCCAAATTGATCTGGAGCTATTCTTGATGACGACCGCCGCCGCCGATTTTGCCAAACGACTGGACCAGACCGCTGACGACACCGAAGCGCTGCTGGCGAAGCTGTTGTCCGACGAGCTGTTGCCCGACGAGATCACGCGGCCGAAGCGGCTGATGGAGGCGATGCGCTATTCCAGCCTTAACGGCGGAAAGCGGCTGCGCCCTTTTCTGGTGGTTGAAAGTTCCGCCGTGTTCGGCGTCCCGCGCCAGGCCGCGCTGCTGGTCGGCGCCGCGCTGGAATGCATCCATTGCTATTCGCTGATCCATGACGATCTGCCGGCGATGGACAACAGCGATCTGCGCCGCAGCCGGCCCACGCTGCACAAGAAGACCGACGACGCCACTGCGATCCTCGCCGGTGACGGCCTGCTGACGCTCGCCTTCGACATCGTCACCCGCGACGAGATCCACAAGGACGCCACGGTGCGCCTGCTGCTGACGCGCGCGCTGGCGCGCGCCTCCGGCATCGGCGGCATGGTCGGCGGCCAGATTCTCGACCTCGCCGGCGAAGGGCGTTTCGGCGACCGCGAGCCGGTCGACGTCGCGCGGCTGCAGCAGATGAAGACCGGCGCGCTGCTGCGCTATGGCTGCATTGCCGGCGCGATCCTCGGCCAGTCCACGCAAAAGGAATATCAGGCGCTCGACGATTACGGCCGCGCGCTCGGCGAGGCCTTCCAGATCGCCGACGACCTGCTCGACGTCGAGGGCGACGCGGCGGCACTCGGCAAGCCGGCCGGCGCCGATGCGGCGCTCGGCAAGACCACTTTCGTCACCCAACTCGGCATCGACGGCGCCAAGCAGCGCGTGCGCGACCTGCTGGCACGCGCCGATTCCGCACTGTCGATCTTCGGCGAAAAGGGCGACGTCCTGCGGGACGCCGCGCGCTTTGTGGCGGAGCGCAAGAACTAGCGGAGGGAAGGCGGAGCGGATGGACAAGGAATTCGAGGACTACCTTGTTCGCTTCCAGAACCTGCCGTTGCCGGTCCGCATCGTCTTTGGACGGAAGCGGACCTTCATCGCGATCACGCTCGGCGTCCTGGTATTCCTGCTGGTGCCGGAAACGCGACGGCTGGCGACACGCCTGATCGTCGGCTGGGACGCCTTCGCAGCACTTTATCTCGCCTACATCGTGATGCTGCGCTGTGACGTCGGCCATATCAGGCGCGCCGCCGTCATCCAGGACGACGGGCGCTTCCTGATCCTGCTGGTGACGGCGTTCGGCGCGCTGGCAAGCCTCGGCGCGATCGTGTTCGAGCTCGGCGCCTCCAAGGGCAACAAGGCCGGGCTGATCCTGGCGACGGCGACCATCGCGCTGTCATGGACGCTGGTGCACACCGCCTTCGCCCTGCACTACGCCCATGATTTCTATCGTGGCAAGAAGCCCGGCGGCCTGCAGTTTCCGAGCGGCGACGCGCACACCGAGGCCGACTACTGGGACTTCGTCTACTTCTCGTTCGTGATCGGCATGACCGCGCAGGTTTCCGACGTCGGGATCACCGACAAGATCATCCGCCGCACCGCGACGGTGCACGGCATCGTCTCGTTCGTGTTCAATACCGCGCTGCTTGCATTGATGGTCAACATCGCGGCCAGTGCGATCTAGCGGCCAAGCCATTGCCGGCTCTGACGTATCAGAACCGAATTTCCGGACTCCCGGCCTGAGCGACTATCGCAGGCCGGTCCACGCCATCGGCGTGAGTTCGATTGCCATGCGAACCGACGACCGCCCTCAGTTGCAGACTTCCACATTGCCGCCGGTACCATCGCGGGGCGAGCCGCCCTGATAGTCGACACGGCAACCGCGGCTGACCGGCCGGCAACCGCCCGCGTCGCAAACGATCTGACCCGATCCGCCAGCCGATGCGCGTGGCTTGACGACGCCGGCCCCGGGGATTCCGGCGATGGATTGGGGCCGTTCCCGAACCTGGCGGGCGCGCTCCCGACGGTCATCGGCATCGCGCTTGACGACCGGCTTCTTCGCGCGGCGCTTCTCGCATTCATTGTCGTCGTTGAGATACGAGCCCTCGGCGCAGACGATCCTGGTGCAGCGGTCGCCCTCGGCCTTGAAGCCGTGCTCGCAGACCAGCGGGCACACGCGGGATGACTTGAGCTTGATGGTATCGAGCGTATCGACGCTGGCTACCCTGGTGTCGAGCCTGGTGCCGGCGTAGCGGTTGAACTGCGTCAGCGACCGCTGCGAGGCGTTGTTCCAGTTGCCGTCGGCATTGCCGCTCAGGCAGCCGACGCGGCGCAGTTCGGATTGCACCGACTTGGTGACGTCGGGCTGCGCCGGCGCCGGAGTGAGGGCCGCGACGTTCACGGCCTTGTCGGCGGGTGCGGGAGTCGGCGCCCTGTCGGCGGCAGCACTTTCAGCCGCGACGCGCTTCTGCTCGGCCGCAGCCGCCTGCTCCTGCGCCACCTGCTTGGCCTTTTCAGCCGCGACGCGCGCCTGCTCGGCGGCCATGGCTTCGGCCTCGGCCTTCGCCTGCTGCGACCTCTGGGCGCCCTCGGCGACGAGACGCACGCGCTCCTGCTCGGCGAGCCGCGCCTTCTCGGTCGCCGCGA
This sequence comes from Bradyrhizobium sp., assembly GCF_036735945.1. Taxonomy (GTDB): domain Bacteria; phylum Pseudomonadota; class Alphaproteobacteria; order Rhizobiales; family Xanthobacteraceae; genus Bradyrhizobium. The sequence goes on along the minus strand of NZ_DAINNI010000166.1, from coordinate 1,578 downwards.
CGCGCGCATCCTCGGCGGCGATCTTGTCGAGCTGAAGTTTCGCCAGGCTCGCATAGAAGCCGTCAGGATATTGCGCGAGGAAGGCGTTGAGCGCGCTCTTGTTGCCGATCTGCAGCGCAAGCTCGTAATCGCGCCGGGCCTCTGCCTGCGCACTCATCGCGGGTGCGGCGGGAGCAGCGGCAACGGGCGCCTGACGCGGCGCCGGCACCAGCGGCACGTCTTCGCCGCCGAGCGAGCCGTACACGAACGGTTCCTGGCGGTTGTTCGTCGTCTTGAGCACCTCGTCGCGGACAAAGCCGAAAGCGCGGCGGACGTCGAGCCCGGGCTTGGTCAGATGATGCGACAGCGCCGACGTGAACGGACTGTTCTGCCCGTCGCCATCGGCCGCGGTGGAGCCGGCTTTGGCCGAATAGGCGATCAGGACGTTCGGGCTGGTCGGCTCGACCTTGGCGAGGCCTTGCCCGATCGCACGCGACGCCACCGTGCGCTTCATGCTCCGCGCGAACGGATTGTCGCGGCAGGCGTCGAGAATCACGAGACGCAGCTTCTTGGCCGGCTCGATCGCGATCAGGATGCGGTCCAGCGAGAAGGCTTCGTCATAGACGTCGGTGTCGCGCTCCAGCCGCGCGTCGACCGGGATCAGATAGTTCGCGCCGTCGACCTCGATGCCATGGCCCGCATAGTAGACCACGGCGATATCGGCGTCGCGCGCGCGATCGGCGAAGTCGCGCAGCGCCCGGCGGGTCTCGCCGGCGGCCAGGTCGCGGCGGGAATCGACCACGTCGAAACCGGCGTCCTTGAGCGTCGCCGCAATCCTGGCGCTGTCGTTCACGGGATTGGCGAGGGGTGCGACATTTTGGTAGTTCGAATTGCCGAGCACCAGCGCCACGCGCTTCTCGGCTAAGGCCGGTTCGCTGACGAACAGCACGGCCGCGGCGGCCGCGGCCCATCGAAGCAATTTTAGCGATCCAGACATCATCATGACTTCTCCGGAGCCTCATAGCTATTTTACCACACCGGTCTGGCTATCAGAAGCCAACGCCCGATTTTGTGAGTTACGTCACCAAAAACGCTGACGTGACTCGCGACCCTGCCATCCTTGGTCAGCCGAACACGCCGCAAGGTTCGGCCGGGGCCTATTTTCAACGGGTTCCGGGCGCCGGCCACGAGAATGTCAAGCCTTCCCCGATGCGCCCGTTCTTTGGCAGTGAAATGAGCCTTCAGCTTTTCTCAATAGCGCAATTTGCCGCTTCGTGGCTTAATTCCATCCGAAGAAGATATCTGTTTGTCCGGGAGGAAAACCGTGAGTGCTGATCGATCGAGCGTCGAAGCCGTGGTGCAGGGCTATTTCGACGGCCTTTATGAGGGCGATGCCGACAAGCTTGGCGCGCTGTTCGACGCGAGCGCCGATTTGCGCTGGCTGGAAAAAGGCGAATTGCAGGTGCTGACCGTGCCGGACTGGCTCGACCGTGTGCGCAAGCGCCCCTCCGGCAAGGCCGAAGGCAAGGCGCGCGAGGACTTCATCGTCACGATCGACCGCTCGGACGACCAGACCGCCTTCATCAAGGTGCGCTGCCA
>NZ_DAINNI010000165.1:0-8812 GCF_036735945.1 Bradyrhizobium sp. | reverse complement strand
GTATCCTCTACGGCAATATCGGCGGCGGCAACCGGCTCGACTTCACCTGCATCGGGCCGGCGGTGAATCTGGCGGCACGGCTGGAAAAGATCGCAAGCCAGACCCGGCGCACGATCGTCGCGTCAGAAGGTTTTGCCGGCATCTGCCGTGGCGGGTGGAGCGATCTCGGCGAGTTTCCGGTCGCAGGCTTCGCCAAGGCCGCGCGCGTCTTTGGCCTCGCCGACGAGACGTCCGCGGCGGCGTGACGTTCGCTAGGGCGCGGGCAGTTAACGCGGCGTTAACCATACTTCTTCATTGGTGGTTAAACATTTCTCGCGCCGCAGGGGGCTTTCCTGTCGATCTCGGTTGGATCAAACGCCGCCTCCTACCTCAGCTATGCCGGTAATGCCTACGGGGCCGTCAGCACGGCGTCGAAAGCCGGCCCTGCGTCGACTGACAGCACTGCCGATGCGTCCTCGCCGTCATCATCGACCTCGGTGACGCTGTCCGACGAGGCCAAGGCCTATCTGGCACAGACGGCGGCGGACACCGAACAGCCCACGGTCGCGACCCTCACCGCGCGGGCACGCGCCTGGTTCGACCAGCAATACGCTTCGCTCGGAACGTCATCGGCGATGCTCGATGGACAGGTCGCGGTCGACTTTTCCGGCCAGACCCGCGCGACCTTGTCGGTGATCTCTGATAATGCGAGCGGCCAGTTCTCGACGGACGAGGCGACGGCAGCGACCAGGACATTGCAGTCGCGGTTCAACGACGCGATGTCGCCCCATGTCGTGATCGCCCGCCACAACGGGGGTTACGCAAGCCTTTACGCCGCGGCGTCGGACTATCTCGATCAGGCTGGCAGCGACGAGAAGGCGACCATGTCCTGGCAGGATCAGAAGCAGGCCGTGCTGGACGGCCTGGCCGCGGCCCGGGCAAGCTTCGGCAAGGCACCAGTAACCGGCAACGATGCCGATCCGGTGCGAGCGCTGCTCGACAAGGCGCCCACGCAAGTCGCTTCCGGCACGGATTCAAGTCCCGCTACCCTGGCCGGCAACGCGCGGGTGATGCTCGATGCGCAGGCGGGCAGTGCGCGGGACAGCGGCAAGGACCTGGTATTCACCGGTGGCCGGCAGACCGGCCAACAAGTGGATTTTACCGACTTCGACAATCGCACCCTTGCGGTCGTGGCCTTGAACAGTGACGCGTCGTTCTCGGCGCAGGAAGCCAGCGCCGCGAAGGCCGAACTCAATCAGCGCGCACGAAGCAGCCTGGTGAATGCGTTCGGCGGCGACGGCATCAGGGCCAGCAGCATGGCGCTGCTGCAACACTATTCGAACATGAGCCCCGAGGAGCGAAGCGTTCTCGGCTTCAACGAGAACTACGTCAACCGGATCGCGGCGAACTACCGCACGGCGGCATCGATACAGAACAGCCTCGGCTCCGGTTCCGGTGCCGGGCTGGCGGCATATTTGTGATTTTGCGGCGCTGACCTTTCTTCGGCTTCGTCGTATGGCCCCGGATTTCGCTGCGCTCCATCCGGGCTACGCGCTGTTCACGATCCCGTAGCCCGGATGGAGCGCAGCGAAATCCGGGTCAGTCTTTCCGCTCGCCGAAATTGCTCGTATCCGTGCCGCTGTCTCCACCCCAGTCAGGCGCCAGAATACCCGCGCGAACGTAGCGATGCAGCGAGGAAAAAGGCCAATCTGACGGCGATGTTGCCAGCCGGTGTTTGACCGGATTGAAGTGCACATAGTCGGCGCAACGTTCGAAATCCCGTTCGTCGCGTATGGTGTGTTCCCAAAATCGCTTTTGCCAAAGTGCGTATTCGCCGCGATGGTCGCGCGAAATTTCAGCGCCCGTTGCGATGACGCTCCGCGTGAAACTTCCCTTGATCCGTCGCCACCTGTCCGAGAAGTCCGAATCACCGGGCGGCAGTGTCAGAATTGCATGCAGGTGGTCCGGCAGAATGACGATCGCATCCACGACAAAGGGCCGCTCGTTGTGCGTGCTTCGAAATGCGGAGCGCAACAGGGAAACATGATCGACGAGCGCCGATGACCTTCGGTCGTTCAACGTGACCGTGAAGAAAAACGTTTCACCGGGAACGAAGTTGCGCCGATAGTAAACCATACGACAGTCTACCCCGGATTGCGCTGCGCTCCATCCGGGCTACGGAAATTATTCCTCCGGCTCTGTCGTGAACAGCAGGGGATAGCCCTTGGCGCGGCCGGCATCGGTGGCGCGGGTCGCCTTGGTCTCGGCGACATCCTTGGTGAACACGGCGACCACGCAGACGCCGCGGCGGTGCGCCGTGATCATCACCTTGTGCGCCTGGTCCTCGGTCATGCGGAATTCGGCCTTCAGCACCGTGACGACGAACTCGCGCGGCGTGTAATCGTCATTGATCAGGATGACCTTGTGCAGGCGTGGCCGCTCGGTCCTGGTCTTGACCCTGGTTTTTGGCTTGACGACGGTATCGGCCATTTCCGCTAGCGCCTCGCATCGAACGAATCCCGTGCGGTGCTGCCGTCAGTTCGCGCGGCACTCCGCCAGACGCTCCGCCAAGCCGTGATCCCGCGGCTGACGGGCCATCGTGACCAGTTTACAGGCTCCAGCGCTGTCCTCAAACCGGGCGCTCGCGGGACAAGGCCCGATGCTAACCCGAATGTGAAGGACAAATGATTTCAGCGCTTTGCGTCGGACAATTTGCGTGTCACCATCACTGACATTCGACGGGAGGGCAGCAATGCGCTGGTATGTCTCGATCGGGGTCCTGCTTGCGGCTGGCGTGCTCGCCGGCGACATGCCGGGTTTTGCCGCGGCGAACCGGGCGGGCCATCAGCCCGGCGCCGATAGAAGCCAACTGGCCGCCCAGAAGGATGCCAATCCGACCGTCGACGTCGAACTCGTCCTGGCCGTCGACGTCTCCTATTCGATGGACATGGACGAACTCGCGCTGCAGCGGGAAGGCTATGCCCACGCCATCATCTCCAAGGAATTCCTGCAGGCGCTGAAGAGCGGCCCGAACGGCCGGATCGCGGTCACCTATTTCGAATGGGCCGCCTCCACGGACCAGAAGATCATCATACCGTGGCGCGTGATCGACGGGCCCGAGACCGCGGATGCCGTCGCCAATGAAATCATCAAGACGCCGATCCGCCGGGCGTCGCGCACCTCGATCTCGGGGGCGATCAACTTCGCCATGCCGCTGTTCGACGAGAGCCCGCACCGCGGCCTGCGGCGCGTGATCGATATTTCCGGCGACGGCCCCAACAACAACGGCATGCCGGTGACGCTCGCGCGCGATGCCGCGGTGGAAAAGGGTATCGTCATCAACGGCCTGCCGATCATGGTGAAAGAGCCGTCTTACTCCACCATGGATATCGACAATCTCGATTTCTATTACGAGGACTGCGTCATCGGCGGTCCCGGCGCGTTCGTGGTGACGATCAAGGACCGCGACAAGTTCAAGGAGGCGATCCGCACCAAGCTGCTGCTGGAAGTCGCCAGCCGCACGCCCGAGCGCCCCGTCGTCCCCGCCGCCGGCAAGGAGCCGCGCGTCAACTGCATGATCGGCGAGAAGATCTGGCAGGACAGGTGGGGGCGCTGATCCTACCCTCCCGGGAGGGCCCCTCCAGGGGAGGGTGAAGAGCGCCGGCTTATCTCCTGAACTTCGCTACCAATTCCACATGCGGCGTGTGGCGGAATTGATCGACCGGCGTGACGCCGTCGATGCGGTATCCGCCTTCAATCAGGATCTTCGCATCGCGTGCGAAGGTCGTGACGTTGCAGGACACCGCTACGACCGTCGGCACCTTGCTCGCGGCGAGCTGGGTCGCCTGCGCCTGTGCGCCCTGCCGCGGGGGATCGAATACCACCGTGTCGTAGTCGCGCAACTCCTGCGGCATCAGGGGGCGCCGGAACAGGTCGCGCGCCTCGGCTTTCACCGGCTTCAGGCCCGGCGTGGAGGTCGCGGCCTTCTGCAGCGCCGCGACCGCGCCGGCGTCGCTGTCGAAGGCGGCGACCCTGGCCCTTGCGGCGAGCCGCAGCGCAAACGGTCCGACGCCGCAAAAGAGATCGGCGATGTTCTTGCCGCGCTTGCAGTGGTCGGCGACCTGCGCGGCCAGCATTTCCTCGCCGGCCACGGTGGCCTGCAGGAACGAGCCCGGTGGCAGCGCGACCCTGGCGCTGCCCATGGTGACGACTGGCGGTGTCCGCATCAGCACCAGTTCGCCGTGGCGCGTCAGCCGCGCCAGCCGGTTCTGTTCGGCGATCCGCGAGAGGCGGGTGATGATCGCGGTCGACAACGGCCCGGAGCCGCGCACGTCGATATCGAGCCCGCTCTCGGTCGCGGTGACCTGGATGTCGAGCGGCTTCCCCATCGCGATCAGCGGCTCGGCGACGGCCCAGGCCGCCTCGATCGCGCCGTCCAGGTGCGGGTCGAGGATCGGGCAGCGGTCGATCGGAACGATGTCGTGCGCGCCGGCGGCGGCGTAGCCGACCTTGAGCACGTCGTGCGTTCCCATCCGCCCATGCAGCGTGATGCGCCGGCGCCCGGCGCCATGGGTGTCCACCAGCGGCGCCACCTCGCATTCGATCCCGGACTGCGCCAGCGTCGTCACGACCAGTTCGCGCTTCCAGGCGCGATAGGGCTCGGCCTGCCAGTGCTGGATCGCGCAGCCGCCGCAGACGCCGAAATGCGGACAGAACGGCGCGATCCGCTGTGCGCTCGCGATCTCGACCTTGAGCAGCCGCCGCCGGTCGGGATGGTGGCCGGGGACGGGAGCGGCCTCGATCGTCTCGCCGCCCAGCGTATACGGCACGTAGATATTGCCGCCGCTGCCGGTCACGACGCCGTCGCCGTGATGGCCGACATGGTCGATGACGAGACGCTCGCTGTCAGCCACGGCGCGCGCCCATGAAGAACTCGATATTGCCGTCGCCGCCGGTGATGGAGGAGGGAAACACCTCGATGCCGCTACAGCCGAGCGAGGCGGCGAAAGCCGAGATGTCGTCGCAGATTCCCTGATGCACCATCGCGTTGCGGATGATGCCGTGCCTGGAATGCTTTCGCTCCGCCTCGAATTGCGGCTTGATCAGCGCGAGCAGATGCATGGGCGCCGCCGCGAGCGAGAGCGCCGCCGGCAGCACCGCTTTCAACGAGATGAAGCTGACGTCGATGACGACGACATCGGGCCGCACCGGCAGCCGCGTATCCGCGAGCTTGCGAATGTCGGTCTCTTCCATCGAGACGACGCGGGGATGGCCCTGCAGCGACGGGTGCAACTGGCCGTGGCCGACATCGATCGCAAAGACGAGGCTGGCGCCGTTCGCCAGCAGCACCTCGGTGAAGCCGCCGGTGGAAGCGCCGACGTCGAGGCAGACATGCCCCTCGATATCGATCGGGTACTGCTCCAGGGCGCCAGCGAGCTTGACGCCGCCGCGCGAGACCCAAGGGTGCGCCGGCTGCGCCGACAGATCCGCGTTGGCCGATATCAACTCCGCCGCCTTCAGCACGGGCCTGCCGTCGGCCGTCACGCCGCCGGCGTCGATCGCGGCGCGGGCGCGGGCGCGGCTTTCGAACAGGCCGCGCTCGACGAGCAGCACGTCCACGCGCTTGCGGGCTGAAGTCGCCATGTCGTCTCTCGCAGCCAATGTCAGTCCGATATGCGGCGATCCGCCGCGAGCGCGACGCAGGCCTCGAACGAGGCGAGGTCGTGCCAGATATCTTCAGGCCGTTGTCGCGGTGTCACCAGTCTAGCACCATGCAGATCGAGCGTGTGGATCATCATCAGATTGTCCGCCAGGCCGAAATCCTCCACCGTCAATCCGTCATCGTCGATCAAATGGCCGGCGGCTGCTTTCTTCACCGCAAAGGATCGCGCGACCCGCTCGGTGTAGAGGGCGGGATCGTTGCTGTAGGCGAGGCAGAGCTTGCCGCGGCCGGCCATGTAGCCGAGTTCATAGACGGTGCCGGCGTCGGCACTGGGGCCGCGAAACGGCGTTAGATTGGCGATGATCGCATCCGCCGCGTCCATCATCGCCTCATTGGCCTTGAAGATGGCGAGCGAGGTGCCGGCGGCCGTGAGGTCGATGGCATTGTCGAGCGGATACAGCCCGGTCAAACCATGACGGGCGCAGATCGCGGCCTTGCGGCGTCCGATCTCGACGGCATCCGGCAGGAACACGTCGGGACCTGCCAGATAGATCTTCATGGGATTACCGGCAAAAGAGCCAAGCCTTCGGTTCCGAGCAAGTCAGATCCGAAGGGAGGTAACTCAGGCGAGCTTGACCGACTCGGTCTTGTAGTCCTTGCCGAGCGCGTCGAACACCTTGGCGACGATGCCCTTGGCGTCGAGGCCGGCGCGGGCGTACATCGCCGCCGGCGAGTCATGATCGAGGAACTCGTCGGGCAGGATCATCGAGCGCATCCGCAGGCCGCCGTCGAGCATGCCGTGGTCGGACAGCGTCTGCATGACATGCGAGCCGAAGCCGCCGATCGAGCCTTCCTCGATGGTGAGCAGGACCTCGTGGTCGCGCGCCAGCTTCAGCAGCAGATCGACGTCGAGCGGCTTCATGAAGCGGGCATCGGCGATCGTGGTGGAGAGGCCATGGGCGGCGAGTTCGTCCGCGGCCTTCTCGCATTCGGCCAGACGCGTGCCGAAGGAGAACAGGGCGACCTTGTTGCCCTGGCGGATGACGCGGCCCTTGCCGATCTCGAGGGGAATGCCGACCTCGGGCATTTCGACGCCGCGGCCTTCGCCGCGCGGATAGCGCACCGCGCTCGGCCGGTCGTTGATCGAAACCTGGGTCGCGACCATGTGCACCAGTTCGGCCTCGTCGGACGCCGCCATGATCACGAAGTTCGGCAGACAGCCGAGATAGGCGTTGTCGAACGAACCGGCATGGGTGGCGCCGTCGGCGCCGACCAGTCCGGCGCGGTCGATCGCGAAGCGGACCGGCAGGCTCTGGATCGCGACGTCATGGACCACCTGGTCGTAGCCGCGCTGCAGGAACGTCGAGTAGATCGCGCAGAACGGCTTGTATCCTTCGGTGGCGAGGCCCGCGGCGAAGGTCACCGCGTGCTGCTCGGCAATGCCGACGTCGAAGGTGCGGTCGGGGAACGCCTTGTTGAAGATGTCGACGCCGGTGCCGGACGGCATCGCCGCGGTAATCGCAACGATCTTGTCGTCCTTCTCGGCTTCCTTGACGAGGCTCTGGCCGAACACGTTCTGGTAGGCCGGCGCATTGGGCTTGGCCTTGGCCTGGGCACCGGTCGCGACGTCGAACTTGACGACGGCATGATACTTGTCGGCGGAGGCTTCCGCCGGGCCGTAGCCCTTGCCCTTCTGGGTCACGACGTGGACCAGGATCGGGCCGGTCTCCATGTCGCGGACGTTCTTCAGCACCGGCAGCAGGTGGTCGAGGTTGTGGCCGTCGATCGGGCCGACATAGTAGAAGCCGAGTTCCTCGAACAGCGTGCCGCCGTCCATCATGAAGCCGCGGGAGTATTCCTCGACGCGGTTGGCGCGGTTGGCGAGGATCTTCGGCAGGCGCTTGTTGATCTGCTTGGCCGCCTCGCGCAGCGTGCGGTAGGTCTTGCCGGAGTAGAGGCGCGACAGATACGCGCTCATCGCGCCGACCGGCGGCGCGATCGACATGTCGTTGTCGTTGAGGATCACGATCAGGCGCGAATTCATCGCACCCGCATTGTTCATGGCTTCATAGGCCATGCCCGCCGACATCGAACCGTCACCGATCACGGAGATGATGTTGTTCTTGCCGCCGGAGAGGTCGCGCGCGACCGCCATGCCGAGGCCGGCCGAAATCGAGGTCGAGGAATGCGCGGCGCCGAACGGATCGTAATCGCTCTCGCTGCGCTTGGTGAAGCCGGAGAGGCCCCCGCCGGTGCGCAGCGTGCGGATACGGTCGCGACGGCCGGTCAGGATCTTGTGCGGGTAGGCCTGGTGGCCGACGTCCCAGATCAGGCGGTCGCGCGGCGTATCGAAGATGTAGTGGATCGCGGTGGTCAGTTCGACGACGCCGAGGCCGGCGCCGAAATGGCCGCCGGTCACCGACACGGCGTCGATGGTTTCCTGGCGGAGTTCGTCGGCGACCTGCCGTACCTGCTCGATCTTGAGCTTGCGAAGGTCGTCGGGCGTGCGAATGGTGTCCAGAAGCGGCGTCTTGCTAAATGTGGTCACAGCGATATTCCAATTTTGCATGTCAGGGACGATGGCCCGACGCGAGATGGGAAGCGCGTTAACCGCGCCGTGAGAATCCAGACCCGGCTACCAGTTCGGCAGGCAGGTAACTGATTGAAAGCTTAGATGCACTCCAGATTGAACCCTGTGATATGCATCACGTTAGTAGCTTCTAACCCTTCCCGGTTCATTTCTTCAGCGATTTGAAGCGCTTGTCGCCGTACACAGCCGGACGCAAGCTGCTCTCCCCAGCCCATTAACCTGAAGCTTTACACCAAAGCGGCCGCCAAAGCCAACCCGCAGCGGCGAATCGGTTCCAGGGTACGCGCTCAAAAAGTCCGTTTTTTTCAACCGCTGCGGCGGGCGGATGGTTCCAGTTTGCTCAAATCGTCGGCACTTTTAGTCGCCAGTATGGCCGATTCGATCGTCTTCCAGGCCCGTTCGTGTGCGACAGAATCGCCGGTCGCGACCTCGAGCGCCGCATCCGGGGCGGCGACGCGACCGCTGAGCGGCACCGGGCCGCAGACGATCATGAAGAAGTCGTAGGCGTTGGGCACTTCGTTGGCCATCACGAACTGGAAATGCACGCGGAAGAACTGCCAGCGAAACTTGTCGTAGTGCTC
>NZ_DAINNI010000164.1:0-8900 GCF_036735945.1 Bradyrhizobium sp. | reverse complement strand
CGGTGCGCAGGTCCTTCACCATCTGGTAGGGCTGCAGCACATAGGAGCGGATCTGATGGCCCCAGCCGATATCGGTCTTGGCGGCCTGGTCGGCGGCGGCCTGTTCCTCGCGCCGTTTCAATTCGATTTCGTAGAGCCGCGCGCGCAGCATGTCCCATGCCTGGGCGCGGTTCTTGTGCTGCGAGCGGCCGGCCTGGCAGACCACCGCGACGCCGGTCGGAATATGCGTGAGGCGCACCGCGGATTCGGTCTTGTTGACGTGCTGACCGCCGGCGCCGCCCGAGCGCATGGTGTCGGTGCGCACGTCCGACTCCTTGATGTCGATCTTGATGCTGTCGTCGACGACGGGAAAGATCTGCACGGACGAAAACGAGGTGTGCCGGCGCGCGTTGGAATCGAACGGCGAGATCCGCACCAGGCGGTGCACGCCGGCTTCCGTCTTCAGCCAGCCATAGGCGTTGTGACCGCTGATCTGGATGGTCGCGGATTTGAGGCCGGCTTCTTCGCCGAGCGTTTCTTCCAGATACTCGATCTTGAAGCCGTGGTTCTCGGCCCAGCGCGTGTACATGCGCAACAGCATCGCGGCCCAGTCCTGGCTTTCGGTGCCGCCGGCGCCGGCATGCACTTCGAGATAGGAATCGAACTTGTCGGCTTCGCCCGACAGCAGCGCTTCCAGCTCGCGCCGCGCGACTTCCTTCTTCAGCGCCTTCAGCGCGTTCTCGGCCTCGACGACCACGCCTTCATCGTTCTCCGCCTCGCCGAGCGCGATCATTTCGACATTGTCGTCGAGCTCGCGCTCGACCTTGCCGATGCCTTCGAGCGCGTCCACCAGCGAGGTGCGCTCCTGCATCAACTTCTGGGCCTTCTGGGGATCGTTCCAGAGATTGGGATCTTCGGCGAGACTGTTCAGCTCGGCGAGCCGAGCCGTGGATTTCTCGACGTCAAAGATGCCTCCTCAGCAGCCCGACCGACTGCTTGATCTCTTCTACGAGGCGTTCGACTTCCGCGCGCATGGTATTTTCTGCTCTGCGGCCACCGACCGCCATTGGATTGACTTGCGACGGATGTAGCGGCGTCAGCCCCAAAGCGCAATCGGAAACGGCTAGTACAGCCGGCCGGTTCCCGGGCGCATGATCGAGTCCGTCTCCGGGGACATCGGCTGCTGCGGCAGCCGTCCTTCGCTGTCGGCAATGCCCACGTTGGAATAATTGTCCGACGGCGCGGTGCCCGGCTTGAAGGCCTCCAGGATGGTGCGGCTGCCGTCGCCCGGATTGGGCCGCATGCCGCTCTTGGCATCGACGCGCACCAGGCGGATACCGGGCGGCACCTTGAACGGGGTCGCCGGCTTGTCCGCGAGCGCAAGCTTCATGAAGTTCTTGACGATCGGCGCCGCGGTGTGACCGCCCTGCGCCGCCCGGCCGAGGCTGCGCGGCTTGTCGTAGCCGAGATAGAGCCCGACCACGAGATCCGCCGAATAGCCGATGAACCAGACGTCCTTTCCGTCACTGGTCGTGCCGGTCTTGCCGGCGATCGGCTTGCCCACCTCGCGCAGGGCCGACGCCGTGCCGCCCTGCACCACGCCTTCCATCATCGAGGTGATCTGGTAGGCCGTCATCGGATCGATCACCAGTTCGCGGCGATCCACCAGTTGCGGCTCGGCCTGATTCTTCCAGCCGTCCGGCGCATCGCAACCGCGGCACTCGCGCGCATCATGCTTGAAGATGGTGCGGCCGTAGCGGTCCTGGATGCGATCGATCAGCGTGGGCTTCACGCGGCGGCCGCCATTGGCGAGCATCGAATACGCCGTGACCATCCGCATCACGGTGGTTTCGCCGGCACCGAGCGAATAGGACAGATAGTTCGGCAGTTCATCATACACGCCGAAACGCTTGGCATACTCGCCGATCAGCGGCATCCCGACATCCTGGGCGAGCCGCACCGTCACGGTATTGACCGACCATTTGAGCGCTTCGCGCAGCGTGATGGGGCCGCGGTAGGAGCCGACCGAAAAATTGTCGGGACGCCAGACGCCGCCCTGGCCCTGCTCGATCTCGATCGGACCGTCGATCATGATGCTGGCCGGGGTGTAGCCATTGTCCATCGCCGCCGAATAGACCAGCGGCTTGAAGGTCGATCCGGGCTGCCGATAGGCCTGCGTTGCGCGGTTGAACTGGCTCTGGTCGAACGAGAAGCCGCCGACCATCGCCACCACGCGGCCGGTCCACGGGTCCATTGCGACCATGGCGCCCGACACTTCGGGCAATTGCCGCAGCCGATACTGGCCTTCGACCGCCTTGCCGTCCTTGTCGAACAGCGGGTCGGCATAGATCACGTCGCCGGGCGACAGGATTTGCGAGACCGCGACCGGCGCCTTGCCGCGAGCGGAAGCCGGCTTCGCCCATCGGGCGCCTTCCAGCGTGATCAGTCCGGTTTGCCGCTCCTTGGAGATGGCGCCGCCCAGTTCGCGGCCGGGCTGGAAGCCGATCCGCGCCGACTGGTCGGACGTTTCCAGCACCACGGCCATCCGCCACGGCGAGATGTCGGAGAGCGATTTGACGTCGGCGAGTTTGACGCCCCAGTCGCCGGAGATGTCGAGCTTGCTTGCGGGGCCGCGCCAGCCCTGCGCCTCGTCAAAGTTCACGAGGCCGGCGGCCACCGTCCTGCGCGCCATCACCTGCAGCTTCGGATCGAGTGTGGTGCGGACCGAGAGGCCGCCTTCGTACAGCTTCTTTTCGCCGTAGCGCTCGAAGATGTCGCGCCGGACTTCCTCGGCAAAATACTCGCCGGCGAAGGTATGGCCGGTGTTGGAGCGGCTGGTCACGACCAGCGGCTCCTTGCGTGCCTTCTCCGCGTCGGCCTGCTTGATCCAGCCGTTTTCCAGGAGGCGGTCGATCACGTAATTGCGCCGCTCGGTCGAGCGGTCGCGGTTGCGCACCGGATGCAACGTGCCCGGCGCTTTCGGAAGCGCAGCCAGATAGGCGGCTTCCGCGATCGTGAGTTCGTTGACCGATTTGTCGAAATAGACCAGCGACGCCGCGGCGACGCCGTAGGCGCCGAGACCGAGATAGATCTCGTTGAGATAGAGCTCGAGGATGCGGTCCTTTGAATAGGCCCGCTCGATGCGCATCGCCAGCAAGGCTTCCTTGATCTTGCGCGTAAAGGAGACCTCGTTGGTGAGGAGGAAGTTCTTCGCAACCTGCTGGGTGATGGTCGAGGCGCCCTGCGGACGACGGTTGGAGCCGAAATTCTGCAGATAGAGAACGGCCGCGCGCGCCATGCCGGTGAAGTCGATGCCGCCGTGCTCGTAGAAGTTCTTGTCCTCGGCCGCGAGGAACGCGTTGGTGACGAGTTTCGGCATCGCCTGGATCGGCAGGTAGAGACGCCGCTCCTTGGCGTATTCGCCGAGCAGCGCCCCGTCGGAGGCGTGCACGCGCGTCATCACCGGCGGCTCGTAGTTCTGAAGCTGCGAATAGTCCGGCAGGTCCTTGGAAAAATGCCAGATCCCGGCAGCGATTCCGGCCACGCCCACCAGGAACAGCACGCTGCCGGCCGCGAACAGAAAGCCGGTAAACCGCAACAGAAAGCGAATTATCAAGATTTCATTCCAACTGTTGCGTCGCCGTGCCGACGTTCGTTCTCACGCGCCAATCCTCCTACTACCCGAGGATTCGCCGTCTGACGCTATCCCATGTTCACATGGTCGAAATCGGGCAGTCCGCTTCCCTGCGGCAGGTCCCGGCCCGCCGGATATGGCGGACTACCAAAGTCCGCCGGGGCGCATGATGTTGCCGGGTTCAGGCTGCTGATATCCTTGCGGATATCCCTGTTGATATCCTTGCGAATATCCCTGCGGCGTCCGGCCGTCCGCGTCGGCAACGCCGATGGCGGCGTAGTTATCCGGCGGAGCAGTGCCCGGCTTGAACGCTTCGAGGATGGTGCGGCCGCCCTCTCCGGGTCCGGCGCGCATGCCGCTCTTGGCGTCGACGCGGACCAGCTTGATGCCGGCCGGCACCTTGAACGGGATCGGCGGCTTGTCGGCGAGCGCGAGCTTGAGGAAATCCTTGGCGATCGGCGCGGCAAGGTGGCCGCCGGTCATGCCGCGGCCGAGATTGCGCGGCTTGTCGAAGCCGACATAGATGCCGACCACGAGGTCCGGCGAGAAGCCGATGAACCAGGCATCCTTCTCGTCGTTGGTGGTGCCGGTCTTGCCCGCGATCGGCTTGCCGACTTCCTTCACCACCGTGGCGGTGCCGGCCTGCACGACATATTCCATCATCGAGGTGATCTGGTAGGCCGTCATCGGATCCAGCACCTGCTCGCGGCGGTCCACCAGTTGCGGCTCGTTCTGGTTCTTCCAGCCGCCGGGCGCGTCGCATCCGCGGCACTCGCGCGCGTCGTGCTTGTAGATCGTATGGCCGTAGCGGTCCTGGATACGGTCGATCAGGGTCGGCTTCACGCGGCGGCCGCCATTGGCGAACATCGAATACGCCGTGACCATGCGCATCACAGTGGTTTCGCCGGCGCCGAGCGCATAGGACAGATAGTTCGGCAGTTCGTCATAGACGCCGAAGCGCTTGGAATATTCGCCGATCAGGGGCATGCCGATGTCCTGCGCGAGGCGCACCGTCACGGTGTTCAGCGACTGCCGGAGCGCGTTACGCAGCGTCGTCGGTCCGCCGTATTTGCCGGACGAATAGTTTTCCGGACGCCAGACGCCGGCGCCCTGCCCCTGGTCGATTTCGATGGGAGCGTCGATCACCACGGTCGAGGGCGTATAGCCATTGTCCATCGCCGCCGAATAGACCAGCGGCTTGAACGACGAGCCCGGCTGCCGATAGGCTTGGGTCGCGCGGTTGAACTGGCTCTGGTCGAACGAGAAGCCGCCGACCATCGCCAGCACACGGCCGGTCCACGGATCCATCGCGACCATGGCGCCGGAGACTTCCGGCAATTGCCGCAACCGGTACTGACCTTCGACCGCCTTGCCATCCTTGTCGAACAGCGGGTCGGCATAGATCACGTCGCCCGACGACAGCACCTGCGCCACCGAGGTTGGGGTCTTGCCCTTCGCTGCGCCCGCGGCCGCCCTGGCCCAGCGCACGCCGTCGAGCGTGACAATGCCGGTCTGCCTGGCCTTGCTGACGGCACCACCGAGTTCGCGGCTTGGCTGGAAGCCGATCCGCGCCGACTGGTCCGACGTCTCCAGCACCACGGCCATCCGCCACGGCGAGATGTCGGAGAGCGCCTTGACGTCGGCGAGTTTGACGCCCCAGTCGCCGGAGATGTCGAGCTTGCTCACGGGGCCGCGCCAGCCCTGCGCCTCGTCATATCTGACGAGACCCGCCACCATGGTCTTGCGGGCCATGACCTGCATCTTCGGATCGAGCGTCGCGCGGACCGACAGGCCGCCTTCATAGAGCTTCTTTTCGCCATAGCGCTCGAAGATGTCGCGCCGGACTTCCTCCGCAAAATACTCGCCGGCGAAGATGTGCGCGCCGGTGCCGCGGCTGGTGACGTTGAGCGGCTCCTTGCGCGCCTTCTCCGCATCGGCCTGCTTGATCCAACCGTTTTCCTGCAGGCGGTCGACCACGTAGTTGCGGCGCTCCACGGCGCGGTCGCGGTTGCGCACCGGGTGCAGCGCGGCGGGTGCCTTCGGCAGCGCCGCCAGATAGGAGGCCTCCGCGATCGTGAGTTCGTTGACCGACTTGTCGAAATAGACCAGCGACGCCGCCGCGATGCCGTAGGCGCCAAGACCGAGATAGATCTCGTTGAGATAGAGTTCGAGGATGCGGTCCTTCGAATAGGCCCGCTCGATGCGCATCGCCAGCAAGGCTTCCTTGATCTTGCGCGTGAACGAGACCTCGTTGGTGAGGAGGAAGTTCTTCGCGACCTGCTGGGTGATCGTCGAGGCGCCCTGCGGACGGCGATTGGAGCCGAGATTCTGCGCGTAGAGGACGGCCGCGCGCGCCATGCCGGTGAAGTCGATACCGCCGTGCTCATAGAAGTTCTTGTCCTCGGCCGCGAGAAACGCGTTGATGACGAGCTTCGGCACCGCCTGGATCGGCAGATAGAGCCGGCGCTCCTTGGAATACTCGCCGAGCAGCGCCCCGTCGGAGGCGTGCACGCGCGTCATCACCGGCGGCTCATAGTCCTGAAGCTGCGAATAGTCCGGCAGGTCCTTGGAAAAATGCCAGATCGCGCCCGCGACGCCAGCCACGCCGACAAGGAACACGACCGTTCCGGCGGCAAACAGGAAACCCAAAAACCGGACCAGCAAGCGCATGTT
Organism: Bradyrhizobium sp.; assembly: GCF_036735945.1. Classification (GTDB taxonomy): domain Bacteria; phylum Pseudomonadota; class Alphaproteobacteria; order Rhizobiales; family Xanthobacteraceae; genus Bradyrhizobium. The sequence goes on along the minus strand of NZ_DAINNI010000164.1, from coordinate 2,614 downwards.
CGAAGTTCCGTTCCAACCCTTAAGCGCCGCACTCAGCAGCGCCGGACTCACCGGCTATCCTAACGCGGCAATCCAGCCAAATAGGCTTGCCGCTACGCGGTCGAACAATAAAAAGGCCCGGCGGACAAATACTGACCAATTCCGAAGACCAGCAGTCAATTTCCTATAGCGGTATCGCTGTGGCCAAACTAGGGCTTGCGGCCCCGGAAGGCGGGCTTTTCAGGCAACTTTATGCGCAAGACGCGTCGATAATTCACTTGCCGGAACCGGCAGTTGCCAGCCGCTTAGCCAGGAACGTATCGATTGCCTGCGCCATCGAGCCGACCGTCTTGTTCCGCCAATTTTCCGACACGAGATGCTCAAGGTCGCCCTTGTTCGAGACGTAGCCGAGTTCGACCAGCACCGAGGGCACGTCGGGGGCCTTCAGGACCCGGAAACCGGCCGATTTCAGCGGATGCTTGTGCATCCGCACATTATTCTTCATTTCCCCCATCAGGATCCGCGCGAAACGGTTCGAGAAGGTCTTGGTCTCGCGCTGCACGAGGTCGATCAGGATATCCGCGACTTCGGTCGGCTCGTCGGTGAGATTGACGCCGCCGATCGCGTCCGACTTGTTTTCCGCATCGGCCAGCCGTTCGGCCTCCGAGTCGGTCGCCTTGTCGGACAGCGTATAGATGGTGGCGCCCTGGGCATCGCCCTCGCCGCGCGCCAGGGCGTCGGCGTGGATCGAGACGAACAGCGCGGCCGACTCGGCGCGGGCAACCTTCACACGGTCGGCGAGCGCAATAAACGTATCGTCCGTGCGGGTCATGACGACGCGATACTTGCCCGATTTCTCCAGCCGTTCGCGCAGCGCCAGGCCGAACGTCAGCACCAGATTCTTCTCCATGACATCGGCGCCGCCGGCCTGGGTGCCGTTGTCGACACCGCCATGACCGGGATCGACCACAATCACCGGCCGTTTGTCCAGCGGCCCTTGCGGCGTAGCGGCCGCGGCCGGTGCTTCCGGCCGGGCCGCCGTGGCATTCGCTTCGGCGATGCCCGGCCGCAGTTCGGGACGGCTTTCCGGCGCCAGCGACTGCACGAAGGCGGTGCGATCGGCATGCTCGAGTTCGATCACCAGCCGTGGCGGCTGGCCGTTCGCCGCCTCGAGCACATAGGATTTGGCAATTTTGGCCGGCGCAGTCAGGTCGAACACGATTCGCGACCCACCCGGCATGACCAACCCGTAACGGAATGCCTTGACGAGCCCCCGCCCCGACGCGCCGACCCCGGAGGGAAGCTGGAAATTGAGCTGGGGAAGGTCGATCACGACGCGGTAGGGATCCGCCAGCGCGAAGGCGCGGAATTGCACCGGCTTGTCGAGGTCGAGAATGAAGCGGGTCTGCCTGTTGTCCCCGGCCAGCCGTGCGTCAGACGCGACCGGAAAATTCGTAGCCGCCGTCGGGCTTGGAGCGGTAACGGGAACGGACCCTTGCGCCGCCGGGAGTGGAGCCAGACCCTGGGCCACAGCGGAGCCGGTGATCTGGGTGCATAGCAATGCTGCGGCGCACAAAGGGCCACATCCCAGCAAAACGAGATGATTTGCGCGGCTCGCCAACGATTCGGTGCCTCCGGAGGAGCCTTCCATTACCGCATTAGGCTCACAGGGTTAATCGGACCTTAAGACACGTCCAGTGAAAAGAAGCCAGTGTTGCCGCAGCGCGACGCCATCAGGAGGGTTCCCCGCCGCTTCCCTTGCACGCAGGCGCCAATCCACGTATGTACGGGGGGCTGACGGCTAATACTCCCGGTTGTGTCGCGTTCAGCCTCCCGGTGCAGCGCCGGAACCTTCGAAGCCGAAGGAACCTGCGTCTTTCCCGATCCCTCCCCAGCCAGCGCTGCGCGCGGCTGACATGGAGCGGCGGTTTCGAGCCCGAGCGGCGTCCGATCCCAGGTACTTTTCCAGGGACGGTTTGAGAACACGGCAAAACCGATTATCCGGACCCCACGGTCCGATATGCGATGGCCGGCGGGCGTTTCGGCGCCGAACCGGGGCTTTCAGCGATAGATGCGGCGGTATCATTCTCCGCCAACATGTTCAGACGGGCCGACGCTTGATGCGCCAGACTGTGTTGCCGACCAGGATCCACGGAACGATCGCGCCGACGCGAGGCGAAAGCTTCGCACGTCGCATTGCTCTGGTGGGCCCACGTTCGGCGCGGCGCCAAGAAGTGCGTTTTGGCCTTCCCCTCACCCCCGAATCAGGTGGACCGTCGCGTCACCGGGCCGCGCAATTTGCGCGCGCCATGCACCGCGCCCGCCGCCGTCAAGAGTTCCAAAATGCCCAACAAGATGTTGATCGACGCGACCCACCCGGAAGAGACCCGGGTCGTCGTGGTCCGCGGCAACCGCGTCGAAGAATTTGATTTCGAGACCGCCCAGCGCAAGCAACTGCGCGGCAATATTTATCTCGCCAAGGTCACGCGCGTAGAACCGTCGCTGCAGGCGGCGTTCATCGAGTATGGCGGCAACCGCCATGGCTTCCTGGCGTTCAGCGAAATCCATCCGGACTATTATCAGATCCCGGTCGCCGACCGTCAGGCGCTGATCGAGGCCGACGAACGCGCCCACC
>NZ_DAINNI010000163.1:0-9031 GCF_036735945.1 Bradyrhizobium sp. | reverse complement strand
TGACCATCGAAGGCGTCATGATGCCCGGCAAGGGCAAGATGACGGTCACGGGCAATCTGCGCGACGTGATGAAGGAGTCGATCTCCGCGGCGGCGTCCTACGTCCGCTCGCGGGCGATCAACTACGGCATCGAGCCGCCGCTGTTCGACCGGCGCGACATCCACGTCCACGTGCCTGAAGGGGCGACCCCGAAGGACGGGCCGTCGGCGGGCGTCGCGATGGCCACCGCGATCATCTCGGTCATGACCGGCATCCCGGTCCGCCACGATGTCGCGATGACCGGCGAGATCACGCTGCGCGGTCGCGTGCTGCCGATCGGCGGTCTGAAGGAGAAGCTGCTGGCTGCGGCCCGCGGCGGCATCAAGACGGTGCTGATCCCCGAGGACAACGCCAAGGATCTCACGGAGATTTCCGATGCGATCAAGGGCGGCATGGAGATCATCCCGGTCGGAAGGCTGGACGAGGTGGTCGCCAAGGCGCTGGTCCGCGCGCCGACGCCGATCGTCTGGGAAGAGGACGCCAAGGTGGCCGTGAAGCCCGACTCGGGCGAGGAAGCCGGCGGCGGCCTGACCGCTCACTGAGCGATCGATTTCTGAAAGTGATAAAACGGCGCCTTCGGGCGCCGTTTTTGTTCCGCGACGAGGGTTTCACCAGATCGCCGCCCGGCTCGATATTTTCCCACCTTATCCGCCGGTTTCGGGCCATTTGCCGCCGCCGGCCTCGCTTGCGTTCACACTATGCGGCGCTGTAGATAGGGGCGGCTTACGGGCGGCTAGCTCAGCTGGTTAGAGCATCTCGTTTACACCGAGAGGGTCGGGAGTTCGAATCTCTCGCCGCCTACCAGCCTTCGCCCTGCGGGCTACGGCTGGGCAAGCCAGCGTTCGCAGCGGTGGGGTCGCCAGGGAATTGTGCGCAGGGCGAAGGCTGTCGCGCGCCGAAGCTCGAAGAGCGAAGGCGGACTCATCCCGAAAGCGTTTCGAACTTCAAAAAGGGACCGCGCGCCATGGACTCACCGACAAGCCACGATCAAAACGCGGACCAGGTCGCCTACTGGAACGGGCCCGCCGGCCAGCGCTGGGCGGATCGCCAGGCGGCGCAGGACGTGCTGCTCAAGCCCGTCGCCGATCTCGTCATCGATCGGGCCGGCTTCAGGCCGGGCGAGCGCGTCATCGATGTCGGCTGTGGCAGCGGCGCCACCGCGATTGCATTCGCGCGAAGAGTTGCGCCATCGGGCCATGTGCTCGGCGTCGACGTCTCCGGTCCGATGCTGGAGCGGGCGCGGCAGGCCGCGCCGAAGGATCTGCCGGTCGATTTCGTGCTCGCCGACGCCACCGTCTATCCCTTCGAGCCCGAAAGCTTCGACGTGCTGGCCTCGCGGTTCGGCGTGATGTTCTTTGCCGATCCGGTGCTGTCGTTTGCCAATATGCGCAAGGCGCTGCGGCGCTCGGGACGGCTGGCGTTCGCCTGCTGGCGCGAGCCGCGCGAAAACCCGTTCTTCATGGCGCCGCTTTCGGCCGCCTACAAGCATGTGCCGAAATTGCCGCAGCAGGGGCCGGAAGATCCCGGACCGTTCGCGTTTGCCGCCGAGGCGCGCGTGCGCCGCATCCTCGGTGAGGCCGGCTTTGCCGGCGTCGAGATGGAGGCGTGCCCGCTGCTCTTGGATTCCGCGATCGGCGGCGGCCTCGACGGCGCGGTACAGGGCACGCTGGAAATCGGCCCGGTGAGCCGGGCGCTGGACGGACAGCCGGAGCATCTGCGCGCGGCCGCGGTAGCTTCCATTCGCGAAGCGCTGACGCCGTTCGCCAAGGGCGACGCGGTGCTGCTGCCGGCATCGGTATGGGTCGTGACGGCGCGGGCGTCGTAGGTTGGGCGGGCGGGCCTCTTCCAATTCAACCGCCGGATCGCCGCCGCCACGCCACCAAATCGCCTGACGATTCAACCATGCTTGCTGCAGCACGCTTGGGGCGGATGAGCATGAGTTGCAGCAGTGATGACCGTACCCAATCCATATCTAACTCCGGTCCGGGTCGGGCTGATTTTGGTCGCGGTCGTCGTGCTCGGCGTGATCTTCGCGCGAGTGATCATGATGTCCGGGCAGAGTGAGGACCGCACGGACAGCATTCCCGAGAAGGCCGGCGGAGTTACTACGGGTATCAAAGGCCTGCGGGGATCGCTGCCGTAAGCGGCGCGACCCGTCGCCTTGACGGAAAAAGTATCGCTTCCTACGCCCGCTCTTCCCAGATCATCGCCAGATGCACGATGGTCTCCGCGGCCTTTTCCATGTCCTGGCGGCTGACCCATTCGAGGCGCGAGTGGAAGGCGTGCTCGCCGGCGAAGATGTTGGGGCAGGGCAGGCCCATGAAGGAGAGGCGCGAACCATCAGTGCCGCCGCGGATCGAGCTTCGCACCGGCTCAAGGCCAGCGCGCCTGATCGCCTCGATGGCGTAGTCGACGGTTTCGGGGTGACGGTCGATCACCTGCTTCATGTTGCGGTATTGCGGCCTGACCTCCATCCGGTAGCTGGAGTGCGGGTAATCCCTCATCACGCCTTTGACGATGTCTTCCAGCAGGGCTTCCTTTTGCTGCAGGCCTTCGTCGGTGAAGTCGCGGACGATGAAGCCGATGGTCGCCTTCTCCAGCTCGCCCTTGATACCGATCGGATGCAGGAAGCCCTCCTTGCCCTCGGTGGTTTCAGGCGAGCAGGTGTCCTTGGGCAGGCGGTCGATGATGGCAGCGGCGATCTTGACCGCGTGCTCCATCTTGCCCTTGGCAAAGCCCGGATGGGTCGAGACGCCCTCAATGGTGATGGTGGCGCCATCGGCCGAGAAGGTCTCGTCCTCGATATTGCCGGCGCTCTCGCCGTCCATCGTGTAGGCGAAATCGGCGCCGAGCTTCCTGAGGTCGGCCTTGTCGACGCCGCGGCCGATCTCTTCATCCGGCGTGAACAGGATCTTGATGGTGCCGTGCTTGATCTGCGGGTTCTGGATCAGGAAGCGCGCGGCATCCATGATCTCGGCGATGCCGGCCTTGTTGTCGGCCCCGAGCAGCGTGGTGCCGTCTGACGTGATGATGTCATGCCCGATCTGGTTGGCCAGCGCCGGATGGTCGGCGGCGCGGATCACCTGGCTGGAATCGGCCGGCAGCACGATGTCGCCGCCCTGATAATTCCTGACGACCTGCGGCTTGACGTTGGCGCCGGTGCAGTCCGGCGAGGTGTCCATGTGCGAGCAGAAGCAGATCACCGGCACCTTCCTGTCGGTAGTGGCCGGGATCGTCGCGTAGACATAGCCGTGTTCGTCGAGATGCGCGTCTTTGAACCCCAGCGCCTGCAGCTCCGACGCCAGCAGGCGGCCGAGGTTCTTCTGCTTCTCGGTGGAAGGGCAGGTCGGCGAATTCGGATCGGATTGGGTGTCGATCACGACATAGCGCAGGAAGCGCTCGGTGACGTCGTGGGTGAAGGCGAGAGGGGAAGCCAGCATGACGGTCCGGACAACATGAGCAAGGGAAGCGCTCTATACCAGAAAAGCGCCATTCCGGCCCTCCACCGGAAATGGCGCTTCGGTTCGCCTTAAGGAGGCGTCAGATGGCTTCCTTGAGTTCCTTGACCGCGCGGAAGGCGACCTTCTTGCTGGCCTTGATCTGGATCGGTTCCCCGGTCGCGGGGTTGCGCCCGAGGCGGGCGGCGCGCTTGCGGACCTGGAGGATGCCGAGCCCGACGATCCTGATACGGTCGCCCTTCTTCAAATGTTTGGCGATCATGTCGACCATGTCGGTCAGGATCGCCTCGGCCGCCTTCTTGGACAACTCATGCTCCTCGGCGAGCGCTGCGGCCAGATGCTTGAGGGTGATGGTGGCCGGAGCCGCTGCCTTCTTTGCCATAACTGGCTCTCCTCGTGTCTGGAATGAGTTTGGGTGCGATTGCAAATGCCGGCGCGGAAAATGCGTCGTACGGGTAGCATGAGACGGGGTTGTCCGCAGCGTCGGAAGACGGCGGGTATCAGGAAACCCAGATGTAGCAGTCATCGGTCGATTCGCGAGATTGGCGCCCGCGTTGTTCCGCCCGAAAACCGGGCGTTTTCCGCTGCGGAATCGCAGAAGCGCCCGCCTGTTACCGGCATCAGCAACGTCCTTGACTAAGCGGGGGCGGGCCTTTATGCCCTCGGTTCTGCGCGGATCAGGATCTGATTGCGGCATCCGCGGGAGTAGCTCAGTTGGTTAGAGCGCCGCCCTGTCACGGCGGAGGCCGCGGGTTCGAGTCCCGTCTCTCGCGCCATTTAAATCAATGGCTTGGTGTCTGGTCCTTGGAGACCGCTGCAAACAAAAAGGCCGCCCATCGGGCAGCCGTTTTTATTCGAGATGTATCGGTATCTTGTTAGCGCACCGTCGAGATGCTTGAGCTGGTCACGACCACCGGCTTGCCGGCCTTCACGACCTGGGCGGTCTCGCTGTAATCCGCGCCGGTCCGGGCGGAGATGCCGAACGCCGCAACTGCAATGCCTGCCACCAGAGCGACAACCACGATCTTCAAATGGGTAGCGCGATCCGCTGAATGAATGGAGTGGTTCATGTGATGCCTCCCGGACGCCTTTGACGTCCTGTGTTGGCGACAGAAGTAAGCCCGGAGTGTTTCCGGATCGTTTCGTGGTTTCGGCAAAATGGTTTCATCTGGCCGGTTTTTCGCCGGTATTTTGTCAATTCTCTGTGAGGTTGGTCACATACGGGGCGACGAACGGCATCGACGCAGCGTGCGCGGCGGGCTGTCGGGATCAAAACGCCAATGAAAACAAGATGAAGGCGGGCAGGCAGCCCTTGTTTCAGCTTGCCCGCTGGATGTCGCCGCGGATCGACCGGGCCGCCCAGATGAAGAGAAGTGCGCCGACCGTGCTCGTGACTGCGGCCGACAGCAGCGAATAGCGCACGGCCTGGGCGCCAAAGTCGTTCTTCAGGGCGTCGTTCAGCATGCCGACCGCGAGGGGGCCGATGCCCTGGCCGAAACCGGCGGCCGTCAGCAGCATGATGGCGGAGGCCAGCGCCCGCATGCTCGGCTTGGCGACGGTCTGCGCGATCGCAAAGATCGGGCCGAGTTGGAAGCCGACCAGGAACGAGGTCGCCGCCAGTGTCGCGACCATGATGGTGAAATCCGGTGTCAGCATGCACAGCGCGAACACCGGCCCGGCAAGACCCGAGGTGATCGCCGGCGCCCATAATTTCCAGCGATCGTCGCGGCGGCTGATCCCCGCCACGACGATCCCGCCGAGCAGCGTGCCGGCGATGCCGCACAGCCCCTTGAAGGTGCCGGCATAGGTGCCGATCTCGGCGCTGGAGAGATGGTGCACGCGCGCCAGGAACGGCGGAATCCAGGCCGAGGTGGTGTAGTTGGTGTAGGTCGTCAGGCAGAAGCCCACGAGCAGGATGATGAAGGTTCGCTGCGAGGCGAGGAAGGCCAGCGTCGGCCCGATCGGCTCCGGCGTGAACGTCTCGGCCATCGCGCCGCGCTTCGGCTCCGATACCGTCAGCCACAGCACCGCGGCGAGCGCGAGGCCGGGCAGGCCGGCGACATAGAACGCCATCCGCCAGCCGTAGTACTGGTTGACGTAGCCGCCGATGAAATAGCCGAGGAAGACGCCAAGATAGGTGCCGATGGCGTAGATCCCGAGTGCGCGCGGGCGCTCGTTCTTGCTGAAGATATCGGCGATGATCGATTGCGAGGCCGGCGTGCCGCCGGATTCGCCGATGCCGACACCGATCCGCGCCAGCGCCAGTGTCGCCACGCTCGAGGCCATTCCGCACAACACCGTCATCGCGCTCCAGAACGCCAGCGCGATCGCGACAATGTTGCGGCGGTTGAAGCGGTCGGCGATGCGCGCAATGGGAATGCCGAGCACGGAATAGAACAGCACGAAACCGAAGCCCGCGAGCAGGCCCATCGTGGTGTCGCTGAGCGCAAACTCCTTTTTGATCGGCTCGATCAGGACGTTGAAGATGGTGCGGTCGAGGAAGTTCAGCGCATAGATGATCGTGAGCAGCGCCAGCACGTAATAGCGCCGGATCGACGGACGTGCTGTGGCTTCGTTTGGCAGGGCGACCTGCGGCGCGACATCGACCATGCTTCCCCCCAAATCTTGTTCTTATTGCAAATGAGCGTCAGGCGTCGCGGATGAAATTTCCCGCCTCGAATTCGACCGGCGGTCCATTTGAATCGAAGGAGACGCCGATCGGGTCGCGGCCCGCGGCGAGCGCCTCCAGCTGATCGCTCAGCATTCTGCGGATCATCAGGATGCCGCGGTCGCTCTGGCCGAAATGCTCTTCCGAATGGATGGTCACCGGACCCTGGCCGACCTGCGCCTCGTAATCCCCAGGGAATTGCTGATGCTCCCGCTCGCTCATGTCCCACCAGAACTTGCCGTTGAACTTTGAACGCATGCGGCCGATATCGCCCGATGTCTTGACGCGGCCCGCGACGTAGATGCGGAACGAGGTATCGTCGATCGGCAGCGTCCAGCCGATCGATTCGACGCGGGCGAATTGCGCGACGCGCGGGTTCGGCACCACGCGTAGCGTTGGGAGGGCTGCTTCCGTCACGCGGTAAAACACCTTGCCGTCGTCCTGACGGCGGATCGAGCGCACGGTAACGCCGCGCGGCGACATCTCGAACGTCACCTGCGGCATCGATGCCATCATGGTGGTGAATTGCGGGCCCGAGAACGAGCCGTGCAGCACCGGCACATGGTAGGGATCGACCACGTTCTCGAAATGCTGCAGCCAGTTGCAGGGAATGATCGCAGGACCGCCGCCGCCGATCGATGAGTCGTCGGCCTCGACGAACTCACCGTCGTCCATGTTTTCCAGGCATTCGTAGCGCGGCAGCACCGGCTTCTTCTCTGCCGGTCCGAGATAGGCGAAGATCAGGCCGTAGCGCTCCTCAAGGGGATACCAGGGCTGGCGCACCTTGTCCTTGAACAGGCCGCCTTCCGGCTCGCAGGGCTGTTCGAGGCAGTGACCTTCGGCGTCGAATTTCCAGCCGTGATAGCAGCAGCGCAGCCCGTCCCCCTCGACCTTGCCGTAATAAAGCGTGGTGCCGCGATGGCAGCAGCGCGCGTGCAACAGGCCGGCGCGGCCGCTGCCATCGCGAAACAGCACGAGGTCCTCGCCAAGCACGCGCACTTTTCTGGGGATATCGGTGGCGTCGGAAACGAGGCCGACCGGGTGCCAGTACCGTCGCAGCAGTTCGCCGGTCGGCGTGCCGCGACCGACCGAGGTCAGCTCGGTCCGCGTTGTGGACGGCTTCATGGCATAGCCGGTCCCGAGATCGCGATCCCGCGGCGTGATGGTCATCCGTTTCCTCCCGCCGCGGCATTGGCGCCGCAGTCGTTGATTATTCGGGCCAGTGAAATCATAATCGATGACAATGTCAACGATTTTTGATTGATCTTTTCGATGGCCCGATTGGGCTGTCTTATGCGCAAGGTCTGGTTCTATCGTCTCGCTGAACGGTGTTGGTGATCTTGGCACTGGCCCGCTCTATTGGCAGAGGTGTGCAGATGAGCCGGAAGCCTGGAAAGCGCACCGCGCCTGCACCTGTGGCCGCCGAGGTCGCGGAGCTGGCGCCGATCACCGCGATGATGTCGTCGCGGCTGATGGTGCTGGCGAACGTGCTCAAGCGCGGCGCGATCCTGCGGTACAAGCGGCTGACCGGGCTGTCCTCGGTCGAATTCGGCCTGGTGGCCTCGCTTGGGCGGCGACCGCCGATGAGCGTTATCCGGCTCGCCGAGGCGGTCGGCATGGACAAGGGGCAGATCAGCCGGGCGCTGGCGGAACTGGTCGCGCGCAAGCTGGTCGCCAAGGAGGTCAATCCGCGCGATAATCGCGAGACTCTGGTCTGCCTGACCAAGGCCGGGCTGGCCGCCCATGACGCGATTGTGGCAGGGGCGCAGGAGCGTAACCGCCGCCTGCTGGAACAGCTCGGCAAGGACGAACTGACGGTGCTGCTCGACCAAATCGACCGGCTGACGGATACCGCCGCCCAGATGCTCGCGGACGAGAAACAATTGAACTGAAATTTGGGACCATGCCGGCCGTCCCGCGTTGGTCGAGCGCGGCAGGAACGCAACACTTTTTGGTGTTCTGCCGACGCATCGGGGGCAGGCCGAAGCGTCAGGATGGCTCGTCTTGCGCCCTCTGTTGCGCTGCGCTAAGCCAAGAATAATTCCAATCAACGAATCTGCGGTCAATTCCGCAGCAAAAGGCACCGCCGATGTCCGGCATCCTGCAGAACTACCTTCCACTTGTGGTGTTTATCGGAGTGGCGAGCCTGATCGGTCTGGCGCTGCTGATCGCCCCGTTCCTGGTCGCGTTCCAGCAGCCTGATCCGGAGAAGCTCTCCGCCTATGAATGCGGATTCAACGCATTCGACGACGCCCGCATGAAATTCGACGTCCGCTTCTACCTGGTCGCGATCCTCTTCATCATCTTCGACCTCGAAGTGGCGTTCCTGTTTCCGTGGGCGGTCGCATTCGGCAAGCTCGGGGCCACCGGGTTCTGGTCGATGATGGTGTTTCTGGCCGTCCTCACGGTCGGCTTCGCTTATGAGTGGAAGAAAGGCGCGCTCGAATGGGATTGAGCCCGACTGTAACCCGCGGCGCTTCGCCTGATATTGCGCAGGCGCCGAAGGGCATTCTCGACCCCTCGACCGGCAAGCCGGTCGGGGCCAACGACCCGTTCTTCCTCGAGGTCAATCACGAGCTCTCCGACAAGGGCTTCTTCGTCGCTGCCGCTGACGATCTGATCACCTGGGCCCGCACCGGCTCCTTGATGTGGATGACGTTCGGCCTCGCCTGCTGCGCGGTCGAGATGATGCAGGTGTCGATGCCGCGCTACGACGTCGAGCGCTTCGGCTTTGCGCCACGCGCCTCGCCGCGGCAGTCCGACGTCATGATCGTGGCGGGCACGCTGACCAACAAGATGGCGCCGGCGCTGCGCAAGGTCTACGACCAGATGCCGGAGCCGCGCTACGTCATCTCCATGGGCTCCT
>NZ_DAINNI010000162.1:0-9041 GCF_036735945.1 Bradyrhizobium sp. | reverse complement strand
TTGCCGGCGAACGCGGTGACCCGCCGCCAGCTACACCACGCAAGGGGACACGATCCACCAGCGCCCGGAGGCCGCGCTCGGCGAAGCTCCTCGGCCGGTCGAGGCCGAGCCGCGTCAGGCATTCGCGGTTCGGGGCATCCGGCGGCCGCGTCATTCCCTGCCACAACAGTCCGGGCAATTTGAGCGGCGTCCGCTGCGCGTCCCGCAACAGCTGCAGCGCCGGGATCAGCCGCTGCTCGACCTCGGTAAAATCGCTGCCGAACGGAAACGACGGCAACAGCCCGGCTTCACGCGCGGGCTTCAAGGCCTGCGCGATCCGCCCGGGAAAATTCTCGCGATGGGCGCCCGGAATTTCATGGTTCTTCGGCAGCTTGCCGGCATCCTTGGCGACCCTCGCGAGTTCGTCCTGGAAACGGGAATCCGTGACCGCCAGCATCGCCGCGATGGTCTCGGCGTCCGATCTGCCCCTGACATCGGCAACGCCGTATTCGGTGACGAAGACGTCGCGCAGGTGCCGCGGAATGGTCTCATGACCGTAGTTCCAGCGGATATTGGACTGCGTCTTGCGGCCCGCCTGCCGCGTCGCCTCCAGCGTCAGCACCGAGCGTGCGCCTTCCAGCGCGAAGGCCTGCGCGACGAAATTGTACTGGCCGCCGACGCCGCTGACGACCTGGCCATCGTCGAGGCCGTCGGAGACCGCCGCCCCCATCAGCGTTGCCAGCATCGCATTGTTGACGAAGCGGGCGCCGACGCGCGCGCGGCGCTTGGCCTCTTCGTCGCCATAGATCTGGTTGGTGAAGGATACCGGCATCATCTGGATGCGCGCGAGCTGCTGGTCCGGCATTTCGCGCAGCGCGCGATAGAGCGATTTCGGCCCGACGAAAAATGCGCCGTGCAGCTTCACGCCGTCGACCTCGCGCCTGAGGATGCCGGCGTCGATCAGGCCGAGAAACGCCTCGATCAGCATCTCGCTGACGCCGTAAAGGCCCTTCGCAAACGGTCCGGTCTGCGCAGGCTCGTTTGCCGGCGCAAGCCGCTTCATGAGCGCGTGGAATTGCGCACCATTGCGATGGCGGACGATCAATCCCTGCGCCAGCGCATCGCCGACCTGGCCGATGCCGATCTGCAGCGTGCCGCCATCGGGCACCAGACTCGCAGCATGAAGCCCGATCGCGTATTTGGTATCGCTGACCGGCTCAGCCGGTGGCGCGAACAGCGGAAAATCGGTCGCAGGGCTGTCGAGGACGGCGGAGAACTCGTCCGCCGCGAGATCGCCCGCGCCCGGCATGAACGGCAGTTCGGAATTGACCTGGCCGATCAGCCTGAACGACGCCCGCCCCTCGTTGCGGGCGCGCAGGATGTCCAGCGTGGTGTCGGTGTTGCAGCTCAGGCTGTAGCGCGTCCTGCCGTCGACCACGCGTTTCGCGACCAGTTGCGTGACGACGTTCAGGCCGCGCGTGAGCAGGTATGACGCGGCGTGGGTGTAGTTGGCGGAGATGTAATGCTGCTGGGCGTAGGGCACGCGCAGCCATTTGCCGGCGAGGAAGAAGAACTCGATCACCTCGATGTTGGGCGGCAGCTCGCCTGCATGCAACGCATTGGCGTAGGCAAGATCGGGATAACCGCCGAACAGCCGGTCGATCACCGGGCCGATGAAGCGCCGTTCGAGCAGGCTCGAGGGGTGAGGCTTTTCCAGCGTCAGCGCCGAAAACAGGGTGAGCTTGATCGAACGATCGGCGACGGCGCGCGCGTAGAGCGCGTTGACGACATGATTCGCCTTGCCGAGCCCGAGCGGCAAGCCGACCACGAGGTCGGTTCCGACGTCACGAATGATATTCTCCGCGATCGCTTCGGGATCAGAAAACAGCTTTGGCATCAGTTGCAAATCCCGGGGGTAGCTGGGGAAGCCAACCGCCCTGAATCGGACGCCAGCCAAATAAGCATAGCGCATTTGCCGCGAAGTTTTGTCTGTGACGAACCGGCCACAGCCAAGCGGGTAATTCACCGAATTCGTGTGCTGATGTCGCGCGGCAGTTTGCCTGTGGCGACGTGGCCCCCTAAACAGGTAGACGAACCGCGGCGCTCGGGGGCGGACGGCAGTGCATGATCGGGAATAACGGGCGGCCGGTGTTTCCTGAAGATCATGTTCAAACAAACAGATAGAGCGGGATGGCTCGGAACAGGGTTATCACGTTCTCGTGTCGACTACGGGATCAAATGGCTAGGCGCGCCGCACGGGTTGGCGACATTGCAGGGCGGTTGCTTCGATCGGGCATTTGCCTTGCGGCGGCTTGCTTCGCGTTCGCCGCGACGGCCGCGCATGGCGAGAGCCTGCCCGAGGCATTGGCCAAGTCCTACCAGACCAATCCCGCCCTCAATGCCGAACGCGCCCGCCAGCGCGCCACCGACGAGAACGTGCCGCAGGCGCTTTCGGGTTATCGGCCGCAGATCCTCGCGACCCTCTCCGCCGGCTTTCAGGCGGTGCGCAACCTCCTGCCCGACAACACCATCCAGTCGGCGAACCTGAAGCCCTGGACGATCGGGGTGACGGTTTCGCAAACGCTGTTCAACGGTTTCAAGACCGCCAACAGCGTCCGCGTCGCAGAACTGCAGGTGCGGTCCGGCCGCGAAGCCCTGCGCAATGTCGGTCAGGGCGTGCTGCTCGACGCCGTCACCGTCTATACCAACGTGCTCGCCAACCAGTCGCTGGTGGAAGCGCAGCGCGCCAACGTCGCGTTCCTGCAGGAAACGCTCGGCATTACCCAGAAGCGGCTCAATGCCGGCGACGTCACGCCCACCGATACCGCGCAGGCCGAGGCCCGCCTCAGCCGCGGCCGGGCCGATCTGAACGCCGCCGAGGTCAGCCTCGCCGTCAGCCAGGCGACCTATACCCAGGTGATCGGCAACGCGCCGAGCCAGCTCCGCCCCGCCGACACCATCGACCGCCTGCTGCCGCGCAGCCGCGACGACGCCACCGGGCTTGCCTTCCGCGAGCATCCGGCGGTGATGGCGGCGAGCTTCGACGTCGACGTCGCCTCGACCACGATCCGCGTCGCCGAAAGCAGCCTGATGCCGACCATCACGCTGCAGGGTAGCGCCAGCCGCAGCAGGCAGGCCGATCCTACCCTCGGCACGTTCGGGACCGACCAGGCCTCCGTGACCACCCAGCTCAACCAGCCGATCTATGACGGCGGCATGGCCGCGTCGCAGACCCGGCAGGCCAAGGAGGTCGCCAGCCAGAGCCGCCTGGTGCTGGATCAGGTCCGCAATCAGGCCCGCACCGCCGCGGTCGGAGCCTGGGTCGCCAATGAAGGCGCCAAGATCGCGGTCACCGCGTCCGAATCAGAAGTCCGCGCCGCCACCGTCGCGCTGCAGGGCGTGCAAAGGGAGGCGGCCGGCGGCCAGCGCACCACGGTCGACGTGCTGAACGCGCAGCAGGACCTGATTCTGGCGAAGGCCCGGCTGATCGGCGCGCAGCGCGACCGCGTGATCGCCTCCTACACCCTGCTGAGCGCCATCGGCCGGCTCGACGTAAAGAATCTCGGCCTCAAGACGCCCGACTATCTGCCCGAGGTTCACTACCATCAGGTGCGTGACGCCTGGCACGGGCTGCGGACGCCATCCGGACAGTAGTGGGTAGGCCCGCGCGGCAAATGACAACCCGGCGCAACTCTACTGGTTCTGAAGCCCCGTGTGCGAGGCAGCGACGCGCTCCACCGGCGGGAGCGGTTCGCGGCGGTAATCGCGCAGCCAGTCGGCGGCCTTGCGCAGGCCGCCGAACGGGAACAGGTGAAAGCCGGCGATATCAGCGGTCGCCGCCGCCGGCGCCGACTGCAGTCCCCTCACGACATCGTCCGGCCCGGTATCGGTCAGCAGCCGGCCGAACCGGCCGATCTGGGCCCGCAGTGCGCGCATGGAATTGCCGATGCCGCAGCGGAGCGCGAACTTGGTCAGCGTCGCCGGTGTCGCCGGGCCAGCCAGGCCGACGATGACAGGCAGGTCGATGCCGGCCTGATCGAGCGCACCGATCCATTCGAGGATCGGCGTGATCTCGAAGCAGAATTGCGTGACGACATCAACCCGCGTTCCGGTCCGTCGCCCCCAGTCGTGCCAGGACCTTAGGCCATTCAGCGCATCCGGCAGTTCGAGATAGGGATGGCCTTCGGGATGGCCGGCAATGCTGACGGACGCAATCCCGTGCGCCTCGAGCAAGCCGCTGGCGGCGACGTCACGCGTCGATTTGAACGGCCCCCTGGCCGCCGCGATATCGCCGGCAATCAGCAGGAGGCGCGCGACGTCGGCCTCGCCCCGCACCCGCGCCAGGAAATCGGCGAGCATCTGCGGCGACGTCATTTCGCGGGCGGCGATATGCGGCACCGGATTGTAGCCGGCCCGGCGCAGCGCGGTGGCAGTTTCGATATTGTGGCGATAATTGTCGCCGGGCAGGAAGGTGATGGTGACGTCGGTGCCGGCAGCGAAACGATCCTGCAATTCCGCGACCTGATGCCCACGCGAGGAGATCTCGACGGAGGCCGCGGGCAGCAGCGCGGCAAGCCGCTGGCGAGATTGATCGGAGACGGTCATCGCGCGCCTCCCCTCTTACGCCGGTGCGCGGCGGCGGGAGATCACATAGGTTTCGTCGTTGAACCAGAGGCCGCCGTGCTTCTTCAGCACACGGTCGGTCGCTTCGAGATATCGGCCGTCGCGAACGACTTCCGACAGCCTGTTGTCCTCGATCTGCGCGACATAGATCGCCGCGTTCCAGGCCGCGAACAGCGTCGACGTTCCGATCGGCCCGCTCACCTCATCCGGCAGCGTGTGCATGTGGTAGCGGAAGATCGAACGCGCATCGGAGGATGCGTTGAAATTGTAGTGGCGGGCGGCCGCACCGAGCTCGTGCTTGACCTGGCGCAGGATCGCATAGCGGTCGGTCTTGAAGGGATCGTCGCCCGGCCAGATCTGGTCGATGATCTCGCTGCCGGGGTCCTGGCCGTGCGAATGAATGCCGATCAGCCGCCCGCCCGGCCGCAGTGACCTGACCAGCGGTGTCACCACTTTCGACGCCTTGAACTCCACGCTCGCCCGCGCGCGATAAGGTTGCGAGGCAATGACGAGGTCATAGTCCGCCATCACCCGTCCCGGCCGCGGCATGATCGGATCGAGCAGGAACGAATGATCCTCGCGCCGCAGCGTCAGGATCACGGGACGCTGGTAGACCGGGTTGCCGGTCACAGGACTGATGCCGGCGCGCCAGTTCTCGGCGAGGAAGCTTTCTAGCTGGCCGATCTGCTCGGCGAAGCCATGCGCGGTGTTGCCGGTCAGCGTGACGTCTTTCCAGATCAGGCCCTGCGCTGACGTGACCGAGCGCGGGGTCAGCCACGGCGCCTCGGCATAATAGAGGTTGGTGACGACCAGCACGGTGGCGGGATGCTCGAACAGACGGTCCGCCATCTTCTCCAGCATCAGGCGGACGTCCTCGTAGCTGATCTCCTTCGCCACGACGTAGAGCGGCATCGTCGGAAAGCGCGCATGCACCGCCCGCATCACCCGCGAAAGCACGGTGCCGTCGCCGACGCCGGCGTCGAAGATGCGAAGCGCCGGCGGCGCCGGCTGCAGATTGCCGAGCTCAAGCGAGATGCGGTTGCCGACCTCGGTCTTCTCGCTGCAGGTCGAGACGAACAGCAGGTACTTTTGCCGGTTGTCGAAGAATCGGAACCCCGGCGGAGCAACCGCCGGAGCCGCGGCCGTGCCGTTGTGCGGCCTGGCTGGTGTCGACACCTGGCCATCGTCCCCGGCGGTCGAAGCCGGCTGGTGCTCGGCGAGATAGGCGCGGACCTTATCGAGCGTGCCGGTGGTGATCCGGGCGCCGTCGCGCAGGCGCGATACCAGCTTGCCGTCGTTGACCACCAGCCGGCCGAAGGTCGATTCAGCGGTTTTCGTCTGGCGGCAGAATTCGCGGATCTCGGCGAGTATCTGTTCGGCCGTAGCCGGCGATTTCGCCGGCGGCACGTGGCCGTTGGTTGCCCCCTGGATTTCCTCGATCCGCATGGTTTTCTCCCGCGGTTGACCCGGGGAGCATCAAGTAACGGCCGCGGGACGGCGTCAACCACAAACCGGGTGGGCAGGAAACATGGGCATATGCCCATACGGCCCTCACCGGGCGCGGCGCGAGAATACCGAGATCAGCACCGGCAGCGTCACCAGGATGACGATCGGCGCCAGCATCATGCCGGTCACCACCACGATCGCCAGCGGCTTCTGCACCTGCGAACCGATCCCTTCGGAGAGCGCCGCCGGCAACAGCCCGACGCCCGCCACCACGCAGGTCATCAGCACCGGTCGCAACTGCAATTCGCCGGCGCGGATCACCGCCCGGGTCCGCTCGTAGCCCTCGTCGATGAGCTGGTTGTACTGCGACAGGATGATGATGCCGTCCATCACCGCAATGCCGAACAGCGCGATAAAGCCGATCGCGGCCGACACGCTGAAGGGGATGCCTGTGATCAGCAGGCCGAGCACGCCACCGAAGATCGCCATCGGGATCACGCTCATCGCCAGCAGGGTGTCGACGATCGAGCCGAAATTGAAGAACAGCAGCACCCCGATCAGCGCAAGGCTGATCGGCACCACGATCGACAGCCGCTTGATGGCGTCCTGCAAGTTGCCGAATTCGCCGACCCACTCGATCCGCGAGCCCGGCGGAAGCTGGACCTGCTCGGCCACCTTGTCCTGCGCTTCCTGGATCGCACTGCCGAGGTCGCGGTTGCGGACGGAGAACTTGATCGGCAGATAGCGCTCCTGCCCCTCGCGATAGATGTAGGCCGCGCCCGAGATCAAATTGATCGAGGCGACTTCGCTGAGCGGGATCTGCGTAATGGCGCCGCCCTGCCCGGCCACGCCGATCCGCAGGTTATGAATCGCTTCGGCGCTCTTGCGATACTCCGGCGCGAGCCGAACGATGATCGGGAAATGCCGGTCGCTGCCGGGCTCGTAGAGATCGCCGGCGCTGTCGCCGCCGACCGCGACCCTGATGGTGGCGTTAATATCGCCGGGCGACAGGCCGTAGCGCGCCGCACGGGCACGGTCGATATCGATCTGGATGGTCGGCTGTCCCAGCGAGGTGAACACGGCGAGATCCGTGACGCCCTGCACCGTTCCGAGTACCGATTTGATCTTGTTGGCGGTATCGGTCAGCGCCTGCAGATCGTTGCCGAACAGCTTGATCGAGTTCTCGCCCTTGACGCCCGACACCGCCTCCGAGACGTTGTCCTGCAGATATTGCGAGAAGTTGAATTCGACGCCGGGAAATTTGTCCTGCAACTGTGCGAGCAACTGCGCGGTCAGTTCATCCTTGTCGCGGGTGCCGGGCCATTCGCTGATGGGCTTCAACGGCGCGAAGAACTCGGCATTGAAGAGGCCGGCGGCATCGGTGCCATCATCCGGACGGCCGTGCTGCGACACCACCGATTCCACTTCGGGCCGCGCGCGGATCATCTTGCGCATCTCGTTGACGTAGGCGTTGCCCTCCTGCAGCGAGATAGTCGGCGGCAGCGTGGCGCGAATCCACAGATTGCCCTCTTCCAGCTTGGGCAGGAATTCCAGCCCCAGGAACCGCACGAACACGATGGTCAGCACCACGAGCCCGGCGGCGCCGGTCATGACGATCCTGCGGTTCGCGATCGCCCAGTGAAGCACCGGCACGTAAACCCGGTCGAGTTTCCTGACGATCCAGGTTTCGGCTTCTTCCAGATGCGAGGGCAGGATGATCGCGCTCAACGCAGGCGTCACGGTGAAGGTCGCCAGCAGGCCGCCCGCCAGCGCGTAGGCATAGGTCCGCGCCATCGGGCCGAAGATATTGCCTTCGACACCACTCAGCGTGAACAGCGGCAGGAAGGCTGCGATGATGATTGCGGCCGCGAAGAAGATCGAGCGCGAGACGTCGGCTGAAGCCGACAGGATGGCGTGGCTCTTCATCCCCATCGTGGTGTCGAAGGAGATGTGGCTGCGCTCCTCCGCCGACAGCGCGATGGTCTGATTGAGCCTGCGGAAGATCGCCTCCACCATGATCACGGTGGCATCGACGATCAGGCCGAAATCGATCGCGCCGACCGACAGCAGGTTGGCGGATTCGCCGCGCAGGACCAGGATGATGACGGCGAAAAACAGCGCGAACGGTATCGTCGCGCCGACGATCAGCGCACTCCTGAGGTCGCCGAGGAACAGCCACTGCAACAGCACGATCAGGATGATCCCGACCACCATGTTGTGCAGCACCGTGTGGGTGGTGAGGTCGATCAGATCCTTGCGGTCGTAGATCCGCTCGATCTTCACGCCGGGCGGCAACACGCTGGAATTGTTGATGTCGTGAACGAGCTTCTCGACCCGGGCGATGGTCGGCGAACTCTGCTCGCCGCGGCGCATCAGCACGATGCCCTGCACGATGTCGTCATCCTCGTTGATCCCGGCGATGCCGAGCCGCGGTTTCTCGCCCACCGTGACGTTTGCGATATCCTTGACCAGCACCGGGTTGCCGCCGCTTTGCGAGATCATCGTGTTGTTGATGTCCTCGATCGAGCGGATCAGGCCGACACCGCGCACCACGGCCGATTGCGCGCCGATATTGACGGTATTGCCGCCGACGTTGATGTTGGCATTGTTGATCGCCTGCAGCACCTGCGGCAGCGTCAGCCCGTTGGCGACCAGCTTGTTGAAATCGACCTGGATCTCATAGGTCTTGGTCTTGCCGCCCCAGCCGGTGACGTCGATGACGCCGGGTACCGCGCGGAAGCGGCGCTGCAGCACCCAGTCCTGCAGCGTCTTGAGGTCGAGAACGCTGTAGTTCGCCGGTCCCTTCAGGCGGTAGCGGAAGATTTCGCCGGTCGGGCTGAGCGGCGAAATACCCGGCTGCACGCTGCCCGGCAACGGCGCGAGCTGCGACAGCCGGTTCAGGACCTGCTGCAGCGCTTCCTCGTAGGTGTAGTCGAAGGAGAACTGCAGCTTGACGTCGGACAGGCCGTACAGCGAGATGGTGCGGATCGTGC
>NZ_DAINNI010000161.1:0-9191 GCF_036735945.1 Bradyrhizobium sp. | reverse complement strand
ACGCCGACCAGATGGTCCGCGGCGTCGTCAACCTGCCGAACGGCACCGGCCGCACCTTGCGCGTCGGCGTGTTCGCCCGCGGCGCAAAGGCGGAAGAAGCCAAGGCGGCGGGTGCTGACGTCGTCGGCGCCGAAGACCTGGTCGAGAAGGTGCAGGGCGGCAACATCGATTTCGATCGCTGCATCGCCACCCCCGACATGATGCCGCTGGTCGGCCGTCTCGGTAAGGTGCTCGGTCCGCGCGGCATGATGCCGAACCCGAAGATCGGCACCGTGACGATGGACGTCACCTCCGCCGTGAAGGGCGCGAAGGGCGGCTCGGTCGAATTCCGCGTCGAGAAGGCCGGCATCGTGCAGGCCGGCGTCGGCAAGGCCTCGTTCTCCGAGGAAAAGCTCGTGCAGAACGTCAAGGCGCTGGCGGACGCAGTGTCGAAGGCCAAGCCGGCCGGCGCCAAGGGCACCTACATCCAGCGCGTGGCGGTTTCCTCCACCATGGGGCCGGGCGTCAAGGTCGAACCCGGCACGCTGCTCGGCTAGCTGGTTGCCTGTTACGTGATCAGAAAAGGGGCGGAATCGGACCACCGATTCCGCCCTTTGCGTTTGAGCCCTCGTGCGATCGCCGCAGCGCCGGACCTGCCAAGAAGGAACAACAATGCCCGAAAGAGTCCTGATCTATTCGCGTTTCCCAAAGGCGCAGATGGAGCGTTTTGGCGAACGCTATGAACTGCTGAATGCCGCCGGCAAGCCGCCCAACGAAGTATTCCCGGCGGAACAACTCGCTGACATCCGCGCGATGATCACGGCGGGCGGCACGCCGCTTCGCAGCGAGGCGATGGACATGATGCCGAAACTCGGTGCGATCGTCTGCTACGGCACAGGCTATGACGGCGTTGATCTGGCGGCGGCGAGGAAGCGCAACATTGCCGTCGGTCACAGCCCGGGCGCAAACGCGGCCTCGGTCGCCGATATCGCTGTTACCCTGATGCTGGCGACGACGCGGCGGCTGCTGGCGTTGGACGATTATGTGCGGGGCGGCAGCTGGGCGGCGGCAAAGCCGTCGCCGATGATGCGCCCGCAACCCGGGATGCTGGGCCGCAAGATCGGCGTCTACGGCATGGGCGAGATCGGCCGCAAGATTGCCGCGCGCGTCGCCGCCTTCGAGACCGAGGTCGGCTATTTCAGCCGCAGCCGGCACGACGTGCCGTACCGGTATTTTCCGACGCTCGATGCGCTGGCCGTGCAGCGTCCTGATGATCGCGGTGCGCGCGGGCGAGGACACCAACCGCGTCGTCGATGCGGATATCCTGCGCAAGCTCGGCAAGGACGGCTACGTCGTCAACATCTCGCGCGGCTCGGTCATCGACCAGCAGGCGCTGATCGCGGCGCTGACTGACCAGACCATCGCCGGCGCGGGCCTCGACGTCTACGCGAAGGAGCCGCATGCGCCGGATGCACTTACAGCTTTGCCCAACGTCGTGCTCGCGCCGCATATCGGCGGCCATACGCTGGAATCGCATGTGGCGATGCAGAACTGCGTGATGGCCAATCTCGACGCGTTCTTCGCCGGCAAGCCGCTGCCTTATCAGGTGGCATCGGACTGACGGCTCAGTGCAGCCCGGCGGCCGGCAGATGGCGCAGTTTGTCGGGATTGCGGACGATATAGATCGCCGCGATCTTCTCGCCTGAGATCGCCATGCTCATGGTGTGATCGAGTTCGCCGTCCAGATAGAGCAGGGCGCCGACGGCGCCGTTGATCATGGCGGGCTCGATGCGAATATCGTGGCCGGCGTTCTTGGCGGCGATGCCGATGAAGAAGCGCGCGATCTTTTCCGGGCCGATGATTGGATGGCGCGCCGCGGTCTTGCGGCCGCCGCCATCGGTGAGCGCCACGGCGTCTTCGCGCAGCAGCGCGGCAAGCCGGGCGACATCGCCGCTGGCAACCGCTTCGCCGAA
Organism: Bradyrhizobium sp.; assembly: GCF_036735945.1. Classification (GTDB taxonomy): domain Bacteria; phylum Pseudomonadota; class Alphaproteobacteria; order Rhizobiales; family Xanthobacteraceae; genus Bradyrhizobium. Next base: position 7,239 of record NZ_DAINNI010000161.1, on the reverse strand, counting down.
AGCCTGCAGCAGGCGGGCGTGATTGTCAGGCGTCTGCGCCGGCGCCGGGCGATCGTCGCGCACCGCGCGGCGGGCGCGGGAGGCCAGTTGCCGGCAGGACGCCTCGGTGCGGTCGAGCATGGCGGCGATCTCGGGGAACGGCGTGTCAAAGACGTCGTGCAGCAGGAACGCCGCGCGCTCCAATGGTGACAACCGGTCGAGGGCCAGCAACAGCGCAAACGACAGGTCGTCGGCGAGTTCGGTGGCGGCATCGGGCGACAGGCCCTCGGCATCGAACACCGGCTCGGGCAGCCACGGCCCGACATAGACCTCGCGCTGCGCCTTCGCGCTTTTCAGGCGGTCGAGACAAAGCCGCGTCACGACGGTGACGAGAAAGGCTTCGGGGTTGTGCACGTCCTGCGCGCCGGCAAAGCGGATATAGGCATCCTGCACGACGTCTTCGGCGTCGCTGCGGCTGCCCAGCATGCGATAGGCGAGCCCGAGCAGGCGCCCGCGATGGGGCGCCAGCGGGTCGGGATCATGCAGCCTGCTTGACGACGTCGACATCGTGTCCACTCACGCTGATGCGGCGGCATTCCCTGGCATAGCCGAGGCCTGCCTTCACCATCGGAAACATCCGGCCGAGTTGCAGTGCCATCGTCAGGTCTATCACGCCTTTCTGCCCCCATTCGGCACGAACGGCATCGCGAAACTCCTCGTCGTCGGCGGAGCGACGCACCACCGCGTCGGCGAAGCGGAAGCCGAGCGTGGTCGCTTCATTCATCGCGCGCGGTTCGCGGCGGAGAACCGCCTCGATCTGGTCCTTGGCCATGCCGGCTTCCAGCGCCATGTCGACGACAAGCTGCGTGCACGGGCCGCAATCCTCGGCCAGTGCGCCGACGATCTTGGCGGCGAAGCAGGCCTCGACCGGAACCACCTCGCAATGGGCGGACGCCTTCATGATCGGTGCGAACTTGAAGAAGCCGGCGGGGGATTCGTTCAAGAGCATTTCGAGATAGCTGACGTCGTAGCCATACCGTTCGGTAAATGCGCGCAAGGTGCGGCGCGCGATCCAACTACGCATGATGTTCTCCTTGGTTGGGGAAGGCGGAATAGAGCGCGGCCGCGGACGGCAGCACGATCGCGAGGAGGTCGAAGGCGGGGTGATGGCTGTGGCCGCCGGCCATGATCGCCACATGGAGCAGGGCGTGAACGCCAAGGAACCCGGCGCCCGCGACGGCTGCCGGCCAGTAGCGGGGCCGCCACGCCCGCGCGGCGAGCGCAAGGCCAGCCACGAGGAACGCGGCGCCGATGTCCTGCACGAAATGCGGGTTAAAAGGACCGGTATCCGGTACCCCCGGTACCGTCTGGTACCAGAACGGCCCGTTGACGAGCATGATGAGCCCGTTCAGGACCGTCGGTATTGCGAGAATGGCCGCTAGCTGACGCCGCATGGGGCACCTCCTGCGGCCAAGACGAGCCAGGGCAGGCCGGTGTGACGGGGGCGTCAAAAAAGTTGGGGTTCCGATCGAAATTTTTTCTTCGGCCGGCCGGCAAACTGGTGCGAAATTTGCTCTTGGCAAGCCGGGTAAGACTCGTTAAACAGCGTCTTCCGGGCGTGCTGGCCCCGTTGCTGGCACGTCTGTGCTCGCATTCCGAAAACCCGCTACGATAGGAGATCATTCCTTTCTGGACATCCGCTTGGATTGCTCGAAAGGAAGGAAACTCATCGTTTCGGTGGCGTGCGGCAGGGGTCCGTCGGCTTGCCGAATGACCTCGATCCTGTCCGAGACTGCAGGCGCCCGCGAGGAAATGCAAGTTTCTCCAACGGCTTAATTTCACAGCCTGCATAGACGGGTGAAGACCGGATTTCGCCGTAACCGCCGCTATCGGCGGCGCGATGGCCGATTTGGTTCGAACCTCGACACCCCGCGCCATCTGGTTCGGGAGGGCAGGCTTTTAAGATGTCGTCTGCCCGACGTGTCCTGAGGACTGGTGTCTTGAGGTCAGGTTCTGGGCGGGACGATGGGTGCAACCCGGCGGTCTCGTTCGCGCGAAGGCCGCCAACCGGAGAGAGCTTGCTGTGGAAAGAGCGGCAAAAAAGGACGCGGTTGAGGCGCTGAACGGGGTCTTCAAGACCACGAGCGTCGCAATCGTCGCCCACTATTCCGGCCTCACCGTGGCCCAGATGCAGAAGCTGCGCATGCAGATGAAGCAGGCGGGCGCGTCGGTGAAGGTCTCGAAGAACCGTCTCGCCAAAATTGCTCTTGAAGGCACGGATGTCGTTGCCATCGGTTCCCTGCTGAAGGGGCCGACCGTGATCGCTACTTCGAACGATCCGGTGGCGGCGCCGAAGGTTGCCGTCGAATTCGCCAAGACGAACGAGCAGTTCGTCATTCTCGGCGGTTCGATGGGTAAAACCGTCCTGGATGTGAACGGCGTGAAGGCACTTGCCTCGCTGCCGTCGCTGGACGAACTGCGCGGCAAGCTTGTCGGCCTCCTGGTGGCGCCGGCAACCAAGATCGCTCAGCTCTCCACCGCGCCCGCGGCCAAGCTCGCGCGCGTCGTCCAGGCTTATGCCTCAAAGGGCGAAGCGGCCTGACCCTTCGCAAATCAAATCTGGTTCGAACCAAACTCTTAAGGAAATAGATCAATGGCTGACTTGCAGAAAATCGTCGACGACCTCTCGAGCCTCACCGTGCTCGAAGCTGCCGAACTCGCGAAGCTCCTCGAAGAAAAGTGGGGCGTGTCCGCCGCTGCCGCCGTGGCGGTTGCCGGTCCCGCGGGTGGTGGCGCCGCCGCCGCTCCGGCTGAAGAGAAGACCGACTTCACCGTCGTTCTGGCTGCCGCCGGCGAAAAGAAGATCGAAGTCATCAAGGAAGTCCGCGCCATCACCGGCTTGGGCCTGAAGGAAGCCAAGGACCTCGTCGAAGGCGCTCCGAAGCCCGTCAAGGAAGGCGTGAACAAGGACGAAGCCGACAAGATCAAGGCCCAGCTCGAAAAGGCTGGCGCGAAGGTCGAGTTGAAGTAAGCGTACTACACAGAAAAGTGTGGGGATTCGCGGGGTTAGCTCCTCGAATCTCCACGTTTCCGCCCCATATTGGGGTGGCAGCAGGAAAAATACGGCAGGCGATGGGAACGGCAGGGTGTTCCCGGTGTAAGCCGTTGGGAGACAGTCAGATTTCGGGCTTTTTCAGTCCGTGAAGCGACCAGTTAGGACGGGCGGGTGCAGTCATGTGCCCCGCGCGTCGTTTTGCGTTTTGAAGGTCTGGAGCGCGGATTCAGGACTTAATTCCTGAAATTGGGCTTTGTTCCTTTAGGCGATTCGACAATTCAACCCGGGGGCGATGGCAGTCGCGCTTCGGAAGGTTCGCCCAAGAGGGCGACGAAAATGAGAGGCCACGATGGCGCAGCAGACATTCACCGGTCGCAAACGCGTTCGCAAGTTCTTCGGACACATCAAGGAAGTCGCCGAGATGCCGAACCTCATCGAGGTTCAGAAGGCGTCCTATGATCAGTTCCTGATGGTCGAGGAACCGCTGGGTGGCCGGCTGGACGAGGGCCTGCAGGCGGTGTTCCGCTCGGTGTTCCCGATCTCGGACTTCTCGGGCACCTCGATGCTCGAATTCGTCCGCTACGAGTTCGAGCCGCCGAAATATGACGTCGACGAGTGCCGCCAGCGCGGCATGACCTATGCTGCGCCGCTCAAGGTGACGCTGCGCCTGATCGTGTTCGATATCGACGAGGAAACCGGCGCCAAGTCGGTCAAGGACATCAAGGAGCAGGACGTCTACATGGGCGACATCCCGCTCATGACCATGAACGGCACCTTCGTCGTCAACGGCACCGAGCGCGTCATCGTTTCCCAGATGCACCGTTCGCCCGGCGTGTTCTTCGACCACGACAAGGGCAAGACCCATTCGTCCGGCAAGCTGCTGTTTGCCGCGCGCGTGATTCCGTATCGCGGTTCCTGGCTCGACATCGAGTTCGACGCCAAGGACATCGTGTTCGCGCGCATCGACCGCCGCCGCAAGATTCCCGTGACTTCGCTGATGTATGCGCTGGGTCTCGACGGCGAGCAGATCCTTTCGACCTTCTACAAGAAGATCACCTACAAGCGCGGCAAGGAAGGCTGGCGCGTGCCGTTCGACGCCAACCGCTTCCGCGGCTATTCGACGGTCAACGACCTGATCGACGCCGATACCGGCAAGGTCGTGCTCGAGGCCGGCAAGAAGCTCACCGTCCGCGCCGCCCGCCAGCTCCAGGAGAAGGGGCTGAAGGCGCTGCGCATGTCGGATGAGGAACTGGTCGGCAACTACGTCGCCGAGGACCTCGTCAATCCGAAGACCGGTGAAATCCATGCCGAAGCCGGCGAGGAGATCACCGAGAAGCTGCTGAAGTCGCTGAACGAGCACGGCTACAAGGAGCTGCCGCTGCTCGACATCGACCACGTCAATGTCGGCGCCTACATCCGCAACACGCTGCATGCCGACAAGAACATGACGCGTGAGGACGCGCTGTTCGACATCTACCGCGTGATGCGTCCGGGCGAGCCGCCGACGCTCGACTCCGCGCAGGCGATGTTCCAGTCGCTGTTCTTCGACGCCGAGCGCTACGACCTGTCCGCGGTCGGCCGCGTCAAGATGAACATGCGCCTCGAGCTCGACGCGCCCGACACCCATCGCACGCTGCGCAAGGAAGACATCCTGGCCGTCATCAAGACGCTGGTCGACCTGCGCGACGGCAAGGGCGAGATCGACGACATCGACCACCTCGGCAACCGCCGTGTGCGCTCGGTCGGCGAGCTCATGGAGAACCAGTACCGCATCGGTCTGTTGCGCATGGAGCGCGCCATCAAGGAGCGCATGTCCAGCGTCGACATCGATACCGTGATGCCGCAGGACCTGATCAACGCCAAGCCGGCGGCCGCCGCGGTGCGCGAGTTCTTCGGCTCCTCGCAGCTCTCGCAGTTCATGGACCAGACCAACCCGCTGTCGGAGATCACCCACAAGCGCCGTCTCTCGGCGCTTGGCCCGGGCGGTCTGACCCGCGAGCGCGCCGGCTTCGAGGTGCGCGACGTGCATCCGACGCATTACGGCCGCATCTGCCCGATCGAGACGCCGGAAGGTCCGAACATCGGCCTGATCAACTCGCTGGCGACGTTCGCGCGCGTCAACAAGTACGGCTTCGTCGAAACACCCTATCGCAAGGTGAAGGACGGCCGCGTCACCGACGAGGTCATCTATCTCTCGGCGATGGAGGAGGGCCGCTATCGCGTGGCGCAGGCCAACGTGCCGCTCGACGGCAAGGGCCGCTTCACCGAAGACCTGATCGTCTGCCGTCACGCCGGCGAAGTGCTGCCGATCACGCCCGACAAGGTCGACTACATGGACGTGTCGCCGAAGCAACTCGTTTCGGTGGCAGCAGCCCTGATCCCGTTCCTCGAGAACGACGACGCCAACCGCGCGCTGATGGGCTCGAACATGCAGCGCCAGGCGGTGCCGCTGGTTCGCGCCGAGGCGCCGTTCGTCGGCACCGGCATGGAAGGCGTGGTCGCCCGGGACTCCGGCGCCGCGATCGCCGCCCGCCGTTCCGGCGTGATCGACCAGATCGACGCCACCCGCGTCGTGATCCGCGCCACCGAGGATCTCGATCCGACCAAGTCGGGCGTCGATATCTACCGTCTCATGAAGTACCAGCGCTCCAACCAGTCGACCTGCATCAACCAGCGTCCGCTGGTGAAGGTCGGCGACATCGTCAAGAAGGGCGACATCATCGCCGACGGTCCCTCGACCGATCTCGGCGAGCTCGCGCTCGGCCGCAACGTGCTGGTCGCGTTCATGCCGTGGAACGGCTACAACTTCGAAGACTCGATCCTGCTCTCCGAGCGGATCGTGAAGGACGACGTCTTCACCTCGATCCACATCGAGGAATTCGAAGTCATGGCCCGCGACACCAAGCTCGGGCCTGAGGAAATCACCCGCGACATTCCGAACGTCTCGGAAGAAGCGCTGAAGAACCTCGACGAAGCCGGTATCGTCTATATCGGCGCGGAAGTGCGCGCCGGCGACATCCTGGTCGGCAAGATCACGCCGAAGGGCGAAAGCCCGATGACGCCGGAAGAAAAGCTGCTGCGCGCCATCTTCGGCGAAAAGGCCTCCGACGTCCGCGATACCTCGCTCCGCGTGCCTCCGGGCGTGCAGGGCACGATCGTTGAAGTGCGCGTGTTCAACCGTCACGGCGTCGACAAGGACGAGCGTGCGCTGGCGATCGAGCGCGAAGAGATCGAGCGTCTGGCCAAGGACCGCGACGACGAGCAGGCGATCCTCGACCGTAACGTCTACGGCCGTCTCGCCGATCTCCTGGAAAACCGCCAGGGCATCGCCGGTCCCAAGGGCTTCAAGAAGGACACCAAGATCACGCGCGCCGTGCTCGAGGAGTACCCGAAGTCGCAGTGGTGGATGTTCGCCTCGCCCAACGACAAGCTGATGGGTGAAATCGAGGCGATGCGTAAGCAGTACGACGAATCGAAGAAGGGCCTTGAGCAGCGCTTCCTCGACAAGGTCGAAAAGCTGCAGCGTGGCGACGAACTGCCGCCCGGCGTGATGAAGATGGTCAAGGTCTTCGTCGCGGTGAAGCGCAAGATCCAGCCCGGCGACAAGATGGCCGGCCGTCACGGCAACAAGGGCGTGGTGTCCAAGATCGTTCCGATCGAGGACATGCCGTTCCTCGAGGACGGCACCCACGCGGACATCGTGCTCAATCCGCTCGGCGTGCCCTCGCGCATGAACGTCGGCCAGATTCTGGAGACGCACCTCGGCTGGGCCTGCGCGGGCCTCGGCAAGCGCATCGGCCAGACCATCGACAGCTTCTATCAGAAGCAGGATCTCAAGCCGCTGCGCGAGACCCTGAAGAAGATCTATGGCGACGATGAAACCATCAAGTCGTTGAACGACAACGAGCTGATGGAGCTCGGCAGGAACCTCAGCCACGGCGTGCCGATCGCGACGCCGGTGTTCGATGGCGCCAAGGAAGCCGACATCGAGGAGATGCTGAAGCTCGCGGGCTTCGACGCCTCCGGCCAGTCGACCGTCTATGACGGCCGCACCGGCGACGCCTTCGATCGCAAGGTGACGGTGGGCTACATCTACATGCTGAAGCTGCACCATCTGGTCGACGACAAGATCCATGCGCGTTCGATCGGTCCGTACTCGCTCGTCACCCAGCAGCCGCTGGGCGGCAAGGCGCAGTTCGGCGGCC
>NZ_DAINNI010000160.1:0-9325 GCF_036735945.1 Bradyrhizobium sp. | reverse complement strand
TCCTCCATCCGCTCGCTCTGCCAGCGGATGCGCTGGCACAGCAGCATGATGATCTGGATCGCGACCTTCGGCTCGCGCTCGAGGAAGGCGAGGAAATCCTCGCGCCGGAGCACGAACAGTTCCGACGGCTCGCCGGCGGTGGCGTCCGCCGTGCGGCTCTGGCCGTCGAGCACCGCGACCTCGCCGAAGAGATCGCCGGAACCCATGAAATTGAGCGTCAGGCGGCTGCCGTCGGAGGCGCCGGTCTCGATCCGGATCTGCCCGCGTCGCACGCCGTACAAGGCATCGCCGGGATCGCCCTTCTGAAACAACATTTCGCCGACGCCGAGCTGCTGGGTGTGGCAAAGGCCGGCGATGCGCTGCAATTCGTTCGCGCCCAAGTCGGCGAACATCGGATTCATTTTCAGAATGACCGCAAATTCGGCCTGTTTGCTCATTGTATTGCCTTCCAGATCGATTTACCGCCCCATGACCGCCCGTTAGCAGGATTTCCTCGCCGCCAAGTGTGTCATAAGTCACATAACATTGCAGCACCCTCGGAATATTTTTGGGCGCTGGGTCCTCCCTCCTTTCGGGGATAAACTCGCCTGACCGGTTGCGCCCGCAGGTCGCGCCACCGAAATGTGTGCCGTCTGCGCGGTCTGGAATATCGAAATGAAAGCACTGAAAATTGTCGGCGCCACCATCGCTGCCGTGATCGTCATCATCGCGCTGCTGCTGGTGACCGGCATCCCCTCCGGTTTCCTGACGACGGAAATCCAGCAGCGGGTCGAACGGGAGACCGGCTACAAGCTCGCCATCAATGGCGGCGCCAGGATCGGCCTGGGATCATCGCTCAGCATCCGGCTGAACGACGTCACGCTGCAGCATCCGAGCGACCGCGACATCAACCGCCACTTCTCGGCCGCGAGCATCGAGGCGGAAGTGACGCTTGCGAGCCTGTGGACCGGCAAGCCCGAGATAACCGAACTTGTCATCATCCGCCCGGTGGCTAGTCTGCCGTTGCGGCGCGAGCGCGTGGTGAGGGAAGCCAATCCGGCCGCGAAACCCGCTGGCGGCAAGGGAACGGAAGCGTTTTCGATCGCGCATATCAGCGTGAGCGGCGGCACGATCGTGCTCTCCAATGTGCGCGACCGGGTCGAGAACAGGATCGAGACCATCAACGCCGACATCGTCATCGACGCCGACCGCAAGGTCACGCTGTCGGGCAATGCGCGCAAGAACGGCAATCCGCTGAAATTCGAACTCAAGGCGGCGCTGCCGGCGGCTCCGGCCGAGCGGCAGACCATTCCCGCCGAGATCAAGATCGATGCGCCCGATTTCTTGAACGGGCAGCTCACGGCGAAGGCCGAAGCCCGCCTCAACGGCCCGATCGTCATGGTCAACGGCGTTACCGGAACGCTCGGCGACGGCGCGTTCAACGGCTGGGCCTCGTTCGACCTCTCGAGCAAGCCGCTGGTGAAGCTCGATCTCGATTTCCAGAAGCTTGCGGTCGCGATGTCGCGCAGCAACGACAGCACCGCGGGGCAGCCCTGGAGCAATGCGACGCTCGACATCAACGGCCTCAATTACATCGACATCCAGGCGCGCATTTCCGCGGCCGAACTCGCTATCGGCGGCGCGCGTTTCGCGCCCGCCGCGATCGACGCCACGCTCGCAAGCGGCGTCCTGAAGGCGCAGGTCGCCAATCTCGGCGCCTATGAAGGCAATGCCAGCGGCGATCTGACCGTCGATGTCTCCGCCGCCACGCCCACTTTTGCGATGCGTGCCGACCTCGCCAATGTTCGGGCCTTGCCGCTGCTGAGCGGCCTTGCCGATTTCGACCGGCTCGACGGCAAGATGCAGGCGAAGATCAGCGTGCGCTCGTCCGGCATCAGCCAGCGTGCGATCATGTCGAACATGGCGGGCACCGCCTTCATCGTGTTCCAGGACGGCGCGATCAGGGGACTCAATGTCGCGCAGATGATCCGCTCGCTGACGGCGAGCCCGCTGTCGGGCTGGCAGCAGAGCGAGGAAAAGGCGACCGACCTCTCGCAATTGTCGGCATCGTTCAAGATCGACAAGGGCCAGGCGCAGACCACCGACCTCAACCTGATAGGCCCGCTGGTCAAGATGACCGGCGTCGGCACCATCGCGCTCGACACCAGGCAGATCGGATTTCGCGTCGAGCCGAAGCTCGTCATGACCACCGAAGGCCAGGGCCGCGCCGGCGATCCGGTCGGGCTCGGCATCCCCGTGATGCTCGAGGGCCCTTGGAGCGCGCCGCGGATCTATCCGGAAATGCAGGGCATCCTCGACAATCCGGAAGCCGCCTATGCCAGGCTGAAGGAGATGGGCAAGGGCCTGTTCGGCGAAAAGGGCGCCGGCCTTGGCGCGGCGATCGGCAGCCTGCTCGGCGGACAGTCGGGCACAGCCGGCGGACAGGGCGCGGCGGCCGGCCAGCCGCCGGCCAGCAACCCGCTTGGCGGCCAGCTCGGCGAGACGCTCGGCAACCTGCTGCAGCAGGGCCTCGGCGGGCTCGGCCAGGGCGGCGCCGGCCAGGCTCAAGGCCAAGCCCAAGGCCGCGCGCGGCCGGGCGGCCAGCGCAGCCTCGTCGGTCCGAACGCGCCCGCCGAGGCGCCGCCGCAAGCCGCGGCTTCCGAGCAGGCCGCCCCGCTGCCGCCGGATGATGCGGCCGCGCAGCAGGACAGCCAGGCGATGAACGAGGTGATGCGCCAACTGTTCAATCGCTGACGCCACCGAGGCCGTCATGGCCGGACCTGGCCAAATCCCGCTGAATCCTGCCTGAAATCAGGGCTAACCATGTTGGCTGACGCACAATCCCGGCCCCCAATTCATGCTAGACAGGGCTCCCATGCGGGGGTCCAATTGAGGCCGCCCCCGCGCCAATGACGAACCGATGCGCGCGCCTTTTCGGCGTGGCCGCACGAGGGCCGGATGAGCGAGGTCAAGGACAGGGTTCGGTTTCTGCGCGAAGGCCTGTTCGCCAAATACGTCGTCGCGCTGGTCGGGCTCGTCGTGTTCGTGCTGGCGGTCAACGGCGCGATGGAAATCTGGATCACCTATCGCGGCATCAAGAGCTCGCTGAACGATGGCATGTCCGAAAAGGCGGAAGCGACCGCCAAGCGGATCCAGCAATCGATGACCGACCTGGAGCGGCAGATTTCCTGGGTCACGCGCGCCAGCGCGACCAAGGCCAACGAAGCCGCGACGCTGGAGCAGCACCGCGAGGATTACGCGCAGCTGCTGCGGCAGGTGCCGCAGGTGAGCCAGCTCTCGTTCCTCAACGGCCAGGGCCGCGAGCAGCTCCGCATGACGCGCCAGATCATCACGCCCGGCAGCAATGCGGACTTCTCCCGCGATGTCCGGCTGACCGAGACATCAGCGCGCGGCACCAGTTTCGCTCCGGCCTATTTCCGTGGCGAGCGCCCGTTCATGTCGATCGTGCTGTCGCATGCCGACGGCAGCATCACGCTGGCGGAGATCGACCTCGACTTCCTCTCGGAATTCCTGATCGACGCCCAGATCGGCAGGGTGACCTACGCCTATGTCACCGACGCCAGGGGCGATGTGCTGGCGACCTCGTCGAATGGACCTGAGATCGGAAAGAACCTGCTGACGCTGCCGCAGGTCGCCGCCGTCAGCAAGCCGGGCGGCGTCGCCCCGGTTTCGGGCACCGATGTCCGCGGCGACGCGGTGCTGACGACATCGAGCGTGGTGCCGAAACTCGGCTGGCGCGTGTTCTTCGAACAGCCGACGGCGCAGGCGCTGACTCCGATCCGCGACCAGCTGGTGCGGATCGCGCTGCTGGTCGCGCTCGGCCTCGTGGTCGCGATCATCGCCGGCACCATCATGGCGCGGCGCATGCTGGTGCCGATCACGGCGCTGCAGGCCGGCGCGCGGCGGCTCGGCGCCGGCGATTTCGGCCATCGCATCGAGGTCAACACGTCGGACGAGCTGGAGGAGCTTGCCGACCAGTTCAACGGCATGGCGGGCCAGCTCGCCGAAACCTATTCGAACCTCGAAGGCAAGGTGAAGGAGCGGACGCGCGATCTGGCGCAATCGATCAACGAGCTCAAGGTGCTCGAGGAGGTCGGCCGCGCCGTCGCCTCCTCGCTCGATCTCAACGCGGTGCTGCCGACGGTGGCCGCCCGCGCGCTGGAAATCACCCATGCCGACGCCGTGCTGATCTATGGCTACGACGCCGGCAATCACCAGTTCTCGCTGACCGAATCGATCGGCATCGACAAGGCGGCGGAGGGACGCCATCGCGCGATCGACGCCGACAACTCGCCGCTCGGCGAGGCCGCGGCGTCCGGCGAGCCGATCGCAATCCCCGATCTCGGCGCAGCTCCCGAGCATCCCTTGCGCGATGCCGTGACCGAGGCCGGCTTCCATTCGGTGCTGGTGGTGCCGCTGGTCGACCAGACCGGCATCCTCGGTTCGCTGGTGGTGCTGCGGCGAAATGCCGGCGAGTTCTCCGACAATCTGATCGGCCTGATGAAGACGTTCGCGCACCAGGCGGCGCTGGCGATGCGCAACGCGCGGCTGTTCACCGAAGTCGACCAGAAGAGCCGAGAACTGCTCGCCGCCAACGACATGGTGAGCCGGCAGGCCAGCAAGCTGCAGGACCAGACCGACCAGTTGCGCGACTGGAACCGCTCGCTGGAGGAGCGTGTCGAGACGCAGCTCGGCGAGATCGAGCGCATCCGCCGGCTCGAGCGGTTTCTGGCGCCGCAGGTGGCGCAACTGATCGCCTCCTCCGACGGCCATGAGGGCCTGCTCGACAGCCATCGCCGCGAAGTGACGGTGGTGTTCTGCGACCTGCGCGGCTTCACGGCGTTCACCGAGACCACCGAGCCGGAAGAGGCGATGAACGTGCTGCGGGAATATCACGCGGCCCTTGGCGAACTGATCTTCAAGTATGAAGGCACGCTCGACCGTTACGCCGGCGACGGCGTCATGATCCTGTTCAACGCGCCGATCCAGTTCGCCGACCACACCGCACGCGCGGTCAAGATGTCCGTGGAAATGCGCGACACCGTCGGCGCGCTGACCGAGAAATGGCGCAACCGCGGCCACAATCTCGGCTTCGGCATCGGCATCGCGCTCGGCTACGCCACGCTCGGCCAGATCGGCTTCGAGCAGCGGCTGGAATACGCCGCGATCGGCAGCGTGACCAACCTGGCCTCGCGCCTGTGCGACGAAGCCAAGGCCAACCAGATCGTGGTGTCCAGGCGCGTCTACGGCATGGTCGAACCATGGGTCGAGGGTCGCCCGATCGACGATTTGAACCTGAAGGGTTTCAACCACCCGATCCTCGCCGCGGAAGTTATCCGCTGGCGCGAGGAGGTGGACAATGTGGTCGATGCGGCCGCGGCGGCCGCGCGGATGAAGAAGAAGGTGTAGCCGCCCATCGCGGCCTCAAACGCGCAGCGCTGTCGCGACCCTCCGGTCAAAATAAAATATGGAAAACAACCCCATGCAAAGTAGCCTGGCGGCTGGACGGATCGCGTTCGCGCGCCCCGTGACGCAGCAGGACCAGGCGCATATCCGTCCAGAAGACCGCCGTCAGTGCCATCCCGGCTGCTGCATTCGCGCGCGGGTCTGCGCCAGGTCTTCGAGGCTGCTCTCGATCTGCGCGCGGCATATCCCGAGATCCGTGAGAGTGCGGTCGTCCAGCCGGTGCAGGTCGGCGCGCGCGGCCTGACGCCCGTGGCGCGCGATAACTGCCGCGAACAAGCGGTTGATGAAACGGCGCAGGTGCGCCAGCCGAACTGCAACTCGCAAAACAAACGGCCTGGCGGCGGAAGCCTGCATGTTGGTCAGTACAGTCATGGCCGTGTTCTCCAAGCCGGAATCCGGCAGCCTTGCCGGCCATTCTTTCTATCGAAGGCCTGCTGCCAGCATGGTGTCAGCAGACTTCGGTGCGCACGGCGGAACGCGGCGAGCACCGGACAGGGGGTAGATCAAGCCGCAGGATGGAATTGAACATTTCTCCACGCGCCCAAGACAAAATCAGAGCGCACAAAGCCAAGGCCCTCCTAACAAAATCGCGCCGATGCACAGCCGGGAACGGCTTCATCGCGCTTGGCTCCAACCGGCCGTTTCTGGTATCCAAGGCCCTGAATTTGAGAAGGAATTGCCGATGCCCGTCCTTGCCGCGCGCGACTTCACGCCAAAACTCACTGCCCTGATCGCCGCGGGCCTGTTCTGCCTTTCCTCGTCCGTTTCACGCGCCGACGACGGCGATCCCGCCGCGCCCAGGGGCGCCGCGGTGACCGTGCTCAAGGCGGCCAAATCCTGCTTTGCCAACACCGTCGAAGTTTCCGGCACCATCATTCCGCGCGAGGAGACGCAGGTGCGGCCGGAGCGGATGGGGCTGAAGGTTGCCGAGGTGATGGTGGATGCGGGCGACAGCGTCACCGCGGGGCAGGTGCTGGCGAAATTGAACCTGCCGGAAGGTGGGCAGATCTCGGTGCAGGCGCCGGTCGGCGGGGTGATCTCGGCGTCGACGGCTTCCGTCGGCGCGATGGCCTCGGGCAAGGGCGAGGCGCTGTTCTCGATCATCGCGCGCGCCGAATTCGACCTGGTCGGCATGGTGCCGACACGCGATATCGCAAAACTGCAGGTGAACCAGACCGCGCGGATCAAGGTGATCGGCGCCGGCGAAGTCGACGGCAAGGTGCGGCGGCTGTCGACCACCGTGGAGCCGAACAGCCAGCTCGCGCAGGTGTTCGTCGGCGTCACCACCAACCGCCGCCTGCTGGTCAATTCAAGCGGCCGCGCGCAGATCAAGACCGGGCAAAGCTGCGGCGTCGCGGTGCCGCTGACCGCGATCCTCTACGGCACCGCCGGCACCGTGGTGCAGGTGGTGCGCCGCGCGCGCGTCGAAACCCGGCGGGTGGAGACCGGGCTGATGTCGGCCGGCCAGGTCGAAATTACCTCCGGCCTGCAGGAAGGCGACATCGTGGTGGCGCGCGCCGGCGCGCTGCTCCGTGAAGGCGATCCGGTGCGACCGGTGATGGCGAGCGCCGACGCGAAATAGCGGCGCGCCTGGCGTTCGCGGGGCGACGATCAGCCGCCGAGGCGGACGTCTTCCGAGAGCGAGGAAGAGACCTGCGGGACCTGCTCGCCCTCGGAAGCGCGGGAGACCGAGATCCGGGTCTTGTTGAAGGCGCTGGCGGCGCTGGCCTGCGAGTCCAGATTGTTGAGCAGCTCGGAGACCAGCACGCTGTACTGGCCCTTGCCGTCATCGGCGACCTTGCCCGGCGTCGCCGAGGTCAGGATCAGCGCGTTCTCCGGCGTGGAGATCGGGGCGAGGCCGTGGGAATAGGAGCGGAAGCGGCGCTCATAGGGATTGCGGCGGGAGGCATCGACGACGACGAGCTTGGCCTTGGCGCCCTTCTCGGACATCGTATCAAGCACCTGTTCGATGCTGACGCCATCGCGGCGGACATCGCCTTCCTTCCAGATCGCGGCATCGACCGGGATCATGAAGCTTTCGCGGCCGACCTGGACGCCATAGCCGCCGAAGAACAGCATCGCGACGGTATCCGGCTTGATCTTGCTCTTCAGGCGGGCAACAGCGCGGGCCATGTCGTCCTTGGTGGCGTCCTCGACCACGTCGACGTCAAAGCCCTTGCTCCGCAGGGCGGCGGTGAGGCCGCGGGCGTCGTTGATGGGCTGCGCCAGCGGCGCGGAAGCGTCCGGATAATGGCCGTTGCCGATCACCAGCGCGACGCGGTTGGCGCCGGTGCCGATCGAGCCGGTCTGCTCGGTGTCGATCGCCTTGGCGGCGTCGAGCGAACGCTTGTTCAGCGCCGCATGGGCGCCGATCGCCAGCGACACCAGGCCGACAAAAGCCACGGCGATGGTGGCGGTGCGGCGGGAGATGTGGAGCTGACCGAGGTTCATCGCGTTACCATTCCCAAGTTTGATCCAGGGGCGCCAAGCAAGAACGCGCCAGTTAGTCGCGTGAGGACCGTTCAGGTTTAAGGGGTTGCCGGCTGTGTGCCGTCGAATTGCGCTAAATTTGCGGCACCGCAACAACCAGGCTTTTAGCCTGCCACGTCTTCCCTAACAACCTCCAATGACGCATGGCGCCAGCCGACGCCGATAGTGGTGGAAGGTTAATATCACTTAAGTGACCTACATCACATTGTTTTTCCAGGCCGATTTATATAGTTTTCAAGGGCTTGCGGGCCCGCTCCGGCCGGCGGTGGCCACGTTGAGCTATTTGCCATGCTTAACGCGGCCCTCCCTTCACCGTTCCGGCGGAAAGTGACTGCATGGGTTTCCACAGGATTGCCGGCGCCACATTCCGGGCGCTGACCGCCCGGAAAGATGGCCCGTCCCTCTATGACGTCTGCGACCCCGTCCTGCTGAAATACCGCGGCGGCGACCCGCATCTCGGCAAGTTCTATCGGACCGCGCTCGGCAATCCGGCGCTTCGTCCCCTGCTCCGCCGCACCGGGCACCCCGCCTTGCGCGACGAAAAGCGGCTCGGCGCCGTGCGCGAGGCGCTGGTCCGGGCCCGTGACGAGGCCGAACCGGACTGGGCCGCGGTCGGTGCCCCCATTGCCGAGCTGATGGCCGATATCGGCGCACGCCATCCCGCACCCGGCCCGGCCGCGACATCCAGCCGGGCGCCCGACGCAAGCGAGATCGACCTGACGATCCGCCGCTGCGGCGCGCACCTGCTGCGCTCGTTTGCCAAAAACGGCTTCATCCCGACCTATGCCGCCTTCAACCTGATCGGCGACGCCGACATGGGCGGACGCGAAATGCTGATGGCGCTGACCGGGCTGAACTCGCGCGGCTACAAGAACTCGACGCTGCTGTTCGGCCTGGCGCGGATCTTCATCGCGCATTCGCCGGCGCGGGCGCTGATCAACCCGCCCTGGAGGGGGATCGCCGAACCGATGTGGGAGCCGGTGCAGATCCGCCACCGCTCGGCCTATTACGACGCCTTCTTCACCGAGGCGCTGCTGAGCTACCTCGAGAGCGGGCTGGCCTCGACGGAAGAGACCGCGGCATCGCGGCGCGCGATTTCGGAGATGGTGGATTTCTGCCTGAAGACCTCGGCCGAGGAAGTGCCCTCGCATGACGGTTCGACGGTGCGCGTCGTCACCGCGCTGGCGCCGGGTCCGCATCCGCGCTTCTCGCGCTTCTTCGCCCAGATCAAGCAGGATCTCGGCTTCGGCATCTACGTACCGGATTGCGACACCACCGCGTGCTCGTTCTCGGCGGCGACGCAGGCAGGCTCCGCCGATCCGATCCTCGACCAGCCGCTGCTGGATTTCTACCGCGGCTACCAGGTGCG
>NZ_DAINNI010000159.1:0-9422 GCF_036735945.1 Bradyrhizobium sp. | reverse complement strand
TAGAACCAGAAAGCGAATACGACGTGGATATCTACACCATCATCTTCCTGGCGCTGGCGGTCTTCATCTTCCTGCGCCTGCGCAGCGTCCTCGGCCAGCGCACCGGCAGCGAGCGGCCCTATGACCGCGCGGCGCCCACCGTCGCGCAACGGACCCAGGACAATAACAACGTCGTTCCGATGCCCGGCACCGTGATCGACCAGTCGCCGCTGGCCCCGAATGCCGAGGTTGCGCCGGCCGATCGCTGGAAGGGCATTGCCGAGCCGGGCACGGCGCTGGCCGCCGGTCTCGATGCCATCTCCGCCCAGGACTCCTCGTTCGATCCCGGCCACTTCCTCTCCGGCGCGCGGAGCGCCTACGAGATGATCGTGCTGGCGTTTGCCAATGGCGACCGCCGTGCGCTGAAGGATCTGCTGTCGAGCGAGGTCTATGACAGCTTCGAGACCGTGATCAAGGATCGCGAGAAGCACGAGCAGAAGACCGAAACTCGGTTTGTTTCGATCGACAAGGCCGAACTGGTGAACGCGGAAGCCCGTGACCGCGCGGTGCAACTCACCGTTCGTTTCGTGTCGCAGATGATCTCGGTCACCCGCGACAAGACCGGCGCCATTGTCGACGGCAATCCCGACAAGGTCGCCGACATCACCGACGTCTGGACCTTTGCCCGCGACACGAGCTCTCGCGATCCGAACTGGAAGCTGGTTGGCACTGGAAGCGCGGCCTGAGACGCAGAACCTTTTGAGGCTCGCGTTCGGCGCGATCGCTTTGGCGCTGTCGCTCGCGCCGGCGGATGTCTTTGCGCGCCACGGGCGTCAGCCAAGGCATGCACATCCTCCGCCTGCCCGGCACCTGCCATATCCTGAGCTCGACTTGCCGCTTCAGATCGATGGCGGCCAGTATGCGCCGCTCGCCTGGTCCGAGATTGCGGGCTGGAGCGAGGATGACCATCTCGCCGCCTACAAGGCATTTCGCGTCAGTTGCAGGCCGATAGCGGCGCAGCAAAAGCCGCCTGTTGATTCGAAGGCGCTCGGCACTTCGCTGCGCGATCCCTGCCTCGTGGCCAAGGGCCTCGAACTATCCGACGGCGCCAGGGCCAGAGCGTTTTTCGAAGAGCATTTTCGGCCCTTGCGAATCTCGCGGCTGGGCGAAGGCGAGGGTTTTGTCACCGGCTATTACGAACCCATCGTCGAGGGATCACGGACCGAGAACGAGGTTTACAAGGTGCCGGTCTATCGCCGGCCTTCCAATCTGTTCGTTCGCGGCACCACCCAGAACTCCGCCGGTCTGCCCAACAAGGGCCAGGTGTTTCGCAAGATCGGCCGCCGCAAGCTGGTGCCCTATTACGACCGGGCCGAGATCGAGGATGGCGCCATCGCCGGCCGCGGCCTCGAAATCTGCTATCTGCGGAATCAGACCGATTTGCTGTTCTCGCAGATCCAGGGCTCGGCGCGGGTCAGCCTCGACGACGGCTCGACCGTTCGCATCAACTACGATGCACATAACGGCTTTCCCTATACGGCGGTCGGTCGCATCCTGATCGATCGCAACATCATCCCCAGGGATCAGATGTCGATGCAGAAGATCCGGGAATGGATGGAGCAGAATCCGAACGAGGCCGACGAGCTGCGGCGGCAGAACCGGTCCTACGTCTTCTTCCGCGAGGTACAGCTTTCCGACAAGGACGAGGCGGTCGGCGCGCAGGGCGTGCCGCTGACGCCCGGCCGTTCGATTGCGGTCGACAAATCGCTGCACGTGTACGGCACGCCGTTCTTCATCGAAGGCGAACTGCCGATCGAATCGGAGCTATCGAAGACGCCGTTCCGGCGGCTGATGATCGCGCAGGACACCGGCTCGGCGATCGTCGGGCCGGCGCGCGCCGATCTCTACTTCGGCGCTGGGGCTGACGCCGGCAAGGTGGCCGGTCGCCTCCGCCACAATGCGCGCTTCGTCATCCTGGTGCCGAAGAGCCTCGACCCGATGTCGCGCGGCCGCAAGCTGCCGGTTCCAGACGACCGGCCCTCGGCGAAGATCGCAAGGCTGTTTCCGCAGACAGCGCCATCCAGCGGCCAGAAGAACCTTGCGAAGCCGCCTGACGTGACCGCGGCGACCGGGACCAGACCCCCGGCGCAGACTTCGCCGCCCGCGTCCGCGCCCGCTCCAACGGTTGAGACCGCCGTCGCAAAGCCGGTACCGTTGCCCGAGCCACGGCCAAAGGTCGAAACCATCTCGGTAAAGCCGCATCAACGTCAGCTGCGCCGATATCGCTACCGTCGATGAAACGAAGGTCGCAGATCCCCGAATTGCCCGAGCCGCCGCGGCGCAAGCGTGCCCTCAGCGAGGAGGAGCGCGCGCTCTGGGAAAGCGTCGCCAAGCAGGTCAAGCCGCTGCGCAAGCGGCATCGCGTCGTGAAGCCTTCGATGGCCCCGGTGGAAGCTGCTCCCCACGCTGCGCCGAAAGTAGCCGCACCGCCGAAGCCCGGCGCGCCAGTGCGAATCGTCGCTTCGCCAAAACCATCACCGCCGCCGCCGCTGGCGCCGATCGGCCGCCGCGAGCGCTCGCATTTGTCGCGCGGCCGCAAGGAGATCGATGCGCGGCTGGATCTTCACGGCATGACGCAGATGCGGGCGCATCGGGCGCTGTTCGGCTTTCTGCAACGCGCGCACCATGACGGGATGACCTTCGTGCTCGTCATCACCGGCAAGGGCAAGATCGGCGCCGAGTCCGAACGTGGCGTATTGCGGCGCCAGGTGCCGCAATGGCTCGGCCTCCCGGAATTCCGCGCGCTGGTGGTTGGCTTCGAGGAAGCCCATATCGGCCATGGCGGCGAGGGCGCGCTCTATGTCCGCGTCAGGCGCGCGCGATTTTAGAACGGCCTCCGCGTTGGCGGAGACGACGGTCTCGTCCTACAGAATAAACCGGCTCAGGTCCGTATTCTTGGCGAGGTCGCCGATGTGCTTCTGCACGTAGTCGGCATCGACCTTGAAGGTCTCGCCATGACGGTCCGGCGCGGAGAATGAAATCTCGTCGAGCACGCGCTCCATCACCGTCTGCAGCCGCCGCGCGCCGATGTTCTCCACCGTCGAATTGACGGCGACCGCGATATCGGCCAGCGCGTCGATGGCGCTGTCGGTGATGTCGAGGGTGACGCCCTCCGTCTGCAGCAGCGCGACATACTGCTTGATCAGCGAGGCCTCCGGTTCGGTCAGGATGCGGCGCAGGTCGTCGCGGGTCAGCGCTTCCAACTCGACGCGGATCGGCAGGCGGCCCTGCAATTCCGGCAACAGGTCCGACGGCTTTGCGATATGGAAGGCGCCCGAGGCAATGAACAGGATGTGGTCGGTCTTGACCGCGCCGTGCTTGGTGGTGACGGTGGTGCCTTCGATCAGCGGCAGCAGGTCGCGCTGCACGCCCTCGCGCGAGACGTCGCCGCCGGCGCGGTTTTCGCGAACGCAGATCTTGTCGATCTCGTCGAGGAACACGATGCCGTTATTCTCGACCGCGGCGATCGCTTCGAGCACGAGCTGGTCGCTGTCGAGCAGCTTGTCGGATTCCTCATTGACGAGGATTTCGTGCGAGCCCTCCACCGTCAGGCGGCGGGTCTTGGTCCGCCCGCCCATCTTGCCGAAGATGTCGCCGATCGAAATCGCGCCCATTTGCGCGCCCGGCATGCCCGGGATCTCGAACATCGGCATGCCGCCGGAGGACTGCGTTTCGATCTCGATTTCCTTGTCGTTGAGTTCGCCGGCGCGCAGCTTCCTGCGGAAGGAATCGCGTGTCGCCGGACTGGAGGCGGGGCCGACCAGCGCATCCAGCACGCGTTCCTCGGCGGCCTGCTGCGCGCGGGCCTGCACGTCCTTGCGCTTGCGCTCGCGCACCTGGATGATCGCGACCTCGACGAGGTCGCGGATGATCTGCTCGACGTCGCGGCCGACATAGCCGACCTCGGTGAATTTGGTCGCCTCGACCTTGAGGAACGGCGCCGCGGCGAGCTTTGCCAGCCGCCTTGCGATCTCGGTCTTGCCGACGCCGGTCGGCCCGATCATCAGGATGTTTTTCGGCAGAACCTCCTCGCGGAGGCTGCCGGTGAGCTTCAGCCGCCGCCAGCGGTTGCGCAGCGCGATCGATACCGCCCGCTTGGCGTCGGCCTGGCCGACGATGAAGCGGTCGAGTTCGGAGACGATTTCACGGGGAGAAAAGTCGGTCATGGGTCCTAGGTAGGCGTCCGGTGTTGCGAGAGCAAGGCGTGGCTGGAACGCCTCAGATGATCGGCGGGCCACTCTGCCATAGCTTGATTGCCTCGAAGGGATGAATCAGCATGATGATGTTGAGCGTCAGATTGTCGCGAATATGCAGCGCCATCACGAGCTCGAACAGAATCGCAAGCGCCACGGTGATGCCCACCGGCAGCTTTTTCGCCAGCAGGAAACCGCCGATCATCGCCAGCGAGTCCGAGATCGAGTTCACGATCGTATCGCCGAAATAATCCAGCGAGATCGTGCCGGCACGGTAGCGGTTGATGATCCAGTCGGAATTCTCGACCAGTTCCCAGCCACCTTCCACCAGCATGGCAAGGATCAGGCGGCCCTGCCAGGCGAGGCGAGGGAACGCAAGGATCGTCGCGCCGTAGAACAGGATGCCGTGCAGGATATGCGACAGCGTGTACCAGTCGGCGATGTGCTGGGAGTTCTCCGAACTCTGCACCACGCCATGCCAGAGCTTGACGTAGCCGCAGGCGCAGATCGGCAGGCGTCCCATGCCATAGAGGATCGCGGCCTGGCTTGCGAGAATGGCGGCGGCGATCGCCAGCCACTGCCAGGCGGAAAGGGTGCTGGCTGGAGGTGCCTTGTCGATACTGCTGGTCGAGGTCATGCGTTGCGGACCATCAGGAGGGCGGGGCCATCAGGTGTATCGACCATCCCGGACTTTTCAAAGCCCGCTTTCTCATAGGCGCGAACGGCCCGTGCGTTGGCCGGATCCGGATCGGTGACGATGCGTGGCGCGCCGTCGCGCAAGCGTTCGTCGACGAAGGCGCGAATGAACGCCGAACCATGGCCGCGTTCGATCATGCCGGGCTCGCCGATGAACTGGTCGATGCCGCGGGTGCCGTCCGGATGCTCGCCAAAACCCGAATTCCACGCGGTCAGCGAATAGCACTGCAGATAGGCAAAATCGCTGCCGCCGCTCGAGACGATGAACTGGTCCATGGCGGGTTCGGAAAGGTCGCCGCTGATCAGCTCATACTGTTCGACCGCATCGCCCCACCATTGCACGACATGCGGCTCCGCGAGCCAGCGGCGGACCCGCGGCAGATCGGCTGCCGTCATCGGGCGGAACAGATAGTCCGGCGCGATCACCCGGCGGCTCCCGCTAGAGCGTCTCGATCGTGACGTTGCGGTTGGTGTAGACGCAGATGTCGGCGGCAATGTCGAGCGCGCGGCGGACGATGGTCTCGGCGTCCTTGTCGGTGTCGACCAGGGCGCGGGCGGCGGCCAGCGCATAGTTGCCGCCCGAGCCGATCGCCATCACGCCGGATTCCGGCTCCAGCACGTCACCGGTGCCGGTCAGGACCAGCGAGACGTCCTTGTCGGCGACGATCATCATCGCCTCCAGGCGGCGCAGATAGCGGTCGGTCCGCCAGTCCTTGGCTAGTTCGACCGCCGCACGGGTCAATTGCCCCGGATACTGTTCCAGCTTGCTCTCCAGCCGCTCGAACAGGGTGAAGGCGTCGGCGGTGGCCCCGGCAAAGCCGCCGATCACGTCGCCCTTGCCGATTTTGCGGACCTTTCTGGCGTTGGCCTTGATGACGGTCTGGCCGATCGAGACCTGGCCGTCGCCGCCGATGACCACCTTGCCGCCCTTGCGGACCGTCAAAATCGTCGTGCCGTGCCAGATCGGCAGGTTGCTTTCAGTTGCTTGCATGGATTGTCCTCGTTCCCGTCAGATTTAGGGGCTGGCGGGGAGGGTTACAATCGCGCGTCGGAGCCCGGATTCCGGTCACCATAGACCGAACTTGGGCTCCCTGGGTGTCATCCCGCAGTAGCGAAGGTGACATCGGCCTGTTAAAAGGGCCGCGATTTCGGCCCCCAAGCGGCCAGAGGGAAGCAGTTTTCATGCGCACAGCGTCCATCAAGCGCAAGACCAAGGAAACCGACATCGAGGTGGCGGTAAACCTCGACGGTACCGGTGTATCAAAGGTCTCGACCGGCATCGGCTTTTTCGACCATATGCTCGATCTCTTGGCCCGGCATTCCCGCATCGACATCACCGTGAAGGCGGACGGCGACCTCCATGTCGACCACCACCACACCACCGAGGATGTCGGCATCGCGCTCGGCCAGGCCGTGAAGCAGGCACTCGGCACCATGGCCGGCATCACCCGTTATGCCTCGATCCACATGCCGATGGACGAGACACTGTCGCGCGTCGTGATCGACATTTCGGGCCGGCCGGTGCTGGTGTTCAAGGTCGAGTTTCCGCGCGACAAGGTCGGTCAGTTCGACACCGAGCTGGTGCGCGAATGGTTCAACGCCTTCACCATCAACGCCGGCGTGACTTTGCACGTCGAGACCCTATATGGCGAGAACAGCCATCATATCGCCGAATCCTGTTTCAAGGGTCTGGCAAGGGCGCTTCGCGCCGCGGTAGCGATCGATCCCCGCGCGGCGGGGGAAGTGCCGTCCACCAAGGGTCAGCTCGGCGGCTGATTTCCTGTTCGCGTTTTTGGGTCGCGGCGGAGAGGTTCGATGCCGGTCTACACAGTGCATGCTCCGGTAGCCAACGGCGCCGATCTTTCGGCGGCCGACAGGTATGTCTTCGTTCGTGACGGCTTCCATTTCTGGGCGGCGGTCGCGAGCGTGATCTGGCTGTTGTGGCACCGGCTGTGGCTGGTGTTGGTCGGCTGGATCGTTCTGATGGTCGCGCTCCAGTTCGGCATGGCGGCGCTCGGCGCCAGCCGCGGCACGATGTTCGTCGTTAACGTCCTGATTGCGATCCTGATGGGCCTGGAGGCCGCCAGCCTGCGACGCTGGACGCTGTCGCGGGGCAAATGGCGCCAGCTCGACATCGTGGTGGCCGACGACGAGGAAGCCGCCGAGCACCGCTTCTTCGAGCGCTGGGCCGGCGGACACCGCGGTCTGGTCAACGACCAGCGGTCGGTCGATCGCGGCGCGCCGCCGCCGACCCGCAACATTCCGGGCCAGCCTTTCTCCAAGCCGCCGCCGCCATTGCCGCAGGGCGGCATCATCGGCCTGTTTCCCGAGCCGGGAGGGCCGCGATGACGGTAGCGATCGTCGATTACGGCTCCGGCAATCTTCACTCGGCGGCAAAGGCGTTCGAGCGGGCGTCGCGGAGCATGCAAGAACCGCAGAAGGTGATGGTGACGCGCGACCCTGAAACGGTGTACCGCGCCGATCGCATCGTGCTGCCCGGTGTCGGCGCCTTCGCCGATTGCCGACGTGGCCTGGACGCGGTGGACGGCATGCTGGAGGCGATGACGGAAGCGGTGCGCGTCAAGGCGCGGCCGTTCTTCGGCATCTGCGTCGGCATGCAGTTGATGGCGACGCGCGGCAAGGAGCATGTCGTCACCGAAGGCTTCAACTGGATCGAAGGCGACGTCGAGAAGATTTCGCCACGCGAGGAAAACCTGAAGATCCCGCACATGGGCTGGAATACGCTCGACCTCTTGCGCGAGCACCCGGTGCTGGAGCGCCTGCCGCTCGGGCCAAAGGGCCGCCACGCCTATTTCGTGCACTCCTATCACCTCAACGCTTCGAACGAAGCGGATGTGCTGGCATGCGCCGACTATGGCGGGCCGGTGACGGCGATCGTCGGCAAGGACACCGCGATCGGCACGCAATTTCATCCCGAGAAGAGCCAGCGCTTCGGCCTCGCTTTGATCTCGAATTTCTTGAAGTGGAAGCCGTGATTCTCTTTCCAGCCGTTGACCTGAAAAACGGTCAGTGCGTGCGCCTCGAACAGGGCGACATGGCGCGCGCGACCGTGTTCAACCTCGATCCCGCCGCGCAGGCGCGCTCCTTCGCCGAGCAGGGATTCGAATATCTGCACGTCGTCGATCTCGACGGCGCCTTTGCCGGCAAGCCGATGAACGCGCTCGCGGTCGAGGCGATGCTCAAGGCCGTCACGATGCCGGTGCAACTCGGCGGCGGCATCCGCGATCTCGAGACGGTGGAAGCCTGGCTCGACAAGGGCATCACCCGCGTCATCATCGGCACCGCGGCGGTGCGCGATCCCGAACTGGTGAAGAGCGCGGCAAGAAAATTTCCCGGCCGCGTCGCCGTCGGGCTCGACGCGCGCGACGGCAAGGTCGCCGTCGAGGGCTGGGCCGAGACCTCGCAGGTCACCGCGCTCGAAATCGCTGAACGATTCGAGGATGCCGGCGTTGCCGCCATCATCTTCACCGACATCGCCCGCGACGGACTTTTGAAGGGCCTCAACCTCGATGCGACCATTGCGCTGGCCGAGTGCATCTCGATTCCCGTGATCGCCTCCGGCGGTCTCGCCTCGATCGAGGACATCAGGGCGATGCTGGAGCCGCGCGCGAAAAAGCTCGCCGGCGCCATTGCCGGCCGTGCGCTCTATGACGGCCGGCTCGATCCCGCCGCTGCGCTCGCGCTGATCCGCAACGCGCGCGCCGCGGCCTAGGAGACCAGAGATGTTCAAGGTTCGCGTGATCCCCTGTCTCGATGTGAAAGATGGAAGGGTGGTCAAGGGCGTCAACTTCGTCGACCTGCGCGATGCCGGTGATCCGGTCGAGGCGGCGATTGCCTACGACGCCGCCGGCGCCGACGAATTGTGTTTCCTCGACATCACTGCGACCCACGAAAACCGCGGCATCATGCTGGATGTCGTGCGGCGCACGGCGGAGGCCTGCTTCATGCCGCTGACCGTCGGCGGCGGGGTCCGCACCATCGAGGACATCAAGACGCTGCTGCGCTCCGGCGCCGACAAGGTCTCGATCAATTCGGCCGCGGTGAGCAACCGTGAATTCGTCAAGCAGGCGGCGGAAAAGTTCGGCGAGCAGTGCATCGTGGTCGCGATCGACGCGAAGCGGGTCAAGCGCGCCGGCGGCTCCGACCGCTGGGAGATTTTCACCCATGGCGGCCGCAACTCCACCGGGATCGACGCCATCGAATACGCGCAGGAGGTGGTATCTCTCGGCGCCGGCGAGATCCTGTTGACCTCGATGGACCGCGACGGCACCCGGCAGGGTTTCGACCTGCCGCTGACCCAGGCCATTGCGGACAGTGTTCCCGTACCGGTTATTGCCTCGGGCGGGGTCGGCAACCTCGACCACCTCGTCGACGGAATCCGGCAAGGCCACGCCACCGCGGTGCTGGCCGCCTCGATCTTCCACTTCGGCGAATTTACCATACGCCAAGCCAAGGAGCACATGGTGCGGGCCG
>NZ_DAINNI010000158.1:0-9658 GCF_036735945.1 Bradyrhizobium sp. | reverse complement strand
TCGGCGGATCGGCGCGCTCGCCGGCCAGGAACAGCGTGCGGAATTTCGACAGGTCATATTTGCGGATGAAGGCGCCGTCCGGATCCTCCTTGCGGATGGCGCGGAAGGCCGTGGGCGCGGTGAACAGCGCCACCGCCTTGTGCTCGGAGATGACGCGCCAGAATGCGCCGGCGTCGGGCGTGCCGACCGGCTTGCCTTCATACATGATCGAGGTGGCGCCGTGAATCAGCGGACCGTAGACGATGTAGCTGTGGCCCACCACCCAGCCGATGTCGGAGCCGCACCACCAGACCTCGCCGGGCTTGATGCCATAGAGGTTGAACATCGACCATTTCAGCGCGACCAGGTGCCCGCCATTGTCGCGCACGACGCCCTTCGGGATGCCCGTGGTGCCCGAAGTGTAGAGGATATAGAGCGGATCGGTCGCCAGCACCGGCGTGCACGGCGCGGCCTTGCCCGCGGCAAGCGCGGCGCGGCGCAGCGTCGCCCAATCATGGTCGCGGCCGGCGGTGAGTTCGCAAGGATGCTGCGGCCGTTGCAGGATCACGCACGCCTGCGGCTTCGCGCTCGATAGCTCGATCGCGGCGTCGAGCAGCGGCTTGTATTGCACGATGCGGCCGGGCTCGATGCCGCAGCTTGCCGAGAGGATCAGCTTCGGCTTGGCGTCGTCGATGCGGGTCGCGAGTTCCTTCGCCGCGAAGCCGCCGAACACCACGCTGTGCACCGCGCCAATCCGCGCGCAGGCCAGCATCGCAACCGCCGCCTCCGGCACCAGCGGCATATAGAGAATGACCCGATCGCCCTTGGCCACGCCGAAATCGGCCATCACGGCGGCGAGCGTCTGCACCTCCTTGAGCATCTCGGCATAGGTGAATTTCGAGATCGAGTTGGTCAGCGGTGAATCGTGGATCAGCGCGACCTGGTCGGCGCGGCCACCCGCCACATGACGGTCGAGCGCGTTGTAGCAGGTGTTGACGACGGCGCCGGCGAACCAGCTTCCATAGGCGCCCGCCGAGGGATCGAAGACTTTGGTCGCCGGTTCGATCCAGTCGATTTCGCGCGCAGCCTCCGCCCAAAACTCTTCCGGGTCAGCCATCGAGCGGGCATGGACCTCGTGGTAGCGGCTGTTGCTCTGGATGTTCATGGCGTGCTCCCGGGACGTTCGCCTGTCATCGTCATGCCCGGGCTTGGCCCGGGCATCCACGTACCTTGTCTGGCTCGATAGGGCGTGGATGGCCGGGACAAGCCCGGCCATGACGGCTGGGCAATCACTTTATTGCAGGCATTGTCACGGGAAGTTGCGCCAGATCAAGCCGGAACTGCTCGTCCGTTCGGTTAAAGCGCTATCGGGCCGAAGGCAGCCTAATATCCGTCGATGCCGTTGATCTTTTGCAGACGGTCGCGCATCGCCTTTTTCAGGTCATAGCCTGCCCGGCCAAATTCGCGGTTGCGCTGGGCGATGTATTCCTCCTGCGCGCGGCGCAGCTTGCGCGCCTGCGGCGGGGTCATTTTCTCGGCAACCGCCCGCTGATACGAACCCTGGACCTCGCGATCGAGATCGGCGAGTTCGGGATTGGCGCAGATCGCCTTCTCCACCCTGCGGCGGGCGGTGGCGCAATCAAAGCTCGGCTTGCCGGCGACCGCCTTCAGCGCGCCCTGCCGTTCCGCCTCCAGCGCCAGCGCCCTGTGGTTGGCGCGCGCGGCAACATGATCCGGATTCAGCTTGATCGCTGCGGCGAAGTCCGCGACCGCCTTTGGCAGATCGCCCTTCTTGCGCAACAGTTCGCCCCGCGCGTTGTGAACATCAGCCTGCGCGGAATCGAGCCGCAGCGCGCCGTCATAGTCGGCGATGGCGCGATCGATCATGTCCTTGCGCTCATAGGCGGTGGCGCGCGCGATCAGCGCCTTGATGCGGTCGGCCTTCTCGGTCTTCGCATTGTCGATCAGCGCACCGCAGACGCTGATTGTCCGGTCGTGATCCTGCGAAAGCGAGGCGGCAAGACAGGGCGCAGGATCGACGCGCATATCCTTGGCCGGCTCGGCGCTGGTCGCGCATGCAGCATGGATAGACGTCATCAACAGCAGGGAAACTGCCAGCAGCCTTCGGATGTGGTGATAACCTCGCATGGATGGTCCGGATGCGTCCTTCGATTGCCGCCCGTTCTAGCAAGGCTCCCACTTCTCCGACAACGGCGGGCTTCAAATTGTCGCGGAGTCCCCGGGGACAGAATTTGACCGAACGGTGGCGCGCGGGAGAGCCTGCTCGCCACACGCAAAACGATAGAAAATTTGTCATGAACCTTTTGCCGATATTGCTGACACAATTACCATGACCATATTGACCCACTTGAATCCGCCGCGTGTCATCGCGCAATCCGAAACCCGTTATTTCTATTTCTATATGGCGCTGGCCTGCATGGCCGTCGCCTTCCTCGGCTTTGCGCCGACCTACTGGCTGCCGCTGGCGAGGAAGTCATTCTCCGCTTCGCCGGTCGTGCATCTCCATGGGCTGTTGTTTTTCGCCTGGTCGCTTTATTTCGTATTCCAGAGCTGGCTTGCCGCATCCGGCAAGGTCGCCCGGCATCGCGCCATCGGAATGATCGGCGTCTCGCTGGCGACCGCGATGACGATCTTCGGCTTCCTCGTCAGCGTCAACGCGATGAAGCGCGCGGCGGAGGCAGGCCTTGCCGCCGACGGAATCGCATTTGCGATCGTTCCGCTAAGCGGAATTGCCTTCTTTGCCGTCGTCTTCGCGCTGGCCATTGCATCCGTCCGTCAGCCCGAGACCCACAAGCGGCTGATGCTGCTGGCAGGCATCTCGCTGCTCGACGCCGCGGTCGCGCGCTGGTTTCTCACCTTCCTCGCGCCTCCCGGCCCGCTCGGCCCGCCGCCGGTGCCGGTGACCATCCCGCCCGCCTTCGTCGCCTATCTCCTGCTCGTGGTCGCCATGGTGTTCGACTGGCGCACGCGCGGCCGGCCGCATCCGGTTTATGTCTACGGCGGCATCGCGCTGATCGCGATCAAGCTTCTGAACTGGCCGATCAGCCTCTCTCCGCTGTGGCATTCCTTCGCCGGCGGCATTCTGGCGATGGCGCAATAGCAGGCGAGCGGCGTATTCTCCTGCCGGGTAGTGCTAGATTGATGGCGACATCGATCTTGACCGGCAGGGAATCTCAAGTTGCTCGCATTCGAATGGATCATCGGGCTGCTGCTTGGCGCGGTGCTGCTCTCCGCGCTGGCACGGCGGCTCAACGTGCCGTACCCGACCTTTCTCGCGCTCGGCGGCGTGGCGCTGGCGTTCGTGCCTTCGGGGCCGCAATGGATGCTGGAGCCCGACCTGGCGCTTGCGCTGTTCGTGGCGCCGGTGCTGCTGGATGCGGCGTTCGACACGTCGCTGCGCGACCTCAGGAATAATTGGCTCCCGGTCTCCACGCTCGTCCTCGTCGCGGTCGGCCTCACCACCGCCTCAGTCGCGACGCTCGTGCATTGGCTGCTGCAAGACATGCCCTGGGCAGCCGCGATCGCGCTTGGCGCCATCGTCGCGCCACCGGATGCGGCGGCGGCGACCGCGATCCTGCGCCAGGTCAACCTGCCCTACCGCCTGCTCAAGATCCTCGAAGGCGAGAGCCTGCTCAACGACGCCAGCGCGCTGCTGATCTATCGCGTCGCCGTCGGCGTCGCGGTCGCCCATCATTTCACATGGAGCGCGTTTGCCCCCTCGCTCGCTCTGGCGCTGGTCGGAAGCCTGCTCGCCGGCTATCTCTGCGCCCGGATCTGGATGCCGGTGACGCAGCGGATCACCGAAGCGCCGAGCGCGATCATCATGCAATTCGCCGGCACATTCACGATATGGATCGTGGCCGAACACCTCGGCCTGTCAGGCATTCTCACCATCGTCGCCTACGCGATCACGCTTGCGCGCACCTCGCCGGCGCAGATGCCGGCGAGGCTGCGCGTGCCGACCTATGCGGTGTGGGAAACCGTGGTCTTTGTCCTCAACGTGCTGGCCTTCGTGCTGATCGGGCTGCAGTTGCGGCCGATCTGGGAACGGCTCGACGATCCCGTGCGCTGGAAGTATTGCCTGGTCGCCGCCGCCGTGCTCGGCGTTGTCGTGCTGACGCGCATCGTCTGGGTGATGTTCTATGGCGCGGTGCTCCGATTTGTGATTGCGCACCGCCTGCTGAAACAACCGATGACATCCCCTATCGTCAAGGGCGGCATCGTCGTCTCCTGGTGCGGCATGCGGGGCATCGTTACGCTCGCGGCAGCGTTCGCGCTGCCGGAAAACTTTCCATATCGCGATCTGATGCTGCTGACGGCGTTCACGGTGGTGCTGGGATCGCTCGTGGTACAGGGCCTGACATTGCGGCCGCTGATCACAGCGCTGCGGCTGAAGGATGATGATCCCGTCAAAGCCGAGGTGGCGCGCGCCCGCGCGGTGGCCTACCGTGCCGCGCTGAACGAGGTCGACGGCGATCCATCCGAGGAAGCCGAGCTTCTCCGGCTCGAATATCGCGCGCTGCTGCTCGGCGCCGGCGACGATGGCGGCGTCTCCAGTGGCGAACTGCCGGCCGATCCCCTGCGCCGCCGCGCCATTCGCGCGGCGCGGCAATCGGTCATCGACCTGCGGGAATCCGAGGAAATCGGCGACGATGCATTCCACCTGATCGAGGAGGAACTGGACTGGGCGGAAATGAGCGCGCGCGGCTGAGCGCGATCAGGCCGACTTCACCGTGATCCCGCCATCGACCGCGAGTTCGATGCCGGTGACGTAGCGGGATTCGTCGGAGGCCAGAAACAGCGCGGCATTGGCGACGTCCCAGGCATCGCCCATGTGGCCCATCGGCACCTGCGCGTCGCGCGCCCGCCACATCGCCTCGACGTCGCCTCCGGAATAGCTGGCCGCAAGTCCGGCCGAATGGGCGACCATCGGCGTCTTCATCAGGCCGGGGAGGATGCAGTTGACGCGGACATGATCTTTCGCGAACTGCACCGCGGTCGTGCGCGTCATCTGGTTCATCGCCGCCTTCGAGGCTCCATAAGTAACGTAGGAAATTCCGACGTGGCGAATCGATGCGATCGACGAGATGTTGATGATCGAGCCGCCACCCTGCTTCTGCATGATCGGGATGACGTGCTTCATCGCGAAATAGGCGCTCTTGAGATTGACCGCGAACACGCGGTCCCATTCCGCCTCGTTCACCTCGACGACGCTGCCCATCTCGGCGATGCCGACATTGTTGTCGAGCACGTCGATGCGGCCATAGGCCTTCAGGCACGCCGCCACCATGGCCTGCACTTCGGCCTCGCGCGAGACGTCGGCGGTGAAGGCGGTCGCCTTGCCACCCTCGCCGGTGATGATGTCGGCGGTCTCCTGCGCCGCGGCGGCGTTGCGGTCGACGCAGAATACCTGCGCACCTTCGCGCGCGAAGGTCACCGCGGTTGCCTTGCCATTGCCCCAGCCCGGGCCGATCGAGCCCGCGCCCACCACCATCGCCGTCTTGCCCTTGAGCCGTTCCATCGCGCTTCTTCTCCCGTGATTGTTCCCTTGTAGCCCGGGCGAGCGAAGCGACCCCGGGATTCTTTTCGGCATCTTTCCCGGATTTCGCTTCGCTCCATCCGGGCTACGGATTATCGCAAACGCGCATTGTCGTGCTGCCGATGGGATAGCCGAAAATATCCGGCAATGTCCGGCATTTTCCGCCAACGCATAGCCGCCATTCGCCGGCCGCGCCGGAATTGCCGAGCACGACCTCCGGAAATACCCCGCGCTTCGGCCGCCATTGAAACCAGCCATCGACCAGCCGCGCCTCCGGCGACGGCTCCATGCCTGCGCCGCTGCCCTTGACGCGCGCCTGCACGAGCAGCAGCCCCGCCGGCGTCACGTGCCAGTCCTCCTGCCAGTCGATTTTTTCGACCGAATGCGTCCAGGCAAGCGTGAACGCCGCCACCGAGAGCGTCTTGACGACGCCGGCGGAAGCAAGACACAGGCTCAAGCGGCGGCCACCGCGTTGCGCGACCGTTGCCGCCATTGCCACAGCAAAACGGCAGCCGCCAGCGCAAAGCCGATCGTGTCGCTGAAAGCGAAGTCGCCGAGCAGGCACAGCGCCGCGACAAGGGCCGCAGCGGCCTCCAGCCATGTCAACCGCGTGAACAGGAAGCCGATCGTGACGATACCGAACAGGCCTATCGCCACCAGCGCCTTGAACGTTGCCAGCGCCACCGCAGCGTAGAAACCGAGCTTGATCGCCATCGGGTCGCCGGCTTGCAGCATCAGCGCCGGCGAGTAGACGAAGATGAACGGAATGACGTAACCCGCGAGCGCAACGCGCATCGCTTCCCAGCCGATCCTGTCGGGATTTTCCTTCGCGATCGGCGCGGCCGCGAGCGCGGCGAGCGCCACCGGCGGCGAGAGGTCGGCCAGGATGCCATAGTAGAACGCGAACATGTGGCTGGCGATCAAGGGTACGCCGAGCTTGGCGAGTGCCGGCGCGCCTTTGGAACCGAGACCACCGTGATCTCGGTCGAGGTCGAAAGACCCTTCAACGACGCCACGCCGAGCCCGGCCGACTGCAGCGTCGCATTGAGCTGGCGGTTCTTCATCAGCTCGACGGATTCGGCAAACGGCAGATATTCGACCTTGCCGATGTTCTTGTAGGTCATGCCGGCCGCCGCGAGGATCGCCCGCGAGTTCAGTTCGGTCCCGGACCTTGGCGCGCCGACCGAGAGCGTCTTGCCCTTGAGGTCGGCAAGCGTCCTGATGCCGCTGTCTGCGGTGGCGACGATCTGGATGTAGTTCGGGTAGATCGCGCCGATGGTGCGCAGCTTGTCGAGCTTCGACCTGAAGCCTGCCTCCTCCTCGCCGTCCCAGGCCGCCTTCAGGGAGTCGCCGAGCGCAAAGGCGCGCTCGCTGCGGCCCTGTTGCAGCAGGGTCAGGTTCTCCACCGAGGCCTTGGTCGCCTGCACCTGGGTTTTGACGTTGGCAATCCTGTCGCTGTAGATCTTCCCGATAGCGACCCCGAGCGGGTAGTACACGCCTGAAGTGCCGCCGGTCAGGATGTTGATGAACGACTGCGCCTCTGCGCAGGGTGCAAAAAATATCGCCGCCGTGGCGACGGCGGCTGCAATCAATCGGGGGGTCATGAAAACGTTCTCCGATTATTTTGGGCGTGAAACTGGCTGGGCGGCGGGGCCCGGTCAAGCCGTCCCACAAGCTGACGGGATGCGCGCGATATAAGCCTACAAGCCCCTTGCCACGACTACCCAAATTGGACTGAATGCGGCTCGCGAAAGGCCCGCAGGACACCGGGCCGTGGGGTAAACGGGTCCCGGGGAAAGTATGGCTCAAGACAAGACAACACCGCCGAATGACGAGATCGTCGCGGTATCGGACGAAGCGCTGCAGAAGGCGGAATCCTTCGTCGAGGCGGAAGAAGGTGCCGCCAACCGCCTGATGGGGTGGGCGGGCAGGATATCGACCGCGATTGCCGTGGTCATGAGCCTGTTTCACCTCTATGCGGCCTACGCCATCGTTCCGACCCAGGAACTTCGCTACACCCATGTCGCCTTCACGCTGGTGCTGAGCTTCCTGCTGTTTCCGCTGGCGACTCGCTTTCGCAACCGCGTGCGCTGGTGGGACGTCGTTCCCGGGATTTTCGCGGTTGCAACCATCGTCTACGCATTGTGGGGCGGTGATGATTTCACCGATCGCGCGACCACGCCCGACCACTGGGACGTGATCGTCGGCATCGTCTTCATCGTGCTGGTGCTGGAGGCTACGCGGCGCACGACGGGCCCGATCATGCCTGTGGTGTCGATCCTGTTCATCGCCTATGCGATGCTGGGTCCGCATCTGCCCGCCCCCTGGACCCATCGTGGCTACGACGTGGCTCGCCTGGTCGGTCACCTCTTCATTACCCTGGAAGGTATTTTCGGCGTCGCCGTCGACGTGTCGGCGACGCTGATCATCCTGTTCACGATCTACGGCGCGTTCCTGCAGCAATCCGGCGCCGGCAAGTTCTTCATCGATTTCTCACTGGCGCTGATGGGCGGCAAGCCGAACAGCGCCGGTCGCACCGTGGTGCTGTCGTCGTTCCTGCTCGGTGGCCCCTCAGGATCCGGTGTCGCGACCACGGTGATGATCGGGACGGTCGCCTATCCGATGATGGCCAAGGCGGGCTTCGAGCGGAATGCCGCGGGCGGCCTGCTCGCCGCCGGCGGGTTGGGGGCGATCCTGTCGCCGCCGGTGCTCGGCGCCGCCGCGTTCCTGATCGCCGAGTTTCTCAAGATCAGCTATCTCGACGTGATCTGGATGGCGACCATCCCGACCTGTCTCTACTACATGTCGCTGCTGTTCATGGTCGAACTGGACGCCAAGAAATTCCACGCCAAGGACGTGATCTTCACGCCGGAGATGTCGCTCGGCCAGATGACAAGGCGTTACGGCTTCCACTTCATCTCGCTGCTTGCCGTTGTCGTGTTCATGATCATCGGCTACTCGCCATCGCTGTCGGTGTTTTACGCCATTGTTGTCACGTTCGCGCTGAGCTTCCTGCGCAGGGAAACGGCGCTGATGCCCGGCAAGCTGGTGAAGGCGCTGGCCGACGGCTCGATCGGCGCACTGAATGCGGCGACCACCTGTGCCTGCGCCGGCATCGTTGTCGGCATCGTGACGCTGACCGGCCTCGGCCTGAAATTCTCGTCGATCGTCATCAGCTACGCCGGCGGCAGCCTGCTGCTGACGGCGATCTACACCTCGCTGATCGTCTGGATCATCGGCCTCGCGGTACCCGTGACCGCCTCATACATCATCTGCGCGGTGATTGCGGCGCCCGCGCTGATCAAGCTCGGCGTGCCCGATTACGCCGCGCATATGTTCATTTTCTACTATGCGGTGCTGTCGGAAGTGTCGCCGCCGACCGCCCTGTCGCCGTT
Organism: Bradyrhizobium sp.; assembly: GCF_036735945.1. GTDB lineage: Bacteria > Pseudomonadota > Alphaproteobacteria > Rhizobiales > Xanthobacteraceae > Bradyrhizobium. The sequence continues at coordinate 724 of NZ_DAINNI010000158.1, read as the reverse complement.
CGCGGCGGCCGCCATCACCGGCGGCGATCCCTACAAGACCACGCTGCAATCCTGGAAATACACGCTGCCGGCGTTCCTGGTGCCGTTCGTGTTCGTGCTCGACCCGCAGGGCCCCGGCCTGCTGCTGTCGATCCCGAAGGGCGGCTCCTGGATCGATATCGTCGAGATCACGATCAAGACGACCTTCGGCCTGCTGGCGCTGGCGGCGTTCGCCCAGAACTGGGCACTGCGACAAAATACGCCGATCGAGCGCGGCCTGCTTCTGCTATCGGGATTGCTGCTGGTGTTCCCGAGCCTGATCGAGGCGATCGTCGAATGGATGATCGGCCGCGACATCAGCTACACCTACGTGCCGGGCCTGATCATCGGTCTCGGCGTGGTGCTGTGGCAGGCGCGCACACGGTCGCCAACGCGGCCGGCGGTAACAACGTAAGTCAGGGAAGCGATTGAGGATGAAAACAATGAAGAAGACCGTAGCCATACTGGCCATGACGATATCAGCCACGCTGGCGTTCGCGGGCGTGAGCCACGCGCAGCAGAAGACCATGTCGATCGGCACCGGCGGCACCGGCGGCGTCTACTATCCGCTCGGCGGCGCCGTCGCCAACGTGCTCTCGAAGAACCTGCCGAACGTGCAGGCCACCGCCGAAGTCACCGGCGGCTCGGTCGACAATCTCAAGCTGATCGGCGCGGGCAAGAGCGAACTCGGCTTCACGATGGCCGA
>NZ_DAINNI010000157.1:0-10162 GCF_036735945.1 Bradyrhizobium sp. | reverse complement strand
TCCAGCGGCGTGGTGCGCGCCAGCAGCAGGATCTTGTTGGCGACCTGCGCGGTGGATATCCAGACCTTCTGGCCGTTGACGACATATTTGTCGCCCTTGCGCACCGCGCGGGTCTTCAACTGCGTGGTGTTGAGGCCGGTGTTCGGTTCGGTCACCGCAAAACATGACTTGTCGCGGCCGTCGATGATCGGCGGCAACATGCGCGTGCACTGCTCCTTGGTGCCGAACACGACGACCGGATTGAGCCCGAACACGTTCATGTGCACGGCCGATGCACCGGACATGCCGGCGCCCGATTCCGCGATGGTCCGCATCATGATCGCGGCGTCGGTGATGCCAAGGCCCGAGCCGCCATATTCCTCGGGGATGCAGATGCCGAGCCAGCCGGCATCCGCCAGCGCGCGATGGAAGTCGGCGGGATAGCCGCCCTCCTTGTCCTTCTTCAGCCAATAGGCATCGTCGAAGCGCGAGCAGATCTTGCCGACCGCGTCGCGGATCGATTCCTGGTTGGCAGACAGCGCAAAATCCATCTATCCCGTCCTATGTATTCGGTGCGTTCCGGGTGACACCGTCGCGCACGAGCGCTGCGATCTCATCGGACGTAAGACCAGCCTCTTGCAAAATTGCCGCGCTGTGCTCGCTGAGGCGCGGCGCCAGCCGCTGCGTCTCGACCGGCGTCTCGGAAAACCGCGCCGAGGGCCTCATGTTGCGGATGCGCCCCTCGGTCGGGTGATCGACCACGGGGGCGAAATTGGTCGCGACGATGTGGGGATCGTCGAGCAAGGTCTCGAGATCATGCATCGGCATCACAGGCACATCCGCCTTTTCCAGGATCGCCATCCACTCGGCGGTGGTCCTGGTTTCGAGGATGCGCGCGAGTTCGGCATAGACAATATCGATATTGCCGGCGCGGCCGGCGAAAGTCGCAAATTTCGGATCGACGCGAAGATCGTCGCGCCCGGTGGCGTCGAAGAAATTCTGCCACTGCTTGTCGTTATAGACGATCACGCAGATATAGCCGTCGGATGTCTTGTACGGCCTGCGGTCCGGCGACAGATGCCGCGCATAGCCGCCCTTGTCGAGCGGCGGCTCATAGGTCAATCCGCCCATGTGGTCGCCCATCACGAAGCCCGCCATGGTCTCGAACATCGGGATGTCGACCCGCTGGCCGCGCCCGGTGCGGTTGCGATCGACGAGGCTGGCGCAGATCGCGCCAACCGCCGTCAGTCCCACGATCCGGTCGACCAGCGCGTTGGGGACGTAGCGCGGCACGCCGTCGGCGGTCTGCGCCATCAACGCCGGCAGCGCGGTCGCGCCCTGGATCAGATCGTCATAGGCGGGCTTGGCCGCATAGGGTCCGTCCTGGCCGAAGCCGAACACGCCGGCATAGATCAGGCGCGGATTGATTTCCGACACCACGTCGTAGCCGAGATTCAGCCGTGCCATCGCCTGCGGGCGCACATTGTATACCAGGACATCGGCTGATTTGATCAGCCGCAGCACGACGTCGCGCCCGGCCGGCTTCTTCAGATCGAGGCAGATCGAGCGCTTGTTGCGGTTGGTGTTGAGGAACACCGGTCCCATGCCGGCATGCCGCGTCGGCCCAATCTGCCGCGTGACGTCGCCATCATGGGATTCGATCTTGATGACGTCGGCGCCGTAGTCGCCGAGCGTCTGGGTTGCGTAGGGCCCCATCAGCACGGTCGTCATGTCGATGACCTTGATATCAGCCAATGGTCCCATGGATCGCGCTGCTCCCGCCATGCGGCCATTCCCGGCCTGCAATTGTGACCGCCAAGTAACGGCAGGCCCTTGCGAAGATCAAGGCGCGCCCAGGGTATGGCCGTATGCGCGCGGCAGCGGCTACTTCTTCGAGGCCTCGTTTTTGGCTCTGATGTCGCGCTCCGCGGTGAGGCGTTCCAGCTCTTCATTCTGCTGGCTGAGACGGTCGGCGATGCGCGCTTCGTTCTGTTCGCCGGAGGCGGCCGCGGCCTGCTCGATCAGCTGCCGGATATTGTCTTCGAGTATCCTGATCCGGTTGTTCAGTTCTGACGAAGACAGCGAACTTTCATTGCTCATGACGCACGCTCCGGAAGCCTCTGGGATGGGCAACGCAAGGCGTGCCCAACCAACCTTGTCCGACGGCACTAAACGGCTGGCGTCGGCGCAAGCGCGCCTCTGCCCAGCCCCTACCGTAGCACGTTTCGCGGCTACTTCACCGGCTCCAGCACGGAAACGTAGTTCGCCACCGCCGCGCCGCCCATGTTGAAGATGCCGCCGAGCCTGGCGTTCTTGAGCTGCATGCCTTCGGGGGCCTGGCCAACGAGCTGCATCGCGGTCATCACATGCATGGAGACGCCGGTGGCGCCGATCGGGTGGCCCTTCGACTTGAGGCCACCGGAGGGATTGATGGGCAGCTTGCCGTCCTTCTGGGTCCAGCCTTCCTTGATGGCACGAGCGCCCTGCCCTCGCGGCGTCAGGCCCATCGCTTCGTATTCGATCAGTTCGGCGACGGTGAAGCAGTCGTGGGTTTCGACAAAGGAGAGATCGGAAAGCTGCAGGCCGGCCTGCGCCAGCGCGCGCTGCCAGGCCACCGTGCAGCCCTCGAACTGCAGGATGTCGCGCTTGGACATCGGCAGGAAGTCCTGCGCATGCGCGGTGGCGCGGAAGTTCACCGCCTTGCCCATGCTCTTCGCGCTCTCCGAATCCATCAGCACAAGCGCCGCCGCACCGTCAGACACCAGCGAGCAGTCGGTGCGCTTCAGGGGGCCGGCGACGAACGGGTTCTTCTCGCTCTCGGCGCGGCAGAACTCGTAGCCGAAATCCTTGCGCATCTGCGCATACGGATTGGCGACGCCGTTCTTGTGGTTCTTGGCGGCGATCATCGCAAGCGCATCCGACTGGTCGCCATATTTCTGGAAGTAGCTCTGCGCGATCTTGCCGAACACGCCGGCAAAACCGCCGACGGTGTCGCCATCCTCGGGCAGATAGGACGCCTTCAGGAGGTTACGGCCGATCTCGGCCGATGGCGTCCGCGTCATCTGTTCGACGCCGACCACCAGCACGGTCCGCGCCGCGCCCGCAGCGATCGCCCGGATGCCCTGATGCACCGCCGCAGAACCGGTGGCGCAGGCGTTCTCGACCCGGGTGGCCGGCTTGAAGCGCAGCCTGGGATCGGCCTGCAGCACCAGCGAGGCCGTGAAATCCTGCTGCGAGAAGCCGGCATTGAAATGCCCGAGCACGATCTCGTCGACGTCTTCAGCGGAAATGCCGGCATCCGCCAGCGCTTCGGTCGCAACCTTCACCACGAGGCTCTCGACGGTCTCGGCGTCGAACTTGCCGAATGGCGTATGCGCCCATCCCACGATGCTGGCTGTCATGGTCGTTCTCCCTTGTTTCGGTTTCGGGAGACTTTGTAACCCATTAGCAAACAGACTTCACGCCGGTTTCAGCGATTTCAGGGTCCGCGCGCACATGGCGGTTATGCCGGCCCAGTTGCCGGACCGGATGTCCGCCGCCGGGCAGAGCCAGGAGCCGCCGACCGCGACCACGTTCGGCTCGGCCAGCCAGGCCGCTGCATTGGCCTCGCCGATGCCGCCGGTCGGGCACACCCTGATGTGCGGGAACGGCCCCGCCAGCGCCCGAAGTGCCTTGATACCGCCGGCCTGCTCGGCGGGGAAGAATTTGACGAGATCGAAGCCGGCCGCCAGCGCCTGCATCAGTTCGGAGGCGGTCGCGATCCCCGGCGCAAATGGCAGGTCGCTCGCCGCGGCCGCCCTCAACAGCTCCGGCGTCGCGCCGGGGCTGATGCCGAATTTGGCGCCGAGCGCCCTTGCCCGCGCCAGATCGTCGCCGTTCAGGATGGTGCCGATGCCGACGATGGCGTCGGGCACCTCCGCGATCATGGCCCTGGCGGCCTCGACGGCGACCGGCGTTCGCAAGGTGACTTCGAGCACGCGCACGCCGCCCGCGACCAGCGCGCGCGCCAGCGGCACCGCATCTTCCAGCCGTTCGATGGTCAGCACGGGGATCACGGTCGCTGACCTGAAGATGGCGGCGACTTGTTCCTGCCTTGCGGCTGCGGTCATGGCGATGCCTCAACGAGAATTGGCGTGGTTCGGGATGAGGCCGGACGGCATCTCCGCGCGCGGGATGATCGCGCCGGGATGACATACCACAACGCCAGCCAGGCGATGCCCCGCGCAGGCGGCCTCGATCGGATCGGCGCCCGCCAGGCGCGCGGCCACATAGGCGGCGGCGAAACTGTCGCCGGCCGCGGTCGTATCGACGATGGGCTCCTCCACCGGCTTGGCCTTGATCGGATAAGGAACGCCTTCCAGGCGCACGATGCTCGCCGGCTCAGACAGTTTCAACACCACTTCCGTGCCCGGGATCCGCGCCAGCAGGGTTTCATTGCTCACGCCCGGATAGAGCGGAAGCAGATCTTCCGTCGACGCCAGCACGATATCGGCTGCGGCGAATGCCTGCTGGAACACCGTGCGGGCGACGTCGAGATCGGGCCAGCCGCGCGCGCGGAAATTGGTATCGAACGCGAAACGTGCGCCGGCTTGACGCGCGCGCTCGAGCGCCGCAAACAACCGTGTCCTACCTTCCGCGCCATAGAGCGAGAGCGTGATCGCGGAGAGGTAGACGATGTCATAGCGACCCAGCGCATCGAGTATCTCCGGCGTCTGCGGTAGATCCATCAGGCTGCGCGCCGCCGCGCTGTCGCGCCAGTGGAAGAAGCGCCGCTCGCCTCTCTCGTCGGTCTGGATCATGTAGAGGCCAGGCAATTTTCCCGGCAGTCGCGCCACAAGCTGTGTCTCGATCCCTTCTGCCGCCCAGCCCGCGATCATCTCGTCGCTCAACGCATCGTCGCCGAGCGCGGTGATGTAATCGACGCCGACGCCGAGGCGGGCGAGATAGACCGCGGTGTTGAGCGTGTCACCGCCAAAGCCGCGCGAGAACAGGCCGGCCTCGGTCCCGGCTCCAGTCCCTTGGGCCTGCTTCAGCTCGATCATGCATTCGCCGACACAGGCTACCCTGGTCATGACCGCATCTGTCTGTACCGGCGTGAAGTCACATCAGGCCACGAACTTGCCGCCGAGCTCATCCTCGATATGAATCCGGATGATATCGTCGAAGGTCTTCTCGGCGGTGGTGAAGCCGAGCTTGAGCGCGCGGTCGGTGACGAAGTCGCGTGGCCAGCCCGAGACGATCCCGATGATGGTCGGATCGGGCACCCGCTTGATCCGCGCGGTAACGTTCTTGCCGGCTACTCGGTCGAGCGCCGCGATCTGCTCGCCGACGGTCGCCGACAGGCCGGGCATGCTGAGATTGCGCCGCGGCCCCATCGCATTGAGGTCCATGGTGCCGGCATGAACGAGGAAGCCGACCGCCGATTTCGGCGAGGCGTGCCAGTGCCGCACGTCTTCGGAGACCGGCAGCACCGCCTCTTCGCCCGCCAGCGGCTCGCGAATGATATTGGAGAAGAAGCCGGACGCCGCCTTGTTAGGCTTGCCGGGCCGCACGCAGATCGTCGGCAGGCGGATCGAGATGCCGTCGAGCAGGCCCTTGCGGGTGTAGTCGTTGATCAGGAGTTCGCAGATCGACTTCTGCGTGCCGTAGCTCGTCAGCGGCGTGTGGAAGAATTCGTCGCCGATCTTTTCCGGGAACGGCGCGCCGAACACCGCAATCGACGACGTGAACACCAGCCGCGGCTTGTAGCCGCCGCCGGCGTGGCGGATCGCATCGATCAGGTAGCGCGTGCCGTCCAGATTGATCCGGTAGCCCTTGTCGAACTCGGCCTCGGCCTCGCCGGAGACGATCGCGGCAAGATGAAAGATCACCTCCGGCCGGTGCGCGATCAGCGGTTCGGCCGCGCCAGGGTCGGCAAAATCGGAAGCCACCACGCTGATCGGGATCGAGGCATTGGCAGGCTTGGTAGGCGCGACCACGTCCTGCAGGGTCATGCGGGTGATTTCGTGGCTGCCGAGGCGGCCGTCGCGCAGCAGCCGTTCGGTCAGCTTGCGGCCCACCATGCCGGCGGCACCGAGAACTAGAATGTGCAACACCCGTCTCCTTTTTATTCTTCTATGGCTCTTTCAAGCGAAGTGGGTACCGGTTCGCGTGAAGACGCGTCAAGAGATGATGTTTCAGACCCGGGCCTGAAGCGCTTACTCTTTCACGGCTCCCGTCATCGCCGACACATAATGCTCGACGAAGAAGGCGTATAGGATAACCAGCGGCAGCGAGCCGGCCAGCGCGCCCGCCATCAGCGAGCCCCAGCGGTAGACGTCGCCGTCGACGAACTCGTTGACGATTGCGACCGGCACGGTCTTGTTCGCGGTCGATTGCAGGAAGGTGAGCGCGTAGATGAACTCGTTCCAGCACAGCGTGAAGCAGAAGATGAACGCCGAGATCAGGCCCGGGATCGCCAGCGGCAGCACGATCTTGACCAGGATCTGCCAGCGGCTGGCGCCGTCAATCAGCGCGCACTCCTCCAGCTCGAACGGGATGGTCTTGAAATAGCCCATCAGCAGCCAGGTCGAGAAAGGAATGAGGATGGTCGGATAGGTCAGGATCAGCGCCAGCGGCGAGTCGAACAGGCCGTACTGGAACACGACGGTGGCGAGCGGAATGAACAGGATCGAGGGCGGGACGAGATAGGCCAGGAAAATCAGGCCGCCGACGACGCTGGCGCCCTTGTAGCGCAGGCGCACGATCGCATAGGCGGCGAGCACCGAGGCTGCAATCGACAGCACGGTGGCGCCGACTGCGACATACATCGTGTTCCACAGCCACATCGGATAGTGGCTCTCGAACAGCAGCTTGTAGAAATGCTTGAAGGTCGGATTCCAGGTCCAGAACGGGCTGTAGGTCTCCAGATCGATCAGTTGCTCGTCGGGTTTGATCGACGTCAGCGCCATCCAGTAGAACGGGAACAACAGGATGAAGACGATGATCGACAGCGGCAGATAAAGCGTCACCAGCCGGCGCGGCACCGACTGCAGATAACTCATGCCCTCGCTGTTATCGACCCGCGCGGGCGTGGCCATGATGGTCTTGAGGTCGACCTTGCTTGCCGGGAGATCAGTCATTGTTCTCTCCCTGCTGCCACTTGCGGCAGCGCGCGCGGGGCCTGCCCCGTTCGCGCCAAAGAAAGATCAGCGGCGCGGAGATCAGTCATTGTTCTCTCCCTGCTGCCACTTGCGGCGCTGCAGTCCGAACCAGGACACCATGATGGCGGCCAGGAGGAACGGGATCATGGCGCTGGAGATCGCGGCGCCCTCCCCGAGTTGGCCCGCGATGATCGCGCGCTGGTAGGACAAGGTGGCCATCAAATGCGTCGCGTTGACCGGGCCGCCACGGGTCATCGCCCAGATCAACTGGAAGTCCGTGAAGGTGAACAGCACCGAAAACGTCATCACGACCGCGATGATCGGCGTCAGCAAGGGATAGGTGATGTGGCGGAACATCTGCCAGCGCGATGCGCCGTCCAGCGTCGCCGCCTCATAGAGCGAGGGCGACACGGTCTGCAGGCCCGCGAGCAGCGTGATCGCGACGAACGGCACGCCGCGCCAGATATTGGCAAAGATCACGCAGATCCGCGCCCACGTGGTGTCGCCGAGGAAATTGATGTTGTGGTCGATCAGGCCAAGGTGTCTCAGCGACCAGGAAATGATCGAGAATTGCGCGTCGAATATCCACCAGAAGGCCAGCGCCGACAGCACCGTCGGCACGATGAACGGGATCAGCACGGCGGCGCGCAGCATCGCCTTGAACGGCATGTGCTCGTTGAGCAGCAAGGCCAGATACAGGCCGATGGCGAATTTGATGGCACTGGCGACGAAGGTGTAAAGCAGCGTGTTGAACACCGACAGCCAGAAGATGGAGTCGTCCCACAGCCATAGGTAGTTCTCGAAGCCGATGAACTGCCCGACGCGGCCGATCTTGGTGTCGGTGAACGACAGCCAGATGCCGAGCCCGAGCGGATAGGCCAGGAAGAAGATCAGGAACGCCATCGCCGGCATCATGAACCAGATACCGAGCCAGTTCTTGTTGTGCTTGATCTGGTCCCACGACGTCGCCTCGCGGATCTGCGTTTTGGCTTTCGCCGGCGAAAGTGCGATGTCAGCCATGAGCCGGGTTTCCTCTGGCCAATCCTTTGGGGCCAATCCTGGCGGGCTTGTAACGATGCCCGCTAACGTCGGTCGAACGGGCGGCGGACCAGCCGCCGCCCGCGCTCGCACCTTAGCGATAGATGCGCTTCAACTGCCGCTCGGCTTCCGCCATGGCGCCCTTGGCATCCTTGGCGCCGGTGCAGTAGTTGGCGAACATGTCGACCACGATGAAGTCGGCGATCGCGGTCGCCGCCTTCTCGCCGACCTTGCCGATGCCGGAGGCCGGCAACGCGCGCTTGGAGGCCTCGGCGAACACGGCATTCTTCGGATCGGCCGTCCACACCGGCGCAGCGTCATAGGCATTGAGCGTGTGGGTCAGATAGCCCCGCGCGCCGGTCAGCCATTTGTCGTAGTTCTCCTTCTCCAGCATGAAGGCGACGAAAGCCTTCGCCGCGTTCGGATACTTGGTGAAGTTGAACGCCAGGATCGGCACCGCCAGTTGCAGTTCGGTCGGCTTGCCGATCGGCCCGACCGGCCACAGCGCGTGGTAGGTGTCCTCGGCCAGATCCTTCATCTTCGGATCGTCTTTCGCGGCCACGTAGATCGAGATGCCGTTCGCGGTGCAGAACAATTCGCCCGCCAGGAACGCCTTGTTGTTGGAGCCGTCGTTCCACGACGCCGTGCCGGGAATGAAGGTCTCGGAGAGCGCCTTGCAGTAGTCCAGCGCCTTCGCGGTCTCCGGCGAGTTGATGATGACCTTGTCGTCCTTGTCGACGGTCCAGGCGTTGTGGCCCCAGAGGATCCAGTGCAGCCAGGCGTTGGCGTCGCCGGAAGCATGGCCGAGCGCGAAGCCTGCCGGCGTGTTGTTCTTCTTCAACGCCTTGCTCATTTCGAGGAAGCCCGCAAAGTCCTTCGGGAATTCCTTGAAGCCGGCCTTGTCGGTCGCGGACTTGCGGTACGTCATGTAGCCGCCGATGGTGGCGACGGGAATGCCGAGCCAGTCATTGCCGAGCATGCAGGTCTTCTGCGCAGCGTCGGTCCAGCCGCCGTACTTCTTGCCGAGGTGATCGGCAACGTCGTTCATCTTCAGGACCTTGGTCGGGAAGAGCTGCGGCAGCGTGTGCAGGCCCCAGGCGAGATCGAGGCCCGAGCCGGTGTTGGCGGCAACCGAGGCCTTCGGCTGCACGTCCTCGAACGATTCCGAGAACACGTTCATCTCGGTGCCGGTCGCGGCCTTGAATGCGGCCACCATGGCATTGAACGCGTCGTCTTCGGCCGGTACGAAGCGCTTCCAGCGCATCACCGTGAGCTTGGCGCCCGGCTCTGCCTTCCAGGGCGAGGTTTGCGCCCAAGCCTTGGCAAAGTCGAACAGCGCGGGTCCCGTCAGGGCACCGGCCGCCGCCAGCGCCGTGCCGCCCTGCAAAAGCGAGCGACGTGTAAAGTCGTGCATAGGTTCTTCCTCCCGATATTTTTTGTATTTTGAGCCTTTCCGTCGTTCCTGGTGTTCTTCTTCGTTCCCGATTGAGTTTCGGGTTTCAGCCATTCAGTCGCTTGCCGGACGTCTCGTCGAACAAATGCACGAGCGACGGATCTGGCCTGAGCCGGATCTTGTCGCCCGGACTGAATTGATGCCGCTCACGGAACACGGCAACCACCTGCTCCCCGCCGAGCTTGGCGAAGACCTGGGTTTCCGAACCGGTCGGCTCGACCACGACGATTTCGGCCTCGGCGCCGTCGTCGGCGATTGTGAAGTGTTCGGGCCGCACGCCGTAGACGGCCGGCTGCCCCTCGGAATTGGCGGGCGCCGATTTCAGCGGCAGCTTGACGCCGTTCGGACCCTCGAACATGGCGCTGCCGTTCGACTTCACCTTGCCCTTGAGGAAATTCATCGCCGGCGAGCCGATGAAGCCCGCAACGAACTGGTTGGCCGGTGTGTCGTAGAGTTCGAGCGGGGTGCCCATCTGCTCGACGATGCCGTCATGCATGACCACGATCTTGTCGGCCATGGTCATGGCCTCGATCTGGTCGTGGGTGACGTA
>NZ_DAINNI010000156.1:0-10238 GCF_036735945.1 Bradyrhizobium sp. | reverse complement strand
AGACGCCGATCATGACCGATCCCGGCACGCGCTGGGAATACGGCACCAATATCGATTTCGTCGGCAAGGCCGTGGAAGCGGTGAGCGGCAAGCGGCTCGATGCTTATCTGCGCGATAACATCTTTGTACCGCTCGGCATGAACGACACCGGCTTCAAGATCACCGATGAGATGCGGCAGCGCCTCGTCGGCATGCATGCGCGCGGCGAAGGCGGCGCGCTGGGGCCGCTGCCGTTCGAGCTCGAACAGAATCCGGAATTCCACATGGGTGGCGGCGGCCTTTACGGCACGGCCGGCGACTACATCAAGTTCACCCAGATGATCCTGAACAAGGGCCGCGGCAACGGCAACCAGGTGCTGAAGCCCGAGACGATCGCGCAGATGAGCCAGAACAACATCGGCGAACTCACCATGGGCAAGATACCGACGGCGATGCCGATCTACACCAACGACGTCGATCTCTATCCCGACATCGTGAAGAAATGGGGCCTCTCCTTCATGATCAACACCGCCAAGACGGCGGAAGGCCGCAGCGCGGGCAGCCTCGCCTGGGCCGGGCTCGCCAACACCTATTTCTGGATCGACCCGGCGCGCGACGTCGCCGGCGTGATCCTGATGCAGCTGTTGCCGTTCGCGGACGCCAAATGCCTGGAAGCATTTGCAGGCTTCGAGCGCGGGGTTTACGCCGGGCTCGATACCGGTAGCGGACAGAAGGCGGCGTAAGGCGCAGGCCGTCATTGCGAGCGAAGCGAAGCAATCCATGGTGCGGCGGATAGATGGATTGCTTCGTCGCTTCCGCGCAAAATTGCTCTGCAATTTTGTCGCGAGCGCCTCGCAATGACGGTGCCGACATAGGGTTTCTATCACGTAGCACGCGTACCTCATGGAGAAGCGCCCTTGACCCACCCGATCCACAGCTACGTCTCCGGCACCGCCGACGCACCGCTGCTCGGCGACACCATCGGCGGCTGCCTCGATCGCGCCGCGCAGCGCTGGGGCGATCGCGAGGCGCTGGTTTCGCCTGGTCATGGCGTGCGCTGGACGTGGAAGGAATTCGCCTGTCACGTCGACGCACTGGCGGCGGGCTTTCTCGCGCTCGGCCTCGAACGTGGCGCGCGGATCGGGGTGTGGTCGCTCAACCGTCCGGAATGGACGCTGACGCAATTCGCCGCCGCGAAAGCGGGGCTCATTCTCGTCACCATCAATCCGGCCTACCGCCTGAGCGAACTCGAATTCGCGCTGGCCAAGGTCGGCTGCGCGGCGATCGTCACCGCCACCGCGTTCAAGACCTCCAACTACATGGAGATGCTGAACACGCTGCTGCCGGAGCTTGCGACCTCGCAAGCCGGCGAACTGAAGTCGGCGCGGCTGCCGCACCTGCGCGCGGTGATCCAGATCGGCGGTCCGAAATGTCCCGGCACCATCGCGTTCGGCGACGTGGCGCAGATGGGCGGCGCGCGGCATCGCGAGCAGCTCGCCGCGCTGGCCGCGACGCTGCAGTTCGACGACGCGGTCAACATCCAGTTCACCAGCGGCACCACGGGCTCGCCGAAGGGCGTGACGCTGACCCATCACAACATCCTCAACAACGGCTATTTCGTCGGCCGCGCGATGCGCCTGACGGAAGCGGACCGCATCTGCATTCCGGTGCCGCTCTACCACTGCTTCGGCATGGTGATGGGCAACCTCGCGTCCGTCACGCTCGGCGCCGCCATGGTCTATCCCGGCGAAGGTTTCGATCCGCTGGCGACGCTGCAGACCATCGAGAACGAGAAATGCACCGCGCTCTACGGCGTGCCGACCATGTTCATCGCCGAACTCGATCATCCCGAGTTCTCGCGCTTCAACCTGAAATCGCTGCGCACCGGCATCATGGCGGGCGCGCCCTGCCCGATCGAGGTGATGAAGCGCGTCAACGGCGAGATGAACATGGGCGAGGTGACCATTGCCTATGGCATGACCGAGACCTCGCCGGTCAGTTTCCAGAGCTCGACCGACGATCCGCTGGAGCGCCGGGTCTCGACCGTCGGGCGGATTCATCCGCATGTCGAGGTCAAGGTGGTCGATCTCGAAGGGCGCGTGGTGCCGCGCGGCGAACGCGGCGAACTCTGCACCCGCGGCTACAGCGTCATGCTGGGCTATTGGGACGAGGCGGAAAAGACCGCCGACGTGCTCGACGCCAATGGCTGGATGCACACCGGCGACCTCGCCGTGATCGACGCCGACGGCTATTGCAACATCGTCGGCCGCATCAAGGACATGGTGATCCGTGGCGGCGAGAACCTCTACCCCAGGGAGATCGAGGAATTCCTCTATCGCCATCCCAAGATCCAGGATGTGCAGGTGTTCGGCGTCGCTGACGAACGCTACGGCGAGGAACTCTGCGCCTGGATCCGCACCCGCCCCGGCGAGGCGCTCACCGCAGACGACGTCCGCGCCTTCTGCCACGGCCAGATCGCCCACAACAAGATCCCGCGCTACGTCGAATTCGTCGATGAGTTTCCGATGACGGTGACGGGGAAGATCCAGAAGTTTCTGATGCGCGAGGCGGTGGAGGCGAAGCTGGGACTGAAGGCAGCGAAGACGGCGTGAGAGGGAGGGCGGCCGTGCAGCCCTCAGATCGAAAATATCGAAAACAACCCCATGCAAAGTAGAAATTACCCGTGACGGTAAGCGAGATTTGATTTGCGCTGTCGGGCAAATCAGTGATCGGGGCCGATGGCGGGGGCGACGATCAGCGGTTCGCCTCGTCCCGATCGAATCTGTAGTCGGGCGGAAGCGTCCAGTTGAGCGAGGCCAGACGCTCCAGCGCGGCCTTGCGCCGGTCTTCCTTCTGTACGACCAGCGTTCGCTCAGCCACATCGACGATGGTGAACTCGTCGCCCTCACGTCGGGCGGTCGAGAAGTTGTATTCGTCCTTCATCAAATCACTCGTCGAAGAAGACGCGCGGGTCGGGTTGAGCCGGCGGCTCATCGGGGATGCCGTGCGGCAGGAATTCGCGTGCGCCGAGTTCGTCGAGACGCGCAAACCAAGCCTCCGCATCGAACGGCGGGGCGTTCTGCGGCTTGCAGTCAAGTTCGTTCCGGACCTTGCTGACCACCCTGTCCTCCGAATGGAAGCCGGATTCGTTAAGGGATCAACTTCTAGGCGAAGTTGGGCCTTTTCGGAAGTCCGCAGGCTCCGGGTGCAAGACAAGGCGTGGACGGCTGGGCCAACCCCGGCCATGACACCGGAAAGCGCGCGGGCCTACACCGCCAACCCGTTCTGCCCCGCCAGTTCCTTCAGCGACACCTGCGGCCGTGCGCCGATGTGCTGGATCACCTCGGCTGCCGCCAGCGCGCCCAGGCGCCCGCACATTTCATGGCCTGCGTTGCGGACGAGGCCGAACAGGAAGCCTGCGGCGAAGAGGTCGCCGGCGCCTGTGGTGTCGACCAGCTTCTGGATCGGGAACGCGGGCGCTGATGTGACGCCGTCCCTGGCCACTACGACGCAGCCTTTCTCGCTGCGGGTGACGACGCCGAGCTTTGCATCGGCGCGGAGCTGCTTCAGCGCGCCGTCGAAATCAGAGGTCTGGTACAACGAGTGCAGTTCGGCCTCGTTGGCGAAGACGAGATCGACGGTGCCCTTGCGCATCAGGTCGAGAAACTCGTCCCGATAACGGTCCACGCAGAAGGAATCCGACAGCGTCAGCGCCACCTGGCGGCCGGCCTTGTGGGCGATGGTGGCGGCCTTGACGAAGGCTTCCTTGGCATTCCTGGGGTCCCACAGATATCCCTCGAGATAGACGATGCGGGCGGCCGCGATCACGCTATCGTCGATGTCCGACGGGTTCAGATCCTGCGCGGCGCCGAGATAGGTGTTCATGGTGCGCTCGCCGTCCGGCGTCACCAGGATGTAGGAGCAGCCGGTGGCGGGGCCGCTTTCCGCCGCCTTCGTTTCATAGGCTACGCCGGCGGCGCGGATGTCGTGGGTGTAGAGGCCGCCGATCTGGTCGTTCTTGACCTTGCCGATGAAGGCCGTGCGCGCGCCGAAGCCGGCGACGCCGACGATGGTGTTGGCGCCGGAGCCGCCGCTCATCTCGGTCGCCGGGCCCATGTCGCGGTAGATCGCGGTGGCGCGGGCCTCGTCGATCAGCGCCATGCCGCCCTTGGTCATGCCGTGGCGCGCGAGAAAACCCTCGTCGGTCTGCACCAGCACGTCGAAAATCGCATTGCCGATCCCGAGAACGTCGTATTTTGCGTCAGCCATCGATTCCGTCCTGTTTACGGCGTTGCGCGAAAGGTTGCGGCCTACCAGATCGGCCCCGCGCCAGCAAGGGAAGCGGCTGCTATAGAACGAGCCATGATCCGCTCCTTTCTCACGGTATCCTCGGGAACGCTGGCGTCGCGGCTATTGGGCTTCGCGCGCGATTCCGTACTGGCGGCGCTGCTGGGCGCAGGCGCGGTGGCGGATGCGTTTCTCGCGGCGTTTCAGCTCGTCAATGTCGCGAGAAGGCTGCTCACCGAGGGCGGGCTGAACGCGGCGCTGGTGCCGGCGTGGCTCAGGGTGCGCGAGCGCGGCGGCACGGAGGCGGCCGCGGCGTTCGCAGGCCGCGTGCTCGGCACCATCGCCTGTCTGCTGATCGCGCTGACCGCGCTGCTGGCGCTGGCGATGCCGCTGGTCATGTCAGTGCTGGCGCCGGGCTTTGCCGGGCGCGAGACGTTGCAGCTTGCGACCGACAATGCACGGCTGATGCTGCCGTACCTCGCCTTTGCGGGGCCTGTGACCGTGATGATGGCGCTGTTGAACGCGCAAGGACGTTTTGCGCTGACGGCGTTCTCGCCGCTGCTGTTCAACATCGCGCTGATCGCGGTGATGGCCGTGCTGCTGGTGACAAGGCCGGATGCGGCGCACGCCGCGCAAGTGATCGCCGCCACCGTCGGCATCGCCGGGCTGCTGCAGCTTTCCGTGCTGGTGCTGCGCCGGGGCGAGGCGCTGGCGGCGCCGCTGCGCGTTTCCTTCGACAAGGAAATCCGCGGCTTTCTCGGCAAGGCCGCGCCGGGCATGATGGCATCAAGCGCGCCACAATTGTTGATGGTCGCCGGCGCGATCATCGCCTCGTCCTCGCCGTCGGCGGTGTCGTGGCTGTATTTCGCAAACCGCCTGGTCGAACTGCCGCTCGGCATTGTCGGCGTCGCCATGGGCACGGTGCTGATCCCGGAACTGACGCGCGCCGTGCGCGGCGAGGATCATGGCCTGGTCGCGCATGCGGAATCGCGCGGGCTCGAGTTGGCCGTTGCGCTGGCGCTGCCGGCTACGCTCGGGCTGATCGTGCTGAGTGAACCGATCGTGCGGCTGCTGTTCGAGCGCGGCGCCTTCACAGCCGACGATACGCAGGCCACCGCGCGCGCGCTGATGTGGCTGGCGCTGGCGCTGCCGGCGCATGTGCTGGTGAAGGCCTTGTCGCCGGCGTTCTTCGCGCGCGAGGATACGATGACGCCGCTGGTCGCGGCTACGCTGGGCGTCATGCTCGCGGTCGCTTCCGCCTACCTGCTGGGACACTGGTACGGCGCCGGCGGCATTGCGGCGGCGATCGCGCTCGGCGCCTGGAGCATGGCGCTCCGCCTGATCCGCCGGGGCGCGGAGACGTTCGGGTTCTCGATCGATGCGGATGCCCGCCGGCGCCTGCCGCGCATCGCGCTTTCGGCGCTCACGATGGGCGCGGTTCTCTGGCTTTTGACGCGCGCGCTGCCGGCGCTGGCCTCAGGCGCACACGGCCTCGTGCAGGCTGTCCTGCTGCTCGCCGTGATCGCGGCGGGAATTGCGGTTTACGGCATGTTTCTGCAACTTTTCGGCGTCACGGGCTGGCGCGAAGCGGTTAACGCCTTGAGGCGGACGCGGGCTTAACGGCTTGCACCGGCCCCGCCCGCGTGGCAAACGACGGCGCGATACAGGCATCCGATACAGGCACTCTCGGGAAGCTGACCAATGGCCTTTGTTGAACGGGTTTTCTCCGGCGTCCAGCCGACCGGTAATCTGCATCTCGGCAATTACCTCGGCGCGATCGTCAACTTCGTGAAGATGCAGCAGACCCATAACTGCATCTATTGCGTCGTCGACATGCACGCGATCACGCAGGGCGTCGACGTCTGGGGCGGCCCGGCGGAGCTGGCGCGCAACACCCGCGAGGTCACCGCGGCCTTCCTCGCCGCCGGCATCGATCCGAAGCAGCACATCGTGTTCAACCAGAGCCAGGTCGCCGGCCATGCCGAGCTCACCTGGATCTTCAATTGCGTGGCGCGGGTCGGCTGGCTCAGCCGCATGACGCAGTTCAAGGAGAAGGCCGGCAAGGATCGCGAGAACGCCTCCGTCGGGCTCTACGATTATCCGGTGCTGATGGCAGCCGACATCCTGCTCTATCGCGCCACGCACGTGCCGGTCGGCGAGGACCAGAAGCAGCATCTGGAGCTGTCGCGCGACATCGCGCAGAAGTTCAACAACGACTTCGGCGATTCGATTCGCGGCCACGGCTTCAACGACGGCGCGTTCTTTCCGTTGCCGGAGCCGTTCATCACGGGCCCCGCGACGCGGGTGATGAGCCTGCGCGACGGCACCAAGAAGATGTCGAAGTCGGATGCCTCGGATAATTCGCGCATCAACCTGACCGACGATGCTGACTTGATCGCGCAGAAGATTCGCAAGGCGAAGACCGATCCGGAACCGCTGCCGTCGGAGGAAAAGGGGCTGGAGAACCGCCCCGAGGCCGACAACCTCGTCGGCATCTATGCGGCGCTGTCGGACAAGGACAAGGCCGACGTGCTCAGGGAGTTCGGCGGCGGGCAGTTCTCCGGCTTCAAGAACGCGCTGGTGGAACTTTGCGTCGAAAAGCTGGCGCCGATCGCGTCCGAGATGAAGCGGCTGGTCGCCGACCCCGGCCATGTCGACAGCATCCTGGTCGACGGCGCCGACCGCGCCCGTGTTCTTGCGGATGAAACCATGCGCAAGACCATGGACATCGTCGGCTTCATCCGAAAGCGCTAGGCATCACGAACGCCTGATCGCAGCGAGGCCGCTTGTCGAAAGCGGCCGCGCCGTGGCACCATGCGTCGGTTTGGCGCAGCACCGGGACATGCATGACCAGCCAGCGACGAAGCTACGAAACGGGGCACAAGCCGAAATGCCTCGTCATCGTTGACGACACCGCGGAGTGGGACCGCGCGGTATATTACGCCAGCCGCTGGGCGGTGCGCGGCGGCGGCGGCGTGGTGATGCTGCGCATCATCGCGATCGAGGACCAGAACCAGCAATGGCTGGGGGTAGCCGACATCATGCGCGCCGAGGCCGAAGAGGCCGCCAACGAGGCGCTCGACCGCGCCTCCGGCCGCGCCAACGGCATTGCCGCGATCACGCCGGAGCGGGTGATTCGCGAGGGCGAACCCATCGCGCAGATCCTCGACGTCATCGACAAGGACGTCGATATCTCGATGCTGGTGCTCGCCGCCAATCCCGGCCCCGAAGGACCCGGCCCTCTGATCGCCATGATGGCGCAAGTCGCCGGCTCGTTCCCGATTCCCGTCGTCATCGTGCCCGGCGACCTCTCCGATTCCGACATCGACGGACTGTCGTAAGGCCAGGTCATGGTATGCGACATGGACCCCGGCCTGGCAGCGCACCGTTCCACGCTGCGCTGCATCCGGGGAACGGAGGCCTCCGGAGCCGGCGATCTTCGTGTCCCGGACGCGGCGCGGCATGCAATGACGCGACGCAGAGCCGGGACCTATGCCATTCCAAAGTAACTGATTTCTCCTCTTGACCGTGCGCTCACCGTCGCCATCTGCTAAGGGAACCCCACGCGCCGGCCTTGAACCGGCGACGCCGGAGAAAAAATCATGTTCATTCAGACCGAAGCCACGCCCAATCCCGCCACGCTGAAATTCATCCCGGGCCGCACCGTGCTCGACAGCGGCACGATGGAATTTTCCAGCCTGGAGGCCGCCGCCCGCTCGCCGCTGGCCGAACGCCTGTTCGGCATTTCAGGCGTCTCCGGCGTGTTCTACGGCTATGATTTCGTCACCGTGACCAAGGCGGACGGCGACTGGCAGCACCTCAAGCCCGCGATCCTCGGCGCCATCATGGAACACTACATGTCCGGCGCGCCGCTGCTCGCCGACGGCACCGCCGGCAGTGACGATGCTTCCGACGAGGAAGGCGAGTTCTTCGACGCGCAGGATGCGGATACCGTCGCCACCATCAAGGACCTGATCGAGACGCGGGTGCGCCCGGCTGTCGCCAATGACGGCGGCGACATCACCTTCCGCGGCTTCAAGGACGGCGTCGTCTATCTCAACATGAAGGGCGCCTGCGCCGGCTGCCCGTCCTCGACCGCGACCCTGCAGCACGGCATCCAGAACCTGCTGCGGCATTTCGTGCCTGACGTGGTCGAAGTCCGGCCGATGTGATGATGAGCGAATAGGGAGTAGCGAGTGGCGAATGGAAGCTATTCGCCGCTCACCACTCGCCTTTTTCTTACGCTGCCCGCCCGATGCCGGAGGCCTCTGCGGCCGCGCGCTGACTGCCGACGGAAGCCGCGTGCTTCTTTTGGCGCGTTTTCCTGCCCCGAACCGGTGTCCAGTTCGCGCGAAAGCGCTATAGGGAAGCGATGCTCATCCTCTCCATCGATACCGCGCTCGATGCCTGCGCCGCGGCCGTGCTCGACACCGGCGCGGGCCGCGCGATCGCGCTGGAAACGCTGCCGATGAAGCGCGGTCATGCCGAAGCGCTGATGCCGCTGATCGCGCGCGTGATGAAGGCGTCCGGCGTCCCCTTTGCGGCGCTCGACCGCATCGCTGCAACCACCGGCCCCGGCAGCTTCACCGGATTGCGCGTCGGTCTCTCCGCCGCGCGTGGCATCGCGCTTGCCGCCGGCAAGCCGGTCGTCGGCGTGACGACGCTGACCGCGTTCGCCGCCCCCATCGTCAGCGAGAACAGCGAGCATCCGGTGATATCGGCCGTCGATGCGCGGCACGATCATGTTTATTTCCAGGTGCTGGGCGGCGATGGGCACTCGCTGATCAAGCCGAAGGTCGCACCGATCGCGGAAGCGCTCGATGCGGCGCGCTTCGGTACGCCGCATCTGGTCGGCAACGCCGCCGATATGCTCGCGCAACGCTGGCCGGAATATGCGCCGCCGCCGTTCAAGGTCGATCAGCAGGCCGCGCCCGATATCGCATGGGTGGCGTGGCTCGGTGCCGCCGTCAATCCGGAGGGCTCGCCGGCGCGGCCGTATTACCTGCGTGCCCCCGATGCCAAGCCGCCGAAGGATCCGCTATCCGGCGCATCGCAACCGCCGGCGCCATGATGACATGGTTTTCCCGGTGGTGGGGCGGCGGCGCGGCCGCGATCGAACCGGCCGGCCAGCGCGACGCGGCGCGGCTGGCGCAATTGCATGGCGCGTCGTTTCACCGCGGCTGGGGCGAAGGCGAATTCGAGGTGATGCTGAGCGAGCGCAACACGCTCGTTCATCGCCTGAGGCTCGGGCGCAAGATCATAGGCTTCGCGGTGTCGCGCATCGGCGCCGACGAGGCCGAGCTGCTGTCGATCGCCATCGATGCGGCCCGGCGCGGCCGCGGCCTGTCGCGCGATCTGTTGCTGACACATCTCGGCCATCTCGCCGGTCGCGGCGTCCGCAAGGTGTTCCTCGAGGTCGAGGAAAACAATCAGCCGGCGCGGCGTCTTTACGAATGGGCCGGATTTGAGGTGATCGGCCGCCGGGAACGCTATTACCAGCAGGCGGGCGGCGAGCCGTTGAACGCACTTCTGATGCGACGCGACTTGTCGTAGGATGCGCGCGGTGGCAAAACACTCCAACCTGCCCCAAGGCGCTGGAAGACCATGCCCGCATTGAAATCCCCGTCCGCGCAAAAGAATACCGGCATCGAGGCGCGCTGCGCCGCCACCGGCATGCGCATGACCGAACAGCGCCGCGTGATCGCGCGCGTGCTCGCGGAATCCGTCGACCATCCCGACGTCGAGGAACTCTATCGGCGCTGTGTCGCGGTCGACGACAAGATTTCGATTTCCACGGTCTATCGCACCGTCAAGCTGTTCGAGGATGCCGGCATCATCGAGCGGCACGATTTCCGCGAGGGCCGCGCGCGCTACGAGCAGATGCCCGACAGCCATCACGATCATCTGATCAATCTGCGCGACGGCAAGGTGATCGAGTTCACCTCGGAAGAGATCGAGAAGCTGCAGGCCGA
>NZ_DAINNI010000155.1:0-10322 GCF_036735945.1 Bradyrhizobium sp. | reverse complement strand
CGACCTTGGTGATCTCGTAGGCCTTGGCGCCGCCGGGCGCCATCACTTCGACGGTCGTGCCCTTCTTCTTGCCGATCAGCGCGCGGGCGAGCGGCGAGGTGATGGAGATGCGGCCCTTCTTGGCGTCGGCCTCGACCTCGCCGACGATCTGCCACACCGCCTTCTTCTCGGTATCCTCGTCGACCAGCGTGACGGTCGCGCCGAACTTGATGGTATCGCCGGACAGCTTCGAGATGTCGATCACGTCGGCGCGCGCGAGCTTGTCTTCAAGCTCGTTGATGCGGCCTTCATTGTGCGACTGCTCTTCCTTCGCCGCGTGATATTCCGCGTTCTCGGAGAGGTCGCCATGCGAGCGTGCCTCGGCAATGTGCTCGATGATGCGCGGACGATCCTCCGACTGGCGCTTCTTCAACTCGAGCTCCAGGGCGGCATAGCCGTTTGCAGTCATCGGAACCTTATCAACCATCTCTTCCGTCCTTCCGTCGCGCGAGACGTCAACTGCGTTCACGCACGAGGTACTTTCGATTCGGGCCTTCGTGGCCCCGATATGAGCCGCCAGTCTATTAAATTTCGGCCCCTTCAGGGGCCGATTCAACATCCAGCCAAGCGGTGAGTTCCAGCCATACGGCTTTTTTGCCAATCGTTTAGCGGGCGTTTGCCCGGCCAACGATCAGTTCTCGGAAAAGTAACTCTGCAGCGTACGGACCTCAAGGTCCCCGCCCTGATAGGCGCGGATGCCTTGGGCGGCCGCCACGGCACCGGAAAGAGTGGTGTAATATGGCACTTTATGCAAGAGGGCAGCCCGACGCAGCGAGCGGCTGTCGGCCAGCGCCTGCGGCCCTTCCGTGGTGTTGAAGACGAGCTGGATGTCGCCATTGGTGATGGCGTCGACGATGTGCGGCCGTCCCTCCAGCACCTTGTTAACCTTCTCGGTCGGGATGCCCTTGTCGGTCAGGAAGCGCTGGGTGCCCGACGTTCCCATCACCTTGAAGCCGAGCGAATGCAGCAGGCGGACCGCTTCCGCGATGCGGTCCTTGTCGATCTCGCGCACCGAGACGAACACGGTGCCCTTGCGCGGCACCCGGGTGCCGCCGCCGAGCTGGCTCTTGGCGAAGGCGATTTCGAACGAGCGGTCGATGCCCATGACTTCGCCGGTCGAACGCATTTCCGGACCGAGCACGGTATCGACGCCGGGGAAGCGCGCGAACGGGAAGACTGATTCCTTCACCCCGACATGGCCGAGCTGCTTCTTCTTCAGCTTGAAGTCGGCAAGCTTCTCGCCCGCCATGATCCGCGCGGCGATCTTGGCAACCGGCGTGCCGACCACCTTGGCGACGAAGGGCACGGTGCGCGAGGCGCGCGGATTGACTTCGAGCACGTAGATATCGCCGTCCTTGATCGCATATTGCACGTTCATCAGGCCGACGACATCGAGGCCGAGCGCGAGTTCGCGGGTCTGCCGCTCCAACTCCTCGATCATCTTCGCATCCAGCGAATGCGGCGGCAGCGAGCAGGCGGAGTCGCCGGAATGAATGCCGGCTTCCTCGATATGCTCCATGATGCCGACGATGAAGGTGTCCTTGCCGTCGCAGAGGCAGTCGACGTCGATCTCGGTGGCATCGGACAGGTAGCGGTCGAACAGCAGCGGGTTCTTGCCGAGCACGGTGTTGATCTGTCCGGTCTTGTCGTTCGGATAGCGTGCCTTGACGTCGGCAGGCACCAGTTCGGGCAGCGTGCCGAGCAGATAGTCGTCGAGCTGGGTCTCTTCGCGGATGATCTGCATCGCGCGGCCGCCCAGCACGTAGGATGGGCGTACCACCAGTGGCAGGCCGAGATCGGCCGAGACCAGCCGCGCCTGCTCGACCGAATAGGCGATGCCGTTCTTGGGCTGCTTTAGTTTCAGCTTGTCGAGCACGCGCTTGAAGCGGTCGCGGTCCTCGGCGAGGTCGATGGCGTCGGGAGAGGTGCCGAGGATCGGCACATCGGCGGCTTCCAGCGCGCGGGCCAGCTTGAGCGGGGTCTGGCCGCCGAACTGCACGATCACGCCGTGCAGCGTGCCGTTCTGCCGCTCGGTGGCGATGATCTCCAGCACGTCCTCGGCGGTGAGCGGCTCGAAATACAGGCGGTCGGCAGTGTCGTAGTCGGTCGACACCGTCTCCGGATTGCAGTTGACCATGATGGTCTCATAGCCGGCATCGGCCAGCGCGAAGCAGGCATGGCAGCAGCAATAGTCGAATTCGATGCCCTGGCCGATCCGGTTCGGGCCGCCGCCGAGGATGATGACCTTCTTGCGGTCGGAGGGCGCGCTCTCGTCGGCGAGCTTGCCTGCAAACAGCGCCTCATAGCTCGAATACATGTAGGCGGTGGGGGAGGCGAATTCGGCGGCGCAGGTGTCGATGCGCTTGTAGGCCGGACGGACGCCGAGGGCGTGCCGCTTCGCCGTCACCTCGGCCTCGGTGCTCTCCGTCAGCACCGCAAGGCGCGCATCGGAGAAGCCCATCGCCTTCAGCATGCGCATGCCGTAGCCGTTCGGGGGCAATCCGTTGGTCCGCACCTTGGCTTCCATGTCGACGATGCCGCGCATCTCGCTGAGGAACCACGGATCGATCTTGCAGGAGTTGAAGATCTCCTCGTTCGACCAGCCAAGCCGCATCGCCTGCGCCACCTGCAGGATGCGGTTCGGCGTCGGCGTGCCGAGAGCTGCGCGGATCGCGTTCTTGTCGTCGCCGCGCCCGAGCCCCTCGATCTCGATCTCGTCGAGCCCGGTGAGGCCGGTCTCGAGCCCGCGCAGCGCCTTCTGCAGGCTCTCCTGGAAAGTGCGGCCGATCGCCATGACTTCGCCGACCGATTTCATCGAGGTCGTCAGCGTGGTGGAGGCGCCGGGAAACTTCTCGAACGCAAAGCGCGGCACCTTGGTGACCACGTAGTCGATGGTCGGCTCGAACGAGGCGGGCGTCGCGCCACCGGTGATGTCGTTGGCGATTTCATCGAGCGTGTAGCCGACCGCGAGCTTGGCCGCGACCTTGGCGATCGGAAAGCCGGTCGCCTTGGACGCCAGCGCCGAGGAGCGCGACACGCGCGGGTTCATCTCGATCACGACCATGCGGCCGTCGGCGGGATTGACGCCGAATTGCACGTTGGAGCCGCCGGTCTCGACCCCGATCTCGCGCAGCACCGCCAGCGAGGCGTCGCGCATGATCTGGTATTCCTTGTCGGTCAGCGTCAGCGCCGGCGCAACCGTGATGGAATCGCCGGTGTGCACGCCCATCGGATCGAGGTTCTCGATCGAGCAGATGATGATGCAATTGTCCTTCTTGTCGCGCACCACCTCCATCTCGAACTCTTTCCAGCCGAGCACCGATTCCTCGATCAACACTTCGTTGGTCGGGGAGGCGTCGAGGCCGCGTTCGATGATGTCGAGGAATTCTTCCTTGTTGTAGGCGATGCCG
Organism: Bradyrhizobium sp.; assembly: GCF_036735945.1. Lineage (GTDB taxonomy): Bacteria > Pseudomonadota > Alphaproteobacteria > Rhizobiales > Xanthobacteraceae > Bradyrhizobium. The sequence goes on along the minus strand of NZ_DAINNI010000155.1, from coordinate 6,873 downwards.
CCGCCGGTGCCGCCCATGGTGAAGGAGGGGCGGATGATCGCCGGCAGGCCGATCTCGGACAGCGCCATCAGCGCCTGGCCGAGCGCGTGCTCCTGGTAGCGCTTGCGGCGCTCGCTTTCGCCAAGCGTCCACTGTCGCTCACACTCTTCCAGCGCGGCGCCGGATAGTTTCTCTCGTTCGGCGTGGTGTTTGTCGCGATAGGACTTCTTCAGCGCCGAGGCGTTGGCGAGCCGCGACTTCGGCGTCTCAAGACCGATCTTGGTCATGGCCTCGCGAAACAGCTGGCGGTCCTCGGCCTTGTCGATCGCATCGGCGGTGGCGCCGATCATCTCGACGTCGAACTTGTCGAGCGTGCCCTGCCGGCGTAGCGACAGCGCGCAGTTCAGCGCGGTCTGGCCGCCCATGGTCGGCAGCAGCGCGAAGCCGCCCGGGATGACGTGACGTTCCTTCTCGATGATCTTGGCGACGATTTCCGGAGTGATCGGCTCGATATAGGTCGCATCCGCCAGCTCCGGATCGGTCATGATGGTGGCCGGATTGGAATTGACGAGGACGATGCGATAACCCTCTTCCTTCAGGGTCTTCACCGCCTGGGTACCGGAATAATCGAATTCGCAGGCCTGGCCGATCACGATGGGACCGGCGCCGATGATCAGGATGGTCGAGATATCTGTTCTTTTGGGCATCAGCTCTCAGACAGGAATTTGGGCACAAAAAAAGGGCGCGCAGCCGCGCGTCCCCTAAGCCAAAGAGCGCGGGTCTCCCTCGCGCGCGGGTGGTCTTTAGACCAGATTCCGCACCCGCGAAACCCCCAAAAACGGGCCATCAACGGGGAAATTCCCGCCTTCGCTCTGCGAGCTACGGCGCGGCAAGCCCGCCCCTTTCAGTCGGGATGGGGGCCGTTTCGCCTGGGCAGGCGCATCACAGGCGAGGTGGGTGGCTACGGCTGGCTTGCCTAGCCGAACCCGCCTCCACTCTGTGAGCTACGGCGGGGCAAGGCTGGCTCGCCAAGCCGAAGCTGCGTAAGCAGCGAAGGCTGGAGGCCCGGCCTGGATTTGAACCAGGATAAAGAGCATTGCACTGCTCCCGCGTCGACGCTTCCGCCACCGGGCCGCTTCCATCATCGCTCATCACGGCTCGGTGAACCATGCCTACTGCGATTTAGGGTTAACAACCTTGGCGCGCGACAGGGCTCAATTCAGGTTCAGGGCGTGCCGTGCCACGAACGTCATCCGCCACGGGTTATGGCCGATGTTCTGGGGCGCGCGCGAGGTGGAGAAGCCGGCGCGGGAGAGCTTCTCGATCATCTCGTTTTCGCCGTAGCGCTGCAGCCCGACGCGGCTGCGCAATTGCCGGTAATCCGACAGCGCGGTGCTCGCAAGGCCATACAGGGCGTCTTTCAGAAAGCCGTGGGCGGAGGCGAATTTCAACAGCGCCACCACGTCCCTGAACATGCCGACCTCGGGGCGCAGGATGTCGCCGATCACGAGGCGGCCGTTCGGCTTCAGCAGCCGGCGAACCACGGCAAAGGCCGAATCCAGCTCAGCCGGCGTCATGTATTGCGCGACGGAATTCATCACCACGAGATCAACCGAGCCTTCCGCCATCCGCGAAAGATCCTCGAGCGAGCGGACGCGGATCCTGGTGTTCGGCGCAAAGCGCGCGATCAGCCGGCCGCGCACGCCGGGCGCCGGCTCCGCCAGATAGAGCATGGCGCAGGCGTCCGCCACGCGGGCGGCCGACAGCGCCTCGCCGCAGGCATAGTCGAGCACCACGGAATCGGGCGAGGCGATATAGCCGACGATGTCGCGCGCGATGAGCTGGAAATGCAGGTCGCGGTGCAGCCTGCTCGCATAAATCGTATGCGTGGAATCGTAATAGTCGATCCATTCATCCATGCGCGCGTGCCCGGCAAAAACAGCGGGTTCCGGTGAAGGAACCAGCCTGAAAGTGATGCGTTAGGTCGTCCAGCGGCCGATGTCCACCGCCGCCCCAGTCCGGTTCCTAACAGGAAGGTGCAACGTGAGCAAAACCAACAACAAATCCGGCAAGGTATCCCCTGAACTCGACACGCCGACCGATCTGGCCCCGGCTGCGGTAGAGAAGATTTCGGCGTCGCTCAACGTCCTCTTGGCCGACGCCTTCGCGCTTTACCTGAAGACCAAGAACTTCCACTGGCACGTCAGCGGCCGGCATTTCCGCGATTATCACCTGATGCTGGACGAGCAGTCGGACGCCATCTTCGGCACCACCGACCAGCTCGCCGAGCGGGTACGCAAGCTTGGCGGCATCACGCTGCGCTCGATCGGCCAGATCGCCAAGCTGCAGACCATCCAGGATAACAATGAGGCCTATGTGCCGCCGCGCGAAATGCTGCGCGAACTGATGGAAGACAACAAGAAGATGGCGGCGGCGATGCGCAAGGCGCACAAGCTCGCCGACGACAACGACGACACGGGCACCGCCCAGTTGCTCGAACTGTTCATCGACGAGACCGAGCGCCGCACCTGGTTCCTGTTCGAGGCCAGCCGCCAGGAAGGCGCCAACGCGGCGTAAGTTAGGTACAAGCAGGCACGGCGGCGGGTCGTCAAAGCGCGGCCCGCCCTGTCGCGCGTGAGGGCGGCTTGGACTGGCCTTGGCAGCCGCAATCCATGCGGGCGGTCAAAACGTCGCATGCAGCAGCGCAAGTATTAAGAAAATGCTGCGAGATTCCGATAGTCAATTTAAACGTGTCTGAGCGAGATCATCCTTATCATGTCAGCCGGCCGGGCTGAATGCGCGGCCAGCGCACCAAGTCAATTGCCATAACGCATAGACATTCGAGTCCGGGATCCAGTGATGCAGAAAATTATCGAATTCCGCGACGTGGCATCGTCCAGCCGGCAGACCGGTCCATCCGGTCAGCCCGCTGGAAACACGCGGACTTCACAATCGGCGCCACCGTCGATCGAGCCGATCTATGCGGTGGTCGATTCATTGTCGCGCACGCTGGAATGCATCAAGGCGCTGTGCGAGACGGTCCCGAACGGGCCGACGCGCGACAAGCTGGAGATCGAGCGGTCCAATCTGGTCATCGGGCTGTTCGTCGCGCGGATCGCGGCCATGCGGGTCTCCTCGGGCGAGCCCGCGCCGGCCGCTTTGGCCAGACCAAGCCTCGCGATTGCCCGCCGCGGATGACCAGCGGACCACGGAGAGCAGCTATTTGCCGGGATAGCGCTGCAGCCAGGCCAGCAGCTTGCCGAATTCGGTCGACATCGCGGTGTCGGACTGCGACAGCACGGTTTCGCGCCCGTCATCTTCGATTGTGACGGTGTAGCCCATCTCGTCCCGGGCTTGTCCGGAACGCACCGGCGCGGGCGCCGCGACTGCGGCCGCGGTGAGCCTCTTGAGCTCGGAAGCCCGGGACTCATCCAAAGCCGCAGCATCCACGATCTGGGGCGGGCGGCGCAGGTGGATGCCCGCCGCCTGGCCGCCGTGTTGGGAAAGCGTAACTTTCATGCCAACCTGATCCATGGCGTTTTCGAGCGAAGTGGATACCGGCACAGCCGTAAAGAAAAAACGCGTCAAAGCTTCGATCTGAGCTTCGGTTCTGATCCAATCGGAACCGAAGCTCCAGACGGCCGGCCGGCCGCGGCTAATGCGGCTTGGATCTCAAGCCGGCGACCTCCTTCGACAGTTTCGATAGCTGACTGGAAAGCTGCTCGATCTTCCGAATTACTTCCGCCGATTCATCACGGTGTCCATTGGCGGCCGCTGCGGCGGGTTGCCAGCGCATCCGGCCGGTCACCCCAGCCAGTGCCTGAACGCCGCTGATGCGGATACCGACTTCCTTCCAGGCAGCCACCACGGCCTGCTGCTCCGCGCTCTGCGGTCCGTAGAGTTGGCCCGCCGTGACGTGCGTCAAATCGGCGAATTCCTGGAAATTCGTCCATTCCGACGATGCCTTCAGTGCGGCGTACCAGATGTGCCCCGGCGCTTCCCAGGCGTTTCCGCCGATGCCGACCGCGGTGAGATAGAACGCCCTGTTCGGAATCCCGGAATTGATGTGCACGCCGCCATTGTCGCCTTCATCGGTGTCGGGCAGCATTACAAACTTGCTCATGTGATCGGGCTGCGGATCGCGCCCGAATTGCTCGTTGTTGTAGGCCTTGCCCGGCGCTTTCAGCGATCGTAAGGCATCCGCGTCGATTTCAGGCGTGAAGATCTCCGCGCCGATCAGCCAGTCGGCCTGATCGGCGGTCTCCTTGCGGACCCATTGCTTGACCATCGAGCCGAACACGTCGGATATCGATTCGTTCAGCGCACCCGACTGATTATGATATTGCAGTCCGGCCGTGAACTCGGTGACGCCGTGCGTCAGCTCGTGGGCTACGACATCGAGGGATCTGGTAAAGTCGGTGAACAGCACGCCGTCGCCGTCGCCGAAAACCATCTGGCCGCGGAACCAGAATGCATTGTTGTAGGCCGTGCCGTAGTGGGCGTAGCCGTTCAGGCGCATGCCGCGCCCGTCCAGCGAGTTTCGATCGAACACGTCCTTGTAGAAATCGCGGGTGCTTCCGAGACCCTCGAAGGCATTGTTCACCGACTCGTCCGCCGACGCGGGACCATCCTCGGTGCGTTCGACCGTCGCCGACTCGGGGAAGGTCGTGTTGGCGCAGTCGAAGACTGTGCGTCGGCCGTTCCCTGCGATTGCTGCGGCGCCCGCAACGAGGCCTCCTACGGCTCGCTCCCCGCGCAAGCGCGAAGTCGACAGCATCGTTCGCAACGCTGCGTCGCGAATCCTGCTGTCCGGGTTTTCGAGCAGCTTCTTCAGGATGTGGGGCGGGGTTATGCAGTTGATGCAACGACAAGCGTTCGAGAACATGGCATCCTCCATCAACACGACATGGTTCTGAAACGAATAGCCGCGCGCGCAATGAAGCGCCGGCTTCGCGACTATCTACCCGAGGTAGAGAGCGTCAAGCCTGGCCGCTCACATTGCTTCGAAATATCTGAAGTGAAGGGTCAGCTTTGCTTCCATAGCCGTGCCAGCGGCCCGTCTGCGCCGCGCACCGGATCGGTCTTCGGCAGCTTCACTTGCGGGATCGTCTTCAGCGCTTTGGCATGGTTGTCCGGCGTCGGCCGCGTGATCTGCATCGGCGGTCCCGGCGGATAGGCGCCGACCACGCAGAAATCCGGGCTGGCGAACGCACATTGATGCCCGGTGCCGGCCGGCAGGATGGCGACGTCGCCCGCCATGATCTCGAGCTCCTTGCCGCTGTTGCCGCCGAAGCGGACGCGTGCGCGGCCGCGGGCGACGCCGAGCGCCTCATGCACGGTCGCGTGGTAGTGCAGATAATCATAGACGCCGTTGCGCCACATCGCGCCCCAGCCATTGGCGCCGAACAATCCTTCGATGGTCTTTTCGGGATGATCGGTGGCAATCTCGACCGCGCCTCGGTAAAACAGCAGCGGCAGCGGATTGTTGGGCACGAGGCCATCGTCCTCGAAGAAGAAGGTGACCGGCTCGATATCGTTGACAACGGACATGGTTGTGCTCCGCGGATCGCAGGGTGAACGAAGCGTAAGCGTGCCCACCATCAGCACGTGACGGGATGGTGGGAACGTCGCTGACGTTCCTTTACTTCACCCTGCGATGCTAAACCCGCGTCGGCGGGTCACGTTCCTGTCGGAATCTCGAAAACCAGGCACGTCGTGGACGCAAAACCGCAAATGGCCGGGACATCTCGCGCAAAGACGCGCTTCGCGCTTTTGCCCGGGCATGTCGACGCGGTGAGGAACTGACGCTTTACGCCCGCTTCCTCGCCCGCATCAGATCCGCAAACCGCTTGAACAGGTAATGCGAGTCGCGCGGGCCGGGCGAGGCTTCCGGATGGTACTGCACCGAGAACACCGGCTTGCCCTTGAGTTCGATGCCGCAATTGGAGCCGTCGAACAGCGAGATATGGGTCTGCGTCGCCCCCTCGGGCAGCGTGTCCTGGTCCACCGCAAAGCCGTGGTTCATCGAGGTGATCTCGACCTTGCCGGTGGTCTCGTCCTTGACCGGGTGATTGGCGCCGTGATGGCCCTGATGCATCTTCCTGGTCTTGGCGCCGACGGCGAGCCCGAGCATCTGGTGGCCGAGGCAGATGCCGAAGGTCGGCGTACCCGATTCAATGACGTCGCGGATCACCGGCACGGCATATTTGCCCGTTGCGGCCGGATCGCCCGGGCCGTTGCTCAGGAAAACGCCGTCGGGCTTCATCGCCAGAATGTCTTCGGCCGAGGTCGTCGCCGGCACCACCGTGACCTTGCAGCCTTCGCCGGCGAGCAGGCGCAGGATGTTGCGCTTGATGCCGTAGTCGATCGCGACGACGTTGAACTCCGGCTCGCTCTGGCGGCCGAATCCCTTCTGCCACGCCCAAGGCGTCTCGTCCCAGGTGAAGCGCTGGCCGGAGGTGACCATCGGCACCAGGTCCATGCCTTCGAGGCCGGGCCACTCGCGCGCCTCTTCCTTCAGGCCGTGCAGATCGAACTCGCCGGTTTTCGAATGTGCGATCACGGCGTTCGGCATGCCCTTGGAGCGGATCAGCGCGGTGAGGGCGCGGGTGTCGATGCCGGAGAGGCCGATGATGCCGCGGGCGCGCAGCCACTGGTCGAGATGGCGGGTGGCGCGATAGTTCGAGGGATCGGTGATGGCGGTGCGCAGGATCACGCCGCGCGCGCCGGGCGTCGCCGCCATGTTCACCGTCTCGATGTCTTCCTCGTTGGTGCCGACATTGCCGATGTGCGGGAAGGTGAAGGTGATGAGCTGCCCGGCATAGGAGGGGTCGGTGAGTATCTCCTCATAGCCGGTCATCGCGGTGTTGAAGCAGACCTCGCCGACGGCGTGGC
>NZ_DAINNI010000154.1:0-10324 GCF_036735945.1 Bradyrhizobium sp. | reverse complement strand
TCGGCATTTTCTCGCTGCTGATCGCGCTGCTGCTGCTGTTCGTTCCGCTCTGAGCTGCACCCTCCCGCGCCGCCTCCGGGCGGCGCGCCTGACAGCAACAGGAGACCCCCGTGGCTGAAAAAGGTCATGGTACCGGCGCCCACACCGAGGCCGACGGCGGACACGGCGGAGGATTTCCTCCGTTCGAGTCGAGCACGTTTGCCTCGCAGCTGGTGTCGCTCGTTATCGCGTTCGTCGCGCTCTATGTGATCGTGTCCCGCTTTGCGCTGCCGCGCGTCGAAAGCGTGATCGACGCACGTCAGAACGCGATCGAGGGCGACCTCGCGGCGGCGCAGAAATTCAAGGACGATTCGGACGCAGCGCTGAAGGCGTATGAGACCGAACTCGCTTCCGCCCGCGCCCGCGCGCAGGCGATCGGCAACGAGACCCGCGAGAAGTCGAACGCGGCCGCGGAAGCCGAGCGCAAGACGCTGGAAGACCAGCTCACCGCCAAGCTCGCCGCCGCCGAGAAGCAGATCGCGGCGACGCGGCAAACCGCGATGAGCAACGTCCGCGGCATCGCGGCCGAAGCCGCCGGCGCGATCGTGCAGCGGCTTACCGGCGCGCTGCCCGATGCAAAGGCGGTCAGCAGTGCCGTCGATGCCTCGTTGAAGGGACAGGCCTGATGTTCACCCAACCGGAAACCTGGGTCGCGATCGCCTTCGTCATCCTGATGGTGCTGTTTGCCTATCTCGGCATCCACAAGACGGTGCTGACCGCACTCGACCATCGCAGCCAGCGTATCAAGGCCGAACTTGACGACGCCCGCCGTCTCAAGGACGAAGCCGCCAAGCTGCTCGCCGAGTATCAGGCCCGCCGCGCCACCGCGGAGCGCGAGGCCGAGGAAATCATCGCCAACGCCAGGTCCGAAGCCGAGCGCATCGCGACCGATGCCAAGGCCAAGATGGAAGATTTCGTCGCCCGCCGTACCAAGACCGCCGAGAGCAAGATCGCCCTCGCCGAAGCCCAGGCGCTGGCTGATGTCCGCGCCGCCGCCGCCAACGCTGCGGTCGAAGCCGCCTCGACGATCCTGTCGCAGTCGGTCAAGGGCTCGGTTGCCGACGACCTGCTCGCCAAGGGCATTGCCGAGGTTCGCGCCAAGCTGAACTGACAAGCTGAACTAATCGGCTTCAAACCAACAAAAAAAGCCGGCGCGAGATGATCGCGCCGGCTTTTTCATTGTCTGGCCTCGTCCCTGCTACCTCTTCTTTTTCGGCGCGGGGCGTTCGGGCTTCAGCGATTGCGGGTCGAAGCCGATATAGAAGATGTAGCTGTCGCCGACGGCGCCGGGAGGCGCGGGATAGGTGAGATCCTCGGCCACCAGCGTGAACGGCTCGCTGCCGCTCTCAGGCAAGGTAACCGTGGTCTGATAGGCCTTGGTGGCGATGGTCTTCTCGGACACGCCGCCCTGCACCACCGCGACGCGGATCGGGACCTGAACCGAGGACGGCGCGCCGGCGGGGCCTGCGATAACACGGCCCTGGATGCCGATCCGCGCGGTGATCACGCCGCCATTGACGCTGCACTCGCGGGCCATCTTGGAGATCGTCGCCTGGAAGCGCAGGTCGTTGCCGACCGGCTGCTTGCCGGGCGCCGCAACGGCATAGGTGGAGGCGCCCGCCCGCACCGTGACTGGCGGGCAGGTCAGGTCGCCGGTGTCCTGCGGGGTCGCTGCCGGCGCGTTGGCAGCCGGTTCCTCCTTCGACTTGCCGCCGAACAGGCTTTTGAAGCGGTCGGTCAACGATTGCGCCGAAGCGGGCGCCACGGACAGGCAGAGCAGACCACCCGCGACTGCCGCCGCGACCGTCACCCTGGCCAAACGATTCTCACCCATGCGGCGTCCCAAATCCCGTCGTCCCGCGTCATTGTTTCCGGCGGCGTTATAGCAGCCCAATGGCGGCGAACCCAAGGCACCCAAAAGGTGTAGGAATCGGGGTTTCAGCCGCGAAAATCCTCATGCAGCAGGCCGAACAGCAGGTGGTCCTGCCAGATGCCGTTGATGCAGAGATAGCGTCGCGCCAGTCCCTCGCGGGTGAAGCCGCATTTCTCCAGCACCCGGATCGAGGGCGCGTTGGTGGGAATGCAGGCCGCCTCGATACGGTGCAGGTTGAGTTCGCCGAACAGCGTCGGCAGCAGCACCCGCAGCGCCGCGGTCATGTAGCCGCGATGGGCATGGGGCTCGCCGACCCAGTAGCCGATGGTGCCGGCCTGGACGATACCGCGGCGGACGTTGGCCAGCGTGATGCCGCCGATCATGGCGCCGTCGACCTCGCGGAAGACGATGAACGGATAGGAGCGGTCGGCGGCGATATCCTCGGCGTAGCGGCGCAGCCTGCGACGGAAGCCGGCGCGGGTCAGGTCGTCGGACGGCCAGATCGGCTCCCACGGCGTGAGATAGGACCGGCTCTGCTCGCGCAACTGCGCCCATTGCGTGAAATCCGCCATCTGAGGCGCGCGCAGCAACAGGCCGTGGCCGCGCGGCATGAGCGCGGCGGCTCCGCTGGATGGCAAACGAAACAGGGCCATGCCCTCTACCTCAATGTAGCAGCGTCCTTGCCTTCGGCTGCGTCAATCCTTCCGCAAAAGCCACCGCCGTGTCCAGACCCCTGCCGCTGCCGAGCGCGACCACGGCCGGCCGGCTGCGGGACAGCAGCGCGCGCGCGGCGTTGCGGGTCGAATCGATGTTGACCGCGTCGATCCTGGTGACCAGCTCTTCCACCGTCAGCGGCCGTCCATAGGCCAAGATGTGCCGGGCCAGTTGTTCGGCCCGGGACGAACAGCTCTCCAGCGCCATCAACAGGCCGGCCTTCATCTGCGCCTTGGCGCGGGCGATCTCGGCCTCGGTCAGGGTTTCGACGGCGTCGTTGATGACATCGACGATCACCTCCATCATCTCGGGCGCATCGCCGGGATCGGTGCCGGTGTAGAGGCCGAAAAAGCCGGTGTCGCTATAGGGCGCGTGGAAAGTGTAGATCGAGTAGCACAGGCCGCGCTTCTCGCGCACTTCCTGGAACAGCCGGGACGACATGCCGCCGCCGAGCGTGTTGGTGAAGACCTGCAGCGAGAACAGCGAGAGATCGGTCTGCGGCACGCCTTCGAGCGCGAGCGTCAGATGCGCCTGTTCGAGGTCGCGGTGCACGACGCGCGAGCCGCCCTTGCCGAACATCGCGGCTTGCGGCTTCGGCGCGGGCGTCGGGTCGAAGCTTGAAAATTTCTGCGTCACTTCCTCGACCACGCGCTTGTGGTCGACCGCGCCGGCCGCCGCCACCACCATGTCGGGCCCGCGATAATGCGTCCCGAGATAGCCGCGCAGCATGTCGCGGTCGAACGCCTTCAGCGTGTTGGCGGTGCCGAGCAGCGAACGGCCCATCGGCTGGTCCGGAAAGCAGAGCTCGTTGAGGTGCTCGAACACGACGTCATCAGGCGTGTCCTGCGCCGCGCCGATTTCCTGCACGATGACGCTCTTCTCGCGCTCGAGCTCGTCGGGCACGAAGGACGGATTGGTCAGGATGTCGGAGAGCACGTCGAGCGCCAGCGGCACGTCGGCCTTCATCACCCGCGCATAATAGGCCGTGGTTTCGGTCGAGGTTCCGGCATTGAGATCGCCGCCGACCGCTTCGATCTCCTCGACGATCTCGCGCGAGGATCGTCGCGTCGTACCCTTGAAGGCCATGTGCTCCAGAAGGTGCGAGATGCCGTGCTCGTTCGGCTTCTCGTCACGGCCGCCGACGCCGGCCCAGACGCCGAGCGCGGCGGTTTCCAGATGCGGCATAGTGTCGGTGACGACGGTCAGGCCGGACGGCAGCTTGGTTACGTCAACGCTCATCCGGCAACTCCCTGCTTCGCGGCACGGCTTACCGTGCGCACGAAAAGCTCCACTTCGGCTGAATCGTTCTTCATTACCTTGATCTGTTCGGATTTGGTCATCAGGCCATCGAGCCACGCCGGCAGTTGCGGCCGCACCCCGCAGGCGGCTTCCACCGCATCGGGGAATTTGGCCGGATGCGCCGTCGACAGCACGATGTTGGGGATCTTCGAGTCCGAGGTGTCGCGATCGGCGACCGCCAGGGCCACCGCGGTATGGGGATCGACGAGGTCGCCGGCCTCGCGCCAGGCGGCGCGGATCGCCGCCGACGTCTCGGTCTCGTCGGCGCGGCCGGCGTCGAACTCCTCGCGGATCGCAGCCAGCATGGCATCCGGCAGCACGAAGCGTCCGGACTGTTTGAGCGAGGCCATCAGGCGGCGCACGCTCTCCGCGTCGCGGCGGCTCGCCTCGAACAGCAGCCGCTCGAAATTCGAGGATATCTGGATGTCCATCGATGGCGAAGCGGAGGCGTGCACCTCGCGCACCTCGTAGATGCCGGTCTTCAGCGTGCGCGGCAGGATGTCGTTGACGTTGGAGGCGATGCGCAGCCAGCGCACCGGAAGGCCCATCTTCTTCGCGACAAAGCCGGCGAAGATGTCGCCGAAATTGCCGGTCGGCACGGTGAAATCCACGGTGCGCGCGGGGGCGCCGAGCGCCACCGCCGAGGTGAAGTAGTACACGACTTGCGCCACGATCCGCGCCCAGTTGATCGAATTGACGCCCGACAACGAGACGTCATCGCGAAAGCGGTGGTTGTTGAACATCGCCTTCACGAGCGCCTGGCAATCGTCGAAGGTGCCTTCGATGGCGAGCGCATGCACGTTGGACGCGCCTGTTGTCGTCATCATCCGCCGCTGCACGTCGGAGATGCGCCCGTTTGGAAACAGCACGACGAGATCGACATTGTCGAGGCCGGCAAAGGCATCGACCGCGGCGCCGCCGGTATCGCCCGAGGTCGCGACCACGATGGTGGTGCGCTGGTTGCGCTTGGCCAGCACGTGATCCATCAGCCGCGAAATCAACTGCATCGCGACGTCCTTGAACGCCAGCGTCGGGCCGTGAAACAGCTCGAGCAGGAATTGATTGGGCCCGATCTGATCGAGCGGCACCACGGCCGGATGGCGGAATGTGGCATAGGCTTCATTGGCCATGCGGCCGAGATCGGCGTCGGAGATCTCACCCGCCGCGAACGGCTTGATCACGTCGACCGCGACCTCCCAGTAGGGCCGGCCGAAGAAGGAGGCGATGGTCTCGCGCGAAAGCTGCGGCCAGACCTCCGGCACGTAGAGGCCGCCGTCGCGGGCGAGCCCGGTCAGCATCACATCGCAAAAGCCCAGGACGGGAGCTTCCCCCCGCGTCGAAATATAGCGCGTCAAACCACCCTCCAAAGGCGCAAGCCATATGCCAAGCCTTTGATATTGATCGTGAATTAGATTTCGCCAAGCGCGAAGCGAAGGGCCACCATAAAGCGTTTTGCGGCGAAGGGGAAATGGCTCGTGGGCGAAAGGCCAACGCGCAGCTACCGCAAAATCCGGGATTCTACCGATACCGAGCGACATGCCCAGCGACGGCGGATGCACCATCGTGCTCCTCACCCGTATCGGAGGACATCGACCGGATCGAGCCGCGCGGCGCGCCAGGACGGATAGAGCGTTGCGAGGAATGACAGCGTCAACGCCATCGCCACGACGGCGGCGGTCTCGCCGAAATCGATCTCGGCCGGCAGCTTCGACAGGAAGTAGAGTTTCGGCGAAAATAGTTCGGTGTTGGTGATCCAGGACAGGAATTGCCTGATCGCCTCGATGTTCAGGCAGACCAGCATGCCGAGCAGCAGCCCCGCCATGGTCCCGAGCACCCCGATCGCGGCACCCGCGATCAGAAACACCCGCATGATCGCGCCGCGCGAGGCGCCGATCGTGCGCAGGATGGCGATGTCGCCGCCCTTGTCCTTCACCAGCATGATCAGGCCCGACACGATGTTCAGCGCGGCGACCAGCACGATCAGGGTCAGGATCAGGAACATGACGTTGCGCTCGACCTGGAGGGCCGCGAAGAAGGCCGAGGTCCGCCGCCGCCAGTCGACGAGGAACACCGGGCGTCCCGCGGCATCGGCCACCGTCCTTCGAAAGCCATCGACCTTGTCCGGGCTGACGGCGAGAAAGACCTCGATGGCGCTCACGTCATTGGCGCGGTTGAAATAGGCCTGTGCCTCTGCAAGCGGCAGGAAGACCATGACGGAATCATATTCCGACATGTCGATGCTGAACACCGCCGCGACCTTGAACGGCTTGATGCGGGCCGCCGCAGCCTTCGACCGCACGGCGCCGTCGGGCGCGACGAGCGTGATGTTGTCGCCGGCCCGCACCGACAATTGCTCGGCAAGCCGGCGGCCGATGGCGACGCCCTGCCCCTGATTGAAGGCATCGAGCGAGCCCTGCTGGATATTGCCTGTTATCGCGGCAAGCCTGGTGAGGTCCTCGGTGCGGATACCGCGTACCAGGACGCCGGTGGCATTCTGCGCCGAGGAAGCCAGCGCCGGACCATCCACCACCGGCGCGGCGAGCCGCACGTCCGGCACCCGGCTGATGCGCTCCGCGACGTCATCCCAGTCCGTCAACGGCGACTCCAGCGGTTGCACCAGAAGGTGACCGTTCAGGCCAACGATCTTGTCCACCAATTCCTTGCGGAAGCCGTTCATGACGGCCATCACGATGATCAGCGTCGCCACGCCGAGCATGATGCCGAGGAATGAAAACCCGGCGATGACGGAGATGAAGCCTTCCTTGCGGCGCGCCCGCAGGTACCGCGCAGACAGCAGCCATTCGAATGCCGCGAACGGCAGGGGACGCGCGGGCTTTTCCATCGCCCCTTGATAGCGCGTCATGCGGGCGATTTCGTGTGTCCGCCTCGAAGAACCCTTTCGTCCACCGCCGCCATATTCCCGCCACGCGGAAGCCGCGTGCATCGCAGGCGGACGCAAACGAAGCCGATAGCTCCAGTTTTTCCCGAACATGACGCCGGCGGCACACTACTCCTCGGCGAGCCCCTCGAGACTCTTGAGAAACTTGAGGCCCTCCACCGCCAGCAGCTCCGTGTCGGTCTCTCCCGCATCGCAGCGCTGCCGAATGAAGCGCAGAAGACTGGCGCGTCGCGCGTCGTTCTCGTCGATGCCGCTGTGAATGAGCAGGTAGACGCCCCAGGCGCGCGCGAACGCGGTTTCCACGATATCCGGGCCGTTCATCCAGCTCTCCCTAAATCATCAGGAATTCATATTGCATATTTTTCCCGATCATTACCATCCCAAGTCTCTGCCGGGATTGATCGACACCCCGCGGCGGAGGCCTGGAACAAAATCGATGACGGGAGCTTGTGTCAGACATCGCGATCCCGCGATTGGGAGGATCCCTGCATGAGACGTATCGTTCTGGTCGGCGCGGCAATGATTGCTTCGCTGGCAATGACCCTGTCCGCTTCCGCCAGGCTGGGCATCGCGCCCATGACCACGCAGGACGACACCGTGATCCAGGTCAGACACGGGCACGGGCATGGTCATCATGGCCATGGCCATCGTGGCCGGGGCCATCACTACGGATGGTACAGGGGCCGCGGGCATCACAAATGGCGTCACCATCGTCGTCACCACCACCGCTGGTAAGTGAGCTTTCGCTGCAGTTCGCTCTCGTCATCCCATTGCCCGGGCGACATGCGAACTGCAGCGGCGCGAACGGGTCGCGCCCACATTGGCGCGGCCGGTTCAGCTCTTCACCGACCGATCGACAGGGCTCAGCCCAATCCCATCTCGACGGCGATCCGGATCAGGTCCGAGTGATTCTTGGCGCCGAGCTTCTGCTTGAGCAGCGAGGTGGTATTGGCCACCGTCTTGTAGGAAATCTCCAGCGCGTCGGCGACCTCGACGATCTTGTCGCCGCGGCCGAGCAGCCGCAGAATTTCCAGCTCGCGCGCCGTCATCTGTGACGCCGGATTGGCCTTGATCGAAGCGCCCGAGAACGTCACCGCTTCAGCCAGTTGCGGCGAGATGAAATTGTCGCCCGCGGCCACCCTCCGCACGGCCTTGACCAGCATGCGCGGATCGTCGCCCTTCGAGACGTAGCCCTGCGCGCCCATCTCGATGGCGCGGACCACGAAGGCCGGATCGTCATTCATGCTGAACATGATGATCCGGGCGTCCGGGTCTTCCTTGCGGATGCGTCGCATCAGCTCGAATCCGGAAACGTCGGGAAGCTTGATATCGATGATCGTGACGTCGGGTTTCCTGGTCATGTAGGCGCGGTGGCCGGATTTGGCGTCGCTGGCCTCTTCGATCTTCACGGAATGATCTGATGCAAACAGCGATCGGCACCCCGAAAGCACCACCGGGTGGTCATCAACGATCAGTACCCTTGTTGCCGATCGGCTGGAATTCTGCATCATTTATCCCCTTCCGGAATAAATAATTGGTTGGCGATATTTGAAAAGCGAAATCTTGGGTTGCGGGAACTATAATAACCGAAATGTGGGACAGACTTTCTCTTCGAACGCGGCTGTTGCTGCCGCTCGGTCTGATGTTCGGGGCGGCGCTGATCGCGGGAGCCGCCTCGCTTCAGATCTTTGCGACGACGCAACTTGTAGAGGAAATCGAACCGGCCGCTCGCTCGGCCAGGGCAGTCGCGGCAGCGCTCAATGGTGCGCTTCGCGCCTCCTCCAATCCTCATGCCACTCTCGATGCCTTCGTGCAATCGCTCGGCGCCTCCGAGGCAATCCGGTTTCGCCGCCTCGGGACCGAGCTCGATGTTCATCCGCCCGAGGTGCAGACGCCGCTCGGCCGGGTGCCTCACTGGTTCGTCCGGCAGCTCGTCGTACCCGAATTCAGAGCCGATTTTCCCGTCATGATCGAGGGCAAGCAGGTCGGCGACATCGTGTTTGCGCCCGACATTTCCGCCGACCTCTACGAGAAATGGATCGGATTTCTGGCGATCGCCTGCTCCGGCATAGCCTTGATGCTGCTGACAGCGGCGATCGCCCACTTCGCCGCCCGCTCGGCATTGCGGCCACTGCAACATCTCGGTGACGGCCTGACCCGCATGCGGACGGGCAACTACCAGCAGTTCATTCCGTCCGCCGGCCCGCCGGAAATCCGCAAGAGTGCGCTGGAAGCCAACGAACTCGCCCGCACCCTGCATCACCTGAGCCAGGACAATCGCACCCTGTTGCGGCGAATCGTGTCGTTGCAGGACGACGAGCGGCATGACATGGCGCGCGAACTTCATGACGAGCTCGGGCCGTTGCTGTTCGGTATCCGGGCCGACACGGTCGCGCTTCTGGAATCGATTCCACCGGACGAAGCCGGGTTGAAGGGCGCAGCGGAAGGCATCTTGCGATCGGTGGAAACCCTGCAGCAGACGAACCGTCGCATCCTTGACCGGTTGCGGCCGCTCTACATCCAGGAGCTCGGCCTCGAGAAGAGCATCCAGACGCTTCTGCAGAACGCGAAGACGCAGGCGCCCGACCTGAAGGTGACCTCGCAGATCGACGCCAGGCTGAACGATGTCGAGGGCCTGTTGTTGCTGACGGTCTATCGCGTGATCCAGGAGGCCGTGACGAACGTGCTCCGCCACGCCAGGGCCAGCACGATGCATGTCGCGGCGGAGATCAGCGGCCGCGATGTGGTCGTGGAAATATCCGATGACGGCATCGGCTTCCCGACGGATCGCCGGTTCGGGAGGGGACTGACCGGCATGCTGGAGCGCGTGCGTGCGTTGAGCGGGACGCTCGATCTGCTGCGGGAGGCGGGACGCACCTCGGTTCGCTGCCGGCTCCCGGCGGGCGATCTTGCCGCGCAGCCGCCCGCAACGAGCAGTGACGAAAGCTAGCCGGCGTAGTCCTGCAAGCCGGCACGCGGCGACCGCTCGACCATCGGCAAGCAATCGGTCGTCTGAATTTTTCCGTCGCGCGTGAAGCTGAAGGCGATGCGTACCGGCTTGCCTTCGTGGCTCAGATAATCGAGCACGACGCCGGCGGACGTCGGCAGGATTTCCTCCAGCCCGAAGGCGGTGGGAGCCCGCGTATCGAGACGCGACTTCCAGTAGGATTCAAGGCCCGCGCGACCCTCGCCGACCTCGGCCTCACCGCACTGGCATCTCAGCGTCGCGTTGTCGGCATAGAGGTCGAGCAGTGTCGCGAGATCGCGATTGCGGCAGGCGTCCAGCCAATCGACCACCAATGCGACCGGATCGAAATCGCCCGCGAGGTTCGCGATCCCGTCCATGCCGTCATACGGCGTGGCGGGCGACGAGGCGGTGGAGGCAGTGTGGCGGTCGTCGGGAATGGGCACTGAACGGCCTTTTGTCGGAACTCGGCTCAAGAGCTTAGCCCGACTTCGCGGATTCGCGCCCGAAAACGCGAATTTTGAGATTTTTTGTT
>NZ_DAINNI010000153.1:0-10445 GCF_036735945.1 Bradyrhizobium sp. | reverse complement strand
CGCAGCACGTAGCAGGAGCAGACCTCGGCCACCATGTTGGCCGCGATCAGCACCACGATCTTGTCCAGCCGTTCCTGGGCCGAGACCTTCTCCGCCATGGTTTCGCGGAGCCGTCTCAACAAGACGCGGGGACCTCCCGACGTGCTCCGCATGTGCTGCTATCCTCCCCCGCGAAGCCGGCCCGCCGGGTGGCCGGGAGCTGGCGTGAAACGCACCAAAAACAACAATTTTATTCATTCGGCGCTGCCGCAAGGCACCGAATCCCGCCGAACTGGGATCGCCAACGATGGTGCAGTGTGCGGCAACCCACCTCTCAGGCCTATAGCCAATCGAGGCTTGCTTTGCCAAGCAAAACGCCTGCCAGACGCAATAACGTGTGTGTCAGCGCCGATGCTGCGCCAGCGAAGGCCCGGCTGGTCTGACGATCAGACCATGCGCCGGATCTGAGAGAAAATCGTTCTAACCCTGGTCGAGCCCGTAGAGCGTGTGCAGCGTCCGCACCGCGAGCTCGGTATAGGCCGCGTCGATCAGCACCGAAAACTTGATCTCCGAGGTGGTGATGGCGCGGATGTTGATGTTGCGCTCGGACAGCGCCTTGAACGCCTTCGCCGCGACGCCGGCATGGCTGCGCATGCCGCTGCCGATCACCGACACCTTCGACACGTCGGTGGCGCTGTCGAGCCTGGCGTAGCCGATCTTGTCCCTGGCCGCGGTGATGGTGTCGCGGGCGCGGGTATAGTCGGAGGCCGGCACGGTGAAGGTGAGGTCGGTGGTCTTGCCGTCCTCCGAGACGTTCTGCACGATCATGTCGACGTTGATATTGGCATCCGCCAGCGGCCCGAAGATCGCAGCGGCGACGCCGGGCTTGTCCTCGATCTGGCGCACGGAAATCTGGGCTTCGTCCTTGGAGAAGGCGATCCCGGTGACGACATGGCTTTCCATGATTTCCTCCTCGCTGCAGATCAGCGTGCCCGGCGGCTGGTTGGCGTGCGGGTCGATATCTTCCGGCTTGTCGAAGCTGGAACGGACGAATATCGGCATGTTGTGCACCATGCCGAGTTCCACCGAGCGAACCTGCAGGACCTTGGCGCCTTGCGAGGCCAGTTCCAGCATATCCTCGAAGGCGATCCTGTCGAGCCGCCGCGCCTTCGGAACCACCCGCGGGTCGGTGGTGTAGACGCCATCGACGTCGGTATAGATGTCGCAGCGGTCGGCATGGAGCGCGGCAGCGATCGCCACCGCCGACGTATCGGACCCGCCGCGCCCGAGCGTGGTGATTCGGTTGGTCTGCGGATTGATGCCCTGGAAGCCGGCGATCACGGCGACTTCCTTGCGATCCTTGAATCGGCTGACGATCTCGGTGCCGTCGATCTCGAGGATTCGCGCGGAGGCGTGGGCGTCGGAGGTCTTGATTGGAATCTGCCAGCCTTGCCAGGAGCGCGCCTGGATGCCCATGGCTTGCAGCACGATCGAAAGCAGGCCCGAGGTCACCTGTTCGCCCGACGCCACCACGGCGTCATATTCCCGTGCATCATGCATCGGCGAGGCGTCGCGGCACCATTCCACCAGCTCGTTGGTCTTGCCGGCCATGGCCGATACCACGACGGCGACATCATGTCCGGCGTCGACTTCGCGTTTGACGTGACGCGCGACGTTGCGGATTCGGTCGATATTTGCGACGGACGTACCGCCGAATTTCATCACGAGGCGGCCCATGACGACGCGTGCATTCCCTGTGAGGATAAGTTAGGTGACCTGCACGGAAATTGGAGCGCGCGGGTCGAAAGCGGCGTATACATAGCGGCGCGGTCCGGGGCAAGCAGCCGGGCACGTTTTCGACTCAAAATGACGTAAAATGCTGCGGTAGCGGGTTAATTCAGGTCACGCGTATGGGGCGTTATATCGACGAAATCCTGCAGCCCGGTGAAAAGGTGCTGTTTTCGACCAACGCGCACTGGATATTCTTCCTGCCCGCGCTTGCCGGCTGGGTTGTGGCGATCATCTTCCTCGTTCTCTCGTACCAGGTACCGACCGGCGCGCCGGCGCTGCTGTGCCTGGCAATGGCCGCCATTTCCGGCATCGCCGCATTGTACAAGACGATCACGGCCTGGTTCCATCAATGGACCACCGAAACCGACGTCACCGATCTGCGTATCATACACAAGACAGGTTTTATCCAGCGGCAGACCTTTGAAATGAGTCTCGACAAGGTCGAAAGCGTCGACGTCAATCAATCCATCCTTGGCCGCATCTTCAATTACGGCGATGTGACGATCCTTGGCGTCGGCAAGAGCGAAGAAAAAATCGATACCGTGGCGTCGCCACTGTCGTTTCGCAACGCCATCACCGCACGACCGGCCGGTACCTGATTCATGGCGATGGAGCAGAAATCATCCGCCGGTGCTTCCACCACCGGCAGCACGGTGGACCCGGCCGAGGTCGCGAAGTTCTCGAAACTGTCCGACGAGTGGTGGGACCCCAAGGGCAAGATGGCCCCGCTGCACAAGATCAATCCGCTGCGGCTTGCCTATATCCGCGACGCCGCATGCCGCAAGTTCGAGCGTAACGCGAAGAGCCTGAGCTGCCTGTCGGGCCTGCGGATCCTCGATATCGGCTGTGGCGCGGGCCTGCTGTGCGAGCCGTTCACGCGGCTCGGCGCCCAGGTGATCGGGATCGATCCGTCGCCGACCAACATCGCCGCCGCCCGCCTGCACGCCGAGAAGGGCCATCTGTCGATCGACTACCGCTGCACCACGGCGGAGGAGATGGACCACCGCGAACGTTTCGACATCGTGCTGGCGATGGAAGTGGTCGAGCATGTCACCGATGTCGGCGCGTTCATTGCCCGCTGCGCGGCGATGGTGAAGCCCGGCGGGATCATGGTGGTCTCGACGCTGAACCGCAACTGGAAGAGCTTTGCACTCGCCATCGTCGGCGCCGAATACGTCCTGCGCTGGCTGCCGCGCGGCACCCATCAATGGGACAAGTTCGTCACGCCGGACGAGCTCGCGCGACACCTTGCCAGCAATCGCCTCACCATCTCCGACCAGGCCGGCGTGGTCTATAATCCGCTCGCCGACAGATGGAGCGTCTCGTCCGACATGGACGTGAACTACATGGTGGTGGCTGAAGGGGCGTAGTCGGCCCCAGCGCTTTAGCCACATAACCGATGTCGTCCCTGCGAACGCAGGGACCCATACTCCGCGGCGCTAATTGGATTACGAGACGTCTACCGTCGCTGCTCACATGAGAGAGCACGGCGTATGGGCCCTGCGTTCGCAGGGGCGACATCGCCTTGGGACCGCGCGCAATCCTGTCATGACGCTGATCCCGTTGACCTGACGCATCCCGCCCGGCACGGTGCGGCAGCTTCCTGCCGGTATTCCCCCATGTTCTCCGTCGCCACGCTCTGGATTCCCTTCACCATCGTCGCTGCGCTCGGCCAGGTCGCGCGCAACGCGATGCAGCGGTCGTTGACGGGGCCGCTCGGGACCTGGGGCGCGACCAACATCCGCTTCCTGTTCGGCTTTCCGTTCTCGGTGCTGTTCTTCGCGCTGGTGGTGGCTGTAACAGGAGATTCGGTGCCGTGGCCGCCGGCGATATTCTGGCCGTGGCTATTGCTCGGCGCGCTGAGCCAGATTGTCGCCACCGGGCTGATGCTGCTCGCGATGAACGACCGCTCGTTCGTCGTGACGACGGCCTACCTCAAGACCGAGGCGATCCAGACCGCGATCTTCGGCTTCATCTTCCTCAGCGATCACCTGACCTTCCTGAAAGTCGTCGCGATCCTGATCGCCACCATCGGCGTCGTCATCACGGCGCTGCGGCCGGGCGGCGCGAAGGGCTTTGCCGAGTTCAAGCCGACCATCATCGGCCTCGTCGCCGCCGGCTGCTTTGCGCTGTCGGCGATCGGCTTCCGCGGCGCGATCATCACCGTGCCCGGCGTCTCCTTCGTCACGGCGGCGTCCTACACGCTGGTGTTCGGCCTGTTCGTGCAGACGCTGGTGCTGACGATCTATCTGCTGGCGCGCGCGCCTGACGTGCTGATGAAGATTTTCGGGCTGTGGCGGCCCTCGATGCTCGCGGGCTTCATGGGCGCATTCGCCTCGCAGTTCTGGTTCCTGGCGTTCGCGCTGACGGCGGCGGCGAACGTGCGGACGCTGGCGCTGGTCGAGGTGCTGTTCGCGCAGGCGGTGTCGTATTATTCGTTCAAGCAGCCGATGTCGGCCCGCGAACTTTTTGGGATCGTGCTGATCGTGATCGGCGTGGCGCTATTGGTGGCGGCGTAGTCGTTTGCCCAGTCGTCATTGCGAGCGAAGCGAAGCAATCCATAGCGCAACAAGCACGAAGATGGATTGCTTCGTCGCTTCGCTCCTCGCAATGACGAGAACCTCTAATTCCTGTCGTCCGGCAGCACCGGCAACGGGCTGACCTCTACGCCTTCATCGATCAGCGCGCGTGCCTCGTCCGGCGAGGCCTCGCCATAGATCGGGCGATGCTCGATATCGCCATAGTGCATCTTGCGCGCTTCGTTGGGGAAGCGCTCGCCGACATTGTCGGCGTTCTTCACGATGTGATCGCGCAATTCCTTCAGCTTGGTGCGCAGCTCGAGTTCCTGCGCCATCAAGAGCGGCGTCGTTTCAGATCCGGTGGTTTCCGCGGGCGGTGTCGGCGCAGGCGCGGCCTGTTCGCGACCCTTCCTGGTCACGATCTGCGGCGCCATGATCGCGCGCTCGACCTTGACCGAGCCGCAGGAAGGGCAGCTCACCAGCTTGCGCTTTTCCTGGCTCTCATACGCCGCGGAGCTCTGAAACCAGCTTTCGAAAGCATGGCCCTTCTCGCAGCGCAGGTTGTAGCGGATCATGCCGAGCCCCGGACGAGATGCAGATGGTCGGGCCCCGCATTGGGGTCGGCCATGCCGAAGCGGCGTCCGTGCTGCAGCGACGGTACGCTTCTGCGGGCTGCCTCGACCTTCGACGTATCGATCTCGGCGAGGAACACGCCGGGCTCGACGCCGCCTTCGGCGAGGATTTCGCCCCAGGGCGCGATGATCAGCGAATGGCCATAGGTCTCGCGCTTGTTCTCATGCATGCCGGCCTGCGCCGCCGCGAACACGAAGCAGCCGTTCTCGATGGCGCGGGCGCGCAGCAGCGTATGCCAGTGCGCCTCGCCGGTCTTCTTCGTGAAGGCGGAGGGAACCGTGAGGAACGATGCGCCGGCTTCGGCGAGCGCCCGGTACAGCGCGGGGAAGCGCACGTCGTAGCAGATCGTCAGCCCGATCCGGCCCCACGGCAGATCCGATATCACGGCGGTTTCGCCCGGCTGGTAATTGGCCGACTCGCGGTAGCTCTCGCCGCCGGGCAGGTCGATGTCGAACATGTGGATCTTGTCGTAGCTGGCGAGCACGTTGCCGTCGGGCCCGATCAGGAACGAGCGGTTGACGGCGCGCTCCGGCGAAAAGCGCAGCGCCAGCGAGCCGATATGCAGATGGATCTTCAGTTCCGCGGCCAGCGCGCGATAGGCCTTCAGCGAGAGGTCGTCTTCCTCGGACGCGAGATGCTCGAACAGCGCCTTGCGGTTCAACTGCATCATGTTGCTGACTTCGGGCGTGAGCACGTAGTCGGCGCCTTTCGCGACCGCCTCGCGGATCAGGGCGATGCCCTGCTCGAGGCTCGGCTCGGGCAGAAGGCCGGTGCGCATCTGCACCATGGCGGCGGTAAAGGTCGAACCAGCGCTCATGAGGAGGCCTTTTCTCCCGACAGCAGGCCATCGAGCTTGCCCGCGCGGTCCAGCGCATAGAGCTCGTCACAGCCGCCGACATGGGTTTTGTCGATGAAGATCTGGGGGAAGGTCGAGCCGTGGCCGGCGCGGTCGTACATCTCGTCGCGATAGGCTGCGTCGGATGCGACGTTGAACTCGGTGAACGCGGCATTCTTGCGCGTCAGCAGCGATTTGGCGGCGGTGCAATAGCCACAGCCCGGACGGGTATAGATTTCAACGGCAGCAGTCATGGCGCGCCCTGATTTGACAAGTCCTTGAATTATATGGGAGCGCGGTGGCTGTCCACAACCCGCGCGAATACCAGCACGTCGACCTGCGTGGCCTTGGCGCGGAGCAGGGCGCGGGCGCAGGCATCCGTCGTGGCACCTGACGTCAGGACATCGTCGATCAGGATGACGCGGCGCCCGGATATGTCGGCGCTGCGCTCGGGGGCGACCTTGAACGCGCCTTGAACGTTCGTCGCGCGCTGCGGCCGGGACAGGCCGACCTGTTGTTCGGTGGGTCGGATGCGGCGCAGCGCCTCGGAGGCCAGTTTCACGCCGCTTTGCCGTGAAATCACCCGCGCCAGCGCACCGGACTGGTTGTAGCGGCGGCTCCAGCTACGCCGCCAGTGCAGGGGAACCGGCACCAGCACGTCGGCCGCATCGAGCAATTCCTTGCCGGCGCGGGCCATCCACCGCCCCATCGCGGGCGCGAGATCAGTGCGGTCCTGGTACTTCAGCGAATGAACCAGCGTGCGGGCGACGTCGTCGTAGCGCACCGCGGCGCGGGCGCGCTGGTAAGCCGGTGGGCTTGCGATCGCCTCCATCGACAGCAATTCGGGACCGGGATCATAGACGAAGGGGATGCCGAGCCGCGGGCAATAAGGCAGTTCGATGAAGGACAGTTTCGCCCAGCACGCCGCGCAGACGCCGTCGCCGTCGACCGGCTCGCGGCAGGAAACGCACTGCGTCGGCAGTGCGATGTCGAGTGCGAGCCTGGGCAGATGCGCCAGCGCGTCGCGGCAGGCGCCGAGCGCGCCGCGCAGATGCCTGGAAAAGGAGCGTGGTGGTGATGCCTCGGCGTCCATGGCGCGAGGCTAGCGCTGCCGGGCATTGTGCTCAAGCGCGGCATTGCCAGCGACAGGCAGCCAGCGTACCAACCGCGCATGGCTTCCAACCCGACCAGTGCGCCCGTCCTGTTCGATCGTGCGCTGTTGCGCACGCGGCTCGATCGCGCGCAGCGTAACGGGCCGGCAACGTTCCTGCTCGACCGTATCAGGGAAGATTTTGACGACCGCCTGCAGGCGGTGACGCGAAGCTTTGCCGATGTGGCCGATATCTGGACGCCAGGCGATCTTCTGCGGAAGCCGCTGGCCGGTCGTTTCCGGTCGATCGTGCGCGTCGATGCAGATGCGTCGGAAATTCTGCCGTTGCAGCCGGAATCGCTCGATCTCGCGGTCTCGGCGCTCGCGTTGCAGTTCGTCAACGACCTGCCGGGCGTGCTGGCGCAGATCCGCCGTACGCTGAAGCCGGATGGGCTGTTGCTCGCGGCGATGATCGGCGGCGACACGCTGACCGAGCTCAGGCAATCCTTTGCCGCGGCGGAGGCCGAGTGCGAGGGCGGGGTGTCGCCGCGCGTTGCGCCGTTTGCGGACCTGCGCGATATCGGTGGTCTCTTGCAGCGCGCCGGGCTTGCGCTGCCCGTCACCGACGTCGATCGCGTCGTGGTGCGCTACGACAGCGCCTTTGCGCTGATGGCCGATATCAGGCGGATGGGGGCAAGCAACATCCTGATCGAGCGGCGGCGGGCGCCGACACGTCGCACCACGATGCTGCGGATGGCGCAGATCTATGGCGAGCGTTTCGCGGATGCCGACGGCCGCATCCGCGCGACCTTTGACGTGATCTGGTTGTCCGGCTGGGCGCCGCATGAGAGCCAGCCAAAGCCATTGCGGCCGGGATCGGCGAAGGCAAGTCTGGAAGCGGCGGTGAAGCAGGCGAAGCGCGCTTGACGCGCAATTCCCTTCAGGCCGGAAACCCGCGAACCGGGCCCCATTCTACTTTGCATGGGGTTGTTTTCGCGATTTTGTGTCCTGGCCCTGCGTATGCCGGCTTTACATCAATAAATCAATCAGATGCGGGATCAGCGGAATATCCGCCGGCGGCATCGGATAGTCGCGCAGCCTGTTGGCGCGCACCCAGGCCAGTTGCTGGCCCTCGCGCGCCACGACCAGGCCTTCCCAGCGCCGGCAGATGTAGAGCGGCATCAACAGGTGGAAGCTGTCATAGGCGTGGCTGGCAAAGGTCAGCGGCGCCAGGCACGGCTCGCTGACGTCGATGCCGATCTCCTCATGCAGCTCGCGGATCAGCGTCTGCTCCGGCCGTTCGCCGGGTTCGACCTTGCCGCCGGGGAATTCCCAGAGGCCGGCGAGCGTCTTGCCTTCCGGGCGTTGCGCGATCAGCACGCGCTTGTCCACATCGACGAGGGCGCAGGCGACCACCAGGGTGAGCTTGATCTCAGCCATGCGCGCTGTCTCGTTTACGACCGATAGTCGCCGTTGATCGCGACATATTCCTTGGTGAGGTCGCAGGTCAGCACGCGGTCGCGGCCCTTGCCGAGGCCGAGCGCGACCTTGATCTGGATCTTCGGGTTCTTCATCACCTCGGAGACTTCAGCCTCGTTGTAGGACGGGTCGCGTGCGCCGCTTTTTGCGACGCGGATGCCGTTGAACGAGATCGAGAGCTTGTCGCGGTTGGCGGGCTCGCCGGCCTTGCCGACCGCCATCACCACGCGGCCCCAATTGGCGTCTTCGCCCGCGATCGCCGTCTTCACCAGCGGCGAGTTCGCGATCGACATCGCGATCTTGCGCGCCGAGGGTTTTGTGGTCGCGCCTTCGACGATCACCTCGACCAGCTTGCGCGCGCCTTCGCCGTCGCGGGCCACCTGTTCGGCGAGGTCGGCGAGCACGCCATGGAACGCCTTGGCGAACGCCTTCAGGCGGGGATCGCTGGCCCGGCTGATCTTCGGCGCGCCATTGGCCGCGGCGGCGCCGGTCGCAAACGCCAACAGCGTGTCCGATGTCGAGGTGTCGCTGTCGATCGTGATGGCGTTGAACGTATCCTCGACGCCGCTCTTGAGCAGCGACTGCAGCACGGCGGACGACAGCGGTGCGTCGGTGAATACAAAGGACAGCATGGTCGCCATATCAGGCATGATCATGCCGGCGCCCTTGGCCATGCCGTTGATCGTCACCCTGGCCTTGCCGAGCTTTACGGCGGCGGTTGCGACCTTGGGAAAGGTGTCGGTGGTCATGATCGCCTTGGCCGCGTCCATCCAGCCATCGGGCGTGGCGGCATCCGCCAGCGTCGCCAGCACGCCGTCGAACTTGGTGGCGTCCAGCGGCTCGCCGATCACGCCGGTGGAGGCGAGGAACACGTCCGAGGTCGCGCAGCCGACCGCCTTTGCCGCGATCTGCGCGGTCAGCGCCGTCGACTGCTTGCCGGTCTTGCCGGTGAACGCGTTGGCGTTGCCGGAGTTCACCACCAGCGCGCGGGCAAACCCTGTCCTGGAAGATCCGCCGCGGCCGAGCCTGGCACGGCACCATTCCACCGGCGCGGACGGGCATTTCGACCTGGTGAAGACGCCGGCGGCCGTGGTGCCCTTGTCCATGACGGCAAGCAGAACGTCGGTGCGCCCCTTGTAGCGAATGCCGGCGGCGGCGGTCGCGAGCTTCACGCCGGCAATGGCGGGCATCTCGGGGACATCGGTCGGGGCGAGCGGGGAAACAGTGGTGGACATGCGAGCACCTTCTTCGACCAGATCAATCCAGGCCGGACCTGCCGGCGTCTTCCGGCGCCTGAACCGGCAGGCCGGACATGAAACGGCCGGGCGCTTCGGCCCGGCCATAACGATGCTAGATACTATTGGTCTCGCAGAAGTGACAGCGATTTTTTACTTCTTCGCCGGCGCCATCTTGGAATCGGCGGGCTTGGCGGCATCCGGCTTGGCGTCGGTCTTCGCATCGGTCTTGGCGGTCTCCGCCGGCTTGTCCATCCGTTCGACCTTGGCGGCCTCGCGCAGCTTGGCGACGTATTCGGCCTGCGCCTTGCGGGTCACATAGGTTTCGATCTGGGTCTTGACCTGCTCGAAGTCGGGCGCCTTGCGGGCGCGCTTTTCCTCGACCTTGATGACGTGCCAGCCGAACTGCGACTTGACCGGGTCGGAAATCTTGCCGGGCTCGAGCGTGAAGGCCACAGCGGAGAATTCCGGCACCATCTGTTCCTTGGTGAAAAAGCCGAGATCGCCGCCATCGGAGGCGCCGGGGTCCTTGGACTTCTTCTTGGCCAGTTCGGCGAAGTCGGCGCCCTTCTTCAGCTCTTCGGCGATCGCCTTGGCCTCGTCCTCGGTCTCGACCAGGATGTGGCGGGCATGGACTTCCATCTCGCCGGTGATCTGCTTGGAGGCTTCCTCATAGACCTTCTTCATGGCCTCTTCGGTGGTTGCGGCCTTGCCCTCGGCGGCGAGCAGGCTGTCCATCAGAAGGCGGCTGCGGGTGAACGCCAGCCGCTTCTTGAAGTCCTCGGAATTCTCGATCTTTTTGTCCTCGGCGGCCTTGGCGACGATCTTCAGGTCGATCAGGAAGGCCAGCACGTTGTCCTTCTTGGTCGCCGGGTCCATCTGCG
>NZ_DAINNI010000152.1:0-10525 GCF_036735945.1 Bradyrhizobium sp. | reverse complement strand
TCGAGATCAACGTGCCGATCGGCTGCGGCGACGCGCCGGTGTTTCCCGGCGACGTGATCCTGGGCGATAGCGACGGCGTCATCGTGATCCCCGCGCATCTCGCCGACGAGATTGCTGACGAGGCGGTCGAGATGACCGCGTTCGAGGATTTCGTTACCGAACAGGTCCGCGGCGGCCGCGGCATCCTGGGGCTTTATCCGGCGACGGACCCGCAAACGCTGACCGATTTCGCCGCGTGGCGAAAGAAGAACGGGCGGTGATTGCGGATCGTGTAGCCCGGATGGAGCGAAGCGCAATCCGGGTCGGTCGCACCGCTCGCAAGATCCCGGATTTCGCTGGGCTGCATCCGGGCTACGATACCGTCAAACCTCACCATTCTCCGCCAGCCCCACCGCCCACAGCGCGAACGCATAGACGATCGCGACCTCATCCAGCCGGTTGAAGCGTCCGGACGCGCCGCCGTGACCGGCGCCCATGTTGGTGCGCAGCAGCACCGGGCCGCCGCCGCGCATGGTGGCGCGCAGCCGCGCGATCCATTTCGCCGGCTCCCAATAGGTGACGCGCGGATCGGTCAGCCCGCCCATCGCCAGGATCGCCGGGTAGTCCTTTGCCGCGAGATTGTCGTAGGGCGAATAGGACAGGATGGTGCGAAAATCCTTCTCGCTCTCGATCGGGTTACCCCATTCCGGCCATTCCGGCGGCGTCAGCGGCAGCGTGTCGTCGAGCATGGTGTTGAGCACGTCGACGAACGGCACCTCGGCGACGATGCCGGCGAACAATTCGCCGGAGCGGTTGGCGACCGCGCCCATCAGCATGCCGCCGGCGCTGCCGCCATGGCCGACGATGCGCTTTGCATTGGTATATTTGGCCTCGATCAGTGCGCGCCCTGCGGCTGCAAAATCGTCGAACGTATTCGTCTTCTTCTCGCGCTTGCCGTCGAGATACCAGCCCCAGCCCTTGTCGGCGCCGCCGCGGATATGCGCAATCGCATAGACGAAGCCGCGATCGACCAGCGACAGGCGGTTGGCGGCGAAGGACGCCGGCATCGCCATGCCGTAGGAGCCGTAGCCGTAGAGCAGCAGCGGCGCCTTGCCGTCGCGCACCAGATCCTTGCGGTGCAGGATCGAAACCGGCACCTGCGCGCCGTCATGCGACGTCGCCATGATGCGGGTGGTGACGTAGTCGGCGGGATCGTGGCCCGACGGGATTTCCTGGCGCTTGCGCAGGATCCGCGCCCGCGTTGCCATGTCGTAATCATAGACTTCGGCCGGCGTCGTCATCGACGAATAGGAAAATCGCAGGTTGGTGGTCTCGAACTCGTAGCCGCCCATGGTGTCGAGCGAATAGGCGGCTTCGTCGAAGGCGATGGCGTGTTCTTCACCTGTTCTGAGGTCGCGTATGATGATCGCCGGCAGCGCGTTGGCGCGCTCCAGCCGCACCATATGGCCGGCATAGAGCTCGACATCCAGCACATAGACGCCGTCGCGATAGGGAATGAGATCGCGCCAGTTGGCGCGTTCGGGCGCTGTCAGCGGCGCGGTGACGACCTTGAAGTCGATGGCGTTGTCAGCATTGGTGAGGATGAAGAGTTCGTCGCCGCGATCGGCGATCGAATATTGCACGCCTTCCTCGCGCGCCGCGACCAGAAGCGGTGGCGCGTCGGGACGATCGAGATCGATCAGCCGCTGCTCCGAGGTCTCGTGGTCGCCGCCGGCAATCACGCAGAAGCGGCCGGAAGAGCTCTCGTGCAGATGGGTGAACCAGCCGGAATCCTGCTCCTCATAGATCAGCGTGTCGTCGGCCTGCCTGGTGCCGAGCCTGTGACGCCAGACCTGCATGGGGCGGTGGTTGTCGTCGAGCTTCACATAGAAGAAGCTTTGGCAATCCTTGCTCCAGACGATGCCGCCGTCGGTCTCCTCGACGAGGTCGTCGCGATCGATCCCGGTCTCCCAGTCGCGCACGCGGATCGAGAAATATTCGGAGCCCTTGGTGTCGGCGGTCCATGCCTGCAGCCTGTGATCGGGCGAATGCCGTGCGCTGCCGAACTTGAAGTATTCGTGGTTCGCCGCCAGCGCGTCGCCGTCGAGCACGATTCTCACGTCGCCGCCGTCGCGCGGCGTGCGGCCGAACAGTTCATGCTGCCCGCCTTCGCGAAACTTCCGCAAATAGGCAAACGGTCCGTCCGGCGCCGGCACGCTGGAATCATCTTCCTTGATCCGGCCGCGCATCTCCGCGACCAGTCTTTTCTGCAGCGGCTCGGTGTGACCGAGCAGGCTCTCGGTGTAATCGTTTTCAGCTTCCAGATATTTTCGTATATCCGGATCGAGGATCGCCGGATCGCGCAACACCTCCTGCCAGTTGGCGTCCTTCAGCCAGGCGTAATCGTCCGTCACCGTGATGCCGTGATGGGTGAAGCTGTGCGGGCGCTTCGGCGCTGATGGTGCTGACAGGGCAGGCTGTTGGGTGGCGGCTTTGGTCACGCGGTCCTCATATGGCTGCAGGATCGTGCCTTATATCGGGGTGAATGCGGCAAATTACCAGATGCGCAGGACCTATGGCACCGCGCTTCCTAACTGTTCCGCAACCTCGCCCCGGCGCCGCCGCCGAACATCGGGATGCGATTCACCGCCAGCACCACCGCGAAGGTGATCACCAGCATGGCGATGCCGAGCACCGAAATGGCGGCGAGGTCGCCGCTTTCGTTGAGGTCGTAGATCAGGACCGACAGCACCTTGGTCTGCGAGGTGAACAGCACGATCGCCGCCGACAGTTCCCGCATCACGCCGATGAAGATGAAGCACCAGGTCGCGATCACGCCGGTGCGCAGCAGGGGCGCGGTAACGCGCCACAGCGATTGCAGCCGTGTCGCGCCGAGGATGCGGCTGGCGTCTTCCAGTTCGGGGTGAATGGTCGCGAACGCCGCCTGCAATTGCTGGTAGGCCGAGGGCAGGTTGATGGTGAGGAACGCGAGCAGCAGGATCCACAGCGTGCCGTAGAGCACGAAGGGCGGCCGCGTGTAGCTCAGGAACAGTCCGACGCCGAGCACGATGCCGGGCACGGCGACCGGCGCGGTGGCGAGAAATCCGAGCAGGCGATGGCTCGCGATCACGCGGCGCGTCGTGACATAGGCCACGACCAGTGCGAGGATGGTGCCGACGGTGGCGGTCGACGCGCCGAGGATCACCGTGTTCTTCAGCGCAAGCTGGGTCGACGACAACTCGGTGAAGACGAACACGATGTTGTGCAGCGTCGCCGTCGACGGCGTCACCAGCGTGGTCGCGGTCGGCGAGAACGCCGCGTTGAGCAGCGCGAGATAGGGCAGGAACACGGGATTGAGCAGCACGACGAGGCAGAACGCCAGCGCCGCCCAGCGCCAGCCGCCCATCTCGACCGGGCGCGGCGGGCCATACTTGCCGCCGACCACGGAGAAGCCGCGGCGGCCGAGCAGGAATTTCTGTCCCTGCAGCAGAAGGATCGTCAGCAGCAGCAGCGGCACGGCGGCGGCGGCCGCGAGTTCGAGCTTCGGCGGATACTGGAACAGGCTCCAGATCTTTGTCGTCATGGTGTGAAAGCCCGCCGGCAGCGCCAGGATCGCGGGCGATCCGAACAGCGTCATCGCCTGCAGGAACGCGATCAACGCGCCGGCGACCAGGGCCGGCAGCGCGAGCGGGATCGTGACCCGCCGCGCCGTGGTCCAGGCCTTGCCGCCGAGAATGGCAGAAGCGTCTTCAAGTTCACCCGGCATGTTGTCGAGCGCATTGGCGACCAGCACGAACACGAACGGAAAGGTGTAGCAGGAGATCACGAAGACCAGCCCGGTCAGCGAGTAGATGTCGAACAGGGGATCTTCGGCGCCGGTGAGGTAGCGGTAGAACTGGTTCAGCATTCCGCTGTTCGGCGCCGCCAGCAATTCCCAGGCGACCGCCCCGAGGAACGGCGGCGTGACGAACGACGCCGTGACCAGCGCGCGAATGGTCTGGCGCCCCGGCATGTCGGTGCGCGACACCAGCCAGCCGATCGGCGCGGCGACGAGGCAGCAGATCACCGCCGAGGTGGTGGCGATGATCGCCGTCGTCAGCAGCGGATCGAGAAACGCGGGATCGGTGAACAGCGTGACGAAGTTCTGCAGCGTCGGATGCCGCGCCTTGTCGGTGAACGCGAACACCATCAGCCACGACAGCGGCAGCACGATCAGCACGATCATGAACGCCGCGAACAGCCACAGCACGGGGCGGGTGAGGTCGAGGCGGGGTTTTGGGACGCCGGTCGCGGTGATGGTGGTGGATGTGGTCGCCGACATCGTCAAACCTTGAACAGCCGCGCATAGCGCGTCTTGATTTCCTCAGCCATTTTCTCCACGCCCTCCGCATCTTCCTTCATCAGCTTGATGTTGGAAATCTTCCGCCGTCCCGGCTTCGACTGCA
Organism: Bradyrhizobium sp.; assembly: GCF_036735945.1. Classification (GTDB taxonomy): domain Bacteria; phylum Pseudomonadota; class Alphaproteobacteria; order Rhizobiales; family Xanthobacteraceae; genus Bradyrhizobium. The sequence goes on along the minus strand of NZ_DAINNI010000152.1, from coordinate 6,101 downwards.
CCTGCGCGTGAACCGAATATTGCGCGGTGTAGTCGGTGAAGAATTGCTGGGTCTCGCGCGTATGGAACCAGGCCTGGAACAGGCGCGCGGCATTGGGATGCGGGGCCGATGCGAAGATGGCTGTCGGGCCCGAGATCGTCGGCGCACCCTCGGCCGGGTAGATCGGCTCGACCGGCTGACCGGCTTCCTTCAGCAGCACGACGCCATATTCATTGCCGTCGGCCATGACGGCTCGCTCGCCGAGCGACAACTTCTTTGGCGGATCGGTCGACGACTGCACCTGCATCACGCGCTGCTTCGACAGCTTCTCCATGTAGTCCCAGCCGAGTTCGCGCACCATCTGGAACGTCGCGGTCATGATGGTGCCGCTATAGGCCGGATGGCCCTTGACCATTTTGCCCGCCCATTTGGGATCGAGCAGGTCGGCAAAGCTCTTCGGCGCGTCCTCGGGCTTCACCAGTTTGGTGTTGTAGGCGATCGACGACAGATAGATTCGCGAGGCGGCCGACATGCCCTCGGGATCGCGGTAGTCGACGGGAAAGTGCTTTGCGACATCCTCCGGGACGAAGGGCGCCAGCCAGCCCTTCCGCTTCCAGGTGATGATGTGCGACGCATCCGAGGTGTTGATCACATCTGCGGCGCGAATGTTGCTGCCGAATTCCTGGTCGACGCGCTGAAACAGCCGCTCCGAGCCGGAGCGTTCGATCTGGATGGCGATACCGGGATAGGCCGCCTCGAAGGCCTTGCCGAGCTTTTCGCCGACCGGCAGGTCCATCGAGGAATAGAAGATCAGCCTGCCTTCCTTCTTCGCCGCCTCCACCAGCGGCGGCGTGATCGCGACCGGCTCCGGCGCCTGGGCGCGAAGGGGGGAGGCGAACACCGTCCCGGCGGCGACCGCGACCGAGCCTTGCAGGATGTCGCGCCTGGAAAGCCTTCGTCCCTTCATCGCGTCCTCCCGTTCTCGTTCTAGCGGCTCAGCGCCCGGCAGCGCTCAGCCGGCAGCGTCAGCCAGACCTCGCTGCCTTTGGGCACGTCGGTTTCGGTCGGCGTGGTGACGCGCAGGCTCGAGCCGTCGGCGACCTCGACCATGTAATCGCGCGCCGCGCCGAGATAGACCTGCCGCGTGACGACCGCCTTGATCGCATTGTCCGGTGACGCCGGCGCCTGCGTCGATAATCCGACGTCATGCTGGCGGATTGCGACCGCGGCGGCCTGGTCTGCCGTCAGCGGTGCGCCGATCACCTTCAGCGTCGCGCCGGAAAAAGAAACATGGTTGGTGTCGCGCGCCGTGCCCTTGATGACGTTGCTGGCGCCGATGAAGCGGGCGACGAATTCGGATTCCGGCCGCGCATAGATATCCTCGGGTGTGCCGAGCTGGTCGATCCTGCCGCCGTTCATGACGGCGATCAGGTCGGCCGTGGTCATGGCTTCGGACTGGTCATGCGTGACATAGACCGTGGTGTAGCGATATTCGTCGTGCAGGCGGCGGATCTCGAATCGCATCTCCTCACGCAGATTGGCGTCGAGATTGGACAGCGGCTCGTCGAGCAACAGCGTTTCCGGTTCGACGATCAGCGCGCGCGCCAGCGCCACGCGCTGCTGCTGCCCGCCGGAAAGTTCGCCGGGATAGCGCTGCGCCAGCGCCTCGAGCTTGGTGGTGGCGAGGATCGCCGCCAGCTTCTTGGCGATGGTGTCACGATCCATCTTGCGCAGGCGCAGGCCGTAGACGATATTTTCCGTCACCGTCATGTGCGGCCACAGCGCGTAGCTCTGGAAGATCATCGACATGTTGCGCTGCTCGGGCGGCAGCGTGCGCGCCTTCGACGACACCAGCCGGTCCCCGACATGGATCTCGCCGTCGGACGGTTCCAGAAAGCCCGCGATCAGCCGCAGCGTCGTGGTCTTGCCGCAGCCGGAGGGGCCGAGCAGGCAGACCAATTGTCCATGATCGATTTTCAGGGAGACGTTATCGACGACCGCAAGCGCACCGAATCGCTTGGTAAGACCGCGCAAATCAACCGACGCCAATCGCCTCACTCCCACCCTTGTCCTGCACGGATCAGCGCCCGGCTTGGTATGCCAGTATACGGGCAAAAACCGGTTGGGAAAGAGAGTTCGAAAGCGGCCTTTGTCGTCCCTGCGTTCGCAGAGACGACTCCTTCGGCGCCATGCGGCGATGCGACAGCCCCTACGCCCCGACGTTCTCGCCGAGATACTCAATCGCAGCTTCGGTTCCGCCCTTGCCATGGGGAATGCCGAGCGCGTTGAGACCGACCTCGACAACGCCGAGCGTGCCCAGGATCATCGGCGCATTCACATGGCCCATATGGGCGATACGAAACGCCTGGCCGGAGAGGTCGCCGATGCCGGTGCCGAGCACCACGCCGCATTTCTCCTTGCAGTAGCGCTGCAGCGCCTGCGGATCGCTGCCCTTCATCGTCACCGTCGTCACGGTATCTGAACGTTCATTGGCTTCGGTGATGTTGAAGCCGAGCACCTGCCCTTCGCTCCATACCGCGACCGCGCGGCGCACGGCTTCGGCGAGCAGGCGATGGCGCAGATGCGCGTTCGGCAGTCCCTCCTCGTGCAGCATGTCGATCGCCTTGCGCAGCGCGAACAGCAGGTGCACCGGCGCAGTGCCGGCATATTTGCGGTAGTGTTCGGTGCCCTCGCGCTCGCTCCAGTCCCAATAGGGCGTGCGCAAATCGGCCTTCCTGTGGACCTGCAGCGCGCGCTCGTTGGCGGCGACGAAGCCGAGGCCGGGCGGCGTCATCAGGCCCTTCTGCGAGCCGGACATCGCGACATCGACGCCCCATTTGTCCATCTCGAACGGCACGCAGCCGAGCGACGCGACGGTGTCGACCATGAACAGCGCAGGATGGCCGGTCGCCTTGATCGCCTTGCCGATCGCCTCGATGTCGTTATAGGCGCCGGATGCGGTATCGATCTGAACCGCGACGATCGCCTTGATGCTGTGATCCTTGTCCTGGCGCAGTCGCGCCTCGACCTCGGCGGGACGGATCGCGCGGCGCCAGTCGCCCTTGAGCACCTCGACCTCGGCGCCCATCAACGACGCCGCATGACCCCAGCCGATTGCAAAGCGCCCGCTTTCCAGCACCAGCAGCTTGTCGCCGCGCGACAGCACGTTCGACAGCGTCGCTTCCCACGCGCCATGGCCGTTGGCGATGTAGATGTAGGTTTTGCCCCTGGTGACGAACAGTTTTGAAAGATCGGCGAGCAGGCTTTCGGTCAATTCCACCATCTGGCTGGAATAGATGTCGAGCGCCGGGCGATGCATCGCCTGCAGCACTTCGTCGGGCATGGTGGTGGGCCCCGGAATGGCCAGAAATTCCCGGCCCGCGCGAACGGTCATTTGTTGGTTTTCCTTGAGTGGCAAGCACGCGGATCGCAGCGTGAGGTCAGGGCAGGATGATATTCGATCGGATCAGTCATTGCGAGCACGGCAAAGCTGCAAAAACGGTCAAATTGCACTCATTGCCCTTCACAACGGCGACAGCGGCACGTCCTATCCCTTCACCACATTGGCGATCGCGTGCCAGATCTGATCCTTCAACTCGGTCGCCGGCGGGCTCGGGATCGTCACTGCCGGCGCCTCGCGCTTCTTGCAGGCTTCGACCAGCCGCAGCACCCAGATTTCACCGTCGGTGTAGTAGGGATCGCCGCCGCCGTTTCGCCCCGCGATCGTGGGCCCTATGCCGGTGACCTGGTATTTCGCTTCCACCATGCCGGCGCCTTCCAGATCGGCGGTCAGCAGCGCGCGTTCGGCATCGAGATCGGGCGCGATGTGGTGGGTGACGGCGGCGGTATAGTGGCTGACGCCGACGCCGCGGTCTTCCGTCGCCGCGCCGAGCCAGACCGGGCGCTGCTCCGCGCCGCTCTCCAGCACCTTCCAGAACCGCACATGGTTGCGGCGGTCGGCGCTGGCGCCGATCGGCTTTTCATAGGCGAGATCCTCGCGGCGGCCGAGGTAATAGAGATTGCTCACCGGCGCGTCCCTGTAGGGCCGGTCGAGCAGCACGCTGCTGACGATCTCGATCGAGGATTTCAGCGTAATCGGGTCGGCGGGAGACCAGCCGGCCGCGTGCATCGCGCAGACGACGTCGGCGATGTCGCCGATCAGCCCGACATTCATGGGATCGCCGGGAATGTCCTGCGCCGTGCGCGTCACCATCGGCATGCCGGCAAGCCCGCGCTGATGCTCGTAATGCGTCCAGAATCCCGGCAGCACCAGATATGCGAGCAGGCCGTAGCCGACGAGGATGACAAACGTCAGCATGGCGGCTCGGCGCCACCCGCCCCGCCGCTGCCGTCGCAATCCTCGTTCAGTCGAAATATTCCCCACAGCGTTGCGCTCGAAAGGAGTGCGTCAGGAAATGTTGGTCGGACTTCCCCTCTCCGCGTCCTTCACGTGGAGAGGGCCGGGGTGAGGGGCTCTCTCCGCAGGCGGGGAGAGTTTAATGCAAAAACTACCGCCGTGTCTCCCTGCAGCCGGCGGCTTCGGCTTCCTCGACCGAGCAGAACCAGCGCGTGCCCTTCGATATCTTCATCTCGATCTTCGCATACCAGCGGCTGGTCGGCTGATGAAAAATGCACTCGCCGGAACGGTTGACGTTGCCCTTGATGGTGCAGTCGGGGGACGGCGCCACCGGTCCGGATGCCGATGCCAGCAGGATCGCCTTCGCGCTTTCCGGCGGCTTGACGGCGCCGAGGATCGCGGTCTTCTTGTTGCGGATGCGCCAGTCCCATGGCGCGATGAACGCGCCCTGCCACATCCCCGCCTTGGCCTCGCGGGCGGCCTTCTCGTCGGCTTCGTAGTCGCGCGAGATCCGTGCCAGCGCCAGCGCCCAGCCATGCGACACCATCCATCTCTGGATGTCCTCGCCGTCGGCCTCGCAGCGCGCCACGATGCGGCCGCGGCGATCGGTGACCGACCTCGCGCGGCAGGTCCAGCTCTTGCCGCCGAAGCGTTTGGTCAGTTCGTCGCGCGCGGCGACGCCGCAGGTCCAGCGCTCGCCCTTGGTGTTGAGGCAGAGCTGATCGACCGCCGGCGCGTCGATGCCGCCGAGGCGGATGCGGCTGTTGCCGATCTGGACGTAATCGCCCTCGCGGATTTTCGGAACGCCCGTGATGTCGGCCGCCTGCGCGACCGCGGGAAGCGACATCAGCAATAGTGCGGACAGCAATTTCCGTAATGTCATCGGCGGTCCCGGCGAAAGGCGGCTGATAGTGCGGACAAAGCGCCCGGCGTGCCAGTGCCGCGGCGTCGCATGGTTTTCAACTTCCTGTCATCGAACCGGCGAATGGCGAATAGCGAATGGAAGCTGCTCACCATTCGCCACTCGCCATTCTCCGCTTCGCCAGCGCGAGCGCCATCAGCACAAAGGCCGAGGTCACCTCCGGTCCGCCGACCAGGATCCGCGTCGGCGTCTTCATCTTGTTCCATTCATAGGCCTTGTACGGGCCGTGCCGGCCGCCCTCGCCGAGGCTTGCCGCGATACAGGCCAGCGCCGGCGTAAAGGTCGAGACGTCGGCGCCGAGATGCGCCAGCGCCATCAGCGCCAGCGCCGCGTCGAACGCGTTCATCTCGCGCGCGATCAACTCGCCCTCGACATAGGCCAGCACGCGAAGGCGGATGATCTCGAACGCGCCGTCGGGATCGATCGCCTGCCGCGCCGCCGCGGGCAATGCCATGTAGGCGGCATGGCAGCGGCCGAAATAGGCGGAGTAGAGCTCCGGCAGGTAATAGATGTGCGAGCGCGGATTGGCGAAGGCGCCGCTCTCGGCGAGCTTGCGCTGGAAGCCGATGATGCGATGCACCGTCTGCAGCCGCGCCGGCGTTTCGAGAATCTTCCAGCGCTTGAGGTTGCGGAACGAGACTTCGAGAATGTCGAGATTGAGGGTGGGATCGAGGTCGTTGCCGTAGGGCCGCTCGCCGGCGAGATTGTCGATCCAGGTGACGACGCCGCCTTCGTACTCGATGTTGTCGTTGAGCGGTACGGTGACGCGCGGCTCGTTGGCGCCCTCGCGCACCTGGTAGCCGCGGTAGAAATCCAGCAGCGGCTGGTCGAGGATCGGATCGG
>NZ_DAINNI010000151.1:0-10546 GCF_036735945.1 Bradyrhizobium sp. | reverse complement strand
GCAGTTTCGGCGATTCGATCACCTCGGTCGGCGACCTCTACCCGCAGGCGACGCTCAAGTGGAATGCCGGCGTGCACAATTTCATGACCTACGTGACCGGAGACGTTCCCGTCGGAGCTTACAGTCCGACCCGCCTCGCCAATCTCGGCATCGGTCACGCTGCCGTCGACGCCGGTGGCGGCTACACCTATTTCAATCCGCAAGCCGGCCACGAGTTTTCGGCGGTCGCGGGCTTCACCTACAATTTGAAGAATCAGGATACGCAATACCAGAACGGCGTCGACTTCCATCTGGATTGGGGCGCCTCCCAGTTTCTATCCAAGCAGGTCTTCGTTGGCCTTGTCGGATATGCCTATCAGCAGATCACCGACGACTTTGGCCAGCATCCCGCTCTGGGTGGTTTCCGGTCGCGGGTGCTCGGCGTCGGTCCGCAGGTCGGCTTTCTGTTTCCCGTGGGCGAGATGCAGGGTTACCTGAACCTCAAAGGCTACGGAGAGTTTGCCGCAGAGAATCGCCCGGCCGGTTGGAACACGTGGCTGACGTTCTCGATATCGCCGATGGCGCCGACCAGCACCGTGGTGCCGACCCGGCGGATAGTGACGAAGTAATTTCATGACCGCGGCCGCGGCGGCCATTGGCGTCGGGCTCACAATGGTCGGTCCACTCTGCGCTGCTCGGTGATGCGCTGGCATCGCCGACGAACAGCAACTCGAAATCGAGTGCGAATTGCGCCGAGCTTGGCACCGCGCGATCGCACCATGAGCAGCACGCGGTCGAGCGGCGTCACCTTGTCGTTGATATCGACCGTGGTGGCCAACCCCGAGACAATGTTGCTGCGCAGGTCGTAGCCGGCATCGCGCGCTGCCTGGAAGCAACAAGAGAAGGAAACCCGGCGTGACGTCGGTTTTTGCATAGCGGCTAGCCAATGCGGATGCCAGATTTGCTCCTCATCAAGAGGGACGAGGCATTGTCTACTCCAGCCGTATCCGGCGTTCGCACCGAGATAAAATCCGGAGGAAAATTGAAGAGGGAGGACATCGGCATGAATCTCAAGGTGTGGGCGCTTTCCGCAGCGCTGTTTGCACTCGTAGGTCCAGCTACGGGTCAGACGCCGACCTGGACCCAGTCGGGCATGCTGACTTGCAAGCTCAACCCGAGCATCGGATTCATTATTGTCGGCCACCAGTCGATGGAGTGCCGATTCGTGCCATCCATCCCCGGCCCAGCGCAAATCTATGAAGGCGCGCTCAACACGGTGGGCATCGATATCGGGGTGATCGGCGGCGGCGCTCTGGCCTGGGGCGTATTGGCGCCGACCGCTGGCGTGCCCACGGGGGCGCTGGCGGGTACCTATGTTGGCGCAAGCGGCGACGTGGCGTTGGGACTTGGCGTCGGAGCCAACGTCCTGGTCGGCGGATCTGGAAGAAGCTTTGCGTTGCAGCCGCTTTCAGTCGAAGGGTCGGTCGCTCTTGACGTCACGCTGGGCTTATCCGCGCTGCAACTGCGATGGGTTCCTTGAGTGAGCTGCGCAGGCCGTGCAGCGCACCCCATGTCGAATTGTGCAAATCCGCGTAATCAGAGGATCTAACATGCGACATCTCTTCGTTATCGCCACTACGACTATGATTGCCTGCTCCGGCGCCGCCGCTCAAACGCCGCTTTCGGCTTATGTCGACAGCAATGGCTTCATCAACGTTCAAACGTTGACCTGCGCCCAGCTCGCGGGCACTTACCAGGAAGACGCTGACGCTCTGACGGCCTGGTACAGCGGTTGGTACAACGGCTTGGCCAAGAAGCACTATATGGACCTGAAAAAGGGAAAAGTCGTCGAGCATGAAGTGATCGAATACTGCAAGGCGAACCCGGGCAAGCTCATCATCGAAGCGATCGCTGTCGTGTTCAAGGATGAGAGGGCGAGACTGGGAATTCGGATGAAGGTTGACTGAAGAAGCACAGGCAGCCGAACGGCCGCCTTTGGCGGACTGTCGAAACGTCGTCCCGCGATTTGAGTTGCCTTCCGACAGGAAAACAGTGTGCCTGTTATTGGCAGCATCGCGTTGTCGAACGTCTATCGAGTGATCTTGCGCGAAAAGCTTGGCGCTATCGGCGCTTTTCCTGAGCCGAAGCTGATCGTTGCTCGTCCGGCAGTCTTTGCTCGATCATCGTCATCACGTCGGTGATGTCATCAAAAGCCCGGCTGTGCGCATTGTCGCCGGAGGTCCTCAGCTTGGTCAGATCGAACACGACGATATTGTCGCGCGCAAGCTCGCTGCGGTACGGTTCTTCGTGGACGTTCACGTCGCCCATCCGCGGGACGCCACCCCAGATGATTTTCGAGACGTCGAGTGCCGTGTCATCGCGTGATACGAACAGCTCGATGCGTGGCCGATATGGACCCATCCGTTGGATCTCGCTGCGAAAGACATCGACGTCGATGTCCGGTGCGACGAGGAGAGCGTTTTTCAACTTGCTGGAGCGATCGCGGTTCGCCGCCGCTGCCATCTGAATGGAGCGCGCCCTCAATGCCTCCAGCGCGACCCAGTTGCCCATGGAGTGCGCGACAATGTTGATCTCGGCCACGTTGGGGTCTCGTGAGAGCGCCGCCAGCAATTGTTCCAGTGCATCGCGCGAATAGTTGGCGCTCTCACGATCATACGTGTAGGCGGACAATGCCACTTCGCCACGGGAAGGCCATGTATACAGAACGGGGATCGCCTGCGACTTCGAGTCGTGGACGATCTGCGCAAACCGGAATACGGCTTCGTCAAACCGGTTGTTGAATCCGTGGACGAAGATGAGGACTTTCGTTCGGCCGGCCTGCGCCGCGCGGGTGATCGCTGAGCTGAACTCTGCCTTGTCGATGTAGCTCGCGGCCGCCGTCACGAATTCGCGCTGAGGATTTCCCGGCGCTGATGCCGGCCATTGGACGTGCCCGACCGTCCGCGTCGCATTCGGCGGAATCGAGATTGTGACGGTGGCGTAGGAAACCGTGCTCGCGCGTTCGCCGTTGAACATCGTTCCCGGATTGTCGGGGACAGCCTGCCTGGTCGTCGCCACGAGTATCGGCACTTGCGTCGCGCCGTCCGCGGCGACGTCGACCGGCCTCATCATCTGGTCCGGGATGCCGGCACAGGCGCCGCAGGTCAATGCTGCGGCTGTCAGGATCAGAAAACGCAACATGGTCCCATAACTCTGCGAGGTGGCGATTATCTGGCGGCTTTCGTCACCGCGCGAATCCCGTCGCGCCCAAACCTCAGGCGAGGCCGAGCGTCGACAGGAAGCTGGTCCATCTATGTCGTTGAAACGGGAGGCGGCGTCTTGCCATTTCACGCCAGCAGGGACAGGCTGCAGCAGTCACCGGAGAAGAGCGGGGGCGGGCTACCGGCGTCCTTCCCGAAAGCCCCCAGGGAGGCGTCCCTCCCCCGACTGATTGGCGCGAAATGGCAAGATGCCGTTGCGCCGAGAGGTCATTCTGGACGTCTCCGAACGCGTATGGCTCTGGTCACGACAGGGGAGCGTGTGATTCCGGCATCGGGACAGTTGCCGTTGCCTATCCGGCTGAGCACGCCACGACAACACGAACGACATCGAACGAGGCGAAGGCCTCTTCCAAACAAACAAAACTGGAGGCCGAGACATGAAATCTGCAGACCGCAAGCTGTCCACGCTGTCGCTTCTGTTCGCTGCAACCCTTGTTGCCGGCACATCCCAAGCCGGCGCGCAGACGCCGAAAGAGCTCACCACGCCGGATCGGGTCGAGACCAGAATCGGCGTGCTGGAGTTCAAAGACGGCGCGCCAACCATGGAAACCGCCGAGAAGGTTCGCGACACGCTGGACTTCACACGCGCCCTCAACGTTTACAACAACAGCTTCCGCGGCGCGTCGGCGTATGCCCTGGGCAAAGGTTTTCAGAGTATCGGCGCTGAGGACAACACCCCGGTCATCTTCTCCGACTTGATGGATGCGAAGTCGCTGTTTCTCACTGCCAATGCCGACACCATCTACTACATGGCGGTGGTGAACCTGTCTAAGGGGCCGATGGTGGTCGAGCAGCCCCCGATGGGGCTGGGCACCATCAACGACATGTGGTTCTCGTGGATCGTCGATATCGGCTTTCCGGGGCCGGATCGCGGCGAGGGCGGCAAATACCTCCTCATACCGCCTGGCTACGATGGCCCGCTGCCGGAAGGTGGCTTCTACATCGCGCGCTCCAAGACCAACCGCGTGCTGTATGCGGCGCGATCATTCCTGGCCAACAACGATCCCAAGCCAACCGTTGAGTTGATCAAGAAGCATCTCAAGATTTATCCCTACACACCGGGCGGCGTAGGCACGAGTATCGCGACAGCCCTGGAAGGTAAGGTGCGGCTCGACAAGAGCCCGCCTGTTCCCGAGATCAAGTTTATCGAGGCCAGCGGCAAGGCGTTCAACACGGTCCCGCCCAGCGATTACGGCTTCTTCGAAATGATCAACGAGAACGTCCAGCAGGAGCCCGCGACCAGTTATGACGTGGAACTGTCAGGACAGCTCGCCGCCATCGGCATCGTGAAGGGCAAGCCGTTCAAGCCCGATGCGCGAATGAAGAAGATCCTCACCGACGCCGCCGCCGTTGGCAACGCGACCGGCCGCCTGCTGAACTGGCGCTACGCCGTGCCTCATCCGGAATGGGCGTATTACCCCGGCTCGATGTGGGGCAGCATGCTGTGGGAGGGCGGCGCCAATTTCGAGACGCCGCCGCCGGAGTTCACCAAAGAGGGCATGTTCAAGCCACTCCCGCCGACCGGCGCACGGACGCTGGATTCGCGGACTGCGTTCTACTACGGCTACACGCTGGATTCGCCGGGCATGATCATGCGCATTCCCGACGTCGGCTCGCAATATCTCATGGGCTTTGTCGATTCCGCCAACAACCCCTTTGACGGCGGCAAAACCTATAAGGTAACGCTGCCCAAGGGCATCCCTGCGCGGGCGTTCTGGTCGTTCACGGTCTACGATAACCAGACGCGATCGATGCTCGACACGCCGCAGCGCTATCCGCGCGCCGGCAGCCAGACCTATCCATCGCCAGCCGCCGAAGCGGGTGTCGACGGCTCGACGACCATCTATTTCGGCCCGACGCAGCCGCAGGGAGTGCCGCGCGGCAACTGGATTCAAACCATGCCCGGCAAGGGCTGGTTCACGATCCTGCGTCTCTACAGCCCGCTCGAGCCATTCTTCACCAAGGCGTGGCGGCCGAGCGAGATTGAACTGGCTGCCGCCGGTTCGAACCCCACCGAAACGCTCGGGCAGAGAATTGAGCAGACCATCGACAAGCGAGAAGAGTGCCGCAAGCAGGCAGAAGCCCAGAAGCTTGGTGAGATCGAGCGCCTTCGGTTCATCGAAAAGTGTGTTCGATAGCCCGCGTCGCACGACACGGATAGCAGGCTGCTCGGGCGCATTAATCGTGCCGGGCGGCCTGCGGAGGTGACGGACAGAAGGGCCGTGCCTCGACGCATGGCAGACACCAGAGGCCAATCATGTTCATCATCCTGACGCTCTACGTGATCCTGGTGTGGTTCTTTTTCTCGAAGCTCAAGCTCGTCAAATGGGGTTGGGCTTCCGGCACCGTTACGGTTCTCATCGGCGCGTTCATCCTCGCGGTGTTCCTGGCGATGTTCAACTACCTGACTCCGTCGGGAAGCTTTGTCGTCATTTCGCGCGTCGCGGAGATCACCCCAAATGTTTCGGGCCAGGTGGTCGAAATACCGGTCAAGCCGAATGAGCCGGTGAAAGCCGGGAGCATCCTGTTCCGCATCGATCCGGCGCCGTTCCAGTACAAAGTCAGCCAACTCGAGGCCTCGCTCGCCCAGTCACGGCAGCAGGTCAAACAACTCGCGGCCAACTACGAGCAGGCGACGGCCAACGCCGAGGGGCTTGGCAAGCAACTCGCCTATCACAAGCAGCGGCTTGCGGATTACAGCAAGCTCACCGGCGAGGGTGCGCAAACCGAGTTTCGCCTGCAAGACACACAGGTTCAATACGAGACGGTGGAGTATCAGCTCCAGGCGGCCAAAGCCGCGCAGTTGAACGCACAACTTGCCATGGAGTCGGAGGTCGGCGGCGTCAATACGACGGTCGCCCAAATCCAGGCCCAACTCGACAATGCCAAGTGGGAACTCGACCAGACGACCATCCGTGCGCCCGCCGACGGCAGCGTTACGGTGATGGCGCTCGCCGTCGGCGACCGCACCGTGCAGGCGCGCTCCGTGATGTCGTTCATCGTCGCCGACGAGATCGCCATCGTCGGCATGTTCTCGCCCAACGGTTTTAAGACCATCAAGCCCGGCGCGCGGGTGAAGCTCGTGTTCGACGACGATCCCGGCCGGATTCACAACGCGGCGATTACCTCCATCCCGCAGGGCGTGGGACAGGGCCAGATTGCGGTTTCGGGGACGCTCGCGCGGGTCGGCTCGATCGGCGGCGTCAAGGCCTATCCGGCGGCCATTTCCATACCCAAGGACATCGACCGCAGCCAGCTCAGGCTCGGGATGCCGGGAACTGCAACCGTGTTTGCAGACAACGCCGGGGTCGTCGGCTTGATCATGTCAATCCTGGTCTGGATCAGCTCGTATACGGCGTTTCTTTGACCCCTTTGGTTATCGGCAACCACCGATGCTGTTCTGACCCACATCGTCAGTTACCTAGCAATCTGCACCCGTCGACGATTTTCTCCAGATTGCTTACTCGCCAAAATGAGACAGAACCGCAGCCCCGGTTCGGCACATATATCGTATTGCAAAACAATGAAGAAGATGGCGCACCCGACACGATTCGAACGTGTGACCTTTGTCTTCGGAGGGCAACGCTAAGCGACTGCCTCAAATAGTAATTTGAGATGGTTGCATGTCCCCGCAACCAAGATACGCCTCTGAGAATGAGGCATTCGAAAGCCGCCCCTCGAAGGGCGGCTTTCTTTTTGGGTAGCTTAATGGCCCTGGCCGTTCAGCGCCGCTCTACCGCTTCACGCCGACGCCGCGCTGGCTTTCGCCGCGCCCGGCCCCGGATGCGTGTGTACCTGCTTCGCCACCAGCGGCTCGCCGCATTCGGAGCAGATCATCACGGGATCGAACATTTTTCCGCAGTTCTTGTGCTGGTGTAGCAGCGGGCGGCCGCGCTCGTCGACCATGTGGGTGTCGCCCCAATGCACGATCGACATCACGACGGGATAGAGGTCGAGGCCGCGCTGCGTCAGGATGTATTCGTAGCGCGCCGGGCTTTCCTGGTAGCGCGCGCGGCGCAGCACGCCGTAGCGGACGAACTTTTTCAGGCGATCGGCCAGCAGGTGCCGGGTGATCCCGAGCCTGGATTGAAACTCCTCGAAGCGGCGAATCCGAAGAAAGCACTCACGCAGGATCAGCAGGCTCCAGCGATCCCCGATCACGGCAACCGTGCGCGCCAGCGAGCATGGTTCTTCTTCAAGTGTGTCCCAGCGCATCGCGCTCTCCAGCATTGATCAATTCAACCAACAGCATAGCGCATATAATTCCTTATCGGAACTTATAAATAAGGTCATCCGCCCGTATCACACACGACATTGTACGGATGATCGTGGCTTGACAGTTCTTTTTTAGAACTATAGAAGAACAAGGATCGAGGTCCGGCCGCGCGATCGCGTCCGGCAAAAATCGAGGCGAGGGAGGATCGAATGAGCAGTGCCGGCGCGCTGAAGGTCCAGTTTCTGTTCGATTTCGGCAGCCCGAACGCCTATCTCGCGGCGCGCCTGATCCCTGACATCGAGCGGCGCACGGGCACCAAGTTTGCGTATGTGCCGGTGCTGCTCGGCGGCATCTACAAGCTCACCGGCAACAGCTCGCCTGCCGACTATCTCAAGGGCATCAGGAACAAGGGCGAATACATGACGCTGGAGACCGAGCGCTTCATCCGCCGTCACGGCATCACGACGTTCAAGCGCAATCCGTTCTTCCCCGTGAACACCCTGCAACTGATGCGCGGCGCAGTCGCGGCAGAAGCCGAAGGTGTGTTCTGGCCGTATTTTGAGGCGGTCTTTCACCACATGTGGGAAGAGCCCAGGAAGATGGACGATCCAGGCGTGATGCGCGAGGCGCTCGCCTCGTCGGGCATCGACGTGGATCGCATCGTCGCGAGATCGCAGGATGCTACGGTCAAGAACCGCCTGATGGCGCTGACGCAGGATGCCGTCGATCGCGGCGCTTTCGGCTCGCCGACCTTCTTCGTCAACGGCGAGATGTTCTTCGGCAAGGACCAGCTTCGCGACGTCGAAGAGGAAATCGTTGCGCAACAGGGCGCAGCGGAAGCCGGTCGCCGCGCGTCCTGAATCATCTGGATCACCACAAGCAGCAGAGACAGGTTCATTTTGAAAGAGGGCGCCGTGAAGAAAGTTCTCGAAAACATCACCGCCGATGACCTGATCGAGGGGCTGCCGTCGCGGGTACACGATGTCTATGCGAGGTTTGCGCGGGAAATACCCGATCACCCGGCGTTCGTCGAGGCCGGCCGCACATGGAGCTACCGTCAGTTCGCGGACGCGGTCGAGGCGGTGGCCCGCGATCTGCGCGAGTTCGAGGTCCGGCCCGGCGATCGGGTGATGGTGGCCAGCGAGAACAGCGTAGCCCTTGGCGCAATCCTGTTCGCCATCGGCAAGCTCGACGCCTGGGCGATTGCGGTGAACCCGCGTCTCAGCGCCCGCGAGCTCGAACAGATCCGCTCCCACAGCGGCGCCCGCCGCGTGCTGTTCAACGCGGCGCTCTCCAAAGAGGCCGCCGATCACGCCGCGCACGCCGGGGCCGCGATCGGCTCGATCGGGCCGTTCGGCGGCATCGGCATCGGGCCGCTGAATGAGGATACGCTGGCCGAGCCCGTCGAGGCCGATTCCGCGCGCCAGGTCGCGGCGCTGATGTACACCTCGGGCACGACAGGGGCGCCGAAGGGCGTCATGCTCAGCCACCGCAACCTGCTGGTCGCGGCAAGAACGTCCGGCATCGTGCGAAACACCGGTCCTGCCGACCGGATCTACGGCGTCCTGCCGATGTCGCACATCGTGGGCTATTCGATCCTGCTGGTAGCGACCTTGATGCACGGCGCGACGCTGCATGTCGTCGCAAGAGCCGATCCCGCCGCGCTGGCCGAGGCGATCGCGAGGGACGGGATCACGACGCTTCAAGGCGTGCCGGCCACCTATCAGCGCCTGCTCGAACACAAGGCGGTAAAGGGCATATCGCGCCTCGATCGTGGCCAGTTGCGGATGATGTGCGTGGCCGGTGCGCCGCTCGATCCGACGCTGAAGCGCCGCATGGAGGAAGAGTTCGGCATTCCGCTGCTCAACGGCTACGGCATCACCGAATGTGCGCCGGGGCTATCGGGCGTGCGCGAGGCCCAGCCTGCCACTGACGAAACCGTGGGGCGTTTCCTTCCCGGCATCGAACATCGCATCGTCGATCGCGAGGGCCATCATGTCGCCGAAGGCGACGTCGGCGAGTTGCATGTTCGGGGTCCCAACGTGATGCTGGGCTATTATCGCGCGCCGGATCAGACCGCTGCCGCGATCGATCGCGACGGCTGGTTCAACACCGGCGACCTGGCGCGGGTCAGCCGCGAGGGCAATCTCTATATCGAGGGGCGCACCAAGGAGCTGATCATCCGCTCCGGCTTCAACGTCTATCCGGCCGAGGTCGAGGCCGTGCTCAATGCGCACGAACTCGTGGTGCAGTCGGCCGTGGTCGGACGCAGCGTCGAGGGCAATGAGGAGGTGGTCGCGTTCGTCCAGCTTCTGCCCGGCGCGAAAATCGAGGTTGACGAGCTCAAATCCTATGCCGCCGGCCTGCTGACTTCCTACAAGCGGCCGGGCGAAATTCATTTTCTCGACGTCTTGCCCGCGGCGTCCACCGGCAAGATCGTCAAACACAAGCTGCGGGAAGCCGCGAACCGGCGCAATATCGGCGCGGCCGCCGGCTGACGCGTAAGCCGTGCCGACGGGCAGCGAACAGGAGAACAGCAAATGCCTAAGAGAAATGCGACCGCGGCGATCATCGGCGCTGGAGACTATATCGGCGCCGAGATCGCCAAAAAATTCGCCGCCGAGGGTTTTACGGTTTTCGCCGGGCGCCGCAACGGCGACAAGCTGGCCCCGCTGGTGAATGAAATTCAGGCGGCCGGCGGCACGATCTTTGCGCGCTCGCTCGACGCGCGCAAGGAAGAGGAAATCACCGCTTTCCTCAACGATGCCGACAAGGAAGCGCCGCTCGAGGTCTGCATCTTCAATGTAGGCGCCAACGTCAACTTCCCGATCCTCGAGACCACCGAGCGGGTGTTCCGCAAGGTCTGGGAGATGGCCTGCTATTCGGGCTTTCTCGCCGGCCGCGAGGCCGCGCGCCTGATGGTGCCGCGCGGGCAGGGCAGCATCTTCTTCACCGGCGCGACGGCCAGCCTGCGCGGCGGACGCGGTTTTGCCGCCTTTGCCAGCGCCAAGTTCGGGCTTCGCGCGGTGGCGCAGGCGATGGCGCGCGAACTCGGGCCGAAGAACATCCA
>NZ_DAINNI010000150.1:0-10637 GCF_036735945.1 Bradyrhizobium sp. | reverse complement strand
CCGGGGGGGGTGGCCCTCGAAGCCGCCCGGGCGGACCGCGTTCGACGCGCCGGGCGCGGCGGTAAAAGCGCCCAGCTCGTTGTTGAGCACCCCGCCGGTTCCCGCCGCGACCAGGCCGACGCCATAGGGAAAATTCAGCGTGTAGGTGTTGCTGACCGCGTTGCCGCCGGCATCGACGACCGAATAATGCGTGGTGTTGCTGCCCTCGCGCGGGCTCACCGCCAGCACATCGCCCGCCGGCGTCGCGCGCGCGAGGTCGATGGTCGCTCGCTGCCTGGCGGCGTATTCCTTGGTGGTCAGCACATTGACGGGCGCGTTGACGAAGGCGGGATCGCCGAGATAGCGGGCGCGGTCGGCATAGGCGCGCTTCATCGCCTCGACCAGGAGATGCAGCGACGGCGCGGAGCCCTGCTTCATGTCCGACATCGCGACCCCCTCGAGAATGTTCAGCGACTGCAGCAGCACCGTACCGCCGGAGGAAGGCAGCGGCATCGAGACGATGTCGTAGCCGCGATAGTTGCCGCGCACGGGTGTCCGGATCACCGCCTCGTAGGATTTGAGATCGTCCGCCGTCATGATGCCGCCGGCATCACTGATAGCCTTTGCGAGTCGCTCGGCGACCGGCCCTTCGTAAAATCCGCGCGGCCCCTGTTCGGCAATCGCCGACAGCGTTGCGGCGAGATCGGCCTGGATCAGCCGGTCGCCCTCCTGCAATTGCGTGCCGTCGGCTCGCGCGAGCTGCCCGGCCGAGTTCGGCCAGCGCGCCATGCGGCGATACATGTCCGACAGCGTATCGGCCATGTCGTCGGTGACGACAAAGCCGTCACGGGCCAGCTCGATGGCGGGTTTGAGCATCTGCGCGAGCGTGAAACGGCCCGAGCCATATTTTTCCAGCGCGAGCGCCAGACCGGCGACGGTGCCGGGCACGCCGATGCCGAGCGCGGAGTTGCGCGACTTGTCGGCGTCGGGCTTGCCGTCCGGTCCGAGAAAGATGTCGCGCGTGATCGCCGCCGGTCCGGTCTCGCGGTAATCGATCGCGACGTCCTCGTTGCGGCTGGCCGAATGAATCACCATGAAGCCGCCGCCGCCGATGTTTCCGGCGCGCGGATAGGTCACCGCAAGCGCAAAGCCGGTGGCTACCGCAGCATCGACCGCATTGCCGCCCTGCCGCAGGATGTCGGCGCCGACTTGCGCGGCGATCCGTTCCTGCGCCACCACCATGCCATGCTCGGCGGTCGTGGCGCGGACGGTCGCGAGGTCGGGGGGCGCATAGGCGCGTCGTTCCTGCGCAAAGGCCGTTGCGCCAAAGGCAAACGCAAGAACGAATGTGGCAGCTGCTCGGCGCCACCGGATTGAAAAGACCGCCATCGAAAATCCGCCGCAGTTGCAGGACTGTGTGACGCGCGGCAGCCGCCCCCGCGTCGGTGATGCATGCTATATTGGTTTGAACTCAACAGGCAAAACGCCTCACGCGACTTTGAAGGGAAATATCGGGCATGGCGGCGACCGCTTCCGAGGCACAGAGCGGCCAAATTCCGCTGACATATCCGCGCCGTGCCGCCGTCGTCAGCTGGATCTTCTTCGACTGGGCCGCGCAGCCATATTTCACGCTGATCACCACCTTCGTCTTCGCGCCCTATTTCGCGAGCTTCGTCGCGTCAGATCCGGCGAGCGGGCAGGCGCTGTGGGGCTTTGCCACCGCGGCCGCCGGGCTGATGATTGCGCTGCTGTCGCCGGTGCTCGGCGCCGTTGCTGACGCCAGCGGCCGTCGCAAGCCGTGGATCGCCGGCTTTGGCGTGTTGCTGGTGATCGGCTCCAGCCTGATGTGGTTCGGCAAGCCCGGTGATCCCAGCGTCATCCCGCCGCTGCTGCTCGCCTATGCCATCGCCAGCGTCGGCGTCGAATTCGCCACCGTCTTCAACAACGCCATGATGCCGACGCTGGTGCCGCCCGACCGAATCGGACGGTTGTCCGGCACCGGCTGGGCGACCGGCTATGTCGGCGGCATCATCAGCCTCGTCATCGTACTCGGCTTCCTCGCCGCCAGCCCCGAAACCGGCCGCACGCTGTTCGGCCTTGCGCCGCTGTTCGGTCTCGATCCGGTCACGCATCAGGGCGACCGCATCACCGGTCCGCTGACCGGCATCTGGTTCATTATCTTCGTGACGCCGATGTTCCTGTTCACGCCGGACTATCCGGCGCGGCGGCCGATCGGCGAGGCCGTGCGCGAAGGCCTGCGCGGCATCAAGCGGACACTCGGCGAACTGCCGAAGCAGCGCAACATCGCGACATTCCTGCTTGCGAACATGATCTATACCGACGGGCTGGTGTCGCTGTTCGCCTTCGGCGGCATCTACGCCGCCGGCACGTTCGGCTGGCGCACGATCCAGATCGGCACGTTTGGAATTCTGCTCGCGATCGCCGGCACCTTCGGCGCCTGGCTCGGCGGCAAGCTCGACGACCGGCTGGGGCCGAAGCGCGTCATCGCCGGCAGCCTGCTGATCCTGCTGCTCGCGCTCGCGGCGATCCTGCTGGTCGGCAAGGACTCGATCCTGTTCGTGCCGGTCGCGCCGCCCGCGCCCGGCGGCGCGCTGTTCTCCGGCGCGGCCGAGCGCGCCTATCTCGTGCTGGGCTGCCTGATCGGCGCGGCCGGCGGCCCGCTGCAGGCGGCCTCGCGCTCGCTCCTGATCCGCCTCGCGCCGAGGGACCGCATCGCGCAGTATTTCGGCCTGTTCGCACTGACCGGGAAGGTGACGTCGTTCATCGGGCCGCTGCTGATCGGCGCGATCACCGCCGTGACCGCGAGCCAGAAGGCCGGCATGGCCATGCTGGTGCTATTCTTCGCCGCGGGCCTCGCGCTCCTGATGCGCGTGCGGGAGGGATAGCGAGCGGTTGTCCGCGCGCGGTGTCCTCAATGCCTGAAATGCCTGACGCCGGTGAATACCATGGCGATGCCGTGGTCGTCGGCGGCCTTGATCACCTCGTCGTCGCGGACGGAGCCGCCGGGCTGGATCACGGCGGTGGCGCCGGCTTCGATGCAGGCGAGCATGCCGTCGGCGAAGGGGAAGAACGCGTCGGACGCGACGACCGACCCCTTGGTCAGCGGCTCGGCGAGTTTCAGCTCCGATGCGGCATCGAGCGCCTTGCGGGCGGCAATGCGCGCGGAATCGACCCGGCTCATCTGGCCGGCGCCGATACCGACCGTGGCAAGGTCCTTCGCATAGATGATGGTGTTCGACTTGACGTGCTTGGCGACGCGAAACGCGAATTTGAGGTCGCGCAGTTCGGCATCGGTCGGCGCACGCCTGGTTTCGACCTTCAAGGCCATGTCGTCGACGACAGCATTGTCGCGGCTCTGCACCAGCAGGCCGCCGGACACCGTCTTGGCCGTCAGGCCCACCGTGCGCGGATCGGGCAGTCCGCCTGCGAGCAGCAGTCGTAAATTCTTCCTCGCGCCGACGATCGCGATCGCCTCTTCCGTGGCGTCAGGCGCGATGATCACTTCGGTGAAAATCTCGGTGATGGCGCGGGCCGATTCCGCATCGAGCGTGCGGTTGAGCGCGACGATGCCGCCGAAGGCTGAGGTGGAATCGCAGGCGAGCGCGCGGCGATAGGCGGTGATGAGGTCGGGTCCTTCGGCGACGCCGCATGGGTTCGCATGCTTGACGATCACGCAGGCCGCGGTGCGCTTCGGATCGAACTCGCCGATGCATTCATAGGCCGCATCGGTGTCGTTGATGTTGTTGTAGGACAGCTCCTTGCCCTGCAATTGCCGCGCGGTGGAGACGCCGGGCCGCTTGTCCGGAGTCGCATAGAACGCCGCCTTCTGGTGCGGGTTCTCGCCATAGCGCAGCGACTGGATCAGCCGGCCGCCGAAGGCGCGAAAATCCGGCGCGTCGGTTTCGTTCTGCGCGGCGAACCAGTTCGAGATCGCGGCATCATAGGCGGCGGTGCGGGCATAGGCCTTGGCTGCGAGGCGGCGGCGCAGCGCGAGCGTGGTCGCGCCCGTGTTGGCAGCGAGTTCGTCGAGCACGGCCTGGTAGTCTTGCGCCTCGACGACGACGGCGACGTCGTCGTGGTTCTTCGCCGCGGCGCGGATCATCGCCGGGCCGCCGATATCGATATTCTCGATGCAATCCTCGTAACCGGCGCCTTTGTCGACGGTCGCCTCGAACGGATAGAGATTGACGACGAGCAGATCGATCGGCGCGATGCCGTGCGCCTTCATCGCGTCGGCATGTTCCCTGTTGTCGCGGATCGCGAGCAGGCCGCCATGGACTTTCGGATGCAGCGTCTTGACCCGGCCGTCCATCATTTCGGGGAAGCCGGTCAGCTCCGAGACGTCCTTGACCGGCAAGCCAGCCGCGGCGATGGCCTTGGCGGTGCCGCCGGTGGAAACGAGCTCGACGCCATGGCCGGCGAGCGCCTTTGCGAATTCGATCAGGCCGGTCTTGTCGGAAACGGACAAGAGAGCGCGGATAACGCGGCGGTTCTTCTCAGTCATGGGCAAGGTCCTTTGTCAGGGGATACTTATGCCCAGGCGCGCGGCGATCATTCCCGCGCTTCCCGATGGTGCTCCATCCAAAGTCGCCAGTCGCGCGAGAGGCGGCTGGTTAGCAGTTTTTGCCTGACATCACAATGGGCGCGGAAGGCGCCTCAGGCAGCCCCTACCTTGATGGTCGGGATTTGACTGACATCCTCGGTGCGCTCCGCCTGCCAGGTGTCGTAAGCGGCCTGCATCCTGGTCCAGATCCCGGCTCCGTCACCAAAAAGCTTGCCAAGCCGCACCGCCACCGCCGGCGAGACAGGCTTTTTTTCCTGAAGGATATCGTACAGATGCTGCCGCGAAATCCCGAGCAACTCGGCGATTTCCGACTTGGTTCGCCCGGTGGCCGGAATGATCTCATCACGAAGCAGCGCGCCGGGATGAGTGGGACAGCGGGCTTTACTGCGCTTGGCCGCATACGCCATGACTTACTCCTTTAATGATACTGTTCGAAATCGACCTGACATGCTTCGCCGTCGTCGAATTCGAAAGTAATGCACCAAGGTCCGTTGACGTGGACCGAATAGCGCCTTGGATTGAATCCGCGCAAGGAATGAAAATCGAACCCCGGAACGTTCATTTCCTCGGGCCGGACTGCGACATCGAGACGGTCAAGCCTCGCGAAAATGCGCTTGTGCATTTTCGCGTCAATCTTCGAACTCTTGCCCTTCGCCCACAGCTCGGCAAGGGCCTTGCTTTTGAAGGATCGGATCACACAAGCAATGTAAGCAAACAGCTTACATCAGTCAAGCCGATCGTTCGCAGGATGTTCTGCGATGCTTCAGAGCGGCAGTTCCGGCTCGCGGCGGGCGGCGCGCCGTGCGTTGGTGGTGGCGGCCGACGTCGATCGGACAAAGCTCCAGCGGACCGAGGTGGCGTGGTGGGAATCCTGCCGGATCACGATTTGCGCGGTGCGGCGCGGGCCGTCATTGCCGGCCAGGAACACGCTGTCCTCGAGGTCGACCTTGTCGTCGAGCGCCTCGAAGGTCCAGACGTCGCGGTTCGGCAATACCAGCATGGCGCCGCGCCCGTCGCTGAGACGGCTCGCCTTCACCGCAGGATGCAGGTGAAAGCGCAGCGCAAAATCGGTCTGGCCGGCCCTGACGCGCGCGCCCGGCGCCAGCGTCACCGTGTCCTCGCCGTCGAGCCGTCCGCCGTCCTGGGAGATCATCAGCACCCGCCGATGCTGGACGCCGAAGCGCGAAACATAGCCGTCATGCGAGGTGGTCAGCAGATCGCCGTCGGCTACCGCCTCGCGGTAGCTTTCCACATTGACCGGTCCGCTGGAGACCGGCGAGCCCTGCAACAGGCGCTTCATCGCCGACAGTTCGACGAACTGGCACGAGGAGGTGTCGTGATAGGTCAGCGTCGAATGCGCCATCGTGCTGCGCGCGAAGGCACGCCAATTGTCGCGGCCGGTCGAGGGCATGCCGCAATTGACGACGATCCGGCTTGCACCGGCCGACAATTCGAACGACAGGCAGCCGGCATGCGCTTCCTGGCTGACATTGGGCGGCGGCGGCGGACCGGTGTCGATGATCACTGTTGTCGTGCCGGCATCGAGGCGCTGGAAGCCGGTATACGGCATGTTCGCCATCGGCACGCCGTGGGTATCGTCATAGGCGAGCAGCGTCGCCACCAGGTCCGACGGCGCGCTGCTCATGCCGTTGAACAGCGCAAAGCTGCCGTCGCCGTGACGGAAGAAGCGCAGCATCGGCATCATGCGGTCGATCGCGTTGAGCAGCGCCGGCGGCGGCGCGATATTGCGCGCGGCAAAGGTCTGGCGCAGCGGCAACAGATCGCTGAGCAGTTCGACCAGCGCGCCGGGATTGCGCGAGATGTGCCCGCCGTCGGTCAGGATCTGCCGCTGCAATTCGTCGGACAGCCGCCGCGTGGCGACGCGGATGTGACGCGCCTGGTTGGCGAGGCACAGCGAGGCGTAGCACAGCGCGATCAGGACCTGCAGCCGCGGCACGCCGTCGACCGTATCGAACATCGCGAAGCGCAGATAGCGGATCTCGCGGGTCAGGCCGCGCAGATATTTGCGGTAGAACTTTCCGTCGGTGTCGCCGAGCACCAGCGGCGCCTGTGACAATAGCGAGATGACGCGGCGCGCCAGCACGTCGGGACGGCGCTCGAGCGGCCGCTTGCGCGCCGGATTGGAAATCCAGTCGTCGACCAGCGAGCGCGCATTGGCGCGGGTCAGCGCGGTGTCGGCGGCGCGCAAATGGCGCAGCCAGCCGAAGCCGAGCAGGGCGACTTCCCAGTCTTCCGACGGCGGTTCGAGATCGAAGATCGAGCGGCCGTGACAGGTCACGATCTTGCCGGCGAACACGAAGCGGCCGGCATAGATTTCGGCGGCGCGGGTGGCGTCGGCGGTACGCAGGTCATGCGGGGCGATGATCAGCCGGTCGGCGCGGCCCGGCCACAGCCGCGATACCGCCACCGTCGCCCCGGTGGCGCGCGCGATCACGGTCCGCGCCGAGCGGCTCATGATAAGCGTCGAGATGCGTCTGCTTTGAGCGACCGACACGCCGTACCTTGGTAAGGGATGGAGGGGGTTAATCTGGCGAATCCTTTTAATCCGGAAACGCCTGCAAGGCACCATCTTGAAAAGCGACGAATCACCCGAAGAGTGGGAAATTCCGTTTAAAATCAGGCTGATTTAACCAGACGCGCCGCGTAAAAGCCATCCAGCCCGCCGAGCCGGGGGTCGGCATGGGGCAGGTGGCAGGGCAGGGTGCGCAAATCACCCGATGCGGTGAGGATTTCGCTCAGGTCCGCGACCTCGCCCGCCTCGATCGGGGCGCGGCGGACGCCCGTTTCAGTTGCGAGCAGCGCGGCGATCGCCTGCTCGCCTTCCTCCGGTTCCAGCGAACAGGTGCAATAGACCAGCGTTCCTCCGGGCTTGAGCAGGGAAACCGCCTTCTGCAGAAGCCGCTTCTGCAGCGCCGACAGGGCCGCAATGTCGGCTTCCTGGCGCAGCCAGGCGACGTCGGGATGACGGCGGATGGTGCCGGTGGAGGTGCAGGGCGCGTCCACCAGCACGCCGTCGTAACCGCCATTGCCGCTGCCGGGCCACTCCGCGGCATCGGTCACGACATCATCGGCCTTGAGCGAAAGCCGCGCCAGATTGTCGCGCAGCCGCGCCATGCGCGCCGGCGAGCGGTCGACCGCGGTGACGCGCGCGCCGCCCTGCGCCAGTTGCGCGGTCTTGCCGCCGGGCGCGGCGCAGAGGTCGGCGATGGTCTTGCCGGCGACGTCGCCGAACAACCGCGCGGGCAGCGCGGCGGCGGCATCCTGCACCCACCATTGCCCCTCGGAGAAACCGGGCAGCATCGTCACCGAACCCTGCAGCAGCGTGCGCACAGTGCCGGTCGGCAGTGTTTCGCCGTGCAGGCGGCTTGCCCATTGCGCCGCATCTGATTTCACGGAGATGTCGAGCGAGGGCTCGTTGCCGATCGCGCGCGCCATCTCGCGCGCGGTGGCCTCGCCATAGGCGGCGATCCAGCGCGCCAGCAGCCACGGCGGAATGTCCAGCGTCTGCGCCTTGACCTCTTCGATCAGTGGCTGGCCCTCGCGCGCGCAGCGGCGCAGCACGGCGTTGACGAGGCCGGCATATTTGGCGGCGCGCCGGTCGGATTGCACCAGCCGCACCGAGAGATCGACGGCGGCATGGTCGGGCACGTCCATCCAGAGAATCTGCGCCGCACCGATCAAGAGCGCACTCTGCGCGCGCGGTGCATCGGTTGGGATGCCGCGATCGAGCAGGCGCGACAGCAGATGACCGAGCGTGCCGAGCCGTCGCAGGATGGTTGCGACCAGGCGGCGCATCAACGCGCGATCGCGGTCGGCAAGCGCCTTCAGTCCGGGATGGGCGCCGGCGCCGTCGAGTTGATCGTCAAGCGTGCGATGCTTGTGCAGTACGCCGTCCAGGATGTCAGCCGCGATGCGCCGCGCGGCGAGGCCGGGCACTTCCGAAGGTACTGCGAATCTGGACGGGGGCATGGAGCAGGAATGTCTCGGACGGCGGAAAGGTTTCGGCTCATGCCATGGAAAATGAACAAATCGTGTGCCACGCGAATATGCCAAATGTAAGAATCCCCACAGACAAATTCACGAAAGTGATGTCATCTGCGCGCCTGTCCCGTACTATGGGAGAACTGCGATGACCGACAATTCTTCCTCGTTCAAGAAACTGACACCCGCGGCCGAGCGCGCGCTCGCCGAGGCTGCGGCTCGTCGCCAGGCCGCCGAGGCCAATGGCACCACGCTGCAGAGGGAATTCCAGGGATCGAAGGGTCTGGAACCGACACGCTACGGCGATTGGGAGCACAGAGGCATCGCCTCGGACTTCTGAGAGATCCTTTGACGCCGCGGGCTCTTGCCCGATGACCCGACTCAGCTCTTAGTCGGGCCTATGCCTCCCTATGAGCGATCGAATGCGTTCCAGCGTCGGAGCCCGGCGCGCCGCTTGATTTCAGCGGCGCTGCCGTGGGTGTTCGTGGCCTGCGTGGTCGCGGTGAGCAATCTGCCGGTACGCCAGTGGGTGAACTGGCCGTGGTCGCACCCCGTCGACAGCCAGGCGGCGCGCGATTCCGAGATGATCTTGAAGCGCACCGGAAGCCCCGACACGCGTCACGCTGTCGATGTCGTCAGAACGATCGATGGCGATACGTTCGAGGCGCGGGTTCATCTGGGAAACGGCCTTGATCTCAACACGCGGGTTCGTCTGCGCGGCATCGATGCTCCGGAATTGAAAGCATCGTGCGCGCGGGAATTGCATATGGCGGAAGCCGCCACGGATGCGTTGCGCGCGCTGCTCGACGAAGGCGGCGTTGCAATCTTCAACATCGGGCCGGACAAATATTCTGGCCGCGTTGTCGCTGACGTCGCAACGCGGCGCACCGGAAATGTTTCGACGGCGATGCTCACCGCGGGTCATGCCCGCAGCTATGGCGGCGGGCATCGCAATGGCTGGTGCGCCAACGGGGATCAGGCGTCGCCGAAATGAAAAGAGCCGCGCGGTCGCGCGGCTCTCGTGCTCAACCTGCGTAGGAAATCAGTGCGTGACGGTCACCGTGGTGCCGACGGAGACGCGCTGATAGAGGTCGGTGATGTCGGCGTTGAGCATGCGGATGCAGCCATAGGAGACATAGCCGCCGACCGAGTTCGGCACGTTGGTGCCGTGGATGGCGTACTCGCCGCCGGCCAGCGTCATGGCCGCGACGCCCATCGGATTGCGCGGCGAGCCGCCGGCGATGACGTCGGGCATGCCGGGCTTGTCGCGCTTGACTTCGCTCGGCGGCGACCAGGCCGGGTTGAGATACTTGCCGTCGATCTTGGTGGTGCCCGCCCACTGCTTGGCGGCCTTGCCGACGCCGACCGGGTAGCGCATCGCGTGCCCGGATTCGAGAATGAGATAGAGCCGGCGTTCGTGGGTCCTCACCACGATGGTGCCCGGCGCGTATTCGCCGCTGACCTCGACCAGTTCCGGCCGCGCCTGCGCCGCCGACGACATCATGACACCCAAACCCATGGTGGCGGCCAACGCCACCACAATCTTATTCAACATGCCCAGCTCCAATTCGGCGCCCCACGCGGGGGCTCTCAAATTTCCTTTCAGGCCAAAACGGCCCGCTATCTCGACTGCATAATGTTAGTCGCACGAACTCACCGGGCGGTTTCAATCCCGGTCGCGGAACGATTTCGCTGAGCGGAACAAGGAAAATGTTCGCAGTGAAGTAAATGACCGGAAAACAACACAAGGTGCGAAACAGCCACGAAGGCCGGCGCGCCACTGACAAGTGCGTGAGGGGGACTGTCCTGCAGCTACTCCGTCATGCCCGGGCATAGGCGAGCGGAAGCGACGCCGCCCTTCAGACGGCTATGCCCGGGCATGACGGTAGAGAGGTGCGGATAGAAGCGCCGGCCTTAAGCCGGCGCGCCCTTCTTGTTCTGCCGGTTCTCCACGAGATCGTCGACCACGGCGGGATCGGCCAGCGTCGAGGTGTCGCCGAGGCTGGAGGGTTCGTCCTCGGCGATCTTGCGCAGGATGCGACGCATGATCTTGCCGGAGCGCGTCTTGGGC
>NZ_DAINNI010000149.1:0-10723 GCF_036735945.1 Bradyrhizobium sp. | reverse complement strand
AGCCGGTCGACCTGATCTTCCTGCTGCTGGCGCCGGAAGGCGCCGGCGCCGATCATCTCAAGGCGTTGGCGCGAATCGCGCGGCTGCTGCGCGACGTGGACGTCGCCAAGAAGCTGCGCGCCTCGCGGGATGCCCAGGCGATCTATTCGGTGCTGGCCCTGCCTCCGGCAAGCGCGGCCTAGTTCCGCGTGGCGGAACAGAGATGCTCCGCATAGTGGCAGAGCGGATAAACTCAATCTTAAGCTAAATCGCTGTTATTTCGGGCGCTGGGATTTTTTATTTTTTGGCCCGGAGAACATTGCCATGGCGCAGCGGCTGACGATTTCGCGCGCGATACTGATATTTGGATTGGTGACTGCACTGGGCCTCGGTGCCGTGATTGCCACCAGCGTCTACGGGCTGTCGCAGCTCAAAGTCGGCGGTCCGCTCTACAACCAGATCAAGCTCGGCAACGACCTGATCGCGGACATCCTGCCGCCGCCGGAATACGTCATCGAGGCCTATCTCGAGTCCACCCTCGTGCTGCACGATCCGGCGCAGCTTTCGGCGCATCGCGACAGGCTGGCCCAGCTCAGGAAGGAGTATGACGAGCGGCACGCATTCTGGGTGACGTCCGATCTCGACCCGGTATTGAAGACCAAGCTCGTGGAAAAATCCCACAACGAGGTGCGGCGCTTCTGGACCGCGATCGAGGAAGGCCTGTTGCCCGCATTGTCGAAGTCCGACAGTGCCGCGGCGACAAAATCCTATGCGGAGATCGCCGCCCGTTACGCCGCGCACCGCGCCATCATCGACGACATCGTCAAGCAGACCAACGACCAGAACGCGGCGACCGAAGTCGCGGCGACGGGTCGCGTCAGCATGTTTACGCTCCTGCTGTGGGGCGTCTCGGCCGTGGTGTTCCTCGTCATCGGCGCCGGCATTTTCGGCGTCGCGTTCGGCGTGATTCGCCCGATCGCGCAAATGACCGACGTGATGAAGGGCCTCGCCGGCGGCAACCTCTCCGTCGCCGTGCCGGCGCTCAGCCGCGGCGACGAAGTGGGGGCCATGGCGCGCGCCGTGCAGGTGTTCAAGGACAACGCGCAGCGGGTGCAGTCGATGGAGGCGGAGCAGGCCGGCCTGAAGCTGAAGGCGGAAGGCGACCGCAAGGCCGCGATAACGGAGATGGCCGATGGCTTCGATTCGGCGATCGGCAAGATCATCCAGACCGTATCGAGCGCCTCGTCCGAACTCGAATCGTCGGCCGGACAGCTGACCAAGACCGCCGAAGTGACCCAGATGCTGTCGGCGACGGTCGCCACCGCATCGGAGCAGTCCTCGTCGAATGCGCAATCCGCTGCGGCGGCCGCCGAGGAAATGGCTGCCTCAATATCGGAGATCAGCCGCCAGGTGCAGGATTCGCACAAGATATCGTGCGAGGCCGTCAGTCAGGTCGAGCAGACCAATGCGCGGATTGCCGAGCTCGCCCAATCCGCCGGCCGGATTGGCGAAGTGGTGAAAATGATCAGCGCGGTCGCGGAGCAAACCAACCTGCTGGCGCTCAACGCCACGATCGAAGCCGCGCGCGCCGGCGAAGCGGGACGGGGATTTGCGGTCGTCGCCTCCGAGGTCAAGGCGCTGGCGTCGCAGACCGGGAAAGCCACCGAGGAAATCAGCGAGCAGATCGCCCAGATGCAGTCGGCCACCAACCAGTCGGTGTCGGCGATCCAGCAGATCGGCGGCACGATCGACCGGATCGCGGAGATCTCGCAGGCGATCGCCGCGTCGGTGGAAGAGCAGGGCGCCGCGACCCAGGAAATCTCGCGCAACGTCCAGCAGGCGGCGCAGGGCGCCACCCAGGTCGCGGGCAGTATCACCGACGTCAATCGCGGCGCCACGGAAACCGGCACGGCCTCGACGCATGTGCACGGCCTCGCCAGTTCGCTGCTGGCGCAGAGCAATCATCTCAAGGGCGAGGTGGAGAAATTCCTCTCGACCGTGCGCGCGGCCTGAGATCGGACGAACGCCGGCGCGTTGCCAAAAAAGACGCGGGCGCTTCCCTGTCAAGGAAGGCCCGCGTGCTTGCGAATTCTCGTTATGGCATCAAGCGGCCGCTGCAAACCTGCGGCACACACCGCGCAGCGCGCGCTGCGTCGTCAGTGCACGCTGACGGCCTGAAGCTCGTTGCTCCATGCATTGGCGATCGCCGCTTCCCGGCTGTCGGTCAGCATGATCGGAGTGCCGTCGGCGGCATGCAGCGCGAACAGCTTCAGCCCTGGCGCGATTTTCGGCGCCTGCGGAAACAGTCCCGGCACGTCCTCGGAACGGACTTGTTTCACGTAGGCGATATGCCCCTCACCAAGATGGGCCAGCGCCTCGACGGAAACCTTTTCGGGTTCGAAGGTCACAGTCACATCACTCATGGTCTCGACTCCTCTGCAAGACTAAGCGGTCGAGTCCGCTCCTGGTTCCATTATTCGTGCTCATTGATAGCGATTGTCTTAACGACCCTTTCAGGCTCCGGCCTGGCCAGATCGATCGACAACAGCCCGTTCTTCAGATCCGCGCCCAGCACCAGCATCCCCTCCGCCAGCACGAAGGTGCGCTGGAAGTGGCGCGCGGCGATGCCGCGATGGATGTATTGCCGGGCCTTGTCGTCCTGCTGGCGGCCCCGGATCACGAGCTGGTTTTCCTCAGTGGTGACATCGAGTTGGTCGCGGGTAAAACCCGCCACCGCAAGCGTGATGCGCAAGCGTTCGGGCTGACCGTTGGAACGGTCGCACCGCTCGATGTTGTAGGGAGGATAACCGTCGGCGCCTTTGACGACGCGATCGAGCGCACGCTCGATTTCGTCGAACCCAAGCAGGAACGGACTGGACAACGAAGGAACACGAGACATTACAAAGCCCTCTCGAAGCGACTTTGAGGGGCCCTTGCGGCGCCCCATGCAACCGGCCGGCCGACTTGCCGTCCGGTCAAGAAACAATATGGGGGTGGTCTGGGGCGGGTTCAAGCACCTCTGAAAGCTGCGTAAATCGGCCGCGGCGGGTCTCCACAGCGGTCATTTTAGCCCGGCAGAGGACTTAGCCGCCCACCCGCTTCCTTCCGTCGGCGGTAAACAAATGCAGCTTGTCTTTCGCCGCCACCGCCCTGATTCGCTCGCCGATGGCGGGGCCGACGGCGCCGGGGATGCGGACGATGATCTCGCCCGGCGGCAGCTCGCCGGGGGTCGCGGCGACGCCCTGCTCCTCTTTCTGCCGTGTGCCGTAAATGAAGGTCTCGGCGCCGACCTTCTCGATCGCCTCCACCGTGAGGCCGAGCGCGATGCCGCCGGATGCGGTTTCGCCGCTGATGACGAAATCCTCCGGCCGGATGCCGAGGATGCCGGCTTCACTGATGCGGGAATCGCCTGCCAGTTGCGACTTCAACTCGTCGGAGCGCAATGGCATCAGATTCATCGGCGGCGCACCGATGAAGGAGGCGACGAAGGTGGTCGCCGGCTTCTGGTAGATATCGAGCGGATTGCCGATCTGCTCGACCTGGCCGCCATTCATCACGACGAGGATGTCGGCCAGCGTCATCGCCTCGAGCTGATCGTGCGTGACATAGATCGAGGTCGTCGACAGGCGGCGCTGCAATTTGCGGATCTCGACCCGCATGGCGATGCGCAGCTTGGCGTCGAGGTTCGACAGCGGCTCGTCGAACAGGAACACCTTCGGCTGGCGCACGATGGCGCGGCCCATCGCGACGCGCTGGCGCTGGCCGCCGGACAATTGCCGCGGCTTGCGCTCGAGCATGGCGGCGAGTTCGAGAATCCGCGCGGCTTCTTCCACGCGCGTCTTGATTTCGGGCTCGGGCATGCCGCGGTTGCGCAGGCCATAGGCCATGTTGTTGTAGACGGTCATGTGCGGGTAGAGCGCGTAGTTCTGGAACACCATCGCGATGTCGCGATCGGCCGGCTCGATCTGGTTGACGACGCGCCCGCCGATGTCGATCTCGCCGCCGGTGATGGTCTCGAGCCCCGCGACCATGCGCAGCAGCGTGGACTTGCCGCAGCCGGAAGGGCCGACCAGCACGCAGAACAGGCCGTCGCCGACGTCGAAATCGATGCCCTTGATGGCCTCGAAGCCGCCCGGATAGGTCTTGCGGACGTTGCGGAGGGTGACGTTGGCCATGCTAGCTCACTTCTCCGTCTCGACCAGGCCGCGCACGAACAGCCGCTGCATGAACACGACGACCGCGACCGGCGGCAGCATCGCGAGGATGGCGGTCGCCATCGCGAGCTGCCATTCGGCGAGTTCGTCGGTGGTGTACAGCATCTTCTTGATGCCGGTGACGATGGTCTGCATCGAATCCTGCGTGGTGATCAAAAGCGGCCACAGATACTGGTTCCAGCCGTAGATGAACTGGATGACGAACAGCGCGGCGATGGTCGTGATCGACAGCGGCAACAGCGTATCGAAGAAGAAGCGAAACGGACCCGCGCCGTCGATCCGCGAGGCCTCCAGCAGTTCCTCCGGGATGGTCATGAAGAACTGCCGGAACAGCAGCGTGCCGGTGGCGGAGGCGATCAGCGGCAGGATCAGCCCGGCATAGGTATCGAGCATCCTGAGGTCAGCGACCACCTTGTAGGTCGGGTAGATGCGCACCTCGACCGGCAGCATCAGCGTGACGAAGATGATCCAGAACGCGGTCTTGCGGAACGGAAAGCGGAAATAGACCACCGCATAGGCCGACAGCATCGAGATGAAGATCTTGCCGACCGCAATCCCGATCGCGGAGATGAAGGAGTTCATCAGCATGGTGCCGACCGGCTCGCGGCTGGTGCGCGCCCCGCCGACGAATACCGCGCGGTAATAATTCTCCAGCACCTGATTGCCCGCCGACAGCGGCATGTGGCCGCCGACCACGGTCGCGGCGTCATGGGTGGAGGCGATGAACGCCAGATAGACCGGGAACGCGACGATGAAGACGCCGAGGGTGAGGATCGCATAGGCGATGATGTCGCTGAGCGGACGGTGCTCGACCATCAGTACTGCACCTTGCGTTCGATATAGCGGAACTGGACCGCGGTCAGCGCGATCACGATCACCATCAGCACCACCGACTGCGCGGCCGATCCGCCGAGATCGCCGCCGAGACGTCCGTCGGCGAACACCTTGTAGACCATGGTGGTGGTCGCGCCGGCCGGCCCGCCGCCGGTGACGGCGTCGATGATGCCGAACGTGTCGAAGAAGACGTAGACGACGTTGACGACCAGCAGGAAGAACGTGGTCGGCGACAGCAGCGGGAAGGTGATGGTCCAGAACCGCCGCATCGGGCCCGCACCGTCGATCGCGCCGGCCTCCAGCACGCTCTTCGGGATCGCCTGCAGGCCCGCGAGAAAGAACAGGAAGTTATAGGAAATCTGCTTCCACACCGCGGCCATCACCACGAGGGTCATGGCGTGGGAGCCGTTGAGAAGCGGATTCCAGTCGAAATTCATCCAGCGCAACGGCCGCGCCAGCGTGCCGAGCGCGGGATGGAACATGAATATCCAGAGCACGCCGGCGACCGCGGGCGCCACCGCATAGGGCCAGATCATCAGCGTCTTGTAGGCGCCGGCGGCCTTCAGGTTCTTGTCGGCCTGGGTCGCAAACAGCAATGCGATGGAGAGCGAGAGCGCGCAGACCAGCGAGGAAAATATCAGCGTCGTCAGCATCGACGCGTAATATTCCGGCTGCGCAAACAGCGTCTGGTAATTTTCCAGGCCGACGAACTGCGAGGTCAGCCCGAAGGCATCCTCGCGCAGGAAGGATTGCCAGACCGCCTGACTCGCCGGCCAGTAGAAGAAGATGAATGTGATGATGAGCTGCGGTATCAGCAGCAGGTAGGGCAGCAGCTTGCCATTGAAGACGACAGACTTTTCCATTCGGCACGCGCTGTGTGATGCGGGAGGGCTCCCTCCCGGAACGAGAGGGAGCCTTGATCGGCGTTATTTTGCCGTCTTTTCGAACGTCCGCAACATCGCATTGCCGCGCGAGACCGCGGCGTCCAGCGCTTCCTTGGCGCCCTTCTTGCCGGCAAGGGCCGCTTCGAGCTCCTCGGCCCAGAGGTCGCGCATCTGCACCATGTTGCCGAACCGCAGGCCGCGGGAGTTGGCGGTCGGCTCCTTGTTGGTCAATTCCTTCAGCGGCGTCTGCAGCGTCGGGTTCTTCTCGTAGAAGCCGTCCTTGACGGTCTTCTCGTAGGCCGCCTTGGTGATCGGCAGATAGCCGGACTCCTGGTGCAGCCTGGCCTGGCGGTCGGTCGCGGACAGGAAGGTGAAGAACTTGGCGACGCCCTTGTATTCCTCGGGCTTCTTGCCGCCCATCACCCACAGCGAGGCGCCGCCGATGATCGAGTTCTGCGGCGCGCCCTTGACGTCCGGATAGTAGGGCATCGGCGCCGAGGTGAAGTCGAACTTGGCGGTGCTCTTGGCGGTCGCGTAATAACCCGACGAGGTCAGGAAGATCGCGCATTCGCCGGAGGCAAAGCGGTTTTCGCTTTTGTTGTCGCGGCCGGCGTAGTCGTAGGTCTTGTCCTTCTGCAGGTCGATCAGGTTCTGCAGATGCTTCACATGCAGCGGCGAGTTGAATTCGAGCACGGTATCGAAACCGTCGAGGCCGTTGGCCTTGCTGCCGATCGGCACGTTATGCCAGGCGGAGAACTGCTCGATATGCGCCCATGACGCCCAGGCGTTGGAGAAGCCGCAGGTCGCATGTCCCGCCGCCTTCAGCTTCCTGGCGGCGTCGAACACTTCCGGCCAGGTCTTGGGAATTTCGTTGACGCCGGCCTTCTTCAACTCGTCCTTGTTGATCCACATCACCATGGACGAGGAATTGAAGGGGAACGACAGCATGTCGCCTTTGGAGGTCGAATAGTAGCCGGTGATGGCGGGCAGGTAGGCCTTGGGGTCGAACGGCTCGCCGGCGTCCTTCATCAGCTGGTAGACCGGCTTGATGGCGCCGGTCGCGCTCATCATGGTGGCGGTGCCGACCTCGAACACCTGAATGATGTGCGGCGCGGTGCCGGCGCGGAAGGCGGCGATGCCGGCGTTCATGGTGTCGGGATAGCTGCCCTTGAAGGTCGGGACGACCTTGTAATCGGACTGGCTGGCGTTGAACTCCTCGGCGAGCTTGTTGACGATGTCGTTGTTGCCGCCGGTCATGGCGTGCCACCACTGGATCTCGATCGCGGCGTGGGCGGGCGATGCAAGCGCCAACGCAACCGTCACTGCCGCCGCTGCGCCGAACTGTCGAAATGCCATGAAATTCCTCCGGGGTTTAAGATCGTCACCTTCGTTTCGCGCGATAACAGCGCCGGATGACGTGCGAATGACCGTATAAGCGAAAGGATGGTAGTGGAAAAGCGTGCGCGGAGGGAAGCCGGAAAATAGGCGAAGGAGCTACATGCAGGGCCGGGGCCCATGGATTGCGATTCGCATATGGTTTGCCGGGTCCCGGCTCTGCGGAGCAGCGTTGCACGCTGCACCGCGTCCGGGACACGCGCACCTTACCGCTTGCGTTCGGCGCCGCAGACCGCACCCTTGGCGACCAGCGCCTCGATCTCGCTCCTGGAGTAGCCGAACTCGCCCAGCACCTCTGCGGTATGCTGGCTGAATTTCGGCGGCGTCCGGCGCAGGCTCGGCCTGGTTCGATCCATGCGGATCGGCGAGGCGACGCCCTTGTACCAGTCCTTCGAGACGATATCGCCGCGGTGCAGCGTGTGCGGATTGGTCAGCGCCTGGTCGATCTTCTGCACCGGGCCCGCGGGCAGGCCCGCCGCCAGCAGCCGATTGCAGAGCGGCTCGGCCTCGTGCTGGCTGAACACGGCGGCAAGCTCGGCGCGCAATGCATCGCGGTTGGCGATCCGGTCCTTGTTGCGCGCGAAGCGCGGATCGGTACCGAGTTCGGGCTTGCCGATCTCCTTCGCGAGCTTGCGGAAGGTGCCGTCATTGCCGACGCCGATGAAGATGTTGTCGGTTTTGGTCGGGAAGATCGCGTAGGGAACGAGGTTCGGATGCTCGTTGCCGGTGAGCGAGGGCGGCTTGCCATGCATGAAATAGTTCGCGGTGTGCGGATGCATGATCGCAAGGCCGGTTTCGTACAGCGTGGTTTCGAGAAACTGGCCGAGTCCCGAACGCTGCCGCTCCGACAACGCCATCAGGATGCCGATCGCCGCGTACAGCCCGGTGGTGATGTCGACGAGGGGAACGCCGATCCGCATCGGTCCGCTTTCCGGCGAGCCGGTCGCGGCGATCATGCCGGTCATGGCCTGGATGATCGCGTCATAGCCGGGATTGCCGCCGCGCGGGCCGTCGGCGCCGAAGCCGGAAATCCGGCAATGCACCAGCTTCGGAAATTTCGCGCGCAGCACGTCGTTGCCGATCCCCCATTTGTCGAGCGTGCCCGGCTTGAAATTCTCGATCAGGACGTCGGCGGTCTCCAGCATCTTCAGGAGAACCGCGCGCCCGCCTTCGGAAGAGAGGTCGAGGCCGACCGAGCGCTTGTTGCGGTTGATGCCGACGAAATAGGCCGCGTCTTCCTCGTGGAAAGGAGGGCCCCAGTCACGTACCTCGTCGCCGGCCGGCGGTTCGACCTTGATGACGTCGGCGCCGTGGTCGGCGAGGATTTGCGTGCAATAGGGACCGCCGAGCACGCGCGTCAGATCGATCACGCGGAGCCCGGTCATTGCGCCGGTAGAACTCATGGAGAAAACCTTCGCTCAGGATGACAATGGACGTCCTGAGCTAGCGGTCTTCCGGCGCGGCGGCAATGGCGTCGCGCGCACGGGCGCATGACGCTGCCGCCGGAGCGGATCGAGAAATCCAGTGGAGGCGGGCGGCCCGCCGATATCAGCGGCGAGCCGGTCGGATCGGTCGTCAGACGACGGTCAGGCGCACGTCCACGTTGCCGCGCGTGGCATTGGAGTAGGGGCACACCTGGTGCGCCTTCGCCACCAGCGCTTCCGCTTCCGCCTTGGGAACCCCGGGCAGCGAGACCGCCAGTTCGACATCGAGGCCGAAGCCGCCGGCCGAACGCGGGCCGATGCCGACCGTCGAGGTCACGGACGCATCCGCCGGTACCTTGGGGCCGCCCTGGGACGCCACGAACTTCATCGCGCCGATGAAGCAGGCGGCGTAGCCGGCCGCGAACAACTGCTCGGGATTGTTGCCGGCGCCACCGCCGCCGCCGAGTTCCTTCGGGGTGGTGAGCTTGACGTCGAGCGCGCCGTCGAGGGTCCTTGCGGTGCCATCACGGCCGCCGGTGGCCTTGGCGCTGGTCTTGTAGAGCACGTTCACGGACATGTCGGTCTCCCCTTGGGTTTGTCGTTTCGATGATTGTAAAATTGCACACAATTAGATTGTGTGCAATCTATTTTATTGCGAATCGGGCAATTTGATTGTATGCAATTGAAATCAAGCGCTTGGATCGCCAGGTCAGGCGACGAACGGCGCCTGCTAACGAGGTCGTGATGGCCAGGAAGACTTCAGCGGACTTTGCGCTGCGGCTCGACAATCAGATCTGCTTTGCGGTGTATTCCGCGTCACACGCGTTCAACCGCGTGTACAAGCCGCTGCTCGACAGGCTCGGCCTGACCTACCCGCAATATCTCGCCATGCTGGTGCTGTGGGAGCGCGACGGCGTGCCGGTGAAGGACATTGGCGAACGGCTGTTCCTGGATTCCGGCACGCTGACGCCGCTCCTCAAGCGGCTGGAGGCGGCCGAGCTGATCAAGCGAACCCGCAACACCCTGGACGAGCGGCAAGTGCTGATCGCGTTGACGGCCAAGGGCGAGGCGCTGAAGGAAAAGGCGAGGGCCGTGCCGCAATCGATTCTCGCGGCGTCGGATTGCTCGGTCGGCGAACTCGTCGCGATGAAGAACGAGATCGTCGCGCTGCGCGATCGGTTGAATGCGGTGTTGGGGGAGTAGGGGGCGGGGTAACGCGTTCAAAAAATGCTTCTTTGCGAAGGCTCGGCCTGAGCCGGATTTCAAGTACTTCTCAAAAGCCCTCGCTAGCGCCGCATCGCTGAATGCGACATAGGTCCTTATACGCCAAGGTCCATATTTCGAAGTGTGCGGCACCTCGCCCGAGTTATGCTTGGCGAGCCGAGCTCGTAAATCGTCTGTGATGCCGACGTAGAAATGCTGGCAATCGAGACTCTCCAAGACATAGACGTATTTCATGATGCCTCCCAGCCGCGTCGAGAAGTTCGCGACCCCGGAGCAATCTTAGCGGAGCGGCACAACAAGGAGTCAACTGCGGATGGAGCCCGCCGTCGCCCTTCGGGCTATGGCGGGGCAGCCTTCGCTCCCTTCGCTACGATGGAGCACGGTATGGCCTGCCCAGCCGTAGCTCGCGAAGCGAGCGAAGGCTGGTGGAGCCAGGCGGGATCGAACCGCCGACCTCTTGCATGCCATGCAAGCGCTCTCCCAGCTGAGCTATGGCCCCTTTAGAATCGCGCGCCTCAAACCCGGCGTGCGGACATGACCCTGAACCACAGTTCGGGGCCGATCTCAAGTCTCTTCGTCACCTCCGACATCACCGATGATGTCGGTCACGTCCTCGTCGCCCTCTTCCTCGTCGGCAATGAAGGTCGAATCGTCGTCGTCATCGTCCTCGATGGTCTCGTCGATCTCGATATCGTCTTCCGATTCGGGAACCTGGGCCTTGACCTTGCCGGTATTCTCCTCGGCGTCGGCCTCCTCGAGCGAGACCAAC